>CAYFNE010000006.1:0-73676 GCA_964344355.1 uncultured Magnetococcales bacterium
GACGCTTGATTTCTTGCGCATCCTATGCGGCGTCACACAGCTTGCAACATGAGCGATCCCCCCATATCCTATGGCGGCACGCAGGGAACTCTCCAATCGAGCCTTTTCAGATCGGTCAATACGGTATTGCTGCCAGGCACTCTGAGTAAGTTGAATATTGGTCTGGATGACGGTCAGCAGTCCGATCAGTCCCAATCCCGCCATGATGAGAATTAGAGAATAAATAGTGCTAAGCGTGCGTAACTTAAAGGAGTTCAACATGAGGTACCCCCCCCCATCGTCAAGACAACTTTTTTACCAAATGCAAGCTCTCAAATCGGTCTCCCCCTTTGGAGACTCTCTTGGCTTTTCATCTTTGTTTCTTTACGATCTTCGTGACCCGGGTGGAGGATAGGGCATCGCGGGGACGCGACCCGAGCGCCAATTCAGGGGCCGAAGACCGGGCCTGGGGGGCTTTCCGTTGCCCTGGTTCTTTGCCTCCTTCCGTCCACCTACCCGGGATCGGCACCAAAGTGAAAATCCCAGGGGGGTTGTGGGACAGGGTCCCCCAAGGTTTTCGTTATTTTGGAAAACAGACCGTCACGCATCTCCCGTTGGCCAGCGAGCCCGCTCCTGCAAGGGGGTGTCTGAACGGTTGCCACACGGAAATCGGCTTTCAGGATATTGGATACCTCTCACGATGGAACATTCCGGCTGAACCGATCCATCACCGCAACCAGATACATGAATCCCCGCTCCATAAGGAAATAAGCAATATACACAGACCAAAACCAATTTGGTTGGATAATTTTAACATTTCTTAATGGATACGGGTGCCTGGTATTCGCGGATCTTGTCGATCAGCTTTTTCTTGCGTACCGGTTTGGTCAGATGGGCGTCGCCGCCGGCCTCCCGGCTCCGCGTCACGTCCTCGCCCAGGGCATGGGCGGTCAGCACGATGATCGGCGTCCTGGCGCGGCCCTGCTCGCCTTCCCAGCCCCGGATCTTCCGAATGGCCTCGTAGCCGTCCATGACCGGCATCTGGAGATCCATCAGGACCAGGTCGTAACGACCCTCTTTGAACGAGGCGAAACCCTCGGCGCCGTCACCGGCCATTTCAACGGCATACGCCGGATCGTTGAGAAACGCCTGGACGACCAGCCGGTTTTCCTCGGAATCCTCCACCAGGAGGATGGACAGGGGACGGTCCGAGCCGGTCCGACCATCCGTCTCCCTGGCCCCATCGCCGTCATCAGCCGGAGCTACGGACGCACGGTTTCCGGTTTCGTGCCGGATCGGCACGGTAAAGGAAAAGGCGCTGCCTTCTCCCGTCCGGCTCTCCACCCACAAGCGTCCCCCCATCATCTGCACCAGGCGGTGACAGATCGCCAGTCCCAGGCCGGCGCCTCCCCGGCTGCGGGTCACGGATTCGTCAACCTGGGAGAAGGGATCAAAGATCGTCCGCTGGTGAGCCGCGTCGATACCGATGCCGGTGTCGACCACGGTGAACACGAGGTGGCCGGGATCACCGACGGCCACCGTCACCCGGATCGTGCCCTCATTGGTGAACTTGACGGCATTCCCGATCAGGTTGAGCAGGACCTGGCGGATGCGCCGGGGATCCCCCGTCTGCATGGCGTCCAGTCCGTCGGCGACATCGATCTCCAAGCGCAACCCTTTGGTACCGGCGTTGAGGGAGTGGATCTCGACCGCCTCCGACACCATATTCCGCAGATCGAAAGGATGCACGTCCAGTTCCATGCGTCCCGCTTCGATCCGGGAAAGATCGAGGATGTCCCCGATCAGGGCCGTCAGGGCCTGGCCGGCGCGGATCTGGACGTCGAGATAACGGCGTTGATCCGCATCCAGGTCGGTTTCCAGCAGGACGTCGGCCATGCCGATGATCGCGTTCATGGGCGTGCGGATCTCATGACTCATCATGGCCAGGAACTCGCTCTTGGTGCGGCTGGCCGATTCGGCCCGTTCCAGGGCCGCCTCCCGTTCAACCTCCAGGCGCTTGCGCTCGGTGATGTCGTAGCCGATGGCGAGCAGCCCCATCACCTCGCCGTCATTGTGCTTCAACGTCTTGTCGTACCACTCGATGTCCCGCAGACGGCCATCCTTGGTGCGGATGGGATTGACATTGCCCCGGGTATGAACATTCCCGATCGCCTTTTTGAAAAGGGTGCGAATCGATGTCACGTCCTCATCCGGCAGGAAAGTGGTGAACCAGTCCCGCCCTTGAACCTCGCTCTGGGCATAGCCGGACAATTCTTCCATGAAGGGGTTGATACGGACGATGCGACCCTCGACATCCAGGACCACGATGGCGGTCTGGGCGGTATTGACCAGACCGTCCGCGAAGTCCCGCTCCGCCCGCAGGGTCCGCTCGCTCTCGCGCAACTCCCGTTCCGACTGATGGCGTTCCGTCATGTCGCGCCCGATGGCGATCATCAACGGCCCATCCTGGGAGGGGATCATGGATGCGGAATACTCGAACGGAACGGTCGTCCGGTCCTTGCGGATGAGGGAGAGTTCGACGGTGGCCACGCCCGTTTCGGCCGCCGCCTGAATGGTATCGGAGGCCTTCACGAGATCCTCCGGGCTGTAATAGCTCTCCGGGGCCTTGAGTTCGGCGATCTCCGCATCCGAGTAGCCGCTGATCTCACGGAACCGACGGTTCCAGCGCAGGGCCTTGCCGTTCGCCGGGTCGAACAGGAAATAGGTATCATCGAGGGCGTCGATGCTGCGACGGATCAAGGTCTGCTCGGCGAGCAGAACCGCCTCGGCCCGCCGTCGCTGCCGTTGCCGCTGGGTGATGACGCCGATGCCGGTCAGACCGATCAGCCAAAAGGCGCCATGGGACCACAGGATGTCGCCGATCGCCTCCCGTTCCAGGGCCAGATAGGGTGCCAGGGGGACGGAAACGCCCACGCCACCGCGCACGTCGCCGACCTGATAGCCCTGGAAACCATGACATTTGAGGCATCCTTTCGTGACGATCATCGGTCGCATCAGGCGCAGATGGGGTGCCCCATCCATCTCCGTCCAGTCCAGCACCTCCTTTCTGCCTTCCCGTTCAAACGTTTCGAGGGCGGATCTTTCCCAGGCATCGGGGGCGTTTTGCGGGTTGAGCGGTTTCAGGCTGGTGATGCGGCCACGCACACCGTAGAGCCCCGGATATTCCTGCATCATCTGGCGCAGCATGTAGGCCGGGTTCATCAGGGTGAGCCGCTTGCCGCCGCTGGTGACCAGATCCCGGTCGGGGATATGAGCGAGGTGGGGGTTGGGCGGGGTGCGCTCGTCGTTGGGCACGTAAACCCCGCCGTGGGTGGTGGCCCACAGGCGAAACGCCTTGTCCTTGTTGAAATTGGCGCGGGCGGTCAGGGTCGCCAGGGTCCGGGTCTCGCGTTTTTCGCGCTCGATGTTCCAGAACAGCGAGCCGCCGACGAGACAGGTCAACAGGATGGCCGCCGCCAGTGTGATCGATTCGTTACGCGTCTTCAGTTCCACGCCAATGGGACCTCCCCGTTGATCATCCGTGCCAGGTTATCGCCCTGTCCCGGAACGATTGACAACCGTTTGCGCAATTGTTTCGAGAAGATGGTTTTTTCGGATGGGCTTGGTAAGATGGAGATTACAGCCCGCTTCACGGATTTTGATCGACTCCTCCTGCATGGCATGAGCGGTGAGGGCGATGATGGGCGTGGGTGGCGATGTGGTTTCCCGCTCCCAGGCGCGGACCGACCGTGTCGCAGCATAGCCATCCATGACCGGCATCTGGATATCCATCAATACCAGGTCGATTCCGCCTTCCTTGAAGCGCCCCACCGCCTCCCGTCCATTCTCCGCCACGATGACGTCATGGGGTGTTTTTTCCAGAAAAGCCTGGATGATCATCTGATTGTCCAGGGCGTCCTCCACGAGAAGAATCCGCAGGCCGGACGGTGCAACGGTCGGCATCCCGTCCGGACCATCATGGGCATCCCCGGATGCCGCCACGGACTCCCGGGCCACTTCCGGCAACGGCAAACGGGCGGTGAACCGGCTTCCCCTGTCTTCCTCGCTTTCCAGATGAATCCGCCCGCCCATCATCTCCACCAGACGACGGCAGATCGTCAGCCCGAGACCGGTTCCGCCATGGGTCCGGGTCGTCGACGTGTCAACCTGGGTAAAGGGCTGGAATATCTGCTCCTGTTTCGCGGGCGCAATGCCCGGACCGGTGTCCGCCACCGCAAACGACATCCCGCCATCCGGATCCACCGCCACCGTGACCTTGATTCCTCCCCGAACCGTAAATTTGACGGCATTCCCAACCAGGTTCACGAGTATTTGCCGTAACCGGGTCGGATCACCATGGACAAACGGCGGCACCCCTTCAGCGAAGGCGAGCTCGATCCCGATTCCTTTCTCAGCCGCGGTGAAGGCGAACAGATCCATGACTTCATCAATCAATCGGCGCAGGTCGAATGGAATCCGTTCAAGGGCCAGTTGGCCGGACTCGATCTTGGACAGATCGAGGATGTCGTTGATCAGCGCCTGAAGCCCTTGGCCCGACCGGTTCAGGGTATTGACGAAACTGGTTTGTGTTTCCGTCAGGTTCGTCTCCGACAACAACTCCCCCATGCCCAGGATGACATTCATGGGGGTGCGGATTTCATGGCTCATGGTGGCCAGGAATTCGCTCTTCGCCCGGTTTGCCGCGTCGGCCTTGAGCACGGCCCCCTCCAGGTTCCTGAGCAGGCGTTTGCGCTCGGTGACGTCCCGGACGGTCAGGCAATACCCGGCCAGATTGCCCGTCTCGTCCAGCACCCCGGAAGCGCGGGCGTCGAGATGATGCGGCCCGTCCCCCTTTTCCAGGACAACCTCGAAACGGTGCTCTCCTTTTTGTTCGATATTTCCCAGTCCAAGGCGGAAGCGCTCCGGGTCCACCCCCAACCGTCGATGGATCTCCTCCACGGAGGCGCCCACGGCCTCCTCACGGGAGATCCCCAGCAGTTCGCCGGCCATGGGGTTGAAGTATTTGACGATGAAGGCGGGGTCGGTGGTGATGATGGCCAGATCGGTGGCCGAGCGGAGCACGTTGTCCAGATGCACGCTCTTTTCGAACAACGCCTCTTCCGCCGCCTTTCGGCGCCGCTCGGACGCGGAAATACCCAGGGCGTAATGGATGGAGCGGGACAATGTTTCGGGTGTCAGGCGGTCCTTGGAGAGATAATCCACCGCTCCCGATTTCATCAGGGTCACGGCGGTCTCCTCGTCGCCCTGTCCCGTCAGAAAGACGACTGGCGACGTCACGCCAAGGGTTCGGGCTTTACGCAACAGATCCAACCCGGTTTCAACGCCGAGCCGATAGTCGAAAAAACAGAGGTCGAATGTCCGGCCCGACAATGCCGTCAGACCTTCCCGGAAACTGGCGGCATGCGTCAGATCGAAAGGCCGGCCCGTCAGGGCGGAACCCAGGCGGCGCCGAAAGGCCGCCGCATCCGCTTCCTCATCATCCACCAGGAGAATGCGCAGCGATTGAAGGGAGATCGGGTCCGGGTCGGTATTTCCACCACGGGTCGTCATGTGGGAGTCCCCCGTTCCGGGTGAAACGGCCTCCGGATTGAAAAAGTGGTAGGCGGCCCGGTCGGCCTTCTTGGAGCGGTACATGGCCTCGTCGGCGCATTTCATCAGGGTTTCCATGTCCCGGCCATCCCCGGGGAAGACGGCGATGCCGATGCTACCGGATATGCGCGCCTCCCGACCGGTGGGAAAGAAGGGACGCTCCAACTGTTCCAGAATCTTTTTGGCCACCAGTTCCGCCAGGGTGGGATGGGTGACTTCGGGCAGGATGACGGTGAACTCGTCCCCGCCCAACCGCGCCACGGTATCCGACCGGCGCACGCAGGCCTTCAGTCGGTTGGCCGCCTCACGAAGCAGTTCGTCGCCGGCATCGTGGCCCAGGGTATCGTTGACCGCCTTGAAGTGATCCAGATCCACGAACATGAGCACCAAGTGCGTCTTGTTGCGACCGGCCAGGGCCACGGCCTGGATGAGACGGTCCTCGAACAGACGACGGTTGGGCAGACCGGTCAGCGCGTCGAATTCGGCCTGGGCGCGCAGCCGCTCTTCAAGTTCCTTGCGCAGGGTGATGTCCTGCTGCACGGAAACGAAACGGGTGACATGGCCCTCATGATTCCGCACCGGGGAAATGGTGGTTTCCTGGATGTACAGAGAGCCGTCCTTGCGCCGGTCCGCCATTTCCCCGCGCCACACCTGACCGTCCTTGATGGTTTCCCACAGCTCCCGGTAGAAAGCCTCATCATGGCGGTTGGATTTGAGGATCCGGGGGGTCTCGCCCTGGATATCCTCGGCCGTGTAACCGGTGATGCGGGAAAAGGCCGGGTTGGCCCAGAGAAAGACCCCGTCGGCGTCGGTGATGAAGATGGCGTTGGCGGCGGTTTCGATGGCCGTGGCCTGCAACCGCATCATCTGCTCCATCTTTTCCCGCTGGATGGCGGCGCCCAGGGTGCTCGCCGCCGTGCGCAGGGCGTCCAGTTCCACGTCCGACCACAGCCGTTCGCGCCGACACTCGTCAAAGTCCAGTACGCCCCACCATCCGCCTTCCACGAATATCGGAGCCAGCATGATGGCCTGGATATTCTGTGGGCCGAGCATGGACGATTCCGCCTCGGAAAGTTCAGAAACCAGTCCCTGGAAACATTGGCCGCCTCCCATGGCCTCCGCCCAATGCCCGCAACCCGCCTCCCGGTAGTGAAAATCCTGCAGATCCGGGTTGTCGATCTGGGGCGTAATGTCCGGCGCGGTCCACTCGAACAATTGCCTAGCGCGGAGACCGTCGTCGGACGTGGAGAAGTTCTTGAATAGATAGGCGCGGCTTACATCCGCCGCCTGGGCGAGCACGGCCAGGGATTCGGTGATGACGCTACGCCAATCCTGAGTTTTGAGAAACGATTCGGCCACCTGGGCCACGGCCTGCAGGATGGCGTCCCGATGACGAAGCGCGCGTCGGTCGGAGACCCGTTGAATGGCAAAACGCAGGGCGTGCTCCAATTTTTCACCGGTGAGGGCATCCTTGGTCAGATAGTCCAACACGCCCGCCCGCAACGCGTTGGCCGCCACCTCCTCGTCTCCCTGCCCGGTCAACAAAATGAAGGCGCTTTCCCGGCGAATCCCCTCCGGCAGACCACGCACCAGGTCCAGTCCGGTTTCGGCGTCCAGGAGGTAATCCACGAAGACCACGTCCGGCCGGAATGCGGCAAACGCCTCCCGGCACTCGTCGCTGTCGGCGCACTCCCGGGCGTCGATGGTCCAGCCGGCCAGGCGTTGCGTCAGGCGGATCAGCCGCCGGCTGTCCGCCGGGTTGTCGTCGACGACCAGGAGTTTGATGGTATGATTCACCACGCTTGACCTCAATGTGAAGGCGGCAAAACCACCAGTTCGAACCAAAACTCCTCCAGCCGGCGCACGGTCTCCATGAAGCGTCCCGGTTCCACCGGCTTGGTGATGTAGGCGTTGGCGCCGTTCTGGTAGGAGGCGACCACGTCCCGCTCCTGATCGGAGGTGGTCAGGATCACCACCGGCAGGGAGCGCAATTTTTTATCTTCCCGGATTTGCCGCAACACTTCCCCGCCATCCATTTTCGGCATGTTGATGTCAAGGAGCAGCAGATCGGGGCGAGGATGGGCCTCCTTGTCCGCAAACCTCCCCTCATTGCGCAAAAAAGCCATGCACTCCTCGCCATCCTCGACGATGGACAGATTGATGTTCAGCTTGGCCTTGGAAAATCCCCGCTGCACCGTACGTTGATCCGGTTCGTTGTCTTCGGCCAGCAGCACGTTCGCCGGTCTGTCAATATGGTTCATGAAGCTCATTTCATTCTCCCATCCGACCGTTTCCGGTCTTGTACGCTCATCATTATTCGATATTAACAGAAGCGGTTTCGATTTTCATTCGGCTTTCCTCCCCGCCGGTGGTTGGAAAGGTGAGGATGAAAACGCTGCCATGGGGAGTATCGCTCTCCACCTGGACCGATCCACCATGGCGTTTCATCACCTCGGAGACGATGGCCAGACCGATGCCCGAACCTTCATAATCCCGGCGCCGGTTGAGCCTCTTGAAAGGCGTGAAGATCAGCTCCCGGTGACGGGGCTCGATGCCGATACCGTTGTCGGTGACCCGTACTTCCCATCGATCGGCGGTTTCCATCGCATTGACGGTGATCTCGGGGGCCACATCCGGGTGGCGGAAGCGGATGGCGTTGTCCAGCAGATTTTGCAGTACGCTGGTCAGCATGGCCGCATCCCCCGGAATGTGTGGCAAAGCCTCCCGCGACACACGGGCCCCGTTCTCCTCGATCGCCTGCCGCAGACGGCGCACGACCTCATCCAGGCAGTCGTCCAAGGCCACTGTCCGCCATGCCATCCGTACGCCCTTGGCCCGTGAATAGGTCTGCAAATCCTGGATCAACTGCCGCATGCGGCTGGCCGACTCGCGGATGAAGCGCAGATCCTCCTTGACTTCATGGGGGATGGCCTGGCCCAGATCCTCCTCCAGGAATCCAATGTAATTCAGGATGATCCTCGAAGGCTCCTGAAGATCGTGTCCGGCGATGAAATTGAAATTCTCCAGCTCCCTGTTGGCCTGCAATAACCGTTTCGTCATTCGATTGAATGACGCCGCGAGTTGGCCGATCTCATCCGGTCCCTCCAAAGGGATATCGTTCTCTTTGAGATTCACGGAAATGTCATTGGCCGTGCGGGTCAGTTCCAGCAGGGGGTTGATGACCCGGCGCCGATGAAACGCCACCGTCCCGGCAATGAACGCCAAGGAAATCACGACCAGCACGATCATTCTGTACATGAAGCGGGCGCGCGCGCCGCCCAACTCCGCCAGGGACCGATCCACCAGCCGGTTGACGTATCCCAGGATATCCTGATGGAGGGCATCCATCATCTCGGCCATCATGGTCCAATTGGCCAAGGCCCGGTCCTGACGCCCGGCATCCTGCGATCGCGCGGCGTTGATGACCTCCCGGGAAACGGACTCCTGTCTGGCGAAAATATCTTTGTAACGGTTGAAAATCCGGCGCCCCTGGCGGGTGTCCAGCCATGGCTGCAATTGCCCGACGGTTTCCTGGAATCTCCGGGACAGGGCGTGGAAATCCTGGAGAGTTTCCCCGTCCGCCTGATGACGATAGCCCAGCAGCAACGTTTTTCGGCGCCCTTCAAGCGCATTCAACGCGAACGTCAACTCCGTGACCCTGGAAATTCTTTCGTTGTTGCGCGCCATCTCCGTTTCCAGGGCCTGAAATTCAAACAAAGACCACGCTTTTCCAATCAGGAAGAAGAGGGACAACAGGATGATTGGCAGGATGATTCTGGCCGTCAGACGCATCGTCCCCCCCCTTCCTCAACCGGAAGCGCGCGCCGGGCTTCGGTATCCCATTTCATTGAACCGTCACGTATTCGGGTTTGACCTGTTCCAGAATGCCGGTGAACAGGAAGTTGCGGTAATTCGGCACGGCGCCGGAGAGATCGCCCGACCGGAGAAACCAAACGGCCTCCTGCCGCAGGATGGTCAACAGGACGTTGTCCAGGGTGAGCGTCGGAATGACGGTGTCCTGGAAAGCGCGGATCATGGCCGGATCATCGATGCCCAGGCGGCGTCCGGCGACGGGGAATGCGCCGCCCGGGTCCTGGTGAAACCGTTCCTCCGCGCGCAACAACGCCCGGTACAGGCGGATCAGCGCCTCCCGGCGGGACTCCACGACGGTGCGCAGACCGGCCAGCACCGAGAGTTCCGTATAGACATCGGATTGAAAGAGCCGGGTATTTTCTTCGCCAACGGCACGAACGGCCCGCAAGAGGTGAGGCTGCCAGGAGGCAATGGCGTCCACCCGACCCGATTGCAATGCGTCCGCCATCTCTCCGGGGGCGGTTTCGATCAGATTGACCCCGGCAAGGGGGATTCCATGACTGGTCAGAAATGTTTGTAGAAAAAACGCGCCGTTGGTGCGGGGGGTGACGGCGATGCGTTTGCCTTTCAGATCCGAAACGACATGGATCCCCCGATCCGTCCGCGCCAACAGAGCCGTATTGCGGGAGGAGTGATGCAGGGTGGAAAGAACGGCGATCGGTTTGCCCTGCATGATATTGCGCGCCACCGGGGTTTCAAAAACCGTAGCGATGTCCGCCTCGCCATTCATGGCCGCCGCCAGGGCGTCGCGTCCGGAAAGGAACGTCTTGTAGCGGATGGTCAGCCCCTCATCCTCGAAATATCCCTGTTCCTCGGCCAGGTATACGAGCAGAAAGGCGAACTGACTGGCGTCGGCGATGACCAATGTTTCCATGTCCCGTTGCGTCCCCTGCCAGCGCAGGCCGAGGGGAATCAGCGCGATCATCGCCAGAGCGAAACCGAGAAGCCATCGCCGTTGCATGCGTGTCATCATGATTGCTCCTCCTTGGTGACGGCGACGCTTCCTCGCGTCTCCTCCCCGGTCCATCCGGGCAGGGTCAGTATGAATGAACTGCCCTGATCCAGGGTCGATTCGGCCCGAATGACGCCGCCGTGTTTCTCGATGATCTTGCGCGCGATGGCCAACCCCAGGCCGGAGCCCGGATAGGCCTTCTTGCCATGCAGCCGGTTGAAGGGTTGAAATATCCGTTCCAGATATTTCTCTTCCATGCCGATGCCATTGTCGGTGATCCGGATGCGCCAACGGTCTCCTTCCGGTTCGGCTGAAATTTCAATTTCAGGCGCAACGCCGGGTCGGTGGAATTTTACGGCGTTGCCCAGCAGGTTCTGCAGCACGCTGGTCAAGGCGGCGCCGTTGCCCTGAACCCTGGGCAGGTCTCCGACGGCGATCCGGGCGCCGGATTCCTCGATGACGGTCCGCAGGTTTTCCCGGGCCGCCTCCATGGCGTCGTTCAGCGAAACCGGTTTGCCCTCCACTTCCAGGCGTCCCGACCGGGAGTAGGCCAGCAGGTCCTGCACCAGGGTCTGCATGCGCGCCGCCGCGCCGGTAATGAACCGCAGATCCTCGCGAACCGCATCGTCCAGGCACGCCTCCTTGAGATCCTCCTTGAGGAATTCGGCGTAATTGTTCATGGTTCGCAGCGGCTCCTGAAGGTCGTGGCTGGCCACATAAACAAAATTTTGCAGTTCCCGGTTGACCTCCTGCACCAATAATTCATGTGACCTTCGTTCGGTAATGTCTTGAACGGTGCCGAAAAATGACAGCGGTCCGCCGTGATCATCAAACTCGGTCTCCAGAAACACCTCCACCCACCGGTTCTCTCCGTCCGGACGTTCCAGGCAGTAGATGAACTCTCCCAACTCCTCGCCGGGACGAAGGCGCAGCATGCTTTCCATGCGTTCGTCATGATAGTTCCGGAAATCTTTCCGGATCCAGCGGGTGAACTTTTCGTAGCTCAGGGTTTCCGACCGGGGTTTTCTTCCGAAGATGCGCCACAGGCCATCGGACCAGTGGATCACGCCGTCCGACGCCCGATAGGACCAGTGGCCGATGTGGGCGACCTCCTCGGCCTGCTGGAGACGGCGGATGGTGTCGTGGAGTTCCCGGTTTACCGTGTCCAGTTCCCCAGTGCGCTGCCGAACCATGGATCGGAGCCTGCGGGATTTCAGAAAAAGAAAAAGGGACGCCATGAGCAGCAGGATGACAACCAAACCGACGCCGGACGCGATGAACCAGGTATTGAGTTGTCCCCGGGTCAGATAGACGATCTCCTTGTGGCGCCAACGGTCCAGAATGGCCTCGAACGTACCATCGTCGCGAATGGCTTTCAGGCCGGCATCGATATGGGCCAGAAGTTCTGCGTCGCCCTTTCTTACCGCGATGGCGGACCAACTGGTTTCCACCGGTTCCACCACCGATATGATGCCATGGATTTCATGGATGGTGAGTTCGTATTCCCCGACCCAACGGTCCACGACCACGGCGTCCAGTTCGCCGGCGTTGATCCGTTCGAATCCGGTTTTCCAGTTGGGAATGATCCGGGTTTGGATTTCCGGATGTTTGTTCATCAACTGAATCGGATAGCCTTGCTCTTCCACCCCCACCACGCGTCCATGCAGAGAGTCGATTCCCTGGATATCCAACCGGGTATCCTTCCGGAAAATCGAGAAACGGGACTCCAAGAGCGGCGCTGAAAAATCGAAGACTTTTTCCCGTTCCGGATTGCTGTTGATCTGCAGCAGCGCGTCCGCCTCGCCTCGCAGCATCCTGTCCTGGGCTTCCGCCCAGTCCATGGCGCGAATCTCGATGGAAATGCCCGCACGCTCAGCCAAGGCGTGGGCCAGATCGGCGATGATGCCCGCCGGTTTGCCTTTTTCCAGAAAGATCATCGGCGGAATACTGTCATTCCCCAGAAACAGGTACGTCTTTGCCGTATGATCGTTCGCCTCTGACCCGGGTGGCGCCATGGTGGCAAGAAGAACGCCTGCAACTAGCGCGATCATGAACGGTAACCGTCTCATGATCCGTTCTTTCCTGGATTGACGGAGTCATCCCCCGGGCGCCCATTGTCGTCGACCCATCCGGGCAGGGTCAGTATGAATGAACTGCCCTGATCCAGGGTCGATTCGGCCCGAATGACGCCGCCGTGTTTCTCGATGATCTTGCGCGCGATGGCCAACCCCAGGCCGGAGCCCGGATAGGCCTTCTTGCCATGCAGCCGGTTGAAGGGTTGAAATATCCGTTCCAGATATTTCTCTTCCATGCCGATGCCATTGTCGGTGATCCGGATGCGCCAACGGTCTCCTTCCGGTTCGGCTGAAATTTCAATTTCAGGCGCAACGCCGGGTCGGTGGAATTTTACGGCGTTGCCCAGCAGGTTCTGCAGCACGCTGGTCAAGGCGGCGCCGTTGCCCTGAACCCTGGGCAGGTCTCCGACGGCGATCCGGGCGCCGGATTCCTCGATGACGGTCCGCAGGTTTTCCCGGGCCGCCTCCATGGCGTCGTTCAGCGAAACCGGTTTGCCCTCCACTTCCAGGCGTCCCGACCGGGAGTAGGCCAGCAGGTCCTGCACCAGGGTCTGCATGCGCGCCGCCGCGCCGGTAATGAACCGCAGATCCTCGCGAACCGCATCGTCCAGGCACGCCTCCTTGAGATCCTCCTTGAGGAATTCGGCATAATTGTTCATGGTTCGCAGCGGCTCCTGAAGGTCGTGGCTGGCCACGTAGGAAAAATTCTGGAGTTCCTGATTGGCGGCCTCCATCCTGCTTGCGAAATCATGGACCTGTTGCTCGGCCCGTTTGCGTTCCTCCACATCCCGGGCCAGTTCATCCCGGGATGTGGTGGTCTGGCGGAGGTTGTCGATCATCCGATTGAAGGCCTCGGCGAGGTGGGAGAACTCCAGGGTGGACGAGGGTGGATCGAGCCGGGTGTGCAGGTCGCCCCCGCCAATGCGCTGCGCATGCGCCACCAGATGGTCGAAGGGTCGGGTCAGCAGGTGGCCGATCCACAGCGCCACGGCGGCCAGCGCCACGATCAGCAGACCGCCGAATCCAACGAGTGTCCACATGTCGCGACGCATTTCGGCCAGGGCCACCTCTTCCCGTTCGGTCACCAGGAGGACCCAGGTTTCGCCTTCATTACCCATGATGTGGTCGATGGACTTCCCCTTGCCGCCGAAACCGTATCGGTCATCCCCCAGCGTGATGGCGATGGGCGCATGGCCGACGAACAGGGATGAATCCTGCAACAACATGGAACCCGCCTTGCGCGCGACCAGTCGTTCCCTGATCCCGGACGGCAGATCGGTGCTCAGGGGAGGTCGTCCCGCTTCCAGGACGATCCGACCGCCGGACCTCGCCAGGATCTGGGCGTGCCCCTCCTGCGATTCCGGTGATTCGACAATCCGTTTCAGGATGTGGAGGATGTTGAAATTGGCCTTGATCATGCCGACGAACCGCTCCCCGTCGAACAGGGGCGCCACCACGCCCAGTACATAACCGCTGACGCTCGCGTCGAACCCCCGGTCATCGAAGAAGATGCGGCCCGTCCCGCCATGCCAGCCGGCTTGCCACCAGTATTTGTGCGCGTGGGCCAGCGTGGTCAGCTTGCCGGTGCTGGCGATCATCGCACCCTGGCGGTTGGTGACGAAGATTTCCCCGTACTCTCCCGGATTGGCCTGCTGGTGCGTCTTGAGATAGAGCGCCACGGGGTTGCCGAGGCGCTCCCGGACCAGGGGATCCGTCGCGTCGGCGGCAGCCCTCCAGCGGGTGTTCAGGCTTCGAATGTGTTCGGCCATGGCCGTCTCGTCCATCCGTTCGAAGTCGGCGTTGCTGGAAGCAAGGGTGTGGATGATCAGGGGAGAGTGCCCCAGGGTCCGCACCACCCGGGCCATCCCTTTGAGCGCCAATTCCAGATGTTCTCCATGGTGGGCGGCTTCCCGCTGCAGAAGATCAAGCGAGGTTTGAACGCTGCGTTCCCGGTCGTTCAGATGGTTCCACAGGGTGAGGATGGATGCCAAAATAACGCCCACCAGGAAGATGGCCAGAAAAAGCCGGTATTTGAGCTTCATGCCGTCACCGTCCAACTGCTGGGGTTCATTGGGGCGTTCGTTGCCGGCTCCGGTCCTGGTCGCATCATGTTTTCCCATCCTCGTCATGATTTTCCGGAGTCGAGGTCTCTCCCGTCCATGCCGGGAGTTTCAGAATGAACAGGCTTCCCTCGCCGGGCGTGGAGGCAGCGGTCACCGTTCCGCCATGGCGTTCCACGATCTTTTTCACGATGGCCAGGCCCAGGCCGGTTCCAGGAAAGGCTTTCTCGCCGTGCAGGCGTTTGAAGGGTTGAAAGATCCGTTCAAGATGGTGTTCTTCCATGCCGATCCCGTTGTCGGCGATCCGTATCCGCCACTGGTCTCGTTCCCGTTCGGAGGCGATCCGCACCTCCGGCGTCACATCGGGGCGGTGAAACTTCAAGGCATTGCCGACCAGATTTTGCAGCACGCTGGTCAGTGCGGTGGCATCCCCCTGCACGGTGGGCAGATCGGACCAGTGTACGTCGGCCCCGCTTTCCCGGATACTGCCCCCCAGGTTCTCCACCACCGTCGTCATGCAGGTTTCCAGTGCAACGGGGCGTGGTTTGATCTCCAACCGCCCGGAGCGGGAGTAGGCGAGCAGGTCCCGCACCAGCCTCTGCATGCGCGCCGCCGCTTCGGAAATGAAACGGAGATCCTCTCGCACCGCATCGTCCAGATATTCGGCCTTCAGGTCCTCCTTGAGGAACTCGGCATAGTTGTTCATGGTCCGCAGGGGCTCCTGCAGATCATGGCTGGCCACATGGGCGAACTCCTCGAGATCCTGGTTGGCCTCTTCGGCGGCCTGCCGCAGGCGCACCAGTTCCTGTTCCCGCTCTTCCCGCCGATGAATGTCGCTGTTGATGACTTCGGCCATGGTGTTGAACGCCCCGGCCAACCGGCCCAGTTCATCGGTGCCCTGCGGGGGGACGCGGGCCCGGTAATCATGGTTGGCGATGCGTCCGGTCCGTTCGGTCAGGACGCCGATGGGAACGAGAATGGCCCTGTAAAGGAGGAGGCCCGCCGACGCCAGGCTCAGAAGCGTTACGGCGAGCAGAATCCAGGTCCACTCGACCAGCTTGAGTTGCTCCCTTTCCAGCCCGAGGAGTTCGGTTTCGCTGCGTTCCCGGATGCGGTCGAGGAAGTGATCGATGGGCGTCATGATCTCGGACTTGGCCCGGTGATAGGCCGTGTCGTGAACCAACTCCCGCGCCCGGGCGAACAGGGGACCGTCCCGGGGCCTCTCCCCGGCGGCCCGACCCTTCTCCACCAGCGCCATGGCCTCACGCTCCAGGGCCACCAGGGCGTCCGAACGTTTTTGCGCCTCACGCAACAGGGCGAACTCATCCTCCTGGAAACCGGCCCGTCGCATCAATTCCTGCAGGGACACGGCCTCTTCCGTCAAATCCGGTTCACGCTCTCCGGGAAGAATGAAGTCCCAATAGACGCCGTCATAGCCGGCGGCTCTGGCCGCCGTGCCGTTGCGCATGTCGAGGATCAGGTTGAAATATCGACGGTATGCCGGATTGCCGGTGACGACGTGGGTCCGCACCATGCGGGTGAGGTCATCGGAACTCTGGCGCAACCGGTCCGCGAGGATGATCGAGTCCTGGGCCGTCTGCCTGGCCCGGGACAGACGTTCATTCAGGTCGGACAGGGACAGAACGTTCCACACCAGCCCCATGGCCAGAGCGGCGGGAATCGACAGGGAAATGCCGGTCAACGTGGCAAGGCGCATGACGTGGGGCATTTGGAAAATGACTGGGAAGAAACCGTTGCCCGGCATTCTTCCCGACAAGGCCGAACATCAGCCGATATACCGCCTGGAACGGGTCCGCTTGGAGCGTGAGACCGTCCGGTTGAAACGTTGACGGTATCCGCAAAGCACCTGTCACATCAGCATACGTTACGTAAACATGTTAATCGAGAGAAAAAGGAAAAAAGGGGGTGTGGTTTGATGTATGGAAATTTCTGGTAGGGGGGCGATTCTTCGTGTCGTCAGGGGTTCAATCCTTCGTGTGGCTTGACTCCGCCGCCCCGCCGGGCGCCCCTCTGTCAATGGACGTGTCGGAACACGCTTTTGATGAGCAGGCAGCCGTTGGGACGTTTTTTTTGTTCATGCCGGGCGGATGCCCCGATCGGCAGGGATGGGGATCAACGATACCCTCCGCCGCCCGGTTGACCGCCCCGGGGACGGCGGCCCGGTTGCATGGGTTGCGCCGGCGGGGCGATTTTGGCATAGGAGGGCGGCAACTCGAACAGATGTCCGGGTTGCGTCCCTTCGCGAATGTTGGTCAACTCCATGATCACCGCGCCGTTTTCACCGGTGGTGCGTACCGGAATGCGCAACCGGCTGTCGACCCAACGGGTTTGCACCTGTTTTTTCTCTTGGTAACTGTGGATGATCTCCCATTTTTCGGTCTCGCGGCCACCGATGTTTTCCGTACCCAGCAAGCGGCGTTCCATGGCCGGGCCACCTTCCTGATCATGTTTGATGATGATGCCCCGGCCGGTGTCGACCCACATGGTGATCGATCGGGTACGGTTGCGCTCACGGTCGCTGATGCGAATGTCCCATTTGTCGGTCGGCACGCCGTTCAACGGTCCCGAGGCGACCTTGGAACAGGAAAAACTTTTTTCGGTCTGACAGGGACCCTTGGGATTGTCCGGCAGCAGGTCGAAGTCCGGCTTCGGCGGCATGGGGGATTTGCCGATGCCGATATAGTACTGTTTTTTGTCCGGAAACAACGTCCAGGCCTCCCGTTTGTCCGAACGGACGATCAATACCTTGTGCTCGCCCTTGTGCCGGCCATCGGCCCGGAACCGTTGATCACCGATATACAGGGTCCCCATGGCCCGTTCCTGACTGTTGCGGGGGTTGACGATCAGGATGTCGGCGGAAAATTCGGCCGGGTACCAGGCGGCCGCTTGGGCGGACATGGGGGCGAGGAGGGTGGTGAACAGCGTCAGCGCCAGGGCTGAAAGGGAAATACGCATGGTGAAAAATTCCTCTCGGATGGAAAAAAAATGGGTGGCAGGCATGGTTCCGGCTTGCAACCACGCTCCCGCCAGGGAATATATAAAGCCCTTGCCGGCAGGGCAAGTCATTCACAACCGTCCCCGGTTGTCGATTGTTTCGCCGCGGACCGGTTTTTTCGTTGCCGTTTTGACCCCTTTGAGCGATTTTTACACTTTTTGCTCAACGGTTTTCCACCGTTTTATCCACATTTTTTCCACAGGTCAGCACACAGGAGATTGAAATGGCCGTAGAACGCACCTTTTCCATCGTCAAACCCGATGCCGTCGCCAAAAATGTCATCGGGCAGATTTATGCCCGTTTCGAAGCCGCCGGGCTGCGGATCGCCGCTTCGAAGATGGTCCATCTCTCCCGGGAAGAGGCCGGGGCCTTCTATGCCGTCCACAAGGGCAAACCCTTCTACGATGATCTGACCGCTTACATGAGTTCCGGGCCGATCATGGTGCAGGTGTTGGAAGGGGAGAACGCCATCGCCAAAAATCGTGAAGTGATGGGGGCCACCAATCCGGCCAACGCCGCCCCGGGCACCATCCGCGCCGATTTCGCCGAGAGCATCGAGGCCAATGCCGTACATGGGTCCGACGCTCCGGAGACCGCCGCCCAGGAGATCGCCTTTTTCTTTCCCGCCATCGACATCCACGCCCGTTCCTGATTGATGCCCGATCGTGATCACCGGGGTTGACACTTCCACCGCCGCCATCGACGACGCGGAACCCATCCGTCTGACCGGTTTGAGCCGGGAGGAGATGACGGCATTGATGGCGCGGTGGGGGGAACGGCCTTTCCGGGCGCGGCAGCTCTGGTCCTGGCTCTATGTCAAGTTGGCCGACGACGTGGCGGCCATGACCGATCTGTCCAAGGTGTTCCGCGACCGTCTGGCCACCGCCATCCAACCGTTGCGTCCGGAGGTGATCGCCCATCGCCAATCCGGGGACGGCACGCAAAAATGGTTGCTGGCCTTTGAGGATGGCGCCCGGGTGGAGACGGTCTACATCCCCGAACCGGATCGGGGCACCCTCTGTGTCTCCTCCCAGGTGGGGTGCGCCTTGGCCTGCCCCTTCTGTCAGACCGGCACGCAAAAATTGACGCGCAACCTCAAGGCGGCGGAAATCGTCGAACAGGTGACCTTCGCCCGGGCGGCGCTGGCCCGTCAGGATCGGCGGTTGACCAATGTCGTCCTCATGGGCATGGGCGAACCGCTGTACAACTATGAGGCCGTGGTACGGGCGGTGCGCATCATGCTGGACGGCACCGGCCTGGCCATCGGCAGCCGCAAGATCACCCTGTCCACCGCCGGCGTCGTCCCCCGTCTGGAGCCGGTGGGGCGGGACCTGGGGGTCAATCTGGCCATCTCCTTGCATAGTGTCCGCGATGCGGTGCGGGACCGGCTGGTGCCCCTGAACAAAAAACACGATCTGGCCGCCTTGCGCCGGGCCGCCATGGTCTATCCCCTCAAAGGGGGCCGGCGCATCACCTGGGAATATGTGATGTTGGCGGGGGTCAACGATTCGGAGACCGATGCCCGGGAGTTGGTGGCTTGGCTCAAGGGCATTCCCTCCAAGGTCAACCTGCTGCCGTTCAACCCCTGGCCCGGAGCGCCGTTCACTCCCTCCTCAATGGAAACCATCCTCCGTTTCCAGGAGATCGTCGGCGGTTCCGGCCTGGTGACGGTGATCCGTGACAGCCGGGGCGCCGATATCGAGGCCGCCTGCGGTCAGTTGAAAGGGGTCGAGAGGGGGACTGACGGGCAACTGGGAAACGGGGATGGATGATGCATGATCAACGGCATGACCAGCGACGGGGGGCGATCCGATGAGCGGCATGGTTTCACCGGGTCCCCGTACTTTCCCCCGGTTTTTCGCCCCCGGACTGCTGTTCGTCGTTTTTCTGGCGGCGCTGATGTGGTTGGAGTCCAACGGTTGGTTGCAGGAGACCGACGCGCCACGGACCGCCCGGGGCATCGCCTGGTTCATCGAGATCGGTTTTTGGGGTTCTTCGGCCTGGCTGCTCGACCGTATCGTCACCATCATTTTCTGGGAGCGCATCTTTCATCGCGCCTTCAACAGCCCGCCGCCGCGGTTGTTGACGCAGTTGACCCGGGCCTTGATCCTCATCCTCACCATCACCGCCATCGTCGGCATCGTCTTTCAGCAGTCGGTGACCGGCATCTGGGCCACTTCGGGGTTGTTGGGACTGGGGGTGGCCCTGGCCATGCGCCATGTGGTGATGGATACCATCTCCGGCATCGCCCTGCACATGGAACGTCCCTTCAAACAGGGGGATTGGATCCGTTTTTTCCAGCGCCGGGTGGAATATATCGGCCGTGTCGAGGAGATCAACTGGCGCAGCACCCGCCTGTGGACCACCTCGCGCAACATCGTCATCATACCCAACAGTGTCATGACCGGCCTGGTGTTGACCAATTTTTCCCTGCCGACCCACTACAGCCGTTTTGAATTGATCTTCACCCTCGATTTTTCCGTCCCCACCGACCGGGCCATCCGCGTGTTGCGGGCCGGGGTGTTCGAATCCATCGGCGAGGAGGGTCCCCTGGCCGACCCGCCGCCCAAGGTGCGGGTCACCGGTACCAACCACAACGGTGTCGATTATTTCGTCCGCTATTTCCTCGATCCGCGGCGGGTCTCCCCCAACAAGGCCCGCCATGCCGTCACCAGTTGCGTGGCCAAACATGTGCAAAATGCCGGCATGACCCTCTCCTACCCGAAACAGGATCTCTACCTGGCGCACATGCCCTGGCGGCAGAAGGAGTGGGATTTCCCCAAGGATCGCACCTGGCTGTTGTCGCGCATCTCCCTGTTCGAATCGTTGGAGCCGAAAGACCTGGCGTTCATCGCTGATAATCTGATCCTGCACCGTTATCATACCGGCAACACCATCTTTGAACAGGGTGAGGCCGGTTCCGCCTCCATGTTCATCCTCTCCGAAGGATTGCTGGAAGTGACCATTCAGCGTCAGGATGAGGAGGGCGGTATGGTGCGCGTGGCCCAGATCGCCCCCGGGGCCTTTTTCGGCGAAATGTCCCTGCTCACCGGCGAACCCCGTTCCGCCACCATCACCTGTGTCACCGACGCGGTGGTTTGTGAGATCACCAAGGGGAGCATGGAAATGTTGTTCAGGCAAAATCCTCAGGTCCCGGAGATCCTCAGCCGCGTCATCGCCAAACGGCAGGCGCAAAACTCTCACGCTTTCCAAACACAGCCGCCCCGTGATCAGGCCCGGACCCTGGAACGGGATACACACGGTTTTTTGGCAAAGATCAAACGGTTTTTTCACTGATCGTCCCGGGGGTCCTCATCGTCCATGAACGGTTCGGATACCCCCATTCTTCTGACCACCATCAATGCCCGCTATCGTCACACGGCCTTCGGGTTGCGTTGGCTGTTGGCCAATCTCGGCGATCTGGCGCCACGGGCGCGTCTCCTGGAGTTTCAACTGACCGACACCCCCCGGGACATGGCCGAAATCATTCTTTCGCATCGGCCGCGTCTGGTCGGCATCGGCGTCCATATCTGGAATGCCGAAGCGTGCGGCCGGTTGGTGGCGCTGTTGAAAACCATCGCCCCGGAGGTGATCCTGGTCCTGGGCGGGCCGGAGGTGAGCCATGAGAGCGGGGAGCAGGAGATGGTCCGCCTGGCCGATCATGTCATTCGCGGCGAGGGGGAGATTCTATTCCGGCGGTTGTGCCGGGCGATCCTCGCCGATGATTCGCCAAGCGAAAAAATCATCGGACCCGAACCGCCCGATCTGTCGCACCTGCGGTTGCCCTATGATCTCTATGACGATCGGGACATCGCCCAGCGGGTGATCTATGTCGAGGCCTCCCGGGGCTGTCCGTTCAAGTGCGCCTTCTGTCTGTCGGCCCTGGACCGGACCGCGCGTCCTTTTCCGCTGCCGGCCTTTTTGGCGGCCATGGACCGGTTGTTGGAACGGGGGGTGCGGCAGTTCAAGTTCGTCGACCGCACCTTCAACCTGCACCTCGAAACCGCCAGCGCCATCCTGAATTTTTTTCTCCAGCGGCAACGGCCCGACCTGTTCCTCCATTTTGAAATGATTCCCGACCGTTTGCCGCAACCGTTGAAAAAAATCATCGCCGCCTTTCCCCCGGGCATGTTGCAGTTTGAAATCGGCCTGCAAACCTTTCAACCCGAGGTGCAGGCGCGGATCGACCGCCGCCAGGATGGCGCCGCCAGTGAGGAAAATATACGCTGGTTGTTGCGCGAAACCGGCGTCCACCTCCACACCGACCTGATCATCGGCCTGCCCGGGGAGGATATGGATCAATTCGGCCGGGGTTTCGACCGGCTGTTGAACCTGGGCTGCCAGGAGATCCAGGTCGGCATCCTGAAACGGTTGCGCGGCGCCCCCATCAATGCCCTGACCGGTGAATACGGCATGGTCTACAACCCGCAGCCGCCCTATGACCTGCTGTATAACGACCGGATCGATTTTCAGACGCTGTGCCGTTTGAAACGGTTCGCCCGTTTTTGGGATTTGATCGGCAACTCCGGCCGTTTCAAACGGGTGATCGATCTGATCCGCGCCGTTGGCCATCCTTTCCGGGATTTTTTAACCCTCAGCGACTGGCTGTACGCCACCGCCGGCCGTACCCACGGCATCGCCCTGGAGCGTCTGTTCAAACTGGTCCATCGGGGATTGAGTGAGGCCTTGGCGCTGGATGGGGACCGGGTGACGGCGGCCATCATGGCCGATTATGGCCGTGGGGGAGGGGGCATACCCGAATTTTTGCGCCGGGGAAACGTTGGGGAAAGTCCGAAAAAACGGAAAAAACCGTCCCGTCAGCGGCGGCATGTGGTCGCTGGCCGGGGTGATTGAAGACGGGGTTCACTCACCAGATGGTTGGAAGTTGGGACCGTTTTCGTATGGGGCGGGCCAAGCGGAGCGGGCAAACGCCATCGATACCGCTGACGAATCCAGTCAGCGTTTTTGAAAAATCTCAAAATACTGTGCCCATGTTTTTGATGGAAAAACAAGATGCGGGATGTTATACTAAGAATTTAAAAGCAAAGCGGGATCTTGTGCTAATTGTATCGTCACTATGACCAGGATTCGAGCTTGGTTGTAGCTGGTATGATATATATAAAAAAAATCTCTCCTTGGGATCCTGTCGAATCCAACCGAAAGTTGCCAGTGATACGTTGATGGACAACCTTGTTCAATAGCACCGGACTGAATCAAAAGGATCGCAATAATCATGAAGTTAAAAATATCAATAGTACGCCGGTCTAAATTCCATGGGGGAATATGGAGCCGGATTTGTCTGCCCGGCCTGCTGGCAATGGGGTTGGTGGTCGGATTTCCCGGAGCGGGGGCGGCCCTGGAAGCGGTCGGTTCCGGTGGTGATCATCCGTTGGCGGAGGTGGTCCGGCATCATCCGCGGGTTGAAGCGGCCCAGCGCGACCTGCTGGCCACCGGGGCGGATGTGCGCTCGGCCCGTAGCGGTTATTTTCCGACGCTTTCCGGCACGGCCTATTATGGTCGGGAAAAGGTCAAGCGCCCGAGCCTCAGCGATACCGACATGGAGCCCAAGTCGGCCAACCTGACGGTCACCCAGTTGTTGTGGGATTTCGGGGCCACATCGGCGAAGGTGGACGTGAACCTGGCCCGGCAGACCCGGGCGCGGTTCGCGGTGGAGGAGGTCCAGCAGGGTATCCTCCTGGAGGCGGTGAGCGCCTGTTTGTCGACGCGGCGGGCCAACACGGTTCTCGGGCATGCCCGGAAATCCGAGAACAACATCAAAAAACAGGCCCGGCTGGAGGATGTGCGCGTCCGGCAGGGGGCCGGGGTGACCACCGACGTGATCCAGGCCAAGGCGCAACTCGCCGGCGCCCTGGCCCGTCGGGTTCAGGCCCTGGGGCAGTTGCGGGAGGCGCAAAACCGGATGCGGGCGGTTTACGGTCAACCGGCGGAGACGGTGCTCCCCAAGGTGGTGATCCCCTCGGTGAATGCCCGGCTGCCCGCCGGTTTGGAGCAGGCGGTGGCGGAGGCCCTGGAGAACAGTCCCACGGTGCGGTTGGCGGCCATGGACATGGCCATCGCCCGGACCACCGTGCGTCGGCTCCAGCGGTCCGGCTACGCCCCCACCCTCAACCTGGTGGGGGATTTGCTGCACAAGGAGGATGATGACGGTACTCAGGGCAAACGGGATGAAAGTTTGATCAAGGTGGAGCTCAGCCACTCCTTCAGCACCGGCCTGGGGGCTTACCATGATGTGCGTGCCGCCCGGGAGAGCCTGCTGGCCGCGGAGGAACGCCTGCATGACAGCCGGCGTTTGGTTGAAGAGTCGGTGCGCAACGCCTGGAACCAGTTGCAGACCGCCCGGGCCAACCATGCCCACCTGGTCGATCAGGCCCGGCTGGCGGAGGCGTTCTTGAAGTTGGCGCGCAAGGAACGGGAGCTGGGCACCCGCACCCTGCTGGACGTGCTGAACGGCGAGACCGGCCTGATCAATGCCCGGAGCGACGCGGCGGCGGCGGCCACGGACATCCGCTTGGCCGGCTATCGGCTGCTGCACGCCGTGGGGCGGTTGAATCTGGATGTGGTCCTGGGCTCGCCCGCCACCAAGGCAATGTCCAGCAGCAAAAAATAGACGGTATCACCCTGCCCCGAACGGTCTGAGCGGATCGTTCGGGGCAGGCCCGCGTATCGGATTTTCGAATCACCAGGAGCCTGAACCATGACGACAAGCCTCGCAGATGCCATCACAGCAAAGATTGACGCAGCATTTGAGAGTATTGCCCAAGCTGATCCTGTCAGTAATCCGGATATTGTTGATGATACTGCGGATGATCTATTGGCGGATGTGGGAAAGCTGTTGACCGACGCCGGCGTGGATTCGGCAACCCAGGGCAAAATTCTGGGTGCGCTTGGTCAGGCATTCAATGTCGCCGGTCCTTTTTTCAAGGGGGGATATCCCGCGAAAGCATTCAAGGAAAGTATGGTAGATTCAGTTGCGGGCATGTCAAAACTTGATTTGATTTCTGGAGTCCAGGCTACCACCGCCCAATCGACCACCGACAGCACCGGCAGCACCGGGTCCACGGGCGCCGACGCGGGCAGCACCGGAACCGACAGCGATACCGGCAGCAACAACCAGGTCGACAACGGCTCCGGAACAGTCGATTTGACTACCAACGTCGATGGGGCGCCGTCGATCCAGTTTTCGCCGCCTGGCGGTGGAAACATCCCGACCGCGGCCGATAACGGGGACGGCGCGGCGGCTGGCAGCGGTACCGCAGGAGGGATTGGAGGCGGGATTAATAACAGAAACAGTGGGCCGTTACTAAGCGCGAGAGCTGTGGCTCCCGCCGTAGAAGTAGAAAGCGGAGAGAACAATAGCGGCCCCCCCGGCATCAATTCGCCCCTAGGTTCACCGAATGACAACAATAATGGTGAATCGCAGGGCTCCGGGGCGGAAAAATCCGATGACGGCTTCATAGACAAGATGACTCAACTTGCTTTAACCAGCTATGCGGTAGCAGGAGATCCTGTTCAACGACGAAACGGTTCCAATGAAAGCGACTCGGGCTCGGATGGCCCCGCGGAAGACGGATCCCAGGCCGACCAAATGGGTGGTGAGGCTGTGGGAACGGCCGGTGCCCTCGGCGGGGCATCGGTAACCGGCGGCGCCGCCGCCGCTGCTGGCGGCGGGGATAGTGGGACCATGCAGGGTGTCTCGGCAACCACGGCTGCCGTCGTGGGGGGGGCCGCCGTTGCCGGTGGGGTTGTTGTGGAAAACAACTCCGAGGAAAATCCCGTCGCTGGCCTCGGGAGTCCCAGCGAGGAGTCGGGACAATCGGGCCGCCAGGTGGTAGACACAACAATATCCCGTGGAACGGCGGTTATCTTTGACTTACCGCGGGACGGAGGCGGTACGGGAGGAAATCAAGGCAACACTGAAAACATTCAAAACGCTGAAAACGCACTTGATGGTGTACTTGAAATCAGTGACAACCATAATACAAGTAATATCTTTAGCGACGGGATTAATGCGAATGGAGGGGAGACGGGAACCAATTCTGCCGGTGCGGACAGCGCCACCAACGCCTTGCAGAACAGCAACGCGGGTAAAGCCAACGCGGCAGCATCAGCGGAAAATGCTCGCGAGGCCAGTGTCTTGTCGGTCGGAGACGGTTCCTCTGCTACCAACACGGGCCAATCCAACCAGGCCATGGCGGAACAGGTGTTTCAAGAAGCAACGCCGATGACGGCTCCAAGCAATCCGACGGGTTCGGGCGATGGCGATACACTGGTCAGCCGCTCAAACAGTCACTCGAACACGCAGCCGGAGTCAAAGCCAGTATATACGATTGATTCCAAACTTGGGTTCAATCCTTTTAATTTTATGTACGCGACAACCATTGCCGCGGCCAACGATGACGATAACAATAATGAAGGCTACTTGACCGAGAAACTAAGTGCATTCTCTTCTGGTGCAACTAAAACATATGCAAAGGACCAAGCTCCGCAGAACACGAATGGCTCAGAGAGCGGGAACGATTCGATCAAAGCCCCGTCCAATCCGTCACCTCCACAATGGACAACGCTCCCCACCAAAACCAACTCGGACAGCTCCACTCCCGGAACGACCTTCTCGATCGAGAATTCGAGAGAGACACGCTATGTCGATGAGGGGGAGGCCGTCACCATAACCATCCTCCGCTCCGGGGACGTTTCGGGGCAGGATTCGGTCGTACTGAAAACCTATGATGACAGTGCGGTCGCGGGACAGGATTTTCCCAGCAGCATTGATGGCACACGCCTCATCTTCCGTGCCGGAGTGACCTCCATGCCGTATCCGGTCGATACCTACGACGACCAACTGTACGAAGTCAGCTCAGGCTTGATGGAAGGATTTTACTTCGGGCTCGCCGGTCCCAGCAGCGGCGCGGCTGTGAAGGATGAGAAGGTCATCATCGCCATAGATGATGACGACCCCGCTCCCGAATTTTCCGTTGCCAGTGCCACGGCCACCGAGGGAAACGGTCTGCTCTTCACCATCAGCCGCAGTGGCAACTCGACGGGCTCCCACACCGTGTATTACCGCTTCACGGACGGTTCGGCCACGAAGGGCGCGGATTATACGGCCACCACGGACAGGGTGACCTTTGCCAGCGACGAGTATTCCAGGCTGGTGACCGTCACCACCGCCGATGACACCAGCGACGAATCCGACGAAACCTTCACCATCTCCCTATACTATGCCAGCGGCGGGGGGACGTTCGACTCGGCCCGGACCACCGCCACCGGTACCATCGTCGACAACGACGCTCCCCCCACCCCCGGCCTGTCGGTATCGGATGCCAGCGCGCAGGAAGGCGCGAATCTGGTCTTCACCATCGCCCGCAGCGGCGACACTTCCGGCAGCCAGAGCGTCGATTTCGCCTTCACCGACGGCAGTGCCGGCGCCAATGACTATGCCTATACCGGCGACACCAACAGCGTCGCTTTTGCCGCCGATGAGACCGAGAAAAAGGTCACGGTGGCCACCAGCGGTGACAGCCTGTACGAGGGCGATCAGACCTTCACCGTCTCCCTCAGCAATGCCACCAACGGCGCCACCATCACCACCGCCACGGCCACCGGCACCATCACCGACGACGAGACGGCTCCCGGCCTCGGCATCTCCGCCGTCACCGCCGCCGAGGGGAACGACCTGGTCTTCACCGTCCGCCGTACCACCGGGGAAGTGGAGAACGACCAGACCGTGGATTACACCTTCACCGATGGCACGGCCACCTCGGCGGATTACACCGGCACCGCTGGCACCGTCACCTTCGCCAATGGGGAGACTTCGCAATTGATCACGGTGGCCACCGAAGACGACACCCTGTACGAAGGGGATCAAACCTTCACCGTCTCCCTGGCCAATGCCACCAACGGCGCCTCAATCTACACGGCCCGGGCCACCGGCACCATCTCCGACAACGAAACAGAGCCGGTCTTCACCCTGTCCAATGCGACCGCCACCGAGGGCGACCCGCTTCTTATCACGTTCACCTGGGATGTTCCCTTTGAAGGTGATGCCGTCACGGAGGTTCTTTACAACAATACGGCAACTTCCCTTGGCTTGGCCAAATTCAATGATGATTTTTCTGGTTTTCAAGATGTAGGGAACGCCCTTGGGCCTGTGCTCGACTTTTCCTATGATCCCGGTGGGGCCGGCGTGACCATAACCATCAATACCGTGCAGGATACGCTCTATGAAGGCGATGAGCGCCTGTATCTCTATTATTCCAATCAAGGCAATTTCTCCAATCCTTCGATCAGGGTAAGCAGTACCATCATTGATGACGACCCGGTGCCGACGTTTTCCATCGCCGACGTGTCGGCCACCGAGGGCAGCGATCTGGTCTTCACCATCGCCCGCAGCGGCGATGCGGAAGGTCCCCAGACCGTGGATTACGCCTTCACCGACGGCACGGCCACCTCGGCGGATTACACCGACATCGGAGATACCGGCACCGATGGCACCGTCACCTTCACCACCGGCGAGACCACGCAACTGCTCACCGTCGCCACCACCGGTGACACTCTGTACGAGGGCGATGAAACGTTCACGGTCTCCCTGTCCAACCCCACCGGCGGCGCCACCATCATCACCGCCGAGGCCACCGGCACCATCACCGATGATGATGCGGTTCCCGAATTTTCCATCACCGACGCTTCGGCCACGGAAGGGAGCGATCTGGTCTTCACCATCAGCCGCTCCGGGGACACCAGCGGTTCCCAAACCGTGGACTACGCCTTCGCCGATGGCACGGCCATCTCGGCGGATTACACCGGCACCGCCGGCACCGCCACCTTCGCCAGCGGGGATACTTCGCAATTGATCACGGTGGCCACCGGCGACGACACCCTGTATGAAGGGGATCAAACCTTCACCGTCTCCCTGTCCAACGCCACCGGTGACGCCACCATCACCACCGCCACGGCCACCGGCACCATCACCGACAACGAAACGGCTCCCGGCCTCTCCATTGCCGCGGTCACCGCCGCCGAGGGGAACGACCTGGTCTTCACCGTCAGCCGTACCTCCGGCGATGTGGAGAACGACCAGACCGTGGATTACACCTTTACCGATAACACGGCCACGTCGGCGGATTACACCGGCGCCGCCGGCACCGTCACCTTCGCCAACGGCGAGACCACGCAATTGATCACGGTGGCCACCAGTGACGACACCCTGTATGAAGGGGATCAAACCTTCACCGTCTCCCTGGCCAATGCCACCAACGGCGCCACCATCACCACCGCCGAGGCCACCGGCGCCATCACCGACGACGAAACGGCTCCCGGTCTCTCCATCGCCGCCGCCACCGCCGCCGAAGGGAGTAATCTGGTCTTCACCGTCAGCCGTACCTCCGGGGATGTGGAAAACGACCAGACCGTGGATTACACCACCAGCGACGGTACGGCCACCTCGTCGGATTACACCGGCACCACCGGCACCGTCACCTTCGCCAATGGCGACACGTCGCAATTGATCACGGTGTCCACCAGCGACGACAGCCTGTATGAAGGGGATCAAACCTTCACCGTCTCCCTGGCCAATGCCACCAACGGCGCCAGCATCACCACCGCCACGGCCACCGGCACCATAACCGACGACGAAACGGCTCCCGGCCTCTCCATCGCCGCGGTCACCGCCACCGAGGGGAACGATCTGGTCTTCACCGTCAGCCGTACCTCCGGGGATGTGGAGAGCGCCCAGACCGTGGACTACGCCTTCACCGATGGCACGGCCACCTCGGCGGATTACACCGGCACCGATGGCACCGTCACCTTCGCCAACGGGGAGACTTCACAACTGATCACGGTGACCACCGGCGACGGCACCCTGTATGAAGGGGATCAAACCTTCACCGTCTCCCTGGCCAATGCCACCGGCGGCGCCACCATCAGCACCGCCCAGGCCACGGGTACCATCACCGACAATGAAACCGCCCCCACCTTTGCCCTGTCCACCGCTTCGGGGACGGTCCAGGAAGGGGGCGCCTTCACCTTCACCATCGGCATCGACTCCGGCAGCGCCGACGCGAACACGGCCCACACATTGACCTATGCCACCAGCGATGGAACCGCCTCCAGCGCCGGCAATGCCGATTATACCGCCGCCAATGCCTCGGTGACCTTCGCCGCCGGCGAGTCCGCCGATCAAACCCTGACCATCGCCACCACCGACGATGCCGACAACGAAAACGCCGAAACCTTCAACATCAGCCTGAGCGGCGGTTCGGGAACCAACGTGGATTCCACGGCCCTGCAAGCCACCATCGCCGCCTCCGACCAGGGGTTGAGCGCGTTTACCATCACCCACGGGGCGGATGGTTCCGGACAGACCCTCAGCTTCACCTCGGGAACCAGCACCCTGCATGTTACCGGCATTCCCACCAATCCGTTCACCCTGGTGGGATTCGGCGACGACGATCTCATTTCCATCGATGTCATGGAGATCGACGAACTGAAGGCGCCGCCCAGTTTCGACTGGTGGAATACCGACGCCTCGGATGAATTGGGACCGTTCACCGTCGGCAACTATGTCCAGTTCAAGAACCGCTACACCACCTCCGGGTACAGTACGGAGACCGCCTATATCCTGCGCCTGTCCAATACCAACAAGACCATGCTCTCCATCCAGTCGGCCACCGCCAACTGGGCGCAACTGGTCAAATTCAGCACGGCGGTATCGGCGGCCCTGCTGGCCACGTCGCAGATCGATCTTTATTGAGCCGGGGTCCGGGGATTCATCGGCAACGGCTGACCATGTCCACCATCGACGCCATTCGCCGGCTCCAACTGGCGGGACGCCTGGAGGAGGCCACCAAAGAGGCCCGGCGCCTCCTGCCCCGGGAAGTGGCCGTCCGGCCGCTGCTGGGGATGATTCTCGCCCAACGGGGCCAGGGTGATGAAGCCCGGTCGCTCCTGGAGGCCGCCGACGGGGAACGGTCGCGGTTCGACCCCCGCACCCTGGCCGATCTGGGGGGCGGTTTTCTGGCCCTGGAGGAGCTGGAAACCGCCGTGGAACGCCTGGAGGAGGCCCACCGCGACGATCCCGATTGCGGGGTGATCCTCGGGCGTCTCGGGGCGGCCTGCCTGAAAAGCGGTCATCACGGCAAGGCCCTGATCCATACGGGAAAAGCGGTTCAGGCCCTGCCCCGGGTCATTCCCCTGCGCACCAACCATGCCCGGGCCCTGCTGGCGACGGGACACCCCGAACGGGCCTGGGAGCAGCTGGAACGGGCCCGCGATCTGCTGCCGCCCGGTCAGGGGATGCCCGGCCTGGAACAGCTCGCGGTGGAGGTCCTGATCCATCTGCGCCGGCTGACCGAGGCGGAAACCCATGTCCAGCGCCTGCTGGACGAGGAGCCCGTTCCCTCACCGGAAAACCGCATCCTGCACACTTTTCTCCTGGCGGCCCGCAACCGGCACCGGGAGGCGGCCCGGCTGATTCAACAGGGGCTGGAGCAAACCCCGGAACATGCCGGTTTGTTGAACCAAGCGGCCCACCTGGCCCGTGTCCAGGGGTATTATTCGGAAGCCGTGCAGTACATCGGTCGGCTCATCGCCCAGCGGCCCGACGATCCCCGGCACTGGATCGACCTGACCGAGGCGGCCCTGATGCGTCCGGAGCCGATATCGGCTGAAAAGGCCGCCCGGAGGGCCCTGGAGCTGACGGCGGGCCGGACCGGCCTGATCCGGGCCGAGGCCCTGACCGCCATGGGGGGGGTGGCCAGCCATCAGGGACGGTTCGAAGAGGCGGAATCCCTTTTTCAGGAGGCCATCGACCTGCACCCGGACCACACCCCCGGCAAACTGGCCATGGGCCGTCTCTGCATGGAACTGGGACGCATCGACCGGGCCGTCGACCTGTTCGAAGAGGTGGCCGACCGCCGCCCCCTGCTGGGTCACAACGCCTTGATCCAGGTCCGGCGTTTTCCCGACGATCCGGCCATCCTCGATGACCTGGAACGGGCCGCCCGGCGTCCCGGCCTGGAGGGGGCGGTACAGAGCGGCCTGCTGTTCAACCTGGCCGCCGCCTGCGAAAACCGTGAAGAGTACGACCGGGCCTTCACCTGCGCCCATCAGGCCAACCGGGCCGTCCGCCCCTTCATCCAATATGATGCCGACCGGCACAGCCGCTTCGTCCAATCCCTGATGGCCGCCTTCAGCCGGGAACTGTTCGCCGCGCGTCGGGCCCGGGGCCATCCCAGCCGTCTGCCGATCTTCGTCCTGGGCATGCCCCGTTCCGGCACCACCCTGGTGGAACAGATCCTGGCCAGCCACTCCCGGGTACACGGGGCCGGGGAGTTGGGAGTGATCCCCGCCGTGGTCCAACAACTGGCCGCCTGGGAACGCCATACCGGATCCGGTCGGACCTGGCCCCGATGTATCGCCGATCTCCAGCCCGACACCGCCTCCCGCCTGGCCATCCGGGTGCTGGAACAGTTGCGGGCCTTCGCCCCGGATGCCCGCCACGTGGTGGACAAACTGCCGCACAACTTTGAACAGATCGGCCTGATCCACCTGCTTTTCCCCCATGCCGCCATCATCCATTGCGTGCGGGATGAACGGGATGTGGCGGTCTCCAACTATTTCACCAATTTTCAAGCCCGTTTCCACGGCATGGGCTATGCCTATGACCTGAACGATCTGGGACGCCACCTGCTGGATCATCGACATCTCATGGATCATTGGCGTCGGGTCCTGCCGGGCCGGATCCATGATCTGTCCTACGAAAACCTGGTGGAACGCCCCGAGGAGGAGATCCGGCGCCTCCTGGACCATGTGGGTCTGCCCTGGGAACCGGGGGTGCTGGCCCCCTCGCGGCTGCGGCGGCCGGTAAAAACCGCCAGTCTGTGGCAGGTTCGACAGCCGATCTACACCACCTCCAAGGCCCGCTGGCGCCGTTACGCCGCCCATCTCGAACCGCTGACGAAAATGTTGGACGAACGGTCGGCCCCGCCGCCGATTCCACCGACCGAACCGGAAAAACCCTCTCCGAACGGGTTGTTCCTCGAAGGCATGCGCCACATGCAGCGGCAACATTGGCAAGCGGCGGAGAGCTGTTTCCGCACGCTCCTGAAACACCATCCCGAACATGCCGCCGGGCACCATTTTCTGGGTGGGGCGATGTATCATCAGGGGCGACCGCGCATGGCCCTCAACCGCATCCGCCGTTCCATCCGGCTCCATCCGGGACATCCGGCCTGGTATCAAAATCTGGCCCGGGTGCTGATGGCCTTGAACAAGACCGATGAAGCCCGGCAAGCCCTCGACCAGGCCAGGGACCTCGACGGCCGGCAACGGCGGGCGCGGTCCATGGACATCCCCGACCCGGATGACCCGGAGGGTTTCAAGGACCACCCGTTTGAACGACCGGTTCCCCTATGAGCGTCTTCTGGAGCTATCTCCGGTCCAAACCGTTGATCGGCGGACAGATCCTCGTTGCCACCTTTCTGGTCAACGGTCTGGGCCTGGCCGGTTCCATCTACGTGATGACCGTCTATGGGCGTTTCCTGGTCCATGGCATCACCTCCACCCTCGCCACCCTGACCGCCGGCCTGGCGCTGGCCCTGTTGTTGGAGTACGGTTTCCGCAAAATCCGCTACCGCCTGGCCGTGGCCCTGGTGGTCCATCCGGAAGAACAGTTGACCCGGGCCCTGTTTCATCGCTGGCTCCACGCCCGCACCGCGGCGGCGGACCAGTTGCCCGCCGAGGTGAGATCGACCCTGGGCCGCCTGCTGGAACAATATTTTCAGGCCTACACCCCCAACAATCTGCTGACCCTGATGGACATCCCCTTCGCCCTGCTGTTTATCGGCGCGATCTTTTTTCTCAGTCCCTTGTTGGGCCTGCTGGCCCTGCTGGTCAGCACCGGCGCCCTGGTCTGGATCCTCCTCGGTGGCCTTGGCCTGCGGCGCGACGTTCAATTTTCCCTGCAGGCCGCACAGTCCCAGGCGACGATGTGGAACTCCGCCCTGGAAACCGACACCGTGCGGGCCTTCAACGCCGCCCCCTTGTTGATGGAACGCTGGACGGAACGCTCCGGAATCACCCGTTGGGCCCGGCACGCCCTCGCCAACCGTCAACTGTTTTTTCAAAACGTCGCCCAGTTCGGTACCGGCGTGATGACCATGGTCATCGTGGGCGCCGGCGCCGTGCAGATCATTCAGGGCCAACTGGACATCGCTGGCCTCATCGGCGCCAATATCCTCGCCAGCCGGGCCCTGGCCATGGTGACCCGCTTCGGCCAGTTGAACGGCACCCTCGCCCAGGGCCGGCAAAGCCACCAACTGCTCAAACAGGTGCTGCGCATCCCCCAGGAACCGGAACAGGGCATCGCCCTGTCCCGGTTTCAGGGCCGGATCGAATTCAAGGACCTGGCCTTCCGCTATCCCGGGGGGACGGCGCCCCTGTTCGAGTCGGTCTTTCTCACCCTGGAGCCGGGTTCCGTGCTGCTGGTCACCGGCAAAAACGGCAGCGGCAAAACCACCCTGGCCCGCCTGATCATGGGGCTGCTCCAACCCTTGCGGGGGGTCCATCCTGGTGGATGGCGTCGACCTCCGGCAGGCGCATCCGCAATGGTGGCGCACCCGGGTGGCCTATCTGCCCCAGGAACCGACCTTTTTCGACGGCACCATCGAGGAAAACCTCCTCCAGCTCAATCCGGACACCAGCGCCGATCAACTCACCCGGCTGCTCGAACGGGTGGGGTTGCAACGGTTCATCGACGAGCATCCCCAGGGGCTTCGCCAACCCTTGACCCAGGGTGGCCGCAACCTCTCCCTGGGGATCCGCCGCCGTCTGGCCCTGGTTCGCGCCCTGACCGCCCCGGCCCGGCTGGCGGTCCTGGACGAACCCGCCGAAGGCCTGGACCAGGAGGGGCATCAGTATGTCGCCGGGGTCATGAACACCCTGGTTTCACAGGGGGTCACCCTGATCATCCTGACCACCAACCCATCCACCTTCCACGTTCACAGCGATCTCCTGGACCTCAACGTCAAGCCCGTCCCACGGTTGACGCCCCGGGTCCCGGAGCCGGTGCCCTGACATGTCCGACGCCCTTCAGGAACCCACCGTCGGACCCGGCGAGGTCGAAGCCCTGGGGCGAACGGGCCGGACCATCCACCTCTTTTTCGTCCTGTTGACCCTGTTCGTCGCCGGTACTCTCCTCTGGTCCCACTACGGCATGCTCGACGTCATGAGCATGGCGCAGGGGGAGGTGGTGCCCGCCGACAAGGTTCACCTGGTGCAGCATCTCGAAGGGGGCATCGTGCGCGAGATCCTCGTCCGGGAGGGGGAAGGGGTCACACTCAACCAACCCCTGGTGGTCCTGGAATCCACGGCGACCGCCGCGGACGTCAAGGAACTGGAGGTGCGCATCGGCTCGAAAAAGATCGACATGATACGCCACGCCGCCGAGGCGGCCGGGCGGGAGGAGCTGGAATTCCCCGCCACCCTGCGGCAACGGTTCCCAGTCCAGGTGGAACAGGCCACGGCGCTGTTCCGTTCACGTCACGACAGCCTCCGGGCCGCCCTGGACGGCAGGGACAACGAAATCCGCCAGAGGCGCCAGTCCATCGCCGAAATATCGGCCCGTCGGACCTTTGCCCGAAAAACCCTGAAAAATGTTCGCGAGCAGTTGGCCATTTTCAAATCCCTGATGCAACAGAAATTGAGCAACCGGCTGGATCAGTTGAAGTTGCAGCGGGAGGCCATCGCCCTGGAAGGAAAAATCCAGGAGGACCGGGCGGCCCTGAAACGGGCCGAGGCCGCCCTGGCCCAGTCGGAGTCGGCCATGGAGGAGACCCGGATGGAGTTCCGTGCCCAGGCGCAGGCCAGGCTGGAAGAGGCCCAACGGTACCATGCGGAATTTTCCGAACGCCTGAAAAAATTTCAGGACCATTTTCAGCGCACCACCCTGCAGGCCCCGGTTGCCGGCATCGTCAAGGTCATCCATGTCAGCAACGAGCGCAGCGTCGTCCCCCCGGGGGGGACGGTGATGGAGCTGGTGCCCGGGGGCAACAAGGTGGTGGTGGAGGCGCAACTGTTTCCCCAGGAGGTGGGATTCGTCCATCCGGGACAGAACGCGATCATTCAACTGGCCTCCAATGAAGCCAGTCAACTGGGCAACATCCCGGGGATCGTCGAACAGATCAGCCCGGATACCCTGATAACCGATCAGGGGATTCCCTACTACAAGGTCCGTATCACCACCCCTCACCGGGCTTTTGAAAAGAACGGCCGCCGCTATCCCCTGATTCCCGGGGTGATGGTCACCGCGGGCATCATCACCGACCGCCGTTCCGTGTTGAGCTATCTCCTGGCCCCGTTCCTGAGCAATGCCCGTTTCATGTTTTCCGAACGATGATGAACAAGCAGACCATCGATACCCTTCTCGACCGGGCCATCGCCGCTCAACGGGCCAATGACCTCGATCGGGCCGAACGCCATTACCGGCAGGTCCTGGAACACGATGCGCACAATGCCGATGCCTGGCATCTCCTCGGGGTGCTGGCCCTGCAACGGGGCCGGATCGAACAGGCCGTCGACCACATCCGGCACGCCCTGCAGCGCCAACCGGGCACGGCCCTGTTCCTGTCCAACCTGGCCTCCGCCCTTCAACAGGCGGGGCAGTGGTCCGAAGCCGTTCAAACCGCCCGGCGGGCCATCGATCTCGATCCCGGGATATCGGACGCCTACTACACCCTGGGCATCTCCCTGCGGCGTTTGGGACAACCCCTTGCCGCCAGCGCCGCCTTCAGGAAGGGCATGTTGCGGCGCGTGGCGTTCCCCGACGCCCTGTGTGACTGCGCCGCCGACCTGCTGGCCGATCAACGGGTGGACGAGGCGATCACGCTCCTGCAAGGGGTACTGAAAAAATATCCCCGGCACGGGAACAGTTGGATCAACCATGGCATCGCCCTGGAAAAAACCGGCAGGGAACCGGAGGCCCTGGCGGCCATGCAACGGGCCGTGGCCCTCAAACCGGACCTTCCCGCGGCTCGGGCCAATTTGGCCGGTCTGTTGGTGAAACGGGGCGATTTGAGCGAAGCGCGAAAACAGTTTCAGGCGGCTCTGGAACGGGATCCCGAAAATGCCCGCCTTTGGACCGGACTGGCCGGGGTGGATCACCGCCTCGGCCAGTTGCCAGCGGCCATCGACGGTTACAGGGCCGCTTTACAGCGGGATCCGGACCTGGCCGTGGCCCATTATAATCTGGGCCTCTGCCTTTTGACCCTTGGCGAGTGGTCGGCGGGGTTCGCCGAGTACGAATGGCGCTGGCTGGTTGATAATTTTCCCAGTCGGAAATGTCCCGGACCGGAGTGGGATGGCGCTCCGGCGCCGGACCGGACCATTCTGTTTTATGCCGAGCAGGGAATCGGCGACACCATCCAGTTCGTGCGGTTACCGCCCCGGGTCAAGGGGTGGTTCAAGAGGGTCGTCCTGGCCTGCCCGACGGAGCTGGTGTCCCTGTTTCAGCGGCTGGAGGGGATCGATGAGGTGGTGGACATCGGTCAGGCCGCCAATCATGGGGCGGATCGGGTATTCCCGCTGCTGGGCCTGGCGCGTGTCCTCGACCTGGCCCCGGAATCGGTTGCCCGAGACGTCCCCTATCTCACGATCCCCGGTTTTCTCGTCGATGCCTGGCGCCAGCGGCTGGCCGGCCTGACCGGCCTGCGGGTGGGGATCGTCTGGCGGGGCAATCCCGAACATTCCCTGGATGGACAGCGTTCCATCTCCCCGGAGCGGTTTCAGACCATCGGTGCGTTGCCCGGGTTGCAACTCATCCGTTTGCAAAAAAATGACGGTCCCGGTGACGGGTCTCTATCCTCCTCGCTTTCCCTGCATGACCCGGGTCCGGAATGGCGGGATTGGCTCGATACGGCGGCGGTGATCCTCAATCTGGACCTGGTGATCAGCGTCGATACCGCCGTCGCCCATCTGGCCGGGGCCCTGGGCCGGCCGGTCTGGACACTGCTGCCCCATCGTCCGGACTGGCGCTGGATGCTCGAAACGTCGACCACCCCCTGGTATCCCACCGCCCGACTGTTCCGCCAACCCCGTCCCGGAGCGTGGGATGCCGTTTTTTCGCAGTTGAGCGAGGCCCTGGTGCCGTTGATCGCCAACCGGTCACCAACGGTGGACCACCGGGTCGATCCGGCTCCGGCGACGCCGGCGGTCAAGACGGATACCGGTTCCCAACCCTCGACCGACACCCGGAACGGCGAGCCGCCGGCCGAGGAGGGGAGCATCACCGACCTCGTCGCCCGGGCGGACCATTGTTTCCAGCGGCAGATATGGCCGGCGGCGGCACGGGTCTACCGGCAGCTCGCCGGCTTGGCGCCGGAAGAGCGGGCGTACTGGCACCGGCTGGGACAGGCCTTGTTGCATCAGGAACAATATGCCAACGCCCGTACCTGGCTGGAAAAAGGTCTCGACCACCATCCACGGGATGCGTCACTGAATGGATTGCATGGCGTGGCCCTGGCCAGGACCGGGGCGCTGGATGAGGCCCTGGAGCGGTTTCAGACCGCCATCCACCACGCCCCCGACATTGCCGAACACCATTTCAACCTGGGCAATGCCCTGCGCCAGAAAAATCGTTTGGAAGAGGCCCGGAAGGCCTTGGAGCGGGCCATCGAGCTCAATCCACGGTCCATTGAATTCCTGATGGCACTGGGCGATGTTCATTCCAGACAGAAATCCTACCAGTCGGCCGTGGGTTGTTACCTCGGCGCCCTGGCCTGGCGGGAGGGGAATGCGGCCGCCCATGCCAATCTCGGACTGACCCATAAGGCCCTGGGCCAGTTCAATCGCGCCCTGTATCATTGTCAAAGGGCCGTTCTCCTGCGTCCCGATGATCCGGTTCTCAGGATCAACCTCGGTTCGGTCTACAGTGTCATGGAGCGTCCCCGGGAGGCCATCACCTGTTATGAAAAGGCGATTTATCTGGATGCATCCAGCGCCATGGCCCACGTCAATCTGGCCGCCGTCCACCTGGATATGGGACGTTCCCGCAAGGCCCATGCCCTCCTCGACCGGGCGCTGGGGCTTGACCCGGAATATGCCGAGGCCCATGTACACCGGGCTTTCGAGTTGCTCAGGGAGGGAAGATGGACGGCGGGTTTCAAGGCGTATGAATGGCGTTGGAAAACCAAACGGCTGTTCATGCGTCCCTTTCGGAAACCCCTGTGGGATGGGGAACCCATCGACGGCGAGACGCTCCTGGTCTGGGCCGAGCAGGGCATCGGCGATACCATCCAGTTTTTGCGGTTTCTTCCGCTCGTCCGTCAGCGGGTCAAACACCTGCTGTTCATGTGTCACGCGCCCCTGGTGCCCTTGTTGAAAGACTGGCCGTACCTGGACGCGATCGTCTCCTTTGATGAGCCCATTTCCGGTTTTGACCGCCATGTTCCGTTGATGAGTCTTCCCCATCGATTGTGGACCGTCTGTCCGGAGTTGCCGGCCTTTGAACCCTATATCGGGCCGGCGCCCGACCTGGTGGCCTTCTGGCGCGACCGCTTGAAACATCGGCGAGGCGTGAAAATCGGCCTTGCCTGGCAGGGCAATCCCCAGCACGCCAACGATCAGGCGCGCTCATTCCATGTCGGTCATTTCCTCCCTTTGCTCGACCTGCCCGGTACGACGTTCATCGCCCTTCAGATAGGGGAGGCCCTGGAACAGCTCTCGGCACTGCCGCCGGGACTCGATATCACTCCCCCGGATCCCGAACTGAAACATCTCGGCCAGACGGCGGCCCTGCTGTTCAATCTGGACCTGATCATCTCGGCGGACACGGCTGTGGCCCATCTCGCTGGGGCCTTGGGACGTCCCACCTGGATCGCCTTGCCATTCGCTCCGGATTGGCGATGGGGCAGTGAAAAGTTGGCAAAAACCTGGTACCCGACCGTTCGTCCGTTCCAACAGCCGAAGCCCGGGAAGTGGCAGGAGGTGTTTAAGGAAATGCGCAATGCGCTGGCGGTTTGGCTTTCACACAAGCGGCCCGGGGAGGTGGGGGAGGGATCCGGTTGAATGGACACTGGTCCATCAAGGATTGAGTGAGGTGTTGGCACTGGATGGGGAACGGGTGACGGCGGCCATCGTCGCCGATTATGGTGGCGGGGAAGGCGGTGTGCCGGGATTTTTAAACGGGGGTACAGCAGGGGAGGGGCGGAAAAAGCGCAAAAAACAGTCCCATCAGGGGCGGCATGTGGTTGAGGCGCAGGGTGAGTGAAACCCCTTTTCTTCGGATGGGTCGAACAGTGGCAGATTTTATTTTTATGCTTCAGATTCAAGTATTTTACAGGATTCAACGAGATCATTCAGTGCTGATTCATAAGTTGCCCTGCTGTGGTTTTGCATATTGAGATATAACTTTACTGTTTGACCAACATGCTGTGCATTCCCAACAATCTTCGGGTATTCAGAAATTATAAATGGCTGTTTAGGAAATTTTCTCAAACCGTGCATGGTAAACTCTATAATTCCGCCACCGCTTTTTGGGTTCATTTCTACAACAAGCTTCCTTTTTTTATAAATGGCTCTTACCCGGTAAAAGGTAACGAATGAAATTACATGACCGGGAAGCGTAACGTCATCTCCAAGCAGATCAAGTAGAGGTTGAGTCATTACTCTATATTTTTCTCTACTATGAGAAGCTGTTTTTGATAAAATTACTAATAGTGTTACAGTGATGGCGATCAAAAATAACAAGTCTAAATCCATCAGTTTATCCTTTCTGCAGTTTCATCTCATCGGTTAAAAATGGGTTCCATAAAACCATTCGACTATTTTTTCTTTTTTTTCTGTTTTTTCGGTTTATAAAACGCCGGTATCTCCTCATGATCCCGGGACCGTTCATCCGGCTGTTCAACCCGGTCCGGTGGGGGTGGGGATGGTTGTTTGCCCGGCAGCAAATTTTGATTTTGCGACAACATCTGCTGCATGACGGTGATGGCCCCCTCCTTGGCGGCCACGTGCAGGGCACCTTCGCTGAGGGCGGTCAAGCGGGCTTCCAGGGCGTTGATTTTTGAGAGCAGTTCCGTTTCGGCCTTGATCCGGTCCTTTTCGATGGTTTCAATTTTGGCATCCTGCCGTTCCAGGAGCCGTTTGAACTCATCGATGCTTTCCCGGGTATATTTTCTCAGCTCGTCAAATTTGACCGAGTTGGTGACCAGTTCCTTGTGCAATTCCGCGATATTCGCGGACATTTCCTGAATGGTTTCCTTGATTCCAGCAGACATCGCCCTCTGATCCCGTCCCGGTTATGGCGTGTGGTGAGTGGCGGCCCACGCCTTGTAGCCGCTCAACTCCCGAGTATAGCCGATGATGGATTCCGATAATAAGGATTCCTGGCTTTTGGCCAGTTCCAGTTCGCCTTCGATGTCGATCAATGCATCGGCAAGCGTGGAAAGGGATCGAAAACCACCGGCCTCCAGGCTGGCCCGCAAAAATTCACGCAGGGCCGGGGTGGTGCGTAGGGCGAAAGAGAAGGCCTTGATGAACTGGTCCCATCCCTGGTGGATGGTTTCCGCGGTGATGGGGCAGTCCGGATAGGCGGCAACGACGCTTTCGAACCCCTTGGTCGCCGCGCCCGGGTCGAAAATTTCCACACCCGGGTCCAAAAGTTTGGATATCTCATCGGTCGACGGGTCGGATTTGAGATAGTCGATCAACCGGTTTTTATCGGTTCTGGGCGGTGAAACCGATTTTTCAACATGGTCGAAAAAGGCCATCAAGGCCACTTTGATGGCATCGGCGAACTGGTAGGAAACCTTCATGTCCAACAGGGCGTCCACTTGGATGGCGTGTCGTTCGCCCAGCTTCTGGTTGACGGAATTGACAATCGATCGAACCATGTTGGTGGTGATGAATAGATCGGCCGCCATGTGAGGTCTCCATTAAAGGGCTGGAATCAGCTTGATGGCCGCGATGACCACACCGGCGGTTGCCACCACCCATTTGATGATTTCCACTTTGGCCGAAGCGATTTCCCGGTGCAGGTCGGCTTTGGTGGCCAACTCTTCCAATCTGGTTTCCTGAGCTTCTTTCAGGGCGTTGGACAACGCTTCTGCTTGATGATCGGGAAAATCAGCGGCCGTCAATGTTTTAACGAATTTGAGGGTATCAAAAGTCACGGTGGTCATGAGACGGTTCCAGATGGCCATTTTTGAATTCGATGATGGGTCGTCCGCCACCCTATCATGAATTGGGGAATCACAGTGATTTTTTCAACGCCGCCTCCGACGCCTCGGCATAGACCGCCCAGGCTTGCCGGGGCAGGGCGGCCAGGGCCACCGCTTCGGCGCGGTTTTTGACCGGTGGCAGGACCTCCGGATTCAGGGGGATGGCCGACATGGCGCCGGAGCCGTCGGTGGCGGGCAGGAATTGAATGATCAAACCACTGGGCTGATGGGTGGCGGTGCGCCGTAACAGATCGCAAATCCAGGCTTGTCCGGGCATGGTTCACGCCTCGTCATCGTTCTCTTCGGGTTTCGACTCCGAAGGAGCGGTCCCGGTCGGCGCCGGGGGAGGGGCGGGTTCGGTTTTTTCGGGCTCGGCCGGCTCGGGGGCCGCCACCGGATCATCGGCCGGCCCCTCTTCGGTAGCCGCCGCTGGTAACCGAATCGGCTCGGGATTGTCGGGCAACAGCACCGGCTTCGGTGATTCGGGCAGCAGCACCTTTTCCGGTGATTCGGGCAGCAGCACCTTTTCCGGCGATTCGGGCAACAACAACGGATCCGCCGCCGGCACGGTGTCGTCCGCTGTTTCCGGAGTGGTCGGTGCCGAAGTTTCAGGGCTGGCCGTGGTTGACCTGGAACGGCTTCTGGAGCGGCGCCGGCGGCGTCGGGGACGGGGGGCCGGTTTTTCCGTCTCTTCGTCCTCCGGCGGGGAGCCCGCCGGCATTTCATCCGTTGCCGGCGCGGTAGCCGGGGACTCCGCCGCTGCTCGCCCGCTGTCGTCACCGCCACTGGAGAGCACATAGATGCCCGGCACCGCCGTCGGTTGTGCCTCTTCGGTGTTGGTGGCGACCGGTTCCGATGGTTGACCCTCGGTTCGCGGTTCGACGGGCGGCTCCGCCGCGGCAGCAGAGGGGGATTCGTTCCGGACGGCCGGTTCCGGGTCGGGTGTTGATCCATCGTTCCCGGCCGAAAGCGGGGCGGCCGGGGTCGGCCCATCGGTGGCCGATGCGGGGGTGGTCCCGGTTGGCTCCGATGGCGCAGCGGCGTTGTCTGCCAGGCCCGCTTCGGCCCGTCCATCCGGACCCGCGGCGGCCTGCTCTTCTCCCTCGGCGGACCGTTGTCCCCGCCCGCGGCGGCGGCGCCGGCGCCGGCGCCGTTTTTTCGGGGCCGCCTCCTCGTCGTTCTCCGGGTCGGCTTCCGGGGTGGGGGTGTCGGCGGCCGATTGCTCGCCGGCGCCGTCCGCCCGTGTGTTCTCCCGGTCGTCGTTCGGTTCCGAGCTGGTGTCCGGATCGGCGGTTTTTTCCGGGTCCGGTTTGGTTTCCGCCTTTTGTTCCGACTCCTTCCGGCCTTCGACCGCCGATTTCCGCGACTCCTTGTCGGCCTTGGACCGTTCGACCTTTTCCCGGCGCACCTCCGGGGTCTGCAGGCCGGGGTCACCCTGGATGATGATGGTGACCTCATGGTCTTTTTCCATCATCATCAACGGTTCGCGTTTATGGTTGAGCAGATAGTTGGCCACCTCCTGGGAGGTGAAATAGATCAGGCGTTCACAATAGTCCTTGGCCACCTCCTCCTCGATCTGGCGGAACAGATGCACCGCCGCCGATTCCACCGAACGCACGGTGCCCAACCCTTTGCAACGGGGGCATTCCCGCCGGTTGGTTTCGCTGAAGGTCGGTTTCATGCGTTGCCGGGAAAGTTCCAGCAGGCCGAACTGGGAGATGCGGCCGATCTGCACCTTGGCCCGATCCAGCTTGAAGGCCTCCTTGATCTGCCGTTCCACCTCATGGTTGTGTTTTTTGTCATCCATGTCGATGAAATCGATGACGATCAATCCGCCCAGGTCGCGCAGGCGCAGTTGCCGGCCGATCTCCTCGGCGGCCTGCATGTTGGTTTTGAAAGCGGTGCTTTCGACATCCTTCTCCTTGGTCGAACGGCCGGAGTTGATGTCGATGGTGACCAGGGCCTCGGTGATGTCGATGATCAGATAGCCGCCGGATTTCAAAGGAATTTTACGGTCGTGCATCAATTCGATCTGATGTTCCACCTGGTAACGGGCGAACAGCGGCAATCGATCCTTGTAGGGTTGCACCACCTTGACGTGGCGCGGCATCAACAGGCGCATGAAATTTTTTCCGCGCCGGTAGCCCTCTTGGCCGTCGATGAGAATTTCCGCCATGTCGGTGGTGTAGAGATCGCGGATGGTGCGGATGATCAGGTCGCCCTCTTCGTGGATCAGGGCCGGAGCCGAGGTGGCCCGTGATTTTTCCTGGATCATTTTCCACAGGCGCAGCAGGTAGCTCATATCCCGGGAAATTTCCCGTTTGGTGCAGGACATGCCGGCGGTGCGGATGATCAGGCTGACCTGACCCGGAACTTCCAGGGAGGTGAGGATTTCCTTGAGTTTTTTGCGTTCCTGGGCATCGGTGATCTTGCGGGAGATGCCGCCGCCGCCGGAATTTTCCGGCAGCAGCACGGTATAGCGGCCGGCCAGGGAGATGTGGGTGGTCAGGGAGGCGCCCTTGTTGCCGCGGGTCTCCTTGACCACCTGCACCAGCAGGGTCTGCCCGCGACTGAGAATTTTTTGGATGGGCAGGTTGCGGCGGCGGAAACGGGGCTTGATCTCTTCGGTCGGCGGGGCTTCATCGATGATTTCCGCTCCCGAAATCGGTTCCGCTTCCAGGGTTTCATCGCCCTCTTTTCCATCCGTCAGCGCGTCGTCATCGATCGCCGGTTCTTCGTTGTCGGCGGCGGTTTTTTCATCGGCTCCATTTTTGTTTTTTTTCTCTTTGCGCTCTTTGCCGCTCTTTTTTTCCTCGGGATAATATTTGGGGTGGATGTCGTTGTAGGGTAGAAATCCCTGGCGGCCACCGTTAAAGTCGACGAAAGCCGCCTGCAGGGAGGGTTCGACCCGGGTGACCCGGCCCAAAAATATGTTACCCTTGATCTGTTCCTTGGTGGCGGTTTCGATGTCGAGATCGATGAGCCGGTTGTCTTCGACGATGGCAACACGGATCTCTTCCGGGTGGGTGGCATCCACCAGCATGCGTTTGGTCATTCGATTGTTCCCCTCGTTACGGTGATTCCAGCCGGCCAGGTGGAAAAGGGGTGACCTTTCCCATTCAACGGGGCGGAATCCATGTCCAGGATGTTGTCTGTTCGTAAAAAAATCAAAAAAAATTCAATGGGGTCGCCATGTATGGGGGACATGCGACAACAGCCGGTTTCGTCGGGTAAATGGTTTTCAAGGGATCCGATCGGACCGGCCGGAAATTGGCCGGGTGGTGGTTCCCGGTACTGATTGCCGATAAAAAACAAATTATCAGGAGTATACGGTCTTTTGGGTACGGACGTAAAGCGGGATCGACATCCTGAAGGGGGTTTTTCCCCGGTTCGGCGGCAGCGGGTGACCTCCCGGGAGGGGGGAATGCGGCTGGATCGGTATCTTGGCGATCACCTGCCGGGGGCGCCCATCTCCTTGTTGCAAAGGCTGTTGCGTACCGGTCAGGTCCGGGTCAATGGCGGCCGGGCCCGGGGGGGGGATCGGTTGCGGGCCGGCGATGAGGTGCGTTTGCCGCCGATTCGGTTGCAACCGGTCCAGGAGGGAAACGTCGTCGTACCGCCCCCGTTGCAAAAGCGGATTCGGCAGGCGATCGTCTGGCGGGATGAACAGGTGCTGGTTTTGGACAAGCCGGCCGGTTTGGCGGTTCATGGCGGCAGTGGCGGGAAATGGGGGGCGATCGATCTGTTGCGCGCCGTCCTGGCCGCGGAGTCCGGGACCGGTGGGGATCCCGGGAACGGGCGCCCGGAGCTGTGCCATCGCCTGGACAAGGGCACGTCGGGGTGTCTGCTGTTCGGATTGAACCGAACGGCGGTGCGTTGGTTGACGGCCGCCTTCCGCGAGGGGCGGGTGGAAAAAACCTATCAGGCCCTGGTGCGGGGACGGCCCCGTCCCGGGACCGGGATCATCGATCGTCCGTTGCTCAAGGGGGTGATGCGTGGCGGCGAGCGCATGGTGGTCGCCGCCGACGGCGAGGGGGCCGCCGCCGTCACCCGTTATGACCTCGGGGAATCCTTCTCCACGGCCTCTTTGATGACGGTACGGCCCGAGTCGGGACGGACCCATCAGATTCGGGCCCATTTTCAATGGTTGGGCCATCCCCTGGCCGGGGATGAAAAATATGGGGATCGCCATTTCAACCGGGCCATGAAACGGATCGGCCTGAACCGTCTTTTTTTGCATGCCCAACGGTTGGTCTTTCCCCATCCGGATGGGGGCGCCCCTTTTTCCGTGTCGGCCCCCTTGGAACCCTCTTTACAGCGGTTGTTGACCGCACTGCGGCGGGATGGTGAACGGTGAATCGATTGCGAATCGTCTGGCGTTGGTTGTTGACCGGGTTGTTCCGCCTGGAGGTGCGGGGGGCGGGACATTTGCGGGCGGAAAAGGGGGGATTGTTGGTGGTGGCCAACCACTACAGCCGTCTCGATCCGCTGTTGTTGTCGCCCTTTTTGCCGGAGGGGACCATCTTCGCGCTGCATCCGGACTCCCTGCCGGGACCGTTGTGGCGCCGGTTTCTGGGCTGGATCCGTTTCGTCGTCCATCATGGCGATGATGAGGCCGGCTCGAAACGGTTGATCGGCCATCTCCGGGCCGGCAAGGTGGTGGCGCTGTTTCCGGAGGGGGTTCCCTCGGGCAGCGGTTCCCTGGCGAAAATCAATGACTGGGCGGCGCGGGTGGCGTCGCGGGCGGCGGTGCCGACGGTGGCGGTACATCTCCATGGCGGTCAACACCATGTCGCCTCCCGGCGCGAACCGGGTCTGCGCCGGCGTCGATTCCCGCCGGTGACGGTGACCGTTTTGCGGCCGTCGCGCCTTGGTGATGGGGCGGGGAAGGCGGCGGGGGAACGCACCGTCATCCACTGGTTGACCGACCGCCTGGCCACCGCCTGGCTGGCCGACCGGCGGGGACGGGAAGGGTTGTGGCAGGCCCTGTGCCGGGCGGCCCGGGAGCAGGGCCGGGGACGCCGCATGCTCACCGATGCCACCGGACAACACGCCACCTATGGTCAAATCATCACCCGCTCCTGGATCCTCGGTGGCCTGCTGGCCCGTGACAGCCGGGCGCGGGAGGTGGTCGGGGTGCTGTTGCCGACGACGGTGGCGGCCATCCTCACCTTTTTCGCCCTGCACAGCCGGGGCCGGGTGCCGGCGATGTTGAATTTTACCGTCGGTCCCGGACCGTTGCTCTCCGCCTGCCGTACCGCCCGCATCAAACGGATTCATACCTCGCGCCGTTTCGTGGAAAAGGCCCGTTTGCGGGATACGGTGGCCGCTTTGGAGGCGGCGGGGCTGGCGGTCTGCTTCCTGGAGGATCTGGCCGGGCGGTTGACCCTTTGGCACAAGGTGGCCGGCGCCCTGGGCGCCCTGCTCCCCCTCTGGTCCCACCGGCGCGCCAACGTCGATTTGAAACCGGCCGATCCGGCGGCGGTGCTGTTCACCTCCGGTTCCGAAGGGGAACCGAAGGGGGTGGTCCTGTCCCACGACAACCTGTTGAGCAACACCGTACAGATTCAAACCCGGATCGATCTGCGCACCGATGATCGTATCCTCAACATATTGCCCATGTTTCATGCCTTTGGCCTCACCTTTGGCGCCTTGGGGCCGTTGTTGGCCGGGGTGCCCGCCCACTGTTATCCGTCGCCGTTGGAATATCGGCGCATTCCCAAGCTGGCCCGGGAGCAGAAGACCACCCTGCTGGTGGGCACCGATACCTTTCTGTCCGGTTATGGGCGCACGGCGGAGGCGGGGGATTTCGCCGCCCTGCGTTACGTGTTCGCCGGCGCCGAACCGTTGCGGGAGGCGACCAGGCGGCAGTGGCGGGACCGTTTCGGCCTGAACATTCTGGAGGGATACGGGGCCACCGAGACCGGACCGGCCCTCGCCATCAACACCCCCCACGCCCAGCGACCGGGATCGGTTGGCCGCATTTTGCCCGGGGTGGCGGTCCATCTGGAACCGGTGCCCGGGGTGGCCGAGGGCGGGGAACTGTGGGTGCGGGGTGATAATGTCATGATCGGCTATCTGCGTCCGGGCGGCGACGGCACCCCGGAACCCCCCGCCACCCGTCTGGGCAGCGGGTGGTATGCCACCGGCGATGTGGTGCGGTTGGATGAGGAGGGATTTTTATACATCATCGGCCGCGTCAAACGGTTTGCCAAGATCGGCGGCGAGATGGTCTCCCTGGCGACGGTGGAGGCGTTGGTCTCCTCGGTCTGGCCCGACCACCCCCACGCCGTGGTCAGCGAGCCCGATCCGCGCAAAGGGGAACGGTTGGTCCTGGTCACCGAACATCCCCGGCCCCGGCGTGAGGCGTTGATGGAACGGGCGCGGGAAGAGGGGCTGGGGGGCCTCTACATCCCGGGCCGCATCCTGTCGGTGCCGACGATGCCGCGCCTAGCCACCGGAAAAATCGACCTGAAAGGGGTGGCGGCGGTGAGCCGGGGGGGGTGATCCCGATCAAGCCCCCCGGCATTCGTGGCGCACGCCGGTATCAAACCATCTCCCGCAACGTTTGCGCCGCTTTCTGCAGGACGGTGATCCCCTCCTTGACCTGGGCGATGCCGGTATTGGTCTCCCGGGCGCCGTTGTTGAGGGTTTTCATCGATTCCACCACCTGGGAGACCGCTTCCGACTGTTGGCGCACGTTCAACGAGATCTGTTGGGCGTTTCTGCTGACCGATTCCACCGAGTCGGTCACCCCCTGGAAGGTTTGGGCGGTATCGCGGGTGATGGCGACGCCCTGATCAACGGTCTTGGAACCCTCTTCGGTGGCCATCACCGTTGAATTGGTGGCCTTTTGAATCTCCGCCACCAGATCGTTGATGCGTCCGGCCGACCGTTTGCTCTCGTCGGCCAGTTTGCGGGTTTCCACCGCCAACACGGAAAACCCCTTGCCATGCTCTCCGGCCCGCACCGCCTCCACGGCGGCATTCATGGCCAACATCTTGGTTTCGTTGGCGAAGTCGGACACCATGTCGGTGATGGCGCGAATCTGTCCGGTCTGTTCGCTCAACACCAGGATCTGTTTGGCGATATCCTCCACCCGTTTTTTGGTGCCGTCCATGCTGTTCAGGGTTTCATCGACCCGGGCGATGCCCTGCTGGGCCAGGGTCAGGGTATTGCGGGTGCCTTCGGCGACGGCACTGGCCTGCTCGGCGGACTGTTTCGCCGATGCGCCCAACTCTTCCATGGTGATGTTGGTCTGGTTGACGGAGGCGGCCTGCTGGGAAACGATGCGTTTTTGTTGATCGATGCTGGTGGAGATGGCGGTGACGGATGTGGTCAGGTTTTCGATGACCGAACTCAGGGATTGGCTGATGGTCCGGGCATAGAACCAACTGCCCAGGACCGTGAGGCCGAACAGCAGGGTGATGGCCAGTATCCAGCGCAACGCGTTGGCGCGGCTGTCAGCGGCCTGATCACGCAGGATGGCCATCTGTTCCCAATGCCGGTTTTCCTCGTTGTTCTCCAGGGTCAACACCTGGTCGAAGGCCTTGTTGCCCTCGACCACCAACAGTTGCATGGCATCTTCCTTGGCGTAGTTGTTGCTGTGGGCAACGGCCTGGTCGATCACCGCCCGGAAACCGCTCCAGGATTTGGCAAAGGATTCCACCCACTCTTTGGAGGCGGCACCGCTGTCCTGATAGATTTTCTGATGTTCCAGCAACCGGGCGGAGAGGGTGTCGATCCTTGCCTTCAGTTTTTCCATCTCCTCGGGGTCGGTCATTCCCGCATGGAGGATGCCGGCGAGGTAGACCTCCCAGGCGGTTTTTTGTACCCGGCCCACCTTGATCATCGGCACCGCATTGGTCTCGACCAGGGAGAAGGAGAGGCCGGCGACATGATCGGTGAAAAAGAACCCGACCCCGCCCAGGACCCCGACCCAGACCATTGAAACCAGGGCCCAGGCCGATACTTTTGCGCGAATACCCATTGCCGTTCGATTCCTCCGCGTCAGGATTGGTTGGTGGCCCGTTGGTGAAAGTCCGGGACGATGAAACGGTCCAGGTCCACGGGCTGCAACAGGCCGGCTTGACGGGACAGATCGACGATCTGTTGGAAATCCGCCTTGCGGGGGGCGAGATCGCCATAGATCACCCGGTCCACCGGGTTCTGGAGTCCGCCGAGGAGGACCCGTTCGTTGTGGGGCATGTAGTGGCTGGCCCTTTTGACGATTTTTTCGGCGCCGGCGCCGCCCTTCTCCCGGTCGATTCGCTCGCCGGCCCGCACCAGGCTGTTCACCCACTCCTGGAGGGCCTCCCGGTCGCTGTTCAGGAGGGTTTCACGGACGACGACGATGCAGCAGATGTGCCCGGCGGCGATCTCCTTGGAGAAAACCAGGGTGCGGCCGACCTTTTCCTGTTCCGCCTTGGCGCAAAAGGGTTCGGCGACGATAAAGGCGTCGATGCCGCCCCGTTGCATGGCGGTCACCATGTGTGGCGGGGCGATTACCCGGGTTTTGACCTCGGACAGCGAGGAGCCGGCGCCACGCAAATAGGCGTCCAACAGGGCGGTATGGGTGGAGATGGGGGCCGGGATGGCGATGGTCTTGCCCACCAGGTCCTTGGCGTTTTGGATGTTGGACTCTTTGCGGACGGTGATGCCGGAACCGTGGCGATGCCCCACCAGGATGGTGCGGAGCGGTTCTCCCTTGTTGAACAGGTCCATGGCGAAGTTGGACAGCAGGAAGGCGCCGTCGATGACGCCGGCCCTCAGGGCCCCGGCCACCGAGTTCCAGGACTTGAACAATCTGGGCTCGATCCGGACCCGTTTGTAGGCGCCGTTGTCCTGGTGGTGGGAGATGGCCAGGGTCAGATGGTCCAGGATCGGGATATAGCCGATCTTGAGAGTTTTCTTGTTCTGGGCGATGGCCGGGAAGCCCAGCAGGCCCGTGGACAGGGCGGCGGTGCCGGCGACGGCACGGGTCAACAGTTGGCGGCGGTCCAGGCCACTGGACGGGGATTGTTTGGACATTGGCGGGACTCTCCTCCGGGTTGTGGAAACCAATCAGGATGGGATGGTGGACCGGTTGTTGAAAAATCGGCTGACCGGCCATTTTCCCCAGGTCCATTCACTAAACCCCGCATCCTATCAGAATTTACGGCCGGGTGCAGTGCAAAAAAATGGGGTCAAATTTTCAGTGAGTATGAAATGGCTTTGTGAATCAACGGGCTGAAATGGATGGTCCACCCAGGTCATCCGCTTCGGGGATTGATGGTACCATGGTACCCGGTGGCGGTTGTTCGACGGGATCGGCACTTATTGACGATTGGGATCGGCCGGGGTTTTCGTCTCCCGGACCGGCGCGGTGGTCGGCAGGGTGAGGTGAAAACGGGTTCCCACATCGATTTCGCTGTCGGCGCGGATTTCCCCCCCCATGGTTTGATGGACCAGGTTGTAGACGATGTGCATGCCCAGGCCGCTGCCGCCACGGCCACGGGCGGTGGTGAAAAAGGGGTCGAAAATTTTTTGAACCACCTCCGGTTCCATGCCCCGGCCATCGTCCTGATAGTGAAAAAGCAGGTTTTCACCGGACCGTTCGACGTCGACGCGAATTTCTCCCCGCTCCCGGTCGATCAGGCCGTGTTCCAGGGAGTTGATGATCAGGTTGGCGAAAATCTGGGCAAAGGCGCCGGGATAGCTGTCGGTCTCCAACTCTTCCGGGCAGTTGATGATGACCTGGATGGGGGTTCGTTTCAGGCGGGGCTGGAGGCTGTGGAAAATTTCCTCCAGATAGTCCTTGACGTTGAACAGGCGCCGCACCTCACTGGCCTGGTCCACCGCCAATCGTTTGAAGGAGCGGATGAGGTCGGCGGCGCGTCGCATGTTGGCAGCGGCCAGCCGCGTCGACTCCCCGGCGGTCTCCAGATAGTTTTGCAGGTCGGAGCGGGTCATTTTCTGTTCCTGGAAACGGCGCAGCAGGTTGCGGGTGGCCGTTTCCAGGAGGGTGGTGGCGGTATAACCGGTGCCGAGGGGGGTGTTGATCTCGTGGGCGATACCGGCGACCAGTCCGCCCAGGGCGGCCATTTTTTCCGACTGCACCAACTGTTCCTGGGTTTTCCGAACCATGATGATGGTTCGTTGCAGTTCCTGGTTGACCTGGATCAACTCCTGGTTGTTGCGCCGCTCCTTGATGCGGGCGTTTTGAATCAGTCTGGCCATGCGTTCGAACTGGATGCGCATACGGCTCAGGGGGCCGCCTTTTTCGACCGGTGGCGGCGCCATGCCCAACTGGCTGTGGGAAAAGCGGATGATCTTGACCGTGAACCGGTTCAGATTGTGGCTGAGCCAGAGCAACACGATGGTGAAACCACCGGCGTACAGCAGGCTGACCCAGATGATCTCCAGGGTGGCCTCATGGGTGACCTGTTCGTAGAGCCGTTTAAAATCGGCTGTCGGCGCCAGCAGCAACAACTGGAGGATGACATTGGAGTTGCCATAGTCGAAAAAGGCCTCGGAGCCGGTCTTGTAATGGTCGCGCAGGGTTTGGGCATCGGTGCCGGGCGGCACTTTTTCACCGTTGCTGCTGACGATGATCCGCTGGTTGGCGCTGTCGACGATGGCCAGCAGGTTTTCGCCTTCCGTAACCCCTTGTGAAGAGAGCAGAAAGGAGTCATCGATGGCCGAGACGAGCAACACCCGTTCCCAACGGTTGCCGCTCTGCCGGGGGATGTGTTGGTTGGTGAGCAGATAGAGTCCGCTGTCGATCCGGGTGATCCAGCTTTCATCCTCGGTGGCGATGTTCCGGGTCTGGGTGATCTCCTGGGTCAAGTCGACGGGGATGGCGTTTTTTCGCCGGCTGTAGGTTTCCCGGATCGTCCCCCGGTCATCCATGAGGAAGGCGTAATTGGCCTTCAGGAACACCCGTTGAATCGAGCGGTCCGGGAACCAGGGCGGCGGCCGCCGGTGGTGGAGGACCCCACCATCGGTCGCCGGTTGGTGTTTGGCCAGATAGGCGTGGAAATTTTTTTGGCTGATGAGCAACTCCCCGGAGTGGTGCAGGAGCTTGATGTGGTTGTCCAGCCGCACCCGGCTCTCCAGCGCGCTCCGTTCGACGGCGGTCTGAAAATCCTTCTCCAGGGTGTCGTGCAGGTTGCGGATGTGAAAACGTCCCCAAATCAGGCCGAGCAGGGCGCCCAGGAGAAAGGTGATCAGGACCCCCTGCAGGACGAAGCGCAGGTCCCGGAGCAGATTGGCGGCGGTGTGTTTCGATGGCATTTCAGGGGGGTTCCCCCACCAGTTCCCCGTCCTTGAATATCCATCCCGCCCGTTTCAGGGCCGCGGGGGAGGCGATGCCATAGCGGGCCGGCAGGTGCTCGATCCGTTCGAGGAGGTGGTCCACCAGTTTGCGCGCCTGGGGATTTTCCACCGCCGGTCCCTCCCAGACGGTTATGGAAAAGGTTTTGTAAAAGGGGTAGGTGCCGTCGACCAGGGTATCGATATCGGCCGGTGTGGCGCCATTGACCTTGAGCGGTTTGGCCCGTCCTTTGGCCCGATAGTGTTCCTTGGCGAGCCAGTAGGCGGCATGACCGATGGCGTTGGGGCTGGTGGCCACCACCGATATCATGTCGGGAATGGCCCCCACTTCACGCAGTTCGGCGCTGAAATCATCCTCATCGTCGAGGATCAACCGCCAATGGCCGGGGCGGGGTTTGCAGTGCAGCCGCGTGACCGGGACGATGGGGGTGTCGGGCAGGGACGTTGTTCCGGGGCGGGAAAGCTGTTTCCAGCGGTAAATCTCACCGGAAAAGATGGCGCGCGCCTCTTCGGTCGTCAGACCCACCAGCGGATTGTCCGGATGCACCAGCAGGGCGATGGCGGTGATCCCCAGGGTGTGGTAACGCAGGCCCGGCAGACGGTCGGTGATCCTCGGGGGACAACAAAAGGCGCCGATGTCGGCCCGTTTTTTCAGCAGTGCCCCGGCCGAATGGCCGCAGGTGCCATCGCTGAGGGCGATGTCGAGCTGGTTGCGCTTGGCGAAATCGGCGATGATCGGTCCCAGGATCCGGTAGAGTTGCTGATCGAGAATGACCTTCAGGTCGGCACGCTCCCGGCCGTTTTCCCGGGTGTTGATGTGGCGGTCGATGGGGTGGTTGATCCACTGTTCGGGCATTTTGACCCGGAAGTCGGGATCGGAAAAGGCCGGTCCGGCCCGGTTCAACGTCCCGGCCCGGGCCGGAACCACCGCCGTCAGCAGCCAGACCGGGAGCAGGCAGATCAGAAACAACCGTGAACGATGCATGGCCGGTTCTCCAAGGATCCAGTGGTTCGATTACGGGCGGAACGGTCTCGGTCCGAACATGATGCCCTGCGGGCAAAAAATCAAAACCTCAAGGAGTCCTGTCGCCACATAAAACAGAGAAAAAACGTTCAAATAACTGATATAACATTGAGTTTGTTTGATATTTCAGCGTTTTTTCCGAAACATCAAAACCCGAAAACATCCTCCAGTGATTTGGCATCCACAAATCGAAGACTCCAATCCTCCAGGGTAGATAGATCGGCATTGTTGATTCTGTTTCGATATTTTTCAGCTAAACTGCCAAAACGATGCTCAAGCTGGCGTAGCAGAGTGGTAATGGCACGCCTATGCTCACCTCTGATCTCGCCACGCTGTTCACCGATTCGTTCGCCTTCCTGTCGACCTTCCTGTCGACCTTCCTGTCGACCTTCCTGTCGACCTTCCTGTCGACCTTCCTGCCGACCTTGCCGAAGACCTCTCTCCAGACCTTGTGCTTCCCATTGCCTGGTCCATTCTTGTACGGTTTCCGCTAACATGGCATCGACCTCCTGCAAATCGTTCAACTCCGGAACCGTCTGTCCGGGTAGGCGCCTGGGCAACAATACCCGAGCCAGCATCACCGTGAAGGCCCGTCGAAGACTCAACTGTTCCGGCGCCTTCAACCATTCGATCAAGTTACCCAATACCTCCCGGATCTCCTGTGGCGTACGGCTTTTTTCCAGACGAAACAACGCCGCGGACAGGTTTTTCATCGTTTCCAGTTCGGTACTCCCGTAGCGCACCTCGTCGATGAGCAGATAGCGCATCCGGGGCCGATAGCCTTCAAGACCACCCGGAACCGGGATGATCAAATCCCCCACATCCTCTACCGCTGTCCAGACCGGCTTGCCGTTGTAGAGTACGACCGGCAAAACCGGTGGGAGTTGCTCGCCCCGCCTCACCTGACCGGATTTGGCCAGGTCCTGGTAGAGCAGCCCGACGTAGACCATCATCCGCACCGCCATGAACGGGTCCACCGTGGACTGGAACTCCAGCAGCAGATAGAGGTACAACCACTCTCCACCCCACCGTAACCGCCAGACCACATCGTCTGCCCGATCGCGCAGATCATCGGTCACATAGCTGCCACTGACCTTCTCCAGACTGGCGAAATCAAGCTGCTTGACCCATTCCTCCTGGACGAAACCTTGAAGGAGATCGCGTACCATGTCGGCATGGCTGAAAAGCGTTTTGTACCCTGAATCGTGGCCAATCAATTAAAACTCCAACAAAAAATCTCAAAAAAAAATCAACCGATGGCAATCTCTTCACGATGCACTGGCACCCTGTCCGATACTCTCCAATGCCGTCTGGCTTTGCAAAAAAAAACTGGATCATCATCACGCATCCCGGATTAACAAAGGATTGCCCGGAATCACGGCCTGACCAGGCAATGGACGACTGGGAGATCGGGGCGTTTCCGTGTGTCCGTGGGCTCCACCGTCAGTACGAATGGAAAGCCGTCTGAATTCAATTCCATTTCCAATTGTCTAAAGATCAGGACCGAGCAATCTCGGCTTGTGATACCGCATGCTCGCCAACGAGCCATTTTCGTTTATTTCGGGCAAATCGACCGTATGTACGGACAATTTTCCAGGAAATTTCCCTTTCCTGCAAGAAAATTGTCCGCTCCGTCCCACATCCGGCCTGTGACCAAAGGCCCAAAATGGCCATATCGGCGGGCGGATGGAATTTTCCGAAGGGACAGGGGTTTTCCGGGGCTATTTTTCCCGCTCGATTTTCGCGGGCGTTTTCCAGTCGAGGATCGGCACGGTGGAGATGGAATTTTTCGGGGAGCCGTCGATGACCCGGTCGCTGTAGACCAGGTAGACCAGGGTGTTGCGTTTTTCGTCGAAAAACCGCACCACCTGCATCGACTTGAAGATCAACGACGTGCGTTTGGTGAAAACCGTTTCGCCATCCTTGAACGGTTCGATGAATCGGACCGGTCCCACCTGCCGGCAGGCGATGGAGGCATTGGAGCGGTCCTCGGCCAGTCCCAGTCCCCCGGAAATGCCCCCTTTCTTGGCGCGGCTCAGATGGCAGGAGACGCCGGCCACCTTGGGATCGTCGAAGGCCTCGATGACGATCTTGTCGTCGGGACCCAGCAGTTTGAACACCGTGTCCACCGAACCGATCACTTCAGCGGCGGCCAGGGCCGGCAGAAAGGTGATCAGGGTCATGAAGGATCTCAGGGGGATCATGTCAAATTCTCCTATGCAGCCATTTGAACGGAACGGGCCTTGAGGGATTTCCGGTAACCCGGAGGGTGCCGATCCTTGCCGCGGGTCTTCAACCGTTTGCGCAGTTTTTTGCGGAATGGTTTCAGGCCTCCCGCCATCCGTACCGTCTCCGGATTGATAAATAACATCCCGCCATCGGGATTGACAAGCAGTCCGCCCAGGCCGGTCTGTTTGATGCGGTTGTCGTTGTTGATGAAACGCACACCGGGAATTTCCTTGTCCAGTTCGTTGTCCAACTGCACGGTGGTCAGGGGTTTGTGGCCATGTACGACGGTATGAAAGCCCAGGTCCCGCAACAGGCCGGCCACCCGGGACCCCAGGGAGAGGCCGTCGGCCTCCCGGCGATCGTAGAAGGTTTTCGGTTTGCGCACGTCGCCGATCATCGCCAATCCGCGCGGCTCCATGAACAACGGATAGCGGCCCTCGAAAAACAGTTTTTTCAGGCGTTGGTTGAAATTGGCCGTCGGGATCTCCTCGCGGTGGAGCTGTTTCAGGGCCAGCAGCAGGTCCATCCCCGGATAGCCGTGCAGGTAGAGGGTGCCTTTTTCCGCGAACAGGACCTCCTGGTCGCGAATGAAGGCCAAATCCTCGGCGGTCAACGGGGTGCGCAATCCCTTTTCGGCCATTTGCAGGATGGAGAGTTCATGGTTGCCGTTGAGCAAAATCATCTCCCCGTTGTCGGGCAGGGTTTCCCGGAGCCGCTTGAATCCATCCAATACGTGGGGATTGGGGTTCCACTTGTTGAGCCAGTCGCCGGTATGGACCAGCCGGAACGGTTTCAGGCCCGGTTTCCAACAGCCGTTGCGGTCGCACCAGCCGGCCAACCACAAACACCGTTGTACGACGGTGAAATCGTTGTCGGTATCGGAAAGAACCAGGGTCCACCGCTCGGAATCGGCATCGTCCGTTTCCCGCCCGGCAACGGGTCGTTCGTTCCAGGCATCGATCAGAGGCAGGACCGTCACCGGGGGCGCCGGCGGCTCTTCGGTCATGATGCGCTGCACGGTCTCCTGCAAACCGTCGCGCAACCGCCGCCAGAGGGGGGATGCCGATTTTTCGTCGGAGGGTCCGGAAAAAATTTGCGCCAGTGTTTTGGTTGAAACTGCGGACATTCTGAACTCCGTTGCAAAGGTTGTTTCTCTACCGTACCGACGGATGGTTCCGTCAAAATACCGACCCCCGAAGGGACACCGGACATCATCATTCGAGGCGAGGGTGTGTACTTTCAATAAGATGCGGTCGGTACCCCCCGATTCGTCGCAAAAAATATGCCCAGCGGCGGGGAGGGGGCGGCGGGAAAATTCGCCGCCGTGGCCTTTCGGGGCATTTGGAAAAGGTTTCGTTAATTCGGGCAATCGGTTATTTTGGGAATCGGTTCGAAAGATCTGGAAGGCAGGGGATACGGGAACGATGGGCAAGCCGGAAAACGAACGGGAACGAATGCAACGGGGTGAAACAGGTCGGGCGGAGACGGCTCGAACGGATGACCCGGCGATCGCTGTTGGCGAAACGTCCCCGGAAGAGAGGCGGGGCGAGGGGGAACGGGATGGCAAAGGGGACAAAGCGGGCAAAGGTGAACGCGATGTCCTAAAAAACAAAGGGGGCAAGGCGGGCAAAAGCGGCGGCAAGGCGGGGAAAAAGTTGAAAAAAAAATCGGCGCGCCTGTTCACCCTCGTGCTGTCGGACACCGACAATGACCTCCATTCCGTCAAATACACCCTGTGGATCGCCGGCGTCTGCAACAAAAATGGCCACTGGCGCAAAGGGGTGCGCAACATTCGCGTGGTACATACCGGTGACTGGCTCAATAAATGGAATCCACAGGCCGAGGTGTTGGATTTTTTTCAGGACCTGAAAAACCAGGCCCCGAAAACCTGTGAGGTGGTGATGCTGGTCGGCAACCATGAGGTGGAGATCCTGAAACGGTCGGAGATGGGCATCCGCACCGGCCTGGCGGAACACCAGCTGGCCTTCATCCGTGAACAGGAGATGATGTACGTTTCCGGCAAAACCCTCTATCTGCATGGTTATCCGTCGTTCCATCTGTTGCGTCTGCTCAAACAGATCAAAGAGGAGAAGGCCGGTTTGAACGCCTTCAACAAACGGATGCGCAAGGCTTTCTATGAAGGGCGCTACGCCCTGTTCAAGGAGAAGGAAGGGTTGGAGATCGTCGGTGATATCCGCCGTGTCAAACAGTATTACATCCGTCCCTGCGGCGATGAACCGTGCGGGCGGAAAATGGGCCGGTTGCTGGAAGAGTTGAAGATCAAGACCATCATTCATGGCCACCGTCCCAACTTCATCACCCAGATCGATGATGAACTGCGCATCGAACTGCCGGGGGTCCGGGTCATCAACAACGATACCCGGACCAAAAGCACCGGCCTGGGGGCGGCCATCGTCGACAAACTGGGACGGGTGATGTTCGTCAACCTCAAGGAGATGTACTGGGCCGGCGGCGAAAAGAAGTTCCGTAAAAAAATTCGCAAGATCCTGGGGACCGACTGATAATGTGCCGGTTCCCGGTCCTGGCGGGTCCGTCACGTTTCAAGAGTTGGAGAAAAGGGCGATCCCTACCAGTCCCTGGATGCGGATTTTAAGCTGTTTTATGATACGCTCCCGGTCAGGGTCGAACTGGAAGAAGGGCGGCCATACGGTAACAATGACCTGTGATGGCAGGCCGGGATCCTGGTGTTCGATCCCGGTCCCTTTTTGCCGGTGGCCGGGATGCGGGCCGGGGATGGCTCGGATTCAAAGGCATGATGGCGGACGATGAGTGGTGTTTTCGAGTTGGTGGCGGATTTTTCTCCCAAGGGAGATCAACCCGGGGCGATACGGGGCTTGGTGGCCGGATTGGCCGAAGGCCGGCGCGATCAGGTGTTGTTGGGGGTGACCGGTTCCGGGAAAACCTTCACCATGGCGCATGTGATCCGGGAGATGGAAAAACCGGCCTTGATCCTGGCCCACAACAAAACCCTGGCCGGTCAACTCTACGGGGAGATGAAGGCCTTTTTCCCCCACAACGCCGTCGAATATTTCGTCTCCTACTACGATTATTATCAGCCCGAGGCCTATGTGCCGCGTACCGACACCTTCATCGAAAAGGATTCGTCGATCAACGAACAGATCGACCGTATGCGCCACGCCGCCACCTCCTCCCTGTTGTCGCGCCGGGATGTGATCATCGTCGCTTCGGTCTCCTGCATCTACGGCATCGGCTCCCGGGAATCCTATCAGGAGATGGCCCTGAAGCTCACCCTCGGTCAGGAGATCGACCAACGGTTGTTGGTAAAACGGTTGGTGGAGATCCAGTTTCAGCGCAACGATATCGATTTTCAACGCGGTACCTTCCGGGTGCGCGGCGACACCATCGAGGTGTTCCCGCCCCAGGAGGAGGATCGGGCCATTCGCATCGAACTGTTCGGCGACACCATCGACCGCATCGTCGCCGTCGACCCCCTCACCGGGGCGCAGCTCGGCAGCCAAAGGGGGGTGATCTTTTTTCCCGCCAGTCACTATGTCACCCGGCGGTCGACGGTGTTGCGGGCCATCGAGGGCATCAAGGAGGAGTTGGCCGGGCGTCTGGAGTTCTTTCGGAGTGAAAACAAGCTGTTGGAGGCGCAACGGCTGGAGAGCCGCACCCTCTATGATCTGGAGATGCTCCAGGAACTGGGCTATTGCACCGGCATCGAAAACTACAGCCGTTATCTCAGCGGTCGCCAGGCCGGGGAACCGCCACCGACCCTGTTGGAGTATCTGCCCGATGATGCGGTGCTGTTCATCGACGAGAGCCATGTCACCGCACCCCAGGTGCGGGGCATGTACCGCGGCGACCGTTCCCGCAAGGAGACCCTGGTCGAATACGGTTTCCGCCTGCCGTCGGCCCTGGACAACCGCCCCCTGACCTTCGAGGAGTTCGATGGCATCCGCCCCCGTACCATCTATGTTTCCGCCACCCCGGCGGACCTGGAGTTGGAACGGTGTTCCGGGCGGGTGGTGGAACAGATCATCCGTCCCACCGGATTGTTGGAACCGACCTGTGAGTTGCGTCCGGTGGAGGGACAGGTGGACGATCTGCTGGAAGAGGTGCGCAACATCACTGCCAGGGGTCATCGGGTCCTGGTCACCACCCTGACCAAACGCATGGCCGAGGACCTGACCGACTATATGCGCGATCTGGCCATTCAGGTCCGTTATCTCCACTCCGACATCGATACCCTGGAGCGGTTGGAGATCATTCGCGATCTTCGTCTGGGGGTGTTTCAGGTGTTGGTGGGGATCAACCTGCTGCGTGAAGGGCTGGATATTCCCGAGGTGGGATTGGTGGCGATCCTCGATGCCGACAAGGAGGGTTTCCTGCGCTCGGAAACCTCCCTGATACAGACCATCGGTCGTGCCGCCCGCAACCTGGAGGGGCGGGTGATCCTCTATGCCGACCGGGAGACCGGCTCGATTCAACGCGCCCTGGCCGAAACCCGCCGGCGGCGGGCGTTGCAGGAGGCCTACAATCGGCAACATGGCATCATCCCGGTTTCGGTGCGAAAAGAGGTGGCCCAATTGCCGGGTCAGGAACGGGTCGGGGAGTCGACGGCCGGCGGTGCCCTGATGGCGGCCGAGGAGGGGGAGGGCTATCGTCTGCCGGCGGCTGCCGGGTCTGATATTCCCCGTGATATCGCCAAGGAGATCAAACAGCTGGAGAAAAAAATGCGGCAGGCGGCGGAAAAGATGGAGTTCGAGGAGGCGGCCATCTACCGGGATCGGATATTGGCCCTGGAAAAGGTGGAGTTGGTACCGAACCTGGCCTTTTGAGGGTCCGGGGAGTGTCCTTGGAAGCTTCTCGTCGGTCCGGTCAGGGAGCTTGCGGGCCTGGGGAGAGGGGACTCGACAGGTCCCGGAGATTGGGAGGGTGATGGATGGTCTGGGCGAAAAAGCTGGCGGCGATGCAGCCTTTTCACGTCATGGAGGTGTTGCAACGGGCCAATGAACTGGCGGCATCGGGGCGGGATATCGTCCGCCTGGAGGTGGGGGAGCCCGACTTTCCCACGCCCGAGCCGGTGTTGGCGGCGGCGCGGCGTGCCTTGGCGGCGGATCGGACCCGCTATACCCCGGCCCTGGGCATCCCGGAGCTGCGCCAGGCGGTGGCCGACTGGTATCAAAGCCGGTATGGGGTAACGGTGGAGCCACAACGGATCATCATCACCCCCGGCACTTCGGGGGCCTTTGTGCTCGCCTTTGCACTGTTGCTCGATCCCGGCCATCGTTTTGCCATTTCCGATCCGGGCTATCCCTGTTACATCAATATGATCCAATTGTTCGGCGGTCAGCCGGTCCAGGTGGCGGTGGGGCCGGGCGACCGGTATCAACTGAGTCCCGGCCTGTTGGAACCCCATTTGCGCCAGGGGTTGCGCGGGGCGTTGGTCACCAGTCCATCCAACCCCACCGGCACCTTGATCGACGGCGCCGCCCTGGCCGGGGTGACCGGGGCCGTCGAGTCGGCCGGTGGTACCGTCATCTCGGATGAAATCTATCATGGGATCACCTATGGCGAGCGTGCCCGCTCGGTCCTGGAGTTTTCCCAACGGGCCATCGTCATCAACGGATTTTCCAAATTTTTCGCCATGACCGGTTGGCGGTTGGGCTGGATGATCGTTCCCGGGGATGCGGTGCGTCAGGTGGAAATCTTAAGCCAGAATCTATTCATATCCGCTCCCACCCTGTCCCAGTATGCGGCCCTGGCCGCCTTTGACTGTCAAGCGCAACTGGACCGGCAGGTGTCGGCTTATGACAGCAACCGGCGGTTTTTGTTGAATGCCTTGAAAAAACTTGGATTTTTGGTGCCGGTGGAACCGACCGGGGCCTTTTATGTCTATGCCGACGTGTCGAAAATCCTCGATCGGACCGGCCTCGGTGAGGCCCGGACGTTGGCGCGGCAACTGCTGGAACGGGCCGGGGTGGCGGTGACGCCGGGCATCGATTTCGGTATCAACCGTTCGCAAAACCATCTGCGGTTTTCCTATGCCACCACCCCCGACCGTCTCCGGGAAGGGGTGGCGCGCATCGCCGCTTTCCTCGATGTTGGTCCGAAAACCTGAAACCGGTTGCTGGTTTTTTCAAAAAAAAACCCGCTCGCCAATTGCCGTCCTGGCAGAGTCTGGCGCGCGGGCTTTCGAAGAGCTGGGACTCCCTGCAGGGGAGGGAAGGGGGGAGGGAGCCCAGCCCGGCAAGGCCTGGTTGCGGAGAGGAATGCGTTGCAACCCGGTCCTGTCATTGATTATGACAACGGCTGCCGGCAAAAGTTTCCCCGCCGCTCCGGTTTTCGGTTGCCGCCGGGCCGGGATCAAAGGGCGCCGAGGGTGTTGAGGGTGGCGACGGTGACGGAAATGTTGGACATCACCTGGGAGATGTCTTTCCAGTAGGTCATCGGTGCCATCGTTTCAACCTTCATGGGGATGACGATGGTATCCCCCGGATTGACGGGCACCGGGCGGACGCCGGTGAACCAGGAGGAACCGAACGGGCTGGGTTTGGGATCCCTGGGCATCACTTGGCCGTTGGCCTTGACCACATAGACCCTTTCCCGATCGGCTGCCTGGCCGTAGCCGCCGCTCAGGTTGATGTAGGCCTCCAGGTCGAGGGCGGATTTGTGTTGATGCGAGGCTGGATAGTAAACTTCACCCAGTACCGTCACCTCGTTGCTCCGTTGGGGGATGATCAGGGAATCGCCATCCCGGAGAATGATGCGGGTGTAGGGGCGGTTCCGAGCGGCACTGGCGAGGATTTCCGGGAGATCGATGGCCAGCCGGCCCTGGGGTTCGGTGGAAGTCAGCTGATTGATCAAACCGTGTAAAAGACCGGTGTTGACCCGGCTGGCCCCTTCGCCGCTGGGGGGTTTGGACTCTTCCTGGGCCAGTTGTATCTTCAGGCGCTTGGCCAGGTCGTTCATCTCCTTGTATTCCCTCTTCTTGAGGCTTTTGCGTAAAAAGATCGCCCCTTCCGGGAAGGCCAATGGGGAGAGACCCCCGGCCCGTTCGATCAGTCCGGCCAGGGTTTCACCGTTTTTGATCGGGTAGGTGCCGGGGAAGCGAAGCTCGCCGGAGACGAAAACGCGGTTGATCTTTCCCCAGCGGGGTATCTGTTTGATCTGCAGGACATCATGGGGTTTCAGCACCAGGTCGGAACCCGGGTCGCCCTTGAGGATTTTTTCCAGATCGACCTTGGTGTGGTCGATTTCCCGGTGGCGGTCATGGACCACTTCGAAGCGGGTCAGGGCGGCATCGAGGGTGTAGGCCGGTTCAGCCAGCTTGCCCCCGGCCCGGATCAGATCGCTGACCCGCATGTTGCGCTCCAGCGGATACTCGCCCGGAAAACGGACCGCGCCGGTGATCAGCACCACGCGGGCGGGATGGGTGTTGGTGGACTGTTCGCGCAGTTTGGCCAGCACCGGAGCCAGGAGTTCCTTTCGCTCCACGGTCTCGTCGGGCTGGACCTCGATGATGCGGTTGCTTCTTTTCAGGGTCAGGGAGTTCCGTTCCGTTGCCGCTTCGGGTCCTTTGCGGTTCTTAAGGTCGACCAGGCCTTCCTGCAGAAAATACTCCTTTTTGATGACCCGGCTCCGTTTCAGGAGCGGTATCTCTTTTTCAACCTCGCCCGGTTCCGCTTTTTCCCGATCGGGCTCAAAGGGGTTTTCCCATTCCGGCGACGGTTTTTCAGGACCGGAGCGGAGGGAGTCGAGATCGAATTTTCGAAAAAGATCCCTGGGCAGGGCATCGGCCTTGAAGACCAGGACATGATCCCGGGGTTTCAGGGTGAAGCCGCCACTGCGGCCGCTTTGGCGCAAAATGTGTCCCGGGCGGATGGAGAGCGGTTCGATCCGGCCATCTTTCATCGTTCGTACCACCAGGGCATAGTCCATGTCGGCGTTGGGTTGCAGATCACCGGCGGCGCGGATCAGGTCCCGAACTCCCATTCCGGGGGAATAGGGGTAGATCCCCGGAAAGCGGACGTGTCCTCCCAAAGTGACCAACTGTTCGACCTCATTGAAACGGGCCTGTTCGTGAAGTTTTTTCACCACTTCGGTCAGGCTGTTCCTCCGTTTGATGAGCTGGGTGCGGCTACGGGAAAAGAGGATGACGGTATCCTCTGGTTTCAGGCGCGGATTATCCCGGGAGGAGGGATCGGCCATGGCCCGGTCCAGGCGCACGGTCAGGGTGGTGGTGGTGCCGTCCCGGGGGTTGATCCGGGAGATCAGGGTATAGGCGAGGTCGGTTTCCGGTTTGAGTCGGTTCCCGGGGGGCAGGACGTCGAGCAGCCGGATTCCCGATCGCCATTGGAAGGTTTCTTCGATGTCCACATGTCCCTTGACGCGGATGATGCCTTCCTGGCGGTCGATGATCGTGCCGACGGTGATGGTGTCGCCGGACTGGACGGGGGTTTTCAGGTGTTCGGGTTTGGTAATGTCGATGTCCAGGAGGCGCCGATTCTCCCGGCGGTCGATCCGTTCCAGTTTGACCTTTCCGGGGTTGGCCGCGGGCAGCAGACCGCCGGCCATGGCCAGGGCCTCCTCGACGGTCCCTTCATGCAGCAGTTCGTAGATCGCCGGGCGTTTGACGGCGCCGTCGATGCTGATGGTGGCGCCGATCGGTGGCACGAAAATGACGTCGCCATCCTGGATGCGGATATCATCGCGGTTGTCGCCGTGCAACAACAGCCTGTACAGGTCCAGGGTGTTGACCAGCTCGCCCCGGCGTTTGAGTTGAATGTTACGCAGGGAGCCGATCGGTTGAATGCCGCCGCTGAGCAACAGGGTGTGGGTCATGGTGGAAAGGGCGCTGACGGTGACGAACCCCGGTTTGTCGACATTTCCCAGGACGAACACTTGAATGGTGCGCAGGGCGCCGAGGGCGACATGCCCCAGCTCCGTGCCGATGAGGCGCTCTTTGATTTCGTTGCGCAACATCTCCTTGAAGGATTGGAAACGCAGTCCGGCGACGGGAATGTGGCCGACTCCGGGGAGGGGGATCATGCCTTCGCGATCGATCATCAGGGTGTGTTCCCGATGCTCCTTGCCCTTGAAAAATATCGTGAAGGTGTCTCCGGGTCCCAGGATGTAATCCATTGGTACGGAGACCAGGGTGTCGGGCTTGAAGGTGTTGCCGGCGCGGTCGAACAGGTCATAACCGAACTGTTCGAGGGTTGGTTCGGAGGTGAAGGAGTCGGCGATGGCCCGCCGCATGGTCCTCTCGGCCCGTTGCCGGGTCCGGTTTTTTTCCATCACTTCGGGTGGGAGTCGCAAACCGGTTTCCGGGAGGGTTGCGGTGGCTGTGGATTCGGCGGCGGCTGAGGGGGCGGAACCGGCCAGGGAGGGGAACGCCTTCAGGAACAGGCGTTGTTTGTCGAGTGGCAGGTTTTTGAATTTTTTCTGGAACGAACCCGAGTGGAACCGTTGCCGGACCAGGTTGCGCTGGGTGGGGGTCAGCTTTTTGATCGATTGTTCAAATCGGCTCAGCGGCAGGTCCAGGACCTGATCCACCATTTTTCCGACAACGGGGGTGTCCATGGCGGCGGCATCGGCCACCGATGGCCACCAGGCGATCAACAGGAACAGCAGCAGTACGGCCATCAGGGGGCGGAAAAGTTGAAACGGAGATTCTTTCACCCGTCCTCGTTTCCTTTTGGATTTCGGTTGTCGAGATCAATACAATCGGACCATCTATCAAAAATCCCTCAAAATTATCTGAAAGTGGCATTTCTTTCCAGGCTTTTCCGGTGATCAATCCCCTGTCCGAACCTCCGGGAACGGTGGTATCAAAACCGGGTTCGATCAGCCAATTCTCGCTGTTTTCCAGGTTTTCGGTCGAAGGTATCGGACGTTCCGGAACCGAATGGGTACGGGCAGGGTTCCCGATGGCGTTTTTTTGTCTTATACTGTAACGCGCCGTAAACGAAGGAGCTGAAACGGGCATCGGGCTGCCGGTTGGCGTCCTGGTGAATGATCCGCTGTTCAAGGGGGGGGCGTCCGGGAGAGACGGGGGTATTCCCCACTCGGGGAATAAGATGGTTCCAAACGACATAGAGGCATGCATGGAGGAGTACCTTGGATAAAATTACCGTCCGCATCGACCGGGATCTGGAAGAGATCGCCCCGGGCTATCTGGAAAACCGGCGCAAGGATCTCCTTCTCCTGCCCGAGGCGCTGGAACGCGGGGATTTCGATAACCTCAAGGTGTTGGGGCATCGCATGAAAGGTTCCGGGGCCGGGTACGGTTTCAATGGTATCACCGACATCGGTCGGTCCGTCGAGACCGCCGCCAAGGAACGTGACGTGGAAGGGGTTCGGAGCGCCATCGACGAGTTGGCCAGCTATCTGGACCGTATCGAAGTGATTTACGAATAAGGGGAACTTGCAAGTTGAGCCAATCCACCAAGGAATCATCGGTCTCCACCATGGATCATATCCTGGTCGTCGACGATGACCCGGATATCCGCAATCTGGTGAGCGGCTTCCTGGAGAAAAACGGTTTTCGGGTCAGCGTGGCGGCGGATGGCAAGGGTCTGTTGAGCATCCTGGACAAGGACCGGGTGAACCTGGTCATCCTCGACCTGATGCTACCGGACGAAGATGGCCTGGTGCTGTGCCGCAATCTGCGTTCCCGCTCCAACATCCCCGTGGTCATCCTGAGCGCCCGGGGCGAGGAGATGGATCGCATCATCGGCCTGGAAATGGGCGCCGACGACTATCTGCCGAAACCCTTTCACCCCCGGGAACTGCTGGCCCGGGTGAAAAGCGTCCTGCGCCGCGTCCGTTCGTTGCCCGACGAATCCCGGGAGGGGGATACCAAGGCCACCTACCGGTTTTCCGGCTGGACACTGGACGTACCCACCCGACAGCTCTATTCCCCCAAGGGGAAAAAGATCTTTCTCAGCGGTGGTGAGTTCGCCCTGCTGCGGGTGTTTCTCAACCATCCCAACCGGGTGCTCTCCCGGGATCAACTGCTCGATTTTTCCCACGGTCGGGAAATCGAACCCTACGACCGTACCATCGACATGCAGGTGAGCCGCCTGCGCCGGCGTTTGGGCGATGATCCGAAAAATCCGACTCTCATAAAAACCGTGCGCAGCATGGGGTATGTGTTTTCGGTACGGGTCGAAGTGGGTGTGAGCGGATCATGAAACGGGTTCTGGTTATCGATGATGACCAGGCCATTCGAAAACTGATTCGAACCATTCTGGGCAAGGAAGGGTTTGAAATCCTGGAAGCCGCTGGCGGGAAAGAGGGATTGCGTCTGTTCGATCCCCGATCCATCGATGCGGTCATCACCGATGTGCTCATGCCGGAGATCGACGGATTGGCGGTCATTCGTCAAATTCGCCAACAATACCCCCTGACCCCCATCGTCGCCCTCTCCGGCGGCGGTCGCGTGCTCACCCCTGAAGTCAGCCTCGGCGTGGCGAAAAAAGTCGGCGCCTTTCAATCCCTGGCCAAACCCTTCACCCGTTCGGAACTGCTGCGGGCCGTGCGGGCGGTCCTCGAAGACGCCGATGATGACGGACAGCCATGAAAGCGGTCATTCAACGGGTCTCGACGGCATCGGTGACGGTGGACGGGTCCGTGGTCGGACGCATCGATCGGGGGATCCTGCTGTTTTTGGCGGTGGAACGGGGCGACACCGTGACCCAGGTGCAACGCATGGTACACAAAGTGGGCGGCCTGCGCATCTTTCCGGATGAGGCCGGACGCATGAACCGTTCCCTGGCCGATATCTCCGGCGCCATCCTCGCCATCTCCCAGTTCACCCTGGCGGCCGACCTTAAAAAAGGGTTCCGGCCCTCCTTCGGCAATGCCGAAGACCCGCAACGGGCGCAGGAACTGTTCGATCAGGCCTGCCGGCGGCTGGAAGCGGCCGGCATCCCGGTGGCCCGCGGCCGGTTCGGCGCCGACATGGCCGTTACCCTGGTCAATGACGGACCGGTCACCTTCTGGCTCGATTTTCCCCCCGGCTGAGGGCGCCGTTTCCTCCCATATCGGTATTTGATGGCATTTTTGTCCATGAATCCACACCGCTCTTCCCTTTTTGCCCCCGATCCCCGGGGGCGTTGGCGTTTCGCGGTGGACCGGGGCGGCACCTTTACCGATGTCATCGCCATCGATCCCCGGGGCCATTGCCGGGCCGCCAAACTGCTCTCCCGATCCAGTACCTATGACGATGCCGCCATCGAGGGTATCCGTCGGTTTTTGGATGTGCCGACCGGTGAACCGTTGCCCCGGGAACGGGTGGCCTGGATCCGCCTCGGCACCACCGTGGCCACCAACGCCCTGTTGGAACGGACCGGGGCGCCGGTGGGCCTGCTGATCACCGAAGGGTTTCGGGATTTGTTGGAGATCGGCAATCAACAGCGGCCGGAGCTGTTCGCCCTGGCCATCAAACGGCCGGAGCGGCTCTACCGGGCGGTGGTGGAGGTGCCGGAACGGTTGGCGGCCGACGGATCGGTGGTGACGCCATTGGATCGATCGTTGCTGACCGATGCCTTGCAACGGCTGCGTCAGCAGGGGGCCGAATCGTTGGCCATCGTCTTTTTGCACGCCTGGAAAAATCCCGTTCATGAAAAATTGGCCGTCGAACTGGCGGCGCCGTTCACTTTCACCCATGTTTCCGCCTCTCACACCGCCCTGTCGTTGATCCAGGCCGTGGGCCGGGGACGTACCACCCTGGTGGATGCCTATCTGACCCCGGTGTTGTGGCATTATGCCCGGCGGGTGCGGCGTTGGACCGGGGAGATTCCCCTGCATTTCATGGGCAGCTCCGGGGCGCTGCTGGCCCCGGAGGGGTTTACCGGCAAGGATGCCACATTGTCGGGACCGGCGGGCGGGGTGATGGGGACGGCGGCGGTTGCGGGCCTGACCGGTGATGCGGCGGTGATCGGTTTCGACATGGGGGGCACCTCCACCGATGTGTGCCGTTATGAGGGTCATCTGGAGCGGATCCTGGAGGTGGAGACCGCGGGCATTCGCTATCAAACGCCGATGTTGCATGTGGAGACGGTGGCCGCCGGCGGTGGATCGATCCTCCATTTCGATGGCGAAAAATTGAGCGTCGGTCCGGACTCCGCCGGGGCCGATCCCGGGCCGGCCTGTTATGGCCTGGGCGGACCGGCCACCATCACCGATGCCAACCTGCTGTTGGGTCGCATCGTTCCCGACCATTTTCCCCACCTGTTCGGTCCGAACCGGGATGCCCCCCTGGATGAGTCCGCCTCCCGGGCGCGTCTGACCGCCATCGCCGAACGGATGAAGGAGAAGACCGGACGGGAGCAGGGCATCGAATCCCTGGCCCTGGGTTTCGTCCGCATTGCCAACGAGGTGATGAGCCGGCCGATCAAGGCCCTGTCGGTGGCGCGCGGTTTCGACCTGCGCCGGCATGCCCTGGTCTGTTTCGGCGGCGCCGGGGGGCAGCATGCCGGCGGCATCGCCCGGGGATTGGACATTCCACGGGTGCGTCTGCACCCCCTGGGCGGGCTGCTGTCCGCCTTCGGCATGGCCATGGCCGCCCATCGCCGCAGCCGGGTGGAGACCCTGTTGTGGCCGCTGGATGAACCGGCCCTGGCGCGGTTGGTTCGCCGGGGGGCGCAACTGGCCGAAACGTTGGAAACGGAGATGGCCGGGGAGCCGGGGGTCGGTGGTGAGGGGGGCTTTGAACGGCATTTGCAGGTGGACTTGCGGCTGGCGGGCACCGATACCCCGTTGACCATCCCGTTCGAGGCCGATTTGGCGGTGTTGATCGACCGGTTTCAACGGGCTCACCGCGACCATTTCGGCTATGTGCCACCTTCCATGGAGTTGGAGCTGGTCAATCTGCGGCTGGAGGTGGTGGCGCGCACCTCCGACGGGGGGTTGGGGCGGCGGCCAACGGCGATGGCGACCGGGGAGGGAGCGGTTGTCGGGCCTCCCCCCGAACCATTGGCCCGGCGGTCGGTCTGGTTTCATGATCGCGACGGGGATGGCGTGGCCATGGCGACGGCCGTCTATCGGCGCTCGGACCTGGTTGCCGGTGAGACCCTCTCCGGGCCGGTGTTGATCACCGAGGCCCACTCGACCACCGTCGTTGAGCCGGGATTCGATGTGACCCTGGATGACAACGGTATTTTGACCCTGCTGCTACGGCAAAGACAGCGGGAGCGGGTGGGCACCGCCTGGGACCCGGTGTTGTTGGAGCTGTTCAATCACCGTTTCATGGGCATCGCCGGCCGCATGGGTGAATCCCTGGCCCGAACCGCCCATTCGGTCAACATCAAGGAGCGTTTGGACTTTTCCTGCGCCCTGTTCGACCATGCCGGCCGTCTGGTGGCCAACGCCCCGCATGTGCCGGTGCATCTGGGGGCCATGGGTGAAACGGTGGCCAATCTGATCCAAACCCGTGGCGGGACCATCCGGCCGGGGGATGTGTTCATCTCCAATGATCCCCACCGGGGTGGTTCGCACCTGCCGGATGTGACGGTGATGGCGCCGTTGTTCCGTGGTGAACGGCCGGTATTTTATGTCGCCGCCCGTGGCCATCATGCCGATATGGGCGGTACCCATCCCGGTTCCATGCCCCCCTTCGCCCGCCGTCTGGAAGAGGAAGGGGTGGTGTTTTCCAACCTGCCGGTGGTCAGGGAGGGGGTTTTCGACCAGGAGGCGGTGGAGGCGGTGTTGCGCGGCGGCGCCTGGCCGGCGCGCAACGTGCCGGAACGGTTGTCCGACCTGCGCGCCCAGATCGCCGCCGTCCAGCGCGGCATGCGGGAGTTGACCGAACTGTGTGATCTTCATGGTGATGATGTGGTTCGTGCCTATATGGATCACATGCGTGAAAACGCCGCCCGGGCCATGTCCAGGGCCCTGGAACGGTTGCTGGCCGGCCGGGATGCCTGGCGGGGTCGGTTCCAGGACCGGTTGGATGGCGGTGAGCGCATCGTCGTCTCCCTGGTCATCGATCGCGATGGGTCGGGGATACCCCGGGCGCGGGTTGATTTCAGCGGTACTTCGCCACCCCATGCCGGCAACCTGAATGCGCCGCCGGCGGTGACCCGGGCGGCGGTGCTCTACGTATTGCGCACCCTCATCGACGGTGATGTGCCCCTCAATGACGGTTGTTTGCGGGCCATCACCCTGCACATTCCCGAGAGGACCCTGCTCCATCCCGGGGCCGGGGCGGCGGTGGCCGGGGGCAATGTGGAAACCTCACAACGGTTGGTGGATGTTCTCTATGGGGCGTTGGGGGTGGCGGCGGCCTCCCAGGGCACCATGAACAATTTTTTGTTCGGCGCCGCCGATGGCAGCGGCGGCCAATATTATGAAACCATCGCCGGTGGTTCGGGGGCGGTGGCCGGTGCCGATGGCGCCTCCGGTGTTCAGGTGCATATGACCAATACCCGTATCACCGATCCGGAGGTGTTGGAATACCGGTTTCCGGAGGTGCGCCTGGAACGGTTTTCGTTGACTCCGGGCACCGGTGGCGCCGGACGCTGGCGCGGTGGCGATGGGGTGATACGTTGTTTCCGTTTTCTGGCGCCGCTGGCCATCACCCTGCTCACCCAACGGCGCACCACCCGACCTTTCGGGTTGGCGGGTGGTCAACCGGGGGCGGCGGGGGAAAACCGTTTGTGGCGCCGCGGGGCGGAACGGCCGGAAAAACTGCCCGGTTGCTGGCAGGGGCGGGTAGCGACCGGGGATGTCCTGGAGATTCGAACCCCCGGTGGCGGTGGTTTCGGTGCGGCGGACGAAAAAAAACCGCCGGGCCACTGTGCGGTCCCGGCGGATGGGAAACGGTTCGAATGACCGGGTGACCGACGCGTGCCGATCGGTGTTTCCTACAAGGTGGTTTCCGGTTTGTCCATGCCCAGGGGGAACTCCCCCTGCTGTCCGGCCAACCACAGGGGCGGCAGGACCGGTTCGTTCACGCGATGGGCGATGAGTCGCATCATCGAGCGCCAATGCACCTGCTTGACCTGGAACAGCGGTTGATAGTGGTCCGGTCCCCACTCCAGGAACGGGCGCGGATTCAACTGGCGATGGATGAAACGGACCTCGTAGTGCAGGTGTGGACCGTTGCTCAAACCACTGTTGCCGGAGAGGCCGATCTGGTCGCCCTTGCGGATGAAGGTGCCGCTTTTCACCTGCACATCGCTCAGGTGGGCGTAGGTGGTGCGGAACCCGTAGTTGTGGTGGAGGATGACCATCCTGCCGTAGCCGCTTTTTTTATGGAAACCGGCGAATTCGACCACACCGTCAGCGGTGGCGTGGACCGGGGTCCTCATGGCGGCCCGCAGGTCGATGCCCCGGTGAAAATCCTTCTTGCCGGTGGTGGGGTGTTTGCGGAAACCATAACCGCTGGTGACCCCCTTGAAGGGCACAGGATAGGTGTTGGGGATGGTGTCCAACATTTTTTGGCGCAGGGCCAGGAACGGTCCCGGGGGATCGATCTGTTCCATCAACACCTTGTTGATCTGCGCCTCCAGGGGGGTCAGGGCGCCATCAACGCTTTTCGGGGCGCTTTCGGGCAGCGGCGGCGTATTGGTGAGGAGGGGATTGCCTTCGAGATCGAACATCCCGCCCAGGGCTTCCGGGGTTGGTGACAGGTTGTCCACCCGTTTGCCGGCCAGATGGATGGCCTGATCCTGAACCAGGTCCAGGGTAGCGCCATCGGCGATGGTGCGCGCCCCGGTATCGGTCGGGGAAAACAGGTTGCTCCGGTGATGCACGGAGTTGGCCAGTCCGGCTCCCGCCAGTATGCTCGCCAGGAGGGTCAATCCCCCGAGCTTGGAGACCAGCCCCCGGTTTGTTTTTTTGACCGTCGCCGGCTTGACATCATCCGTTGTGTTATCGATCATCCCACGCTCCGTTTTTGCCCAATTGTTGATTCGGTCGACACCTGGTCGGGGAGTCCATTCCGGGGTGTTGCACGACCCTTGGGCACACTCTATCGGATTCGGGCTGAATCGCCTAAAAAAAAATGCGGGCGAATCTTTGTTTGTTCAACGATAACAACGTGATGATTGTGCATTTTGGATTTATTGCCGTTGTGGAAAGTCAGTTGTGAAAGCCAGCTCTTTCCCGTCATTTCCGGACCGGATCAACGGTGGTACTGCATGATTCCCAACACGCCTCGCAGCAGCTCGTTTTCCCGGTTGTCACGGCCTTGGCCACTCCTGTTGCGCGGGGGGTTGTTCATCAGATCGAGAACGCGGCGGCGGGTGCGCTCTTTTCTCACATTGGCGCGCTCTTTTTTCATCTGGATGCGCTCTTTTTTCATCTGGATGCGCTCTTTT
>CAYFNE010000006.1:73776-112160 GCA_964344355.1 uncultured Magnetococcales bacterium
TCTTTTCTCACATTGGCGCGTTCTTTTTGCATCTGGATGCGCCGGTTATTCCTCTGCTGCTTCAGAGTGGATGGCAGGAAGGTCGATGGAAAGGGGTTCCGATCGATGCGGAAACGGCCATTATTGGTTACGGAGTTGGATATACGGTCCTGGCGGCGCCGGTTCCGGGGTTGCACGTCCTCTTGATTCCGGCGGCGGTTGGAATCCCGGTTGATGGCCGGAATGGACGCACCGCCCAGCGATGGCAGCATGGTGGTGCCGAAAAAGGTGTTGGAGTGACGGTGGGAGGGTTGAGATTGTCGTTGTGATTGCGGCTGCGATTGTGGTTCCGAACCGGTGTCATCGTCCGCCACCCGGTTGCTACCGGGGTCGAAGGGGCGCTGGCCGATGATGTTGCCGGCCGGGTGATAGTTGCAGACCCAGATTTGCCCTTTGTCGGGACAGACGGTCATGGCGCATCCGACCTGCCGGGTGCTGTGCCAGACCACCTGGGTGTAGTGTCCGCAAACCCGGCCGCGCTCACAGCGGTTGCTGTCGGCATCATAATATTTTTTTTCCGACGCCCAACTGTTGACCACCCGGCTCGGGGAGACCGACATCACCTGCCGTTTACCGCTGGAAAAACGCATGGCGCTGGCCCAGTAGAGATTTTCCCCATAGCTGTTGTTGGAACGATGGCGCATGCGGCAGCCGTTGTCGTTGGCCAGGTGATCGGCCCAATCCTGGGCGATACCGGCCAACCGCCCGGACCAGGAGAGGGATGACAGGCCGTGGTTGCTGCGCACCCGGTTGTGGGCGGCGGTGATCTCACCCCGGATTTGCGCCGGGGATTGACCGGCCCCCCGGGCGGCGGGTACGAAGAAAAACGGAACCAGGAGGAGGATGGCAACGCGGCTTGACGGTCTCATTTTTTTTCCCTGGCGGCATGAAAATGGACGATGGGTCCATTTTACCACCCACCCGGGAAAAAGGTCGAATAAAAACGGTCCATCAGGATCGGGCGAACAGCCCATGCCCTTCATAAAGCCGCGCCACCTGCTCTTTCAGGGCGTCGAGGATGTGGTTGCGGCGAAGTTTCAAGGTTGGGGTCAGCAGGCCGTTTTCGATGGTCCAGGGCTCCAGGGTCGGATGGACGCTGCGTATTTTGGCGAAACCGGGAAATTTTTTCAGTTGCCGGGCCATCCGTTCCAATATCACCGTTTTCACCCGCTGGTTTTCCAGGGCGTCGGCGGTGTGGGGATCGATGTTCAGACGGCGGGCGAACCGTTGCCAGCACTCCGGGTCCAGTACCGTCAGGGCCGAGAGGTAGGGGGCGCCTTCGCCGACGATCAATACCTGTTGGAACAGCGGATCGGCGGTGATGGCGGCCTCCATGTCGGCGGGGGGGACCTTGCGACCGTTGGCGAGGACGATGATCTCCTTCAAACGGCCGGTGATGCGGATGTGTCCCCGGTCGATCTCCGCCAGATCGCCGGTGTGCAACCAGCCTTCCCCGTCTATGGTCCGGCGGGTGGCTTCATCGTTGTGCCAGTAACCCATCATCACCGACGGACCGCGCACCAACAACTCGCCATTGTCGGCGATACGTGCCTCCACCCCCGGCAACATCCGGCCGACACTGGTGGGGTCGTTGTCCTCCAGGGGGTTGACGCTGATGATGGGGGCGGTTTCGGTGAGACCGTATCCCTGGATGATGGGGATGCCGAGGCCGATGAAAAAACGGGCGACATCGTTGGCCAGCGGCGCGCCACCGCACACCGCCACCCGCAGCCGACCGCCGAGGCGGGCCTGAACTTTGGCCGCCACCATTTTTTTCAACAGTGGCCAGAACAGCAGGTCCGGCGCCCAAAAACGGTGGCCCTGTTGATGACGGAAGGCCTGCCAGCCGTTTTGAACGGTCAGACCGAACAGACCGCGCAACAGCGGTGAGGCCCGGTTCAGGGTTTGGTGGACCTGCTGATGGATGCGCTCATAGATGCGCGGCACCGATATCAGCGCCGTGGGACGGATGGTTTGCAGGTCCTCCGCCAACAAAGCGATGGAACGGGCATAGGCCACCGTTGCCCCGGCCATCATCGGCAGATAGTAACCGGCGGTCCGCTCCAGGGCGTGGGAGAGGGGCAGGAAACTGAGGAACAGGTCCGAACCGTAGACCGGCGTCAGGCGCAAGGCGCTGTAGGCGTCGGCGAGAATGTTGCCATGGCTCAACATCACCCCCTTGGGACGGCCGGTGGTGCCGGAAGTATAGATGATGGTCGCCAACCGTTTGGCATCGCCATGGCCGGACTGCAACTCTCCGGCCTCGCCGGGCAGCCAGCGGGCCAGGGGCACCAGAATGGAGTCGGCCGGCGGGCTGTCCGGGTTGAGCTCCCCATGGTCGTCGCAGGACTCCAGACAGATCACCCGTTTCAGGGCCGGCATCCGTTTCCGCAGTGGATGGAGTTGCCGCCAGGTGTCCAGATTTTGGATCAACAGCAACCGCGCCCCGGAGTCGTTGAGGATGTGGACCAGGTTGTCCGGGTTGTCGTTGACGTAAAGCGGCACCACCACCAGGTCCAGTCCCAGGGCCGCCTGATCGAAGGCCACCCACTCCCAGCGGTTGTTCATGAGGATCGCCACCCGGTCGCCGGGGCGCAGGTTTTCGGCTGCCAATCCTCTCTGCCAATGGGCGGCCCGGTCGACCATCTGCCGCCAGGTCACCTCCCGCCAGGTTTCAAGCGTGGGATCCCACTGTCGGTAGGCGATGGATGCCGGTGTTTCCCGGGCGCGCTCCCGAAACAAGTCGGGCAACGTGCGGACCCGCCACGGTGGGGTGATGGTGAGTTGATTCCGGTTCATGGATGAACTCCTGATTGGCGGGAGTGGGATGGACCGGGTCCGATTGCCAGCCGGGATCCGGGGTGAAACGGGCGCCCTGGCGCCGTTCCAGCTCCTGCAACCGTTGCAACAACTCCTGTCGGCCACACTGTTCGATGGTGCGCATGGGTCCGCCCCGGAAAGGGGCGTAACCGGTGCCCAGCACCACGCCGGCATCCAGCAGGTCGGCATCGGCCACCACCCCTTCGCGCAGACAGGCGGCGGCCTCGTTGAGGAGGACGCCGAACAACCGGTCGATCAACGTTTCGGGCGGGGGGGTGCTCCCTTTGATGTCGGAGGGTCCCTGGCGCCCGGCCATGTCATAGGTGTAGAAACCGCGGCCGCTCTTGCGTCCCAGATGGTTGCGGGCCACCCGTTCCTGAAGAATTTTCGGGATGGGGTGGGGATGGAGATCGGCCAGGTTTTTCGCCACCGACAGGCAGATGTCCAGTCCCACCACGTCGGCCAGGGCGATGGGACCCATGGGCATGCCGAAGGTGACCGCCGCCCGGTCCACCGCCTTCGGCGCCACCCCTTCGGCAACCAGGGTGACCGCCTCCAACAGATAGGGCATGAGGATGCGGTTGATGAGAAAACCGGGACCGCTTTTCACCGGCAGGGGTGACCGTTTGACGGCGACGCCGAAGGCACAACCGTCATCGACCGCCTCCGGGGAGCTGCCGCTACCGGCCACCACCTCCAACAGCGGCATTTTCGCCACCGGGTTGAAAAAGTGCAGGCCGATGAATCGTTGTGGATTTTTCAGGGCCTTGGCGATCTCTTCCAGGCAGATGCTGGAGGTGTTGGTGGCCAGCAACGCCCCCGGTTTCAGTTTCGCCTCCAGGTCCGACAACAGTTTTTGTTTGGCTTCCAGATTTTCGAAGATCGCCTCGATCACCACGTCGGCCTTGGCGACGCCATCGCCCCGGGAGTCGGGGATCAACCGGTCCAGGGCGTCGCGCACCAACAGGGGATCCTTCAGTTTCATCTGAAAAAGTTTGCTGGCGCGGCCGATGGCACGGCCGATGATGGTATCGTTGCGGTCCTGCAGGGTGACGGTGAGACCGTTGAGGGCGCACCAGGCGGCGATGTCGCCCCCCATGACGCCGGCGCCGGCCACATGGACCCGCTGCGGTTTGAAATCGGTCTTTTTGCCCAGGGATTTCAATCGTTCCTGCAAACCGAACAGGCGGATCAGGTTGCCGGCGGTACGGCCGGTGATCAGTTTGGCCACCGAGGCCGCCTCCTGTTCGAACCGGCTGCCGACCGGCGCCGGACCGCAGCGGCGCCAGAGGTCGATCAGGGCGTGGGGGGCCGGATAGTCGCGGGCCGGGGCCCGGGCTTCGGTTTTACGATGCAACCAGGCCGCCACCAGGGGCCGCAGCAGGGGATTGCCCGGCAACCGGCTCCAGAATCCGGGCTGTTTGCGCCGGGGCGGATCGTGGATCAACGCCAGGGCGCCACGTTCCAGATGGCGGCGCGGGGCGATGCGGTCGACGATGCCCGTTTTCCAGGCCTGTTTGGTCTTCAGGGTGCGGCCGGTGAGCATCAGGCCCAGGGCCGGCAGATGACCGATGAGGCGCGGCAGGCGAACCGTGCCGCCGAATCCGGGGTGGATGCCCAGGCGCACCTCCGGCAGTCCCAGACGGGTATCGGCGCCATCCTCCGCCACCCGGTACCGGCAGGCCAGGGCCAGCTCCAGGCCGCCGCCGAGGCAAAAACCGTGGATCATGGCCACCGTCGGAAAGGGCAGTTCCTCCAGGCGCTGGAAGATGGGCATGGCGCGATGGATCTCCCGTTGCGCATGGGCGCTGTCGGTGAAGGTGGTGAATTCCTTGATGTCGGCCCCGGCGATAAAACCGTTTTTCTTGCCGGAGCGGATGATCAAACCGGTCGGATTGCGGATCTCCACGGCATCGAGCATGCGGTTCAATTCGTTCAAAACCGGCGCCGAGAGCACATTGGTGCCGCTGCCGGCCAGGTCGATGGTCAGCCAGGCGACGTTTTCGGCATCGCTCTCCAGCCGCCAGTGCTCGCCGTTGAGTGGATTCCAGGTCATGGTTGTTCTCCCTTGCTCGGACATTCGGTTCAAACCGCTTCGGCCAACATGGCCCCGCCCTGTCCCCCGCCGATGCAGAGGGCGGCGATGCCGCGTTTGGCGCGGCGTTTGTGCAGCAGGCGCAACAGGTGCAGAACGATGCGGGCGCCGCTGGCCCCCACCGGGTGGCCGATGCTGATGGAGCCGCCATCGACGTTCAGGCGTTTGTCGTCGATGGTGCCCAGGGGTGTTTCGCGGCCCAGTTCGGTGCGGCAGTAGTCCGCATCGGCCATGGCCCTGGTGCAGGCCAACACCTGGGCGGCGAAGGCTTCGTTGATCTCCCAAAAATCCACCGAATCGACCGCCAGACCGTCCCGTTGCATCAGCCGGTCGATGGCATGCACCGGTCCCAAACCCATCTGCGCCGGATCCAGGCCGGCCCAGGTGGCGGGGGAGAGGCGGCCCAGGGGTTCCAGGCCGTGTTCATGCAGCGCCTCTTCGCTGGCCAGCAACAACAGGCAGGCGCCATCGGTGACCTGGGCGCTGTTGCCGGCGGTGAGCAGCCCCAGGCGGCGGTCGAAGACCGGCTTGAGGTCCCGCAACCGATCGACGCTGGCATCCCGGCGCAGACCGTTGTCGCTGTCGAACGGGTGTCCATCCGCGGCGATGATCGGCACCAGCTCATCCTGGAAACGGTCGGCCTCCTGGGCCGCTGCCAGCCGTTGATGGCTGTCGACGGCGAACCGGTCCATCTCCGGGCGGGAGATGCCGAAGCGCCAGGCGAGATTTTCCGCCGTCTGTCCCATGGAGAGGCCGACGACGGGATCGGTGAGCCCTTTGAACAGGGTGATGACCGGTTTAAGGTGGCGCGGTTTCAGTTGTTTCAGCAGCGTCCAACGATCGCCCCAACCCCGGGCCTTGTACCAGGCGGCCAGCCAGTCGGCGAACCCGGTTGTGAACTGCAACGGCGCCCGGCTCATGGCTTCGACGCCGCCGGCCAGGACCAGTTTCGAACGGCCGGTTTGAATGTTGGTGATGGCGTTGTCCAAGGCCTGCATGCCCGAGGCGCAATTGCGCTGCACCGTCCAGGCCGGGGTCTCCGCACCGCAGCCCAGGCGCAGGGCGGCGACACGGGCGATGTTGGCCTCGTCCGGGGCCGGCATGACACAGCCGAGGATTACCTCGTCCAGTTCCCGGGGGTGGAAGGGTTGGCGCAACAGCAGGGTGCGGCCCGCCGCCACCGCCAGGTCCGAGGCGCTGAACGGATTGGCCTTGCCCGCCGCCCGCAGGAAGGGGGTGCGGCAACCGTCGATGACGTAGACTGGGGAACCGTTCATGCGGCACGCTCCTGTTGATGGGGGGGATGATCGTCGAAGTCGTCCACCTGGATCACCTGATTGGCCAGGGTTCGGGCCCGGGCCAGGGTTCGGGCTTCCACTTCGGTGATGGCGTGGGCCTCCAGGGCCGCCGGCACCGGGTCCACATCCTTGGGCAGATGGGCCACCCGGCGGAATACTTTCAACCGTTTTTCCAGCGGTTCGGTCAATACCGCCAGACGGGCGGCGCTTTCCAGACGGGCCAGGGGTTCATCGGCATCGCCGGGGATGAAAATGCCGGCGGTGAGGCGATCCCGGTCGGCGGAGGGCTCCAGCAGGCGCCGGGCCACGGTGGCGGTCAGCCGGTCGTCCGGTGGCGCCAGATGCCGTCCCAGGGGGAAGCAGAGCAGACGCAGCAGCCAGGCGACGGGACGATGGGGAAAGTTGACCAGGAACTGGTGCAGGGACTCCTGGGCGCCGTGCAGATGGTGGGCCATGGCCCACGCCAGCAGCGGTTCATCGGCCCGGGGACGGCCTTCGTCGTGGAATCGTTTCAAGACCGCCGAACCCAGATAGAGATGACTGAGCATGTCGGCCATACGGCCGGAGAGGGCTTCCCGCCGTTTCAGAGAGCCGCCCAGGGTCAACAGGGCCACGTCGGCGACCATGGCGAAACGGCTGCTGAGATGGCCGAGCTGTCGATAATAGCGTCCCTCCGGGCCGGAAACCGGGGCGGAGTGGGGGCGACCGCCGGTCAGACCCAGCCACAGGGTGCGGGCGACGTTGCCGACGGCGAAACCGACATGGCCGAGAAAGGCGGCGTCGAAATCGCGCGCCCGTTTACCGGGGTCCGTTTCATCCAGGGCTTTCAGTTCCCGCAACAGGAACGGGTGCGCCCGTACCGCCCCCTGGCCGAAAACGATCAGGGTGCGGGTGAGAATATTGGCCCCTTCGACGGTGATGCCGACCGGGATCGATTGATACATGCGTCCCAACAGATTGCTGGGTCCCAGGGAGATGCCGGCGCCGCCGACCACATCCATGGCATCGTTGACCACCAGACGCATCCGTTCGGTCATCTGATATTTGGTCAGGGCGGAGATCACCGACGGTTTTTCACCCTGGTCGACCGCCCCGGCGGTCAGTCGGCGCGCCGCCTCCATCAGATAGGTCTGTCCGGCCATGCGTCCCAGGACCGTTTCGATGCCCTGGAACCGGCCGATGGGCAGTCCGAACTGTTTGCGCACGCGAGCATAGTTGCCGACCACGCGGCTGGCGGTCTTGGCCGCCCCGGCGCTCAGGGCCGGCAGGGAGATGGCCCGGCCTTCGGAGAGGCAATCCATCAACATGCGCCAACCCTGTCCGGCCCGGGCCGGCCCGCCGATGATCCACTCCAGGGGGATGAACACGTCGCGGCCCCGGGTGGGACCGTTCTGGAAGGGGATGTCCAGGGGGTTGTGGCGGTTGCCGATGAGGACACCCGGGGTGTTGGTCGGGATCAGGGCCAGGGTGATGCCGGTCTCCAGGCCACCGGGCAACAGGCCGTCGGGATCCTCCAGACGGAAGGCCAAACCCAGCAGGGTGGCCACCGGTCCCAGGGTGATGTAGCGTTTGTTCCAGTTGATGCGCGCCCCCAGGACATTTTTCCGGCCCTGGAAATCCTGGCGGCAAACCTTGCCCCGATCGGGCATGGCGCCGGCGTCGCTGCCGGCCTCGGGGCTGGTCAGGGCGAAACAGGGGATTTCACGGCCATCGGCCAGGCGCGGCAGATAGTGATCGCGCTGGGCGTCGGTGCCGTAGTGGCGCAACAGTTCCGCCGGTCCCAGGGAGTTGGGCACCATCACCGTCACCGCCGCCGTGACGCTGCGACCGGCGATCTTGGCCACCACCGCTGAATGGGCCCGGGCGGAAAAACCGAGCCCGCCATATTCCCGGGGGATGACCATGCCGAAAAAACGTTCCCGCTTCAGATAGGTCCAGACCTCGGGCGGGAGGTCTTTGCGTTCGGCGGTGATCTCCCAGTCGTTGAGCAGGTGACAGAGGGTTTCCACCGGTCCGTCGACGAAGGCCTGTTCGGCCGGCGTCAGGGCCGGGGACGGCTGGTCCAGCAGTTTTCGCCACTGCGGACGACCGCTGAACAGCTCCCGGTCCCACCAGACGGTACCGGCCTCCAACGCCTCCTGCTCGGTCTTGGAGAGCGGGGGCAGGGCCTTTTTGAACAACCGCATGATCGGGCCGGTGATCAACCGTATCCGCAGGGTGGGACTGTTGAACACCAGGGCCAGGACCACATAGACCCCGGCCAGGAGCAGATGGCCGTCTCCCGGTGGGAACACCGGCCAGGACAGGGCGGTGAGAATGATGCCGATGCCCAGGGTCCAGGTGCGGATGGAGGCTTGAAAAGCGGCCATGGCCCAGATCAGGGCCAGGGCCGCCCACGGGGTCCAGGTGAAAACACTCATCACGCGGCTCCTTCATGAGTCGGGGAATAGTGGCCGTCGGCGTTGGTCGACGGCGGGGAGAGTGGCACCGATGGGCGCTCTCCCGTGTCGACCAGACCATTCAGCGTGTTGGCCACCGGGTAGGCCGGAATGGGTTCCCGTCCGGCAAAGGGTCGATGGATGAACTGCGGCCAGCGTTGCCAAAACCGGCGGATGGCGGTCCGGAACGGGTAACCGACCTCGGCACCGGTCCCGGTGGTGAAGGGGGAAAAGCAATCCCCTTCGGTATTGCAGACCAACCCCTCCTGCCCCAGGGCAGATTGCGGTAATTGGCCATGTCCTCATGGCCCAACAGCGGATATTTGATGATTTCGAAATAGGGGGAGACGTCGAAATCCCGCGGGGTGAACAGGCGAAAATTTCGATGGTAGAGGCGCAGGTGTCCCCTTGATCGCGTTGGGCCACCGGGATGATGGGGAAACGGACCGACATGAAGGCCCGGGCCAGCATGGAGGAGCAGACGGCGCGGGTATTGACGCCGGCGTGGTGCTGGAACAGGCTGGAACCGAGGCGTCGCGGCAGGATGCCGTAGGGCAACAGGAACCGGGCCAGGTCCATGATCTGCCTGAAATCATAGTCACAACCGAGGTGGCGGACGGCGAAATCGATCACTTTTTGCGTGTCCCAGGGGGAAAGCCCCTTGGGCCGGCAGATGCGCACATGGTGATTTTTGTATTCGGACAGACGGGTCACCACCACCCCCCGGTCCATCAACGCCTCGATGATCAACGGTTCCTTGGGGTCGCCATCATGATAGAGGGCCACCCGGGCGCGGATCTCCGGGTCCTTGATCTGGTGGAGGGAACCGATGCTGACGGCGGCGTGGGACCAGGGGCTTTGGGTGATGAGCTTGATCACCTCGCTGACCCGGCTCAATCCTTCCACCAGCAACACATCGCCGGGCTGGATGACGCCACGCAGGCGCTCAAAGTTGCACAACGGCATGCCGACCGGCTCTTTTTCGGCCACCAGCCATTCGATGATACGATCGTTCAACCAACTCAAGGAGTGGCTTCCCATCGGTCTCTCCATGCAGACGTTCCATCGGGCGTACCCCACGCCGTCTGGTGAAAAAGCACTCAAACCGGAAACCGTCCGTTACTCTATTTGAGGATTTTATTATATATTAAGTTCCCTGGCGCTACAGTAACGACTTGTTACACAGTGTATCAATGAGTGCTCACTTTCAGGTTGTGCGGTGTTAACGGAAGTATGGGTAAACATTAAAATTAGATAATATTAAAAATTGATGAATAGTCTGTTAAAGGTATCACTGCAAAACGGATGCCCAAGATCTTTATTTTATTCTAATATTGCTGACATTTCATCATGTTGGGAAGGGTGTTATCGGGTGCTGGACAGGGCGGCAGCGGCGTCGTGTCGTCCACTTGATAAAGGAAAGGAAAAATTTGCCCGGGGAAAAACGGCGGCTGGATGGTTGGAAAGAAAGGGAGGGGTGGATGTCACCGGCTGATACCAAAAACTTTGCTTCGCCCGACTGCCGGGGGGTGGCGGGGACCGTTCAGTGGAGAAATGTCACCCTGGTATCAATGGGTGATTTCACCGATCCCGGTCAGGACCGGATCATGGGGGAGTCTCCCGTAAAAAGTCAAAAACCTACCATTGAGCAACAGAGGTGATCGTAGCGGAATCAGCCTGTTGTCGTTGCCGGCGATATAAGGTTTGCCATTTTTTTCGGGGGGCTCATCCCTGAGAGGCTATCTGAAAACCATTCGGAAGCATCGTATGGTCCAAGGAAAAACCGTCCCTCAGGGGCGGTCCGTTGCATTCTGGTCGGCCATGGCGGTGAATTGATGAATTTTATCCAAAAGCACCTTTTTTTTGATGGGTTTGGTCAGATGGGCATCGCAGCCGACGTCCAGGCTTTTCTGTTTTTCGGTTTCCAGGGCATGGGCGCTGAGGGCCAGGATCGGCAGGGGTTGGCGCTCCTGGCGCCGTTCCCAGCGGCGGATTTGCCGCGTGGCGGCATATCCATCCATGATCGGCATTTGAATATCCATCAACACCAGGTCCAATCCACCGCTTTGGACCCGTTCCAGGGCCTCCTGACCGTCCATGACCGTTTCGATTCGCCAGGGGGTGTCTTTCAAATAGTTCAGGACCAGGGTCTGGTTATCCTCCGAGTCCTCTGCCAGAAGGATGTTCAACGGCGGCAGGTTTTCCTGAACCATGGGTATGGATGGGACGGTCGGAACCGGGGCTGGAGCCGCGCCGGGGGGCAGGGGGATGGTGATGTGAAAGGTACTGCCCCGACCGAGGGCGCTGTTGACGGAGATGGTGCCGCCCATCAGTTCCACCAGGTTTCGGGAGATGGCCAGACCCAGGCCGGTACCGCCATATCGTCGGGAGATGCTGGCGTCGGCCTGGGTGAATTTGTCGAAAATTTTTTCCAGTTGATCCGGGCCGATGCCGACGCCGGTGTCGCCGATGGTGATCCACAGTTCTCCTTTTTCATGCCGGTAGGCGAGTTTCAGGGTGATGTGGCCCCGTTCGGTGAATTTGACGGCATTGCCCAGCAGGTTGATCAAAATCTGTTTCAAACGCCCTTCATCGCCCAGGATCCACTCCGGCAGGTCCGGGGCCGGATCGAAGATGAAGGTCAACCCCTTTTTTTCCATCCGACCGCGCATCATTTCCGCCACCAGGCGGGCCATTTTCTCCGGTCGCAGCGGCGCCGGCTCCAGGGTGACGGCGCCGACCTCGATCTTGGAAAGATCGAGAATATCGTTGATGATGGTCAACAGATGTTCCCCGGCATTATGGACCATGGTCAACTGGCGTTTTTGGTCCATCGACAGCGAACTCTCCTGGAGGAGGTCGCTCATGCCGAGGAGCACGTTGAGCGGTGTGCGGATTTCATGGCTCATGATGGCCAAAAATTCACTTTTGGAACGGCTGGAGGCTTCCGCGGTCTGCCGGGCGATCTCCTGGCGGCTGATTTTTTCCATGATCGGGTTGCTGATGCGGAAAAAGAAAACCGCCCCGCCGAGGATGACGATCAAACCGATCACCGCCACCAACAGGGCGGCCTGCAGGAACGGGGTGCGGACTTCCGACAGATCGATCTTGGCGACGATGCCCAGATCGAGGATGGCTACCGGTTCGTAGGCGGCCAGGACCGTGACGTTGCGATAGTCGGAACCGATCAACGATCCGGATTGCCCGGACAAGGCGCGGCGCATGGCTTCCGCCAACCGGCTGGAAAACGGCACCGGACGGGGTTGATCCAGATCATAGTGACGGTGCCGCCACAGATAGATGATCTGGTCACCCTGGCGCCGCGCCAGGGTGAACTCCCCGCTCTGTCCGAACCCCCGGTGGTTGGCATGGGCCTGTTCGATCTGCGACAGGGTGGCGGCGGTCGGATCATCCAGATAGGGTCTTAAACCGGGAATTTTTAGCGCTTCGGCATGATGGCGCAGTTTCCGGCTGTGTTCGCGGTCGAAACGGGCTACGGCCTCGATCAATCGGGCCTGGCTGGTCACCGCATCCACCAGGTGGGCGCGTTGTTGGGCCAGGGAGGTCAAATAGAGGATGCGGATGGCGGCGCCGCTGATAACCACCGCCACCATGGTCATGATGCCCACCAGGATCAGGATGCGCTTGCGATCCCCCATGCCCTTCACCGCTCCCCACTGATTCCAGGCCAGGGGGGCGATCATCAACAAAATCAGGGTGATGATCAGGGCGTCGTTTCGGGCGGCGGCCGGCAGCCAATGGCCGTCCCGGAGGCCGGTGTTGAATTCGGGCGCGGTCCGTTCCGGGTTCACCACACCGAACCATTTTTCGAAAATGGCATCGAACCGACCGGTGGTCTTGATGATTTTGAGTCCCTGGTTCAGATGGTCCAACAGATCGGTGTCGCCCTCCCGGACGGCAAAACCGTAACCGCGGCCGGCCAAACGAATTTTGGGACCGGTGGTATGAATGTGGGTCAGGCCCAGCTCCCGGGCGGTGGTCAAACCGACCAGGCGGGGTACGAACGCAAAATCCCCCTCGCCGGCGGCCAGGCGCCGTAACGCACCGGCGACGGTTCGTTCGGCGAGAATCCGATCGGTGAAATGCTTTGAAATCAGGTAGTCATGGGCGATATCGGAGCGCATGACGACGATTTTCCGCCCTTCCAGGTCGCTTTCCGAGCGGATGCCGGGTTCGCCTTCACGCACGAACACCGCGCCATAGGAGAGGGTATGGAGGGTGGAAAAATCGAACAGCCGGTCCCGTTCCAGGGAATAGGCCACATGGGGCAGGGCATCGATTTCCCCCCGTTCCAACGCCGTGCGCACCTCTTCCCAGGGTCCCACCCGGAACGACACCGCAAAACCCATCACTTCGGCCACCGCCTTGAACAGGTCGACGCTGAAACCATCGGCGCGTCCCTGTTCATTGACGAGGGCATAGGGGGGGTAGTCCAGTTCGCTGCCGACCACCAGTTGGGATTTCAGCGCCGGCGTTCTCTTCTCCCCGGCCAGGATCGTCGCCGGCGAAAAAAACAGCGCCAGGAGCAGGATCACCCGGACCATCGGCATCGCCGGCGGACAAATGGCGGATTGGAGACGATCTGATCGGTTCGATTTCATGGGGCCGGGATTCCGCATCCATGTGTTCGGTGATGGACGGTTTTTCGCAGTAATTTCATGTGTTTTGTTTTAATCGCTCGATCGGGACACCGGGTTGTTGCGACTGTACGCATCTGTCGGCACCGGGTCAACGTAATCGGTTTCGTTTCCTTCCGTTGTCAACCATCCCGGCCGGCCCTATTTTCAGCGTTCGGGATCCTGGCCGTCTTGCGGAGGTTTTTGGCGGCGGTTATTGTGACGCCTGGAGCTGAATCGCCCGGGTCATCATCGCCGTTGATCATTTCATGTCGTGGGTTCCAAAATCATGTCCACTACAACCGCCCCTCTGGCCGACCGCATGCGCCCCCGGGAGTTGGCCGAGGTGCTGGGACAGGCGCATTTGACGGCGCCGGGAAAAATTTTGCACCAGGCCCTGGCCGCCGATCATCTGCCCTCGTTGATCTTCTGGGGGCCGCCGGGTTGTGGAAAAACCACCCTGGCCCGGGTGATCAGCCACCATACCCGTCACCATTTCGCCGGGCTCTCGGCGGTCCTGTCCGGTATCAAGGATGTCCGCGCGGTCATTGACCGGGCCGAACGGCGGCGGGCGTCGAACGGTCCGGGAACCATCCTGTTCGTGGATGAGATCCACCGTTTCAACAAGGGGCAGCAGGACGGTTTTCTGCCCTTTGTCGAGAATGGCACCATCGTTTTGATCGGCGCCACCACGGAAAATCCCTCTTTCGAGTTGAACGGCGCGCTGCTCTCCCGCTGTCGGGTGATGGTTTTGAACCCCCTCGACGAGCCGGCGCTGGTGACGCTGTTGCGACGGGCCCTGGGCGACCCCGAACGGGGGCTGGCGCAACCGGGGTTGCGGGTGGGGGAGGGGGTGTGCGAACGCATCGCCGCCCTGGCCGATGGCGATGCCCGGCACGCCCTCAATGTCCTGGAAACCTTCGTCCAACTTTCCGGCGGGGCCATCGCCGCCGACCGCGAATTGGCAATGGCCGACCTGGAATCCAGTCTCGATCGGCGTGCCGCCCTCTATGACAAGGCCGGGGAGGGGCACTTCAATCTCATCTCGGCGCTGCATAAATCCTTGCGCGGTTCCGATGTCGATGCCTCTCTCTATTGGCTGGCACGCATGGTGACCGCCGGGGAGGATGGGCTCTACATCGCCCGGCGCATGATCCGTTTCGCCAGCGAGGACATCGGCAACGCCGACCCCCGTGCCCTGACCGTCGCCTTGAACGCCAAGGAGAGTTACCATTTTCTCGGGGCGCCGGAAGGGGAGCTGGCCCTGGCCCAGGCGGCCATCTATCTGGCCACCGCTCCCAAGAGCAACAGCGTCTACATGGCCTGGAAAGCGGCGCAAAAATGCGCCGCTGACCACGGATCGCCCCCACCGCCGCGGCATATCCTCAACGCCCCCACCCGGCTGATGAAAACATTGGGTTATGGGGAGGGGTATCGGTATGCCCATGACTATGAAAACGGCTATGTGGCCCAGGAATACCTGCCGGAGACCCTGGCCGGGGAACGGTTTTACCAACCGGTTTCCCGGGGGTTCGAACGGCAGATCGAACGGCGGTTGAACTATTGGCGAACCTTGAAAAACAGAAAGGTGGGAACCGAGGGCTGAAATCGTTACAATGGTCTCTCGGCGCAACTCACGATTATGCTTCGGGAGAGGACATGCACACCAACAAAGACGATCTTCTTGAAAAAATTCGCGATCATCGGGCGGTGATCGGCATCATCGGCCTGGGTTACGTGGGGTTGCCCCTGGTGTTGCGATTTCTGGAAGAGCGGTTTCCGGTGGTCGGGTTCGATATCGATGGGGTCAAGATCGAAAAACTGCAACGGGGGGAAAGTTATATCGAGCACATCGATGCCGGTTCATTGAAGGTGGACATGGCCAATGGAAATTTTCAGGGGACGACCGATTTTTCCCGGGCGCCCGAGGTGGATGCGATCATTTTTTGCCTGCCGACGCCATTGAACCGCAACCGGGAGCCGGACCTCTCCTTCGTCGCCGATTCCATCGCCACCATCAGCGGTCATATGCGGTCCGGTCAACTGGTGGCCCTGGAGAGCACCACCTACCCCGGCACCACCGAGGAGGTGATGCGGCCACCCATCGAAAAGGTCGGCTTCACCATCGGCGAGGATGTCTTTCTGGTCTACTCGCCGGAACGGGAGGATCCCGCCAATCCCAACTTTACCACCCGCACCATTCCCAAAATTTGCGGGGGCTGCACCACCGCCTGCCTGGAGGTGGGCCGGGTGCTCTATGAGCAGGTGATCGACCAAGTGGTGCCGGTCACCTCCACGGGCGCCGCCGAGATGGCGAAAATTTTGGAAAACACCTACCGGTCGGTCAATATCGCCCTGGTCAACGAGCTCAAAATCGTCGCCGACCGCATGGGCCTGGACATTTTCGAGGTGATCCGGGCGGCGGCCACCAAACCCTTTGGTTTCACCGCCTTCTATCCCGGGCCCGGGCTCGGTGGCCACTGTATTCCCATCGATCCCTTCTATCTGACCTGGAAGGCCCGCGAGTACGGGGTCAATACCCGGTTCATCGAATTGGCCGGCGAGGTCAACAGCGCCATGCCCGATCATGTGATCGTCAAAATATCCGAGGCGTTGAATGAGGCGGGCAAACCGATCAAGGGGTCGAAAATACTGGTGTTGGGGCTGGCCTACAAAAAAAATGTCGATGATGTGCGGGAATCCCCCAGTTTCGTGCTGTTGGAAAAGCTGCTCTCTCGGGGGGCCCGGGCCGACTACGCCGATCCCCATGTGCCGACGGCGCCGTCCATGCGCGCCCATACCCTGAAAATGGACAGCGTGGTCCTGACTCCGGAGCGCCTCCAGGACTATGATTGTGTCCTGGTCGCCACCGCCCATGACCGTTTCGACTGGCGGATGACTCGGGAACATTCCCGGCTCATCGTCGATTCCCGGGGGGTGTTCACGGCCGATAACAAACGAATCTGGCGGGCTTGAACCATGATCGTTCCCGTGATTCTTTCCGGTGGTTCCGGGACGCGCCTCTGGCCGCTCTCCCGGGAGGCCTATCCCAAACAGTTCCTGCCGTTGGTTGGCGAAAACTCCCTGTTCCAGGGGACCTTCGAGCGCTTGAAAAACATGATCGATGTGGCGCCGCCGATCCTGATGTGCAACGAAAACCACCGCTTCCTGGTTGCCGAACAGGTTCGGGTCGCCGGGGTGGCGGTGGAGTCGATCCTCCTGGAACCGGTGGGGCGCAATACCGCCCCGGCGGTGGCCTGCGCCGCCATCATGGCCCAGGCGCGGGGTCCCCGGGCCCTGCTCCTGGTGTTGCCCGCCGACCATCTGATCCGCGACCATGCCGCCTTTCAGGAGGCGGTGGCCACCGGCGTGCGCGGGGCTGCCGACGGCAAACTGGTCACCTTCGGCATCGTCCCACAACATCCGGAGACCGGTTTCGGCTACATCCGCCGCGGCAAACCGTTGGCCACCCCCGGGCTTTACGAGGTGGACGGGTTCGTCGAAAAGCCGGATCGGGCGCGGGCCGAGGCGTATGTGGCCGGCGGGGACCATTATTGGAACAGCGGCATGTTCCTGTTCCGGGCCGACCGTTATCTGGCACTGTTGCGCAAACTGGCCCCGGAGATGGCCGAGGCCTGTGCCCTGGCCTGTGAACGGGCGGTGCCGGACCTGGATTTCGTGCGCCTGGATCCCGAGGCATTCAGCGCCTGTCCCAAGGATTCCATCGACTATGCGGTCATGGAAAAAACCACCGATGGCGCCGTGGTGCCCCTGGATGCCGGCTGGAACGATGTCGGTTCCTGGTCGGCCTTGTGGCAGGTGGGGGAACGGGATGGCGATGGCAACGTCGTCAGCGGTGATGTGATGTTGGAAGGGGTTCGCAATTGCCATGTCCATGCCACCTCGCGTCTGGTGGCGGCCATCGGTCTCGATGATCATGTGCTGGTGGAAACCGATGATGCGGTGCTGGTGGCGGCCATGGATCGGGTTCAGGATGTCAAGGCCATCGTCGGGCGTCTCAGTGCCGGGGGCCGGGAAGAGGCGATGCGCCATCGCCGGGTCTATCGTCCCTGGGGCTCCTATGAATGCATCAATATGGCCAATCGCTACCAGGTCAAACGGATTACCGTCAATCCCGGCGCCATCCTCTCCCTGCAGATGCATTTCCATCGGGCGGAACATTGGATCGTCGTTCGTGGCACGGCCCGGGTGACCCGGGGGGAGGAGACCTTCGTATTGGGCGAGGATCAATCCACCTATATTCCCCTGGGGGTCAAACATCGGCTGGAAAATCCGGGCCGGATCCCCCTGGAGTTGATCGAGGTGCAGTCCGGCAGCTATCTCGGGGAGGACGATATCGTCCGTTTCGAGGATCGTTACGGGCGCTCGGAGTCCTCCTGACCCGGTCGCCGTCCCCATTTTTTCGCCGATCGCCTCCGCCATCTTGCAAATGCCGGTGGACCGCCGATTTTTTTCGAGTGGTCATTGTGCCACACTCCCGTCAAATTTCCGATACATTGACCACCTCGCCTGCTGGGGAGGTGTCAGGGGTGGCCGTTCGCCGAACGAATTTTCGGACCACCCCCGAAAGGTGTCCAGCCGTAAAATAAACTGGACAATTGTGTCTAGTGAAATCGGTCCAAAATTTTCGGAAAGTGATGCAACATATTGAAAATCAAATAAAATTATGATGGCGCGGTTGTTGCATTTCCCTCTTTGACGTCCAGGATTCCATTTTTTTCAGAGGGAGGGTGGCTCCGTGCTGGATATTTGTCATAGCCAATGGTACGTACCGGAAAGCACCGCTGAACAACGGCTGTGGATCGCGGTCCTGGAGACCGCTTTCGAAGATGCCCTGTCCAGCAAGAATCCAGATGACAAAGAGAGCGCATGTCGTTGGTTTCGCGACGGTGGCCGTAATTTCAAGCTGGTCTGTGACCTGGCCAATTTTGATGCCGGTTTCGTCCGCCGCCGGTCCTTTCCATCATCGGCCATTGAGCGCCGCCGGGCTTGATCAATCCCGATCAAGCCCTTGACCAACCTGTTTTTTTAGCATCGGCGCCCGCCGATGGACCGGTTCGTCCGTCCCGCCCCCATGACGGTTCCCCTTTTTTAAACGCCTCTCCCTGTTTTGTGCTGGCATATCGGTTGCATAGAGAAACCCAGTCCGGCAAGAGATTCGTTGAAACTTCTGCCAGCTACTAGATTTATAAAGCCTGACTGCTACAAAAAGAGACCGCCCTCCTCAAGGGATCTCTTGCCGGACGGTATTTCGATCGACAGTTGAGTATCGTTGAAAAAAGATGGCCATGACCATCCGTATCCGGCTGGGTAGTGGGCTGCTGTTTGACTATAATTGTTATTAACGATAACTATAATTATTTTTTAACCCATGCTGGAACCTGGATTCCGGCAGGGTGTAAACCGTTGAAAGCGCCACGAACGGTCCCATGGATCGGATGTGGCTTATCGATATGGCCGGTTGCCTCGTGCAACGTTACAGAAATTGGAGAGCTTAATGGGTTATTTCCCGTCCCCGTCACCCGAAGGAAGCGACCATCCACCCCAAGCCAAGGCGTTCGGCAAACCGGGCAGCCTGGCTGACAACACCCGGGTGGCCTACTGGGGCGATTTGCGCCGGTTTTTGGATTGGGGAGGAGCGGTCCCCGCCTCTTCGAAAATGGTGGCTTCCTATCTCGTTGGTCACGCCTCATCGCACAAATATGCCACGCTGGTGCGGTGGAAGGTGTCCATCGGCAAGGCGCACAGCGCTCGGGGTTTCGCCGATCCCACCAAATCGGAGCTGGTCTACACCGTTTTGCGGGGGATTCAGCGCAAACACGGCAAGGAACAGCGCAAGGTGGCGCCGTTGCTGAAAGAGCAGGTGATCGCCGTTGTCAATGCCATGGGCACCCGTCTCAAGGATAAACGCGACAAGGCCTTGATCCTGACCGGATTCGCCGGGGGGTTGCGTCGTAGCGAAATCACCGCCCTGGAGGCGGCCGATTTGAAGGAGGCCAAGGAGGGCATGGAAATTTTTCTGCCCGGCAACCGCATCGGCATCCCTCATGCCCGGGGCGAGGTGTGTGCGGTCAAGAGCCTCAAGGAGTGGTTGGAGGCGGCCGGAATCGTCGATGGTCCCGTATTCCAGGGCATCAACCGTCATGGTCAACGGTCGGAAAAACCGCTCACCGGGCATGGTGTGGCGTTGATCGTCAAGGAGCGCGTGTCGGCCATCGGTCTCGACCCCTCTCTCTACAGTGGTTTCAGCCTGCGTACCGGTCTGGCGGCCAGCGCCGTTGCCGCCGGTATTCCTTTCCGCACCGTCAGCACCCTGGAAGGACCGGGTATTCTTTGATCGTTCCATCCGCCCGCGGTTATTGGTGATGCGGCTCCCGGTTCGGGGTGCCGTATCACCGCCGGCGCCGCTCCGGCCGTTGCCGGCAAAGGGGATATCGATGTCATGAGTGTTTTGCTTGAATTTTCCATGACCCCCCTGGACAAGGGGGAGAGCGTCAGTGCCTATGTCGCCCGTTCCCTGGAGATCATCGACCAAAGCGGCGTGCCCTACCGGCTGGGTCCCATGGGGACCTGCCTGGAAGGGGAGTGGGAGGAGGTGATGGGCGTGGTCAAGGCCTGTCTGGACCGCATGCGGAGCGACTGCCGGCGGGTCAGCGTCTCCATCCGCGCCGATTGCCGCCAAGGGGCGGAAAATCGTTTGACCGGCAAGATCCGCAGTGTGGAAAAACGGTTGGGCCGTTCGGTCAAACAGTGACCGAACGGCGGCGCCACCGGCAACTATCGCCGTTCGTGAATCATCCAGACCGTAAAGGTCTCCAGGGCCCCTTTGAGGGTTTGTCCCTGGGGGGTTTCAAGGATGGTCTCCGGGTCCAGTTCCAGATCGAAATCGGTCGCCAACTCCTGGATCAACCGGGACATGGTTTCGTCCAGGGTCTGTTTCGAGTTCCTTAAAATTTCATCGATTCCACAACTCATCGTCATCGCTCCCTTGTTGCCGAGGCATCGGCTTGCGGGCCGTTTTGGCCATCATCCCCCTTTTCTACACCATCCCGGCCGGTCTTGACAGTCCTATCCGCGCTCCCCTATTCATAATTCCGCACGGCTACCGTGGGGTCCGTCAGGTTTCCTCTCCGGACCCGATTCCTTTTTTGTCCTTTATGGCCCGATCGGTGGGATCGCCGACGATGATGCGTCCTTTTCTCATTGCCCTGGGGTTGTTGACCCGCATGCCGGTTTTTCCGGGCGAAACCACGCCCCGGGAGCAGGGACGGGCGGTATTGGCCTATCCACTGGTCGGGGCGATGATCGGGCTGGCCCTGGTGGGGCTGGCCCTGGCCTTGCGGGGACGGTCCGACGAGGTGCGGGCGGTGCTGGTGTTGATTTTCTGGGTATGGGCCACCGGCGGGCTGCACCTGGACGGTCTGGCCGACAGCGTCGATGCCTGGGTGGGGGGGATGGGTGATCGGTCACGCACCCTGGCGATCATGAAGGATCCGGCCAGCGGTCCGGCGGCGGTTACCGTCATCACATTGATCCTGTTGCTCAAGTTCGTCATGTTGAAGACGGTGTTGATGCGGCCCGGGGGGGAGTGGATGGTGTTGTTGCCGCCGATTTTGGGGCGGGGTGGCATCCTGTTGCTGTTTTTGACCACCCCCTATGTCCGCGCCGGGGGCATGGGGGCGGCGGCGGTTCGGGAGCTGCCACGGCAACCGGCCGGGGGGATGGTCGCCGCCCTGGCGGTCCTGGTCTTTTTATGGCCGGGCGTGGCCGGTTGGTGGGTGTTGTCCGCCTGTTTGATTTCCGTATGGTGGTTGCGGCGGATGATGCGGCACCGGTTGGGCGGCACCACCGGTGATACGGCCGGCGCCCTGTGTGAATTGTCGGAAACGGCGGCGCTGCTGGCGCTGGCTTTTGTTGAATGAGGCGGGCGGACAGACAGGGCTTCCGGGGTTGGGAGTGGTTCGGAAAGGGCGTCAGCGGTTGGCCGGGGCCTTCAACAGTTCGACGTGGAGGGTGGTGCCGGCCTCTCTCGACGTTTCCATGGCGATGGTTCCCTGCTGGATCTCGGTCATCAGTTTGGCCGAATAGGTGCCCATGCCGGTGCCGTTGGTCTTGTTGGCGGTGACATATTTGTTGAAAAAATTTTCGCGGATCTTGACCGGAACGGTGCCGAAATTGTGAACGTCGATTTTGGCCATCTCTTCGTTGCGGAGGTGGATGGTGATATCCCGTTCCTTGGGGGTGGCGTCCAGGGCGTTGCGGATCAGGTTGGATAAGAGGCTGTGGCAGAGGGTTTTTTCGCCGTGGACCGTGAATGGATCGCCATCGCCGGCGGGGTGGCCGTCGATATGGATGACGATGTTGATCTTTTTGTATTGGATGATGTCCCGGGATTCGTTGAAAATCTGCTGCAGGGTCGGCATCAGGTCCACCACCTGGGGGGTGAAGGGGTAGTTGCCGCGTTCAATTTTGACCAGATTCAGGGAGAGGTTGATGATATCGAGCAGTTGATGACCGGATTGACTGATGCTTTCCAGGCATTTTCGGCTCTCTTCCGGGGAGAGTTCCTCATCGGTGAGCAGCAGATCGGTAAAGCCGAGCACGCCGCTCAACGGTCCTTTCAGGTCGTGCCGCGCCAGGCGGTCCAGGTCGCGGCGCATCTCTTCCGCTTCGATCAGGGCCTTGTTTTGCGCCTGTAGTTTTTGGTAGGCCTCCCGCAGGGCCAGATGGGTCCTGACCCGTGCCGCCACCACCGGCGGGCTGACCGGTTTGGTGATGTAGTCCACCACGCCCAGTTCGAATCCCCGTGTTTCATCGGCCACCTAGCTTTTGGCGGTGATGAAGATGATGGGGATGTCGCGGGTTTTTTGATCCGCCTTGAGCTGTTTGCACACTTCGTAGCCATCCATGCCCGGCATCATGATATCGAGCAGGATCAGGTCCGGGGGGTTGCTGGAACGGGCCACCTTCAGGGCCTGTTTGCCGTTGAGGGCCACCATCCGCTCGTAGGGTTCGAGGGTTTCCCGCAGGATGGTGATGTTGATGGGCTCGTCATCGACCAGCAGAACCCGTTTACGGGGCGGTTTCTGTTCCATCGTCCTCTCTCAATGCACCCTCTGGGGGTATTTCCAGGGTTTTGGCAATGGTTCGCACATGATGAATGGCTTCGTCGAAATCGTACTGCTGCAGGCTGGCATCCACCTTCATCAGCTCCGCCCGGGCGGGGGATGCGGAGAGGATGGTTTGCAGTTCCCGCAACAGTTCTCCGGTCTCGGTACTGTTATTGTCCACCAGTTCAGCCAGTTGCGTCAACAGTGCGGATGCCCGGTCGCTGTCGATGGGGGGATGTTCGCCATCCTCGTTCTCCGGAGCGGCCGTCTCGGCCGGTACGTCGATGCCGGCCAGCCCGGCCAGGACCATATCGAGTTCGGTCTGGAACCGTTGCAACGCCTTGTTTTGCACCAGGGGGCCCTCCCGGTTGATGACGGATTCCAGGTGTTCCGCCGCATTTTGCAGCTCGGCGGCGCCGATATTGCCGGCCACCCCCTTGACGGTGTGGGCCAACCGTTCGGCCAGGGGGGGATCGCACTCTTCGAGGGCGTTGGCGATCTCCTGGCCGCTGTTGGAAAATTCCGTTACGAAACGGACCAGGAGTTGGCGGTACAGTTTTCGGTTGCCGCCCACCCGCAGCAGACCGTCCTTCAGGTTCAGTTGCGGAATGTCGGGCAGTTTTTCGTCATCCTCGCTGCTGTCCACCGCCGGTAGCGGCGTGTCGAGCGGTCCGATCCAGCGCATCAGGGTGGCATAGAGCCGTTCGGGGCGGATCGGCTTGGCCACATGGTCGTTCATGCCGGCATCCATGCATTTTTTTTGATCTGACAGCATGGCGTGGGCGGTCATGGCGATGATGGGCAGATGGCGGAACCGTTCCTGTTTGCGGATCTCGGCGGTGGCGGTGATGCCGTCCATGGTCGGCATCTGCAGGTCCATGAGCACGGCGTCGAAGGGGTGTTTTTCCAGGAGGAAAAGGGCCGCCTGACCGTTGCTGGCCACCACCACCGTCAGGCCGACCCGTTCCAACAGTTCCCGGGCCACCTGTTGATTGATGACGTTGTCCTCGGCCAGAAGGATGCGGGCGCCGCCGATTTTTTCCGCCGCTTCCTTGCCCTCGGAGAGCACCTTGGCGGCCTTTTTGCGCTGAACGGTTTTTTCGCCGAACACCTCCATGACGGTATCGAACAGATGGGATTGGGTGATCGGTTTGTTCAGGTAGGCGTCGGCGCCGGCGGCCAGGGCGTTTTCCCGGTCTTCCGCCCGGCCGAAACCGCTGATGAGGACGATTTTCGGCCGGTTCCCCGCATTGCCGAAACGGAGCGGTTCGGCCAGGATGTCCCGGGTGATCCTGAGACCGTCCCGTTCCGGCATCTGCCAGTCCAGCAGGACCAGGGGGAACGGTTTTTTTTCGGCGTGGGCCGTTTCCAACACCTGCAACGCCTCGTCGCCGGAGGATACCACCGTCGGCTGGAAGGTGAGGGTTTCCAACATTTTCGTCAACACCCGCCGGGTGGCGGCATTGTCATCGGCCAACAGGATCGGCATGCCCTGGATGGATGCGGCCGGTACCGGCGCCATTTTGCCCGGTTTGGGCAGATATTCCAGGTCGGCGGTGAAATGGAAGGTGCTGCCCTTGCCCGGGGTGCTTTCGGCCCAGATTTTTCCATCCATCAACTCCACCAGCCGTTTGCAGATGGTCAAACCGAGACCGGTGCCGCCATATTTGCGGGTGGTGGAGCTTTCGGCCTGGACGAAGGGGTCGAACAGACTGTCCAATTGCTTGGGATCGATGCCGATGCCGGTGTCCCGAACGTTGAACTCGACCATGAAATGGCCCGATTCCGGCACCGGATCATGGGGATTGGCGGAAACTTCCAGGGTGCCCTGGTCGGTAAATTTGATGGCGTTGCGGATCAGATTGATCAGCACCTGCTCCAGGCGCAGGGAGTCGCCCATCACCGGATGGTGCAGGGGGGCCGGCAGGGAGAAGACCAGTTCGATGTTTTTATCGGCGGTCTGTTTGGCGAACAGGTCCGCCAACCGGTCGAAGGTCTCCTGGAGGTCGAACTCCACCGGGTCGAGCGTCAGCTTGCCGGCCTCGATCTTGGAAAAGTCGAGGATGTTGTTGATGATGCCCATCAGGGCGTGGGAGGCGACGCCGACCTTGGTCATGTAGTCGTGCAGTTGCGGGTTCAGTTCGGTCATGAGCGCCAGCTCGGTGAAACCGATGATGGCGTTCATGGGCGTGCGGATCTCATGGCTCATGTTGGCGATGAACTCACTTTTGGCCCGGTTGCCGGTCTCGGCCAGCTCCTTGGCCTCCATGAGATCTTTCTGTTTCTGAACCAAGATCGCGTCCATGCGCTTGCGGGCGGCGATTTCCTGTTCCAGGGCGGCGGTGCGGAGGCGTACCTGTCGTTGCAGGAACAGGTTCCCGACCGTGACCAGGATCAACAATCCCAGGCCGACCGCCAGCACCCAGCGGAGCCAGTGCGGGAAACCGTCGCTCTCCTCGCCACCGAACCAATGGTTGAAGGAACGGTAGTAGGGAGAGCCTTTGTCCGCCTTCATCGTTTTCAGGTTGCGGTCCAGGGCGTCGATCAGGTCGCGGTTCAACCCTTTTGGGGTGGCGAAACGGATTTCGGTGGCGCAGCAGATGAGCGGGCTGCGGAACACGTCGAAATCCTTGTCGATGAAAAGTCCATTGGCACGGGAGGTGATGCCGGCATCGGCCCGGCCACCGTCGACGGCCTCGAGGATGGCTCGATAGTTCGAAACCTCCAACAGGTTGACGGAGATTTGAAAACTGTCGAGCAGTTCCTGAAAACGGTTGGTATAGATGTCGCCACGCAGGCCGGCGATGGTCTTGTCCCGGAGCTTGAGAATGGAGTCGATGGCCGGGTTTTTGACATAGACCTGACCCCAGTTGGCAAAGGCGGTCTCCCGGGTGAAGTCGTAGAGACGGCTGCGTTCGGTGGTAAAGGCGATGGCTACCAGCAGGTCGATTTCATGGTTTTGCAGCCGGTGCAGATTTTCCGCCCAGGTTCCGGATACATATTGAACCCGCCAGTTTTCACGGGCGGCGGTATTTTCAACGATATCGATATAAAATCCCCGAGTGGCTCCGGTCTCGTCGGTGAATACGCCGGGCTTGTTTTCGTAAACACCAACCTTTACGATTCTTTGCGTATCGGCCGTGGTGCCGGTGGGGAGGGAAATAATGGGGAAAACCAATAAAAAGATTGCAAAAACAAGGGAAAAATTGTGTTTTTCACCCAGGGGCGATCGCGGGAAAAAACGGATCGTTTTTTTCGCGTCCGGTATCTTCTCGCTGCGCTGTGGGAATATTCGTAACAAATTCTTTGAGGATCCGTTGGTTTGTGCTTTTCATTAATGAAAACCATACTTGATTTCCACCGGTTCGTTTTTCTCGCTTTTCGTCTCCCGGGTCAAGGATTTCCAATCTGGAAAGCAACAAGCGGACCAAACGGATCGCCATGAATCCCCCTTCCCGGCAACGAACGATCCTTTTGATCCACGGTCTGTGGATGACCGGGGTGGAGATGGGGCTGCTCGGTCGTCGTCTGCGCCATCAGGGCTATCGGATCGACCGGTTCCGTTATCCGACCGTTCGGCGGACCATCGATGAAAACAGCGATGCCCTCTGGCACCACCTGCAAAAACGGTTCGGTCCCGACATGACCGCGGTGCCGGAGGGGTCCGTACACCTGCTCTGTCACAGCCTCGGCGGCGTGGTGGCATTGACGATGTTGAACCGGTATCATCAGGCGCGCATTGGCCGCATGGTGGCCTTGGGCAGTCCTTTTCAGGGCTCTCTGACCGCCAAAAGCCTGGTGCGGTGGTCCGCTGGCCGGTTGTTCCTGGGCCAGGCCATGCACCGGGCCCTGGGGGGCGGTGGACCGGTACGGGTGCCCCCGGGGCGGGAAATCGGTATCATCGCCGGCAACCGCTCGCTGGGCATCAGCGATTGGCTGTGGCCGTTGCCCCGGCCCAATGATGGCACCGTCGCCGTTGCCGAAACGCGGTTGGCGGGAGCGGTCCATACCACCCTGCCGCTGGTTCACATGGGTCTGGTGACCAGTCGCCGGGTACCGCCGTTGGTCGATCTGTTTTTGCGTACCGGCAATTTTCAATGGGAAGGATCGCATGAGTGATCTCAATGATGCGGCTGATTTGCCGCCCAAGGCGACCGGTTTGGAGCGTCTCCTCCGTGCCACCGGTTATTCACTGGCCGGATTGCGCGCCGCCTGGGTCCATGAGGCGGCCTTTCGCCAGGAGACGTTGCTGGCGTTGATCCTGGTTCCGGCCGCCTTCCGGTTGGGTGGCAACGCCGTCGAGGTGGCCCTGTTGGCCGGTTCGGTATTGGTGGTGTTGATCACCGAACTGTTGAACTCCGGCATCGAGGCGGTCGTGGACCGTCTGGGTGCGGAACGCCATCCCCTGGCCGGAAGGGCCAAGGACCTGGGGTCGGCGGCGGTATTCGTCGCCCTGGTCCTGGTGGTGTTGGTTTGGGGGGGGATCCTTTTTGAACGGTATGGACCCTCATGACGGGCCAATCGAAAAAAAAACCGGGCCGGGTGTTGGTTTTGACCGGTGATGGCAAAGGGAAATCCTCCAGCGCCTTCGGCATGGTTTTCCGGGCCGCCGGTTGGGGATTGCGGGTGTGCGTGATCCAGTTCATCAAGGGCCGGTGGCGCACCGGCGAGGAGCGGGCCGCCGCCCGTTTCGACAACATCACCTGGCACGCCCTGGGCGACGGTTTTACCTGGGATACCAAAAATCCCGAGCGGGACCGGGCCACCAGCCGTGAAATCTGGACCTTCTGCCAGGAGCGGATCCGTTCGGAAGCGTACGATCTGGTGGTGTTGGACGAGATCAACTATGCCATCGGTTATGGCTGGTTGACCGGCGCCGAGGTGGCGGCGTTCATCCGCGAGGAGAAACCGTTCGCGGTGCATCTGCTGCTGACCGGCCGTGGCGCCGCGGAAGAGGTGCTGGCGGTGGCCGATACGGTGACGGAGATGGGGGTGGTCAAACATGCCCATCAACAGGGGCGCAAGGCGCAGCGGGGGATTGAGTTTTGACCGGCGGGGCCGGGTGACGATCAACGGTTGGTCACCGTTTCGCATCCAGGGTCAGTACGTTGTATTGGTTCACCTGTTTGTCCGAAGTGACCAGGATCAACTCTTCCAGCCGGGCCTGGGCGATGAGCATTCTGTCGAAGGGATCCCGATGATGCCGGGGCAGGGTGCCCACCTGTTCGGCGTGATGACCATCCATTACCAGGATGGAAAATCCGCACTCTTTGACGATCCCCAGCAAGCTGGCGGGGGCTTGCAGTTTACCGATGGTTCGTTTGATCTGGATCTCCCAAAGAGTGACGGCACTGACGAATACCCGGTTCCGGGGGTTGGCAATGATTGCCCGGGTGTTTTCGCCGAGTTCCGGGGCGTTGCGCAACCACCAGATCAGGACCTGGGTGTCGAGCAGGAAACGCTTCAAGATTTCAAACCTTCAAAAGCTTGTAGGATCTCTTCCGGCGTTTGGTCGAAATCGTCGCTTTCCCGCAACATTCCTTTCAAACGGCCCGGTGTGCGTGCCGGTTTGTCGGTCAGGAAATCCAATGGTACCAACCGGGCTTGCGGCACACCGTTGCGGGCAATGATGATCTCTTCGCCGGAAGCTGCGCGACGTACCAGGTTGGAGAGGTGGGTTTTCGCTGAAAAAAGGTTGTATTGTTCCATGGCAACTCCCAATTGGTTTGGTTAAACCAACAGCTTGGTTAAACCAAGTTGAGCAAATACCGGTGCTCGTGTCAAGAGAAACATCCTGATGGAACCAGGATGACTCGAATTTCAATTCATTGACAGCCCCGCCAATTTTTCCCGCCGTTCGGTTTTGGAGAGATTCGCCAATTCCGCTGCCGCCCGGTGGAAGGCGATCATGTCGCCGCCGAGGAGGGCCAACAGCCGTGAAAAAGCCGGCACCCATCGGGTATAGGTGTTGACCGAGGCCAGCTTGGCATTGTTGAGATGATGGCTGAAAGGATTTTTTTTCTTTTGTTCTTCAGTTACTTCGCCGCCTTTTTCACCCCAGATGGGATCTTTCAGGGCTCGGGTCAACAGGTTTTTTTTCTTAATGCGCATGTCTGCCGGCGGCAGGTCGGAGGCGTAAAGTTTTTTCAGTTTTTCCCGGGTGCGTATCACCCAACGCACAAAGGCATCCCGTTGTTTCAACTCCCGCTGGAATTTTTTCAGGGTTTGTGGACGCCCCTGTTTTCGCAGCCAGCGGGCGACACCGGCCTGGCTGACCGCTTCGGCGTAGGATTCGTTGAACGCGGTGTCATCGGCCACGTACAGTTTTTCATGGGCCAGTTCGTGAAACATCAAGGCCGCCAGCTTTTCCTCCGGCCAATGGATGAAGGTGTTCAACAGCGGATCCTCGAACCAGCCCAGGGTCGAATAGGCCGGCGAACCGGTGACGAACCGGTCGATGGTGTCGGGTTGCAGCCCGGCGGCGAAGGTTTCGGCATCCTCGCGGTTGAAATAACCGCGATAACCGAGGCAACCGGTGACCGGAAAACACCATTCCAGCGGTTTCAGGGAAAATTCCGGGGTGGCGAAGACCACCCAGGTGGCGAACGGGCGCTCCAGGTCGGCATAACTGCGAAAACTGCCGCTGGCCGGTAGCTGGAGTTCCTCATGGGCGAAACGGTTCAGGGCCGTGGCCAGGGCCAGTTTTTTTTTCAGGTCGGCCGGGGTCTCCCGGGCCGCCAGCAGAGCGGACACCGGTTGCCGACGGGCGGTCAAATCCATCTGTCCGCCCACCGCCTGGGCATAATAGGAGAGGCTTCCACAACCCGCGAGCATCAACAACAACGGAAGGAGGAACCCTGTTCGAAGGGGAAAGCCGCGCATCCGGGTATCCTACTCCATGGTGGCCGGTGTTGTCAGGGATTTCGCCGCTTGATGGGGATGCGGGATTGTACAGCCCGACGGAACTGGTTAAACTGCCCTTTTCTGGAATTCATTATTTTCCATGCTCAAACCGGGTGAGGGTACCATGAGCACAAAAAAATCGGATGGCGATGGCAAAAAATCGGTCAGCCTTGAAGAAAAAATTGAAAAGAAGCTTGAGCTGCTCGGTGAACAGCAGGGAAAAATTTTAAATAAATTGCTGGAGCAGGAAGAAGAGACCAACACGGTGGTGGCCACCCAGAATGAGATGTTGCAACAACTCACGGTTCAGTTACAGGACATGCATGAAAAAATGGGCCAGTTGTCGGACCGCAACGAGGCGTTGTTGCGCAAAATACGGAAAATGCGGGATTCCAAGGGCAAGGGTGGCCGTTGATCGCGCCGGCTTCATGGTGACCACAGGGCCTGGAGGATGACGGCGCCGGCGGACAGGGCGGCGAAGGTCAATACCGCCTGACGGGTTCGGCCCCGATCCAGCCAGGGGGTGAAAAAACCGGAGAGATGAAACCCCGCCAGGGCGGCCGGAATCAACCAGAGGCCATCGGTGAGTTCCCGGCTGCCGAAACGGTCGATCCGCGCCAGGGAAATGAGGGCGAGGGTGCCGGCGGCCAGGAAAAAAATGGCCAGGGTGCTGCGGAAACGGGGGCCGGGGACCCCTTGGTAGACCAGCACCACCGGTGGACCGCCGATGGTGGTGGAGATGAGCATGATGGCCGACAGGACGCCGGCCGGGAGCAGATGGCCGGCGCTGGGGGTCAACCGCGAACCCGAGCTGGACAGCCACACCCCCAGCCAGATCAGCAGACCGAAAAAAAGGGCGGTTTCCCGGGGGGGCAGGGCCAGCATCAGCAGCCCGCCCAGATGCAATCCGGGCACGAAGCCGGCGGTCAACCAGAACAGGCCGCGCCAGTCGGCGGCCCCGGCATCGCGATAAAAAACCAGGGCGTTCAGGAGCAGACCGGAGACCAGCAATGGACCGGGGATCAGATCGGGTTGGATGAGCATCAACGGCGGCGCCGCCACCAGGGAAAAACCGAAACCGATGCTGCCCTGGACCGTGGTGCCCAGCAAAACCAACAGAAAGACCACCAGGGCGTGGTCGATGAAACCGGGTGGCGCGATCGGCATGGGCGGGGTGGGGACCGGGATCGAAGGAAACGTGGACCGGCTTGACCGGGAAGGGGTATCTTACCCGGTTCATTCCGGCGGGGAAGGGATTTCGACATCATGAGCGGCGGACGCACACCGGCACATGTCGGCGCCATCCCCCTGGCCGGGGAGGTGGTGCCCTACACCCTTTACCGGGTGCCGCGGCGCAAACGGTTGACCATTCTCGTCAACCGCGCCGGGGAACTGGAGGTGCGGGGACCGCGCCGAACCGCTGTTCGCCGCGCCGAATCCTTTTTGCGCGAAAATGATCAATGGGTCCTGGAACGCCTCCGCCAGGCCCGGGAACGAATGGCGGCCCGCCCCGGACTGGAGGAGGGGATGGCGTTGCCATTTTTGGACGAAACCCTGGTTTTACGTCTGAAAGGGGCACATAACGGCCGGGTGCGGCGGGTTGGGGATGAGTTGTGGTTGCCGTTGGCCGAAGCGGGGCGGGAACGGGTGGCGACGCTGTTGGAGGGCTGGTACCGTAAACAGGCTCGGCGGTGTTTGACCGCTCGTCTGGATCACTGGTGCCGCATCATGGGTCTGACCTATGCCCGTCTGGCCATCCGTGGCCAGCGGACCCGCTGGGGGAGCTGCTCGACCAGGGGCAACATCAATCTCAACTGGCGCCTGCTGTTCGCGCCGCTACCGGTGGTCGATTATGTGGTCGTCCATGAGTTGTGTCACCTGCGCCATCCCGATCATTCGGCCGACTTTTGGGCCCTGGTGAGCCGCTATCTCCCGGATCATCCGCTGCGGCGCGCCGGTCTGCGGACCATCGATCCCCCCTGGTGAGGAGAGGCGACAGGATGTTCCCGTCGAAATCGAATCCATGAGAATTCCACCCGGCTGGCCCCGTTTCCTGTTGATTTTCCTGAGTGTCTACGCCCTGTCCCTGGCCCTCTATCCGCGTATGCGCGGTCCCCTGGGCGATGAGGCGTTCTGGGACACCATGGGCTATGTCCTGGCCCCGGCCCTGCTGTTGGGTTGGTATCTCGGTTTTGGCGGAACCGGGCCGCGGAATCAACTCCTGTCACAGGTGGCCATCTGGGTGGGCCTGCTGCTGCTGTTGGTTTTCGGATATGGCTATCGCGCCGAACTCGTCACCGCCAAGGACCGTTTCCTGGCGGTGTTGATGCCGCAACGGGGCTATGGCGAAGAGCCGGGATCGATGAACTTTTTCCGTTCCAACGATGGCCATTTTCACATCGAGGCCGAGGTCAACGGTCGGCCGGTCCGTTTTTTGGTGGATACCGGCGCCACCGATATCGTCCTGACCCTGGACGTGGCCAGAACGTTGGGTTTCGATCCGCGGCGGTTGGATTTTTCCAAAACCTACCACACCGCCAATGGCACGGTGCGCGGTGCGCCGGTATTTTTGCGCAGCCTGCGCGTCGGCGAACTGCACCTGAACGACGTGCCGGCCAGCGTCAATGCCGGACGCATGAACGGATCGTTGCTGGGCATGCGTTTTTTCAACCGTTTGCCCGGCTATCGGGTCAAAAAAAATGTGTTGACCATCTATTGGCAACCGGAATGAACCGGACGGGCCGCATCGTAACCGTTCAGACACCCCCTTGCAGGAGCGGGTTCGCTCGCGAACGGGAGATGCGTAACGGTCTGTTTTCCAAAGATTCGCGAGCAAGCTGGCTCCTACAGAAGAGGTTTTCTGGCAAGGGGGGGGGTGAACGGTTGCCAACATTCTCTCCATTTCCAGCGTGAATGAGAGCTTACACCATTGCCTGAATTTTTTGGAGTATCATAACGTCCCCTTTTTCATAAACAGGGTTTTTCACCGCCTGTTGATTATTGAAGGCCAAGCTGTTATGTTGAACCGTCCAACCCGTTGAATTCCCATTGGTTGGACAGACCGTCGAGATATGTTTGGAATCAAATGGGAATGTCATCCATAATGAGAACCGGTCACCCTCTTTTTTTCAACCGGGTTGAGAACTGGATCCGCTTTTTTTCGCCATTCAATCAATCAGGAGTGCATCCGCTGAGATGATTATCCTTGGAATCAATGATGGTCATGGCGCCGGGGCCGCCCTACTCGTTGACGGCAAATTGGTGGCCGCCGTTTCCGAAGACCGCCCCACCCGCCAGACGACCCGTTCCGGCTTTCCCTTTCTATCCATTCAGCAGTGTCTGGCCATCGGCGGGATCACGGCAAAGGATGTGGACCATTTCGCCCTGTCGACCCTCGCCTTGCCGCCCAAATATTTCAAGGTGCCCCGTGAGACCTTCTCCATCGCCGATTTCTGGCGGGAACAGAACGAGTTTTGGGGCCCCATCTTTCGCGGCGAGAAAAAACCGGCCTATCTGGACGTGTTCAAGGACAAGATCGACAAGGAGCGGCTCATCTATGACGAGGAGTTGATCAAGGATGAGAACGATACGAAGGGGATGCTCGAAGCCAGGTTGCGCCACTTGGAGAGCTATTTCGGCATAACACGGGACAAAATCAGCGTCCACGATCACCACACCTGTCATGCCTATTATACCTTCATGGTTCATCCCCGGCGGCTGCAAAAGGACCTGATCGTCTATACCATGGATGGCGGAGGAGACGGGGCCAACGGCACCGTCTGGCAAGCACGCCACGGGGAAAAACTCAGCCAGATCAACCGCTCCAACCAATGCAACATCGGCCGGATGTACCGTTACGCCACCCTGCTGCTGGGCATGAAGCAGTTTGAACATGCCTTCAAGACCATGGGCATGGCGCCCTACGCCAATCCGAAATACGGCAAATCGGCCTATGACGTCTATGCCGACACCCTCCAGGTGGATGGTCTGGACTTTACCTATAAGACCAAACCCCCGGAACACTTTTTCTATTTCAAGAAAAAACTGGAGGGGATGCGTTTTGACGGCATTGCCTGGGGAATCCAGACCCGAACCGAAGAGTTGATATCCGAATGGGTCTCAAATGGCGTCAAATCGACGGGCATCCGGGATGTGGCCCTCTCCGGCGGCGTCTCCATGAATATCAAGGCCAACAAAGTGATCTGGGAGCTTTCGGAGGTCGACAGCCTGTTCGTTCCTCCCGGGGCCGGGGATGAATCCATCTGTATCGGTGCAGCGGTCAAGGCGGCCATTGACCGGCCACAATGCGATGGGGAACGGATAGACCGCATGGAACCCTTCGATTCCGTCTATCTGGGTCCCTCCTTCGATCAACAGGAGGTGAAACGGCGCCTGGACGGGATGGAACTGCCCGCGGGATGCACCGTCCGGCGGGTGGATGAGGACGATGTGGCGGCCATATTGGAATCCGGTGACGTGATCTCCCGTTTGACGGACGGGCGGAGTTCGGTCAGCGGGCGCTGGGCAATCGCTCCATTCTTGCCGACCCCCGTCCCAGAAAAGTGGTGCAGACCATCAACGAGATGATCAAGCAACGGGATTTCTGGATGCCTTTCGCCTCCAGTGTCCTGGCCGAGCGCGCCCATGATTATGTGGTCAATCCCAAAAACCTGGACGGCAGCTTCATGACCCTGGCATTCGACTCAACACCGGAGGGCCGGGAGGCCATGCCCGGCGCATTGCATCCCTACGACGCCACCTCCCGGCCCCACATTGTCCACAAGGAGGTCAATCCGGGTTATCACGCCCTGATTTCCGCCTTTGAAAAACGGACCGGGGTGGGCGCTCTGCTCAACACCTCCTTCAATCTTCACGGTGAACCCATCGTCGCAACCCCGGAAGACGCGGTCAGTACATTCGCCCGTTCCGGTCTGCAACACGTACTCATCGAAGGATGGCTGGTCAGCAAGCCCAAATGATCGTTTTTTTTATGCAAGTTTTTCTGGCTAACGGTCAATGCGCTCGACAGGCCTGAACGGTCAAACCCCCTGATTTTTTCACCTTGTTATGCATTTTTCCTCCCCTCAAAATCGGGGGCTGCTCTTCCTTTGTCCAAAGTCCAATTATGAGGTGTGCGAGGAATGTCTGAAGAGTTCGAACAACCCCCCAAGGATTTCATCCGCCAGATCATCGATGGCGATCTGGCGGCCGGCCGCAACGGTGGCCGGGTGATGACCCGTTTTCCACCGGAACCCAACGGTCATCTGCATATCGGTCATGCCAAATCGATCTGCCTGAACTTCGGCATCGCCGAGGAGTATCCCGGGGCCGTCTGCAATCTCCGGTTCGACGATACCAACCCGGAAAAGGAGGAGATGGCCTATGTCGAGGCCATCCAGGCCGATGTCCGTTGGCTCGGTTATGATTGGGGGGATCGGGTATTTTTCGCCTCGGACTATTTCGAACGGTTTTATGAACTGGCCCTGGCGTTGATCCGTCAGGGGAACGCCTATGTGTGCAGCCTGTCCGCCGATGAAATCCGCGACTATCGCGGCACCCTCACCGAACCGGGCCGGGAGAGTCCGTATCGAAATCGGAGCATCGCGGAAAATGTCGCCCTGTTCCAGGGCATGCGCGCCGGGGAGCATCCCGACGGGGCGCACATCCTGCGCGCCCGCATCGACATGGCCTCGCCCAATATCAACATGCGCGATCCGGCGCTTTATCGCATACGCCGGGCGTTTCACCATCAAACCGGCGAACGGTGGTGCATCTACCCCACCTATGATTTCGCCCACTGCATCTCCGACGCCCTGGAGGGGATCACCCACTCCCTCTGCACCCTGGAGTTCGAGGATCACCGGCCCCTGTACGACTGGATATTGGATCGGTTGGCGCCGGAGTTGAACGGCCATCCACGGCAGATCGAATTTTCCCGGTTGGCCCTGGAACAGACGGTGGTGAGCAAGCGCAAGCTCAACCGTCTGGTGAACGATGGGGTGGTTTCGGGTTGGGACGATCCGCGCATGCCCACCCTGTCGGGTTTGCGGCGGCGGGGCTATACCCCGGCCGCCATCCGCGATTTTTGCCGGCGTATCGGTATCTCCAAATCGCCGAACAATATCGAAATGGCCCTGCTGGAAAACTGTCTGCGCGTCGACCTGGAGGCCCACGCCCCCCGGGCCCTGGCGGTGTTGAATCCACTGAAGGTGGTGATCACCACCTTTGCCGAGGGGGAAACCCTGGAATTGACCGCCCCCAACCACTCCCAGGATGCCGGCCTGGGCAGCCGGACGGTGCCGTTCAGTCGGGAACTGTTCATCGAACGCGACGATTTTCGCATTGAAGCGCCGAAAAAATTCAAGCGCCTGGTGGCCGGCGGCGAGGTACGGTTGCGACACGCTTTCGTCATCCGTTGCGAGGAGGTGATTACCGATCCCGAAAGTGGTGAGATCGTTGAGTTGCGTTGTTCCCACGATCCTGAAACGCTTAACGCCCAACCCGTGGGGCGCAAGGTGAAAGGGGTGATCCACTGGGTTTCGGCGCCGCACGCCCTGGTGGCGGAGGTGCGTCTTTATGATCGTCTGTTCAAGGCCGCCAATCCGGAGGAGGCCTGGGAGGAGGGGGACCTGGAAGCGGCGCTCAATCCCGATTCGTTGATAACTCTCAATAATTGCCGCCTGGAAGCGAGCCTGGCCAGCGCCGCTCCCGGCAGCCGTTTCCAGTTCGAACGGTTGGGCTACTTCTGCCGCGATCAGCGGGATGGCACCCCGGAACGGCCGGTGTTCAACCGTACCGTCGGTTTGCGTGATACCTGGGCCAGGATTCAACAGCGCGAGGGGGGTCATAAACGATAAGTTCTGTTTGTCCTTGCATCAGGGAACCTTTTTTGGTAGCAATGGAACCGTGTTTCAAGGTTCTCAACCAGAAACGATCAACCTGGAGGTTCATGATGATGCTGACTCGGCTGTCCCGATCGAAAAACGTGGTGGTGGCAATGGTGCTGATGGTGTGTGGGTTGTTGCTGTCCGGATGCATGACCACCCGTGCAGAAAAAGGGGCCGCCCTCGGTACCGTCCTCGGGGCCGGAATCGGCGCCGCCATTCCCACCCATCGTGGTACCAACGCCCTGATCGGCGGTGGCGCCGGCCTGTTGAGCGGCTATGTCATCGGCAGCTATCTCGACGCCGAGGCCGGGAACTAGATGTTTCCCGCCGTCCATCCGCAGTGATGTCGGATGGTTGACTGTACAAACGAATATCTGCAAACGGCTCTCTCTTCGAACAGCCATCGGTGGTGTCCCACCGGCGGCTGTTTTTTTATGCGAGCCAACAACGCCGGGCACCGTCAGCGGAGGGAAAAGGGAAGTGGAACACGGGCCGGACACCTGTTGATGGCGTTTCCCGGCTGATTGTGCACCCCTGTTGGCGATGATGATCATTTTCCCGGGAAGCCATTCGGCGGGGGCGTAACTCCGCCTACCATTGATTTCTGCTTTTGTTGGATAAATTTGGAAGAGATCGATCATCCATGTTTACATCAACCGTCTCCTTTATAGCCGGTAATGGTTTTTACCTCTGCCAACAGATCGCCAAATTTGCCGTAGTTCACTTTGACGCCGTCGTCCAGGTCCAGGGCGATGCGTTGGTCGGCATGATGGCGTAGTTTTTTGTCGAACCGGGCCAGTTCCTCTCGCTGTTTGCGCAGCTTGTCCAGGGCCTTTTGGGCCTTGTTGCGGGCGGCGGTGGAGGGGGCGGCGGCCACGTCCTCCAGAAGCTGTTCGGCACGGGCGGCCATGCGGCTTTGCAGCGGTGTCACATACTCCATGCGTATACGGGAGAGCGTTCCTTCGCTGTAGCGGTGCAGGTAGACCAGGCATTCGAAGGCCTTCCGTTTGCCGCTGGAAAAGAGCCAGTAGATGGGGCGTTTTTTGTAGGTCTTCAGGTGGTCCTTGAAAAAATCCCGGCACAGGTAACGCCGCACGGTATCCAGGGCGGCCTCGCCGCGCTTTTGACCCAGGGATTCGGCGACGAAGGTGAGGTTTTCCCGTGCGTGCTCCACCGGCCAGGCCGCGGCCAGGAATGCGGCAAAGCGAATGGTGGCGTCATCTTCGAACCATTCGGTATCGGTGATCGGGACGATGCCGTCGTCATCGACCGGGAATGTGGCATAACGGGTCGGGTCGAAACCGGCGTTGCCGGCGTGGGCATGGATCAACCCCGGCTCGTCCAGGCCGTAGCGGCCCATCATGCAGCCGATGGCGTAGCTCACCAGCCGTTTGACGTCCTCCGTCCGGTCCGGGCGGGCCAGGGTGATCTGCTCCTCGGGAACCTCCGGGCTCAGTTCGTCCTGGAGACCATAGGCATCGATGAACAACCGGTTGTTCTCCTCCTCCAGGGCCTGCATGGTGCGGATGTTCTCCCGGCATTGATCCTCCCAGGCGGCGTAGGAGGCGGCGACGGTGGGTTGTTTCAGGCCATTCGACAGCATGGGGAAGGTTTGGAAGTCCCAGGAGGTTTCGAAGGCGTCCCAGTCTTGTTTTGAAATTTTAATTAACTCAGTTACCTTACCATAAAAATCAACCCTCTTATGCCTTAAAAGAGGAAGATTGTCAAAATCTCCTGGATTGAAATGTAAAGAGGGGTTGAGGATTCTTGTTAAATATTGTCCAACACTACTGTTTGATAGGCAGATTGCTGCAATAAGGTCATCTCTGCTATGAAAAAATGCGGATGGAGAGACGTTGTTGAATGTGAAGAATGATCCCGGCAGCAATCGCGCGGAAAAACTTCCAATCGTTACGTCAGACCAAGTAATACCTTCCCTGAAAAAATAATTTTTTCCATCATAGCGGAAGCCGGCATTGCCTCTCATCTGCTCAATGGCAGAATGATCATATTTTAAAATGTTTGCGTGGTTTCCATACCACTTCCTGAAATCCCCGCCTTTTGCATGTGGATAATATCTTGCTTCATGGGTATCCGGTTGCCTCAGGCTTGACAACCATATAACATAAAGAGTCC
>CAYFNE010000007.1:0-95836 GCA_964344355.1 uncultured Magnetococcales bacterium
CTACACTAAACTATAAAGAGGTCGGTGTCTCGGTCACATTGGCACAGAGGGAAGGATGACTACAAAAATATTCCCGAATTCAAAACCGGTGGTGTCGGTCTGAGTTCCCGAAGCAAAGGAACGGTTCAAGCCGATTACTGGTCGTTCAGGTCTATGAATCGTACGTCCATTTTTCGCAACAAACGGTTGTTCGTCGTGGTGACCCGTCATGATTATCCCTGGGGGGAAAATCTCTGCGAGGAAGAGGAGGCGTATGCCCTGGTGATCGGCCTACGCGACCGGAAAAACGTCGAGGCCAGGCTCTATTCCCAAATACGGGCACGATTGTCGGGGCGGTTGCGGCCAAGGGCCAAGGTTTGACTGGTCGGCCTGTTTTTTGGCCGTCCATCAATACTCGTATTAACGTTGGACGTTTTCCGGTTCGGGGTGAAGTCAAGTCCGGACCTCCGAAAGTTTTACTTTTTGCGGTACATCCAGGAATTGCAGGAGGTTGTCACGAGTCTGCCGACAGTCTCGTGATTTCCATCCAGTGATTTCCTGGTGGACTCTTGATGCGATTCGATCATCCCGCCCGGGTGACGATGTTTCGGTTCTCCCTCGAACGCCCCTGTTTTTCGCTCTCTCTCACCGATTTGGATCAATCTTTGCTTAATATCAGGTGGATTTGTTGCCAGGGAGTGTGCCGATGTGGGGTTGTTCCAGGTAACGAATTGTTTATTTTGGAAAAAAAACGTTTAAAAAAATGTCGATGCCGCGGCGGGGGACTGTCGGTTATTTGGCATGGGTGAGGGGACGTGTCGTTCCCGGTTCGTTGTTGATGGCGGTTGGATGAATGGGATGGGGTTCATCTTTTTGGCGAGGGTTATTGCTCGCGTTGCTGCTGCCGTTGGCGGCCTGTGCCCTGGATCGGCGTTCCGGTCCGGATGGGGGTGGGTTCCGGGTCGTTGCCGATGACCTGCTGGTGGCGGCGGCCGACGGCGCCCTGGCCAAAAGCCGGGCCTCGCGGCGGCAACGGTTGGTGGTGCCGGCGGGGGTGACCCGGGCGTTGTTCGCCGACGGTGCCACGGCGGCGGCGGACCTGCGGCGGCAGAGACGGTTCGACCTGCGCGTGAGCGGCCTGGAGGCGCGCACTTTTTTTGCAAGTCTGGTCGATGACGATCCGCATCTGAACATGATCGTTCATCCCGAGGTGCGGGGGGCCATCACCCTGGAGGTGAAAAGCGTCACCATCGACGAGGTGATGGATGCCGTCTGCGAGATGTACCGGTTCGACTGCCGGTCCTTTTCCGAAAGGGGCAGCCGGGCCATGCGTGGCTACAAGGTGTTTCCCTGGCGGTTGCTGACCCGCACCTATCGGGTGGATTCCCTGCCGGTGGTGCGCAAGGGTCACTCGGAGACCGTCATCGCCGACAGCGGCGGTACCGGCAGCAGCATCAAAACCCGCTACGATGCCGACTATTGGGAAGACCTGGAGCGGACCCTGCGCTCCCTCCTGTCACTGGACATGGCGGTCTCCTCGGTTCGGGAGCGGATTCGGATCGATGCCCGGGGGGATATCGAAACCAATATCGAAAAAAAACGGGGCATCGTTCAAAATGAGCCGGAAGAGGGGGTGAAGACCACGACGACGGTCTCCACCGAGTTCGATGAGGATGATCATGAGGGCGAGGTCACGGTTGAAAAGATCGAAAAGGGCAAGGCCGGCAAAATGGACGATGGCCCGAAAATGGTCATCAATCCGCTCCGGAACGGCAAAAGCGTCGTCATCAACCGGCAGGCGGGATTGATCACCGTGCGGGCCGATCCCCGGGATCATCGGGAAATTAGCGCCTTTCTCGAACAGTTGCGCGAGCGGGGCCAGCGGCAGGTGATCCTGGAAGGGAAAATTTTGGAGGTGGAACTGGATAATGCCTACCGGTTCGGCATCGACTGGCTGGCGATCAACAAGGGTTTGGGCAGCAGCCGGTTCCCACCCTTGAGCGGTGAACCCAACGGTGGGGAAACCTTTGTCGCCGGCCAGGGCCAACAGCGGATCGTCGGCGGAGAGGTGTTGAATCTCAACCCGTTGTTCAGCCAGGGGTTGCGTTTGACCCGGGCGGTGGCGGGGGGGCCGTTCAACCTGGCCTTTCGCGAGCATGATTTCGTCGGTTTCATCGATCTGCTCGAAGCGCAGGGCCGGGTGCGGGTGCTCTCCAGTCCGCGGATCGCCACCCTCAACAACCAGAAGGCGGTGATCAAGGTGGGCAGCGATGAACTGTTCATCACCGGCCTGGACAGCGGCAGCGTCAGCGGTCGCGGGGATGCCTCACGCAGCACCGATCCGACGGCGGTTTTCACCAGCATGTTCACCGGCATCTCTTTGGATGTGACGCCGCAGATCGGCGAGGGGGGCATGGTGACCCTGCACGTCCATCCGCTGGTAACCGAGGTTCAGGACAAGGAGAAACGCTTCACCATCAATGATCGGTCGCAATCATTGCCCCTGGCCCTGAGCAAAACCCGCGAGACCGACAGCATCGTCCGCGTGCAGGACGGCGATGTGGCGGTGATCGGTGGTTTGATGAAGCGGGAGGCCCTGGAACGGACGGCCGGACCGCCGCTGCTGGGCGACCTGCCCGGTTTGGGATGGATGTTCGGCCATGTTGAGAAAAAGTGGAAAAAAAGTGAACTGGTCATCCTGATCCGCCCGGTGGTGGTGGACCGGGGCTGGTCGCGGACCCTCATGCGGACCGCCCACCGTATCGGCGCCATGGGGGAAGGTCCCGTCGGGGCCATGAATTGAGAGGTCGTCCCAATAGGTGTCCACGGTCTTTTTGCGCGCCATCGAAGGATCGTACGGGACCGTTGCCCGGTTTTTCGATGGTCTCCGAACCGAACGAAAAGAGTGATGACCGGTTTCCCCCGTCCGCCATCCGCCGGTGCGGCGGGAAACCGGATGAATGAAAAAACAGTGATAGTCCCCAACCGATTGGGAGTCGTCCCGTGAGTCGTTTGATGAAAAAAATATCCGATCTGGAAAAAAACTGGCAGCCGGAAGCGGAGGAGATCATGGAACCTCCCCGGTCCGGGCCGGAGGAGTTGCCGGCCGGCACCGCCGCCGTCGTTAAACCGCCACATCGGCTTTTGTCAAAGGGCATGGCCGGTTGGGGCGTGGCCCTGGGGGTCTCCCTGCTCTCGGCCCCGGCCCTGTTGAATTATTACGGGACGGGGGTCGACGGCGGTTATGGCCCGGTACCCGAAATCATCAAGGATGCCACCGCTTCCAGTCCCGCTTCGGCGGCGGCCGGGGGAGGGGGGAAAACCGCCCTTCCAACCACCCGGACCTCCAAAAAGGGTTCGACCCTGCCGGGTTCCGGTTGGGGTGGGGACTATGTGGACCCGGACATTCTCAATACCGTGGAAAAAACCGCCGACGAGATCATCGTCGCCAAAGCGGAAGCGATGCCAGGGTCGAAAAAAGAGGTGATAGCGGCCACCGTCCCGGAGACCACCGTATCGGCGGTGGTCTCCGAGCCGGCGGCGGTCAAACGGCTCGTTGCCGTTCCCTGGACTCCCGGGAAAAAGGGGACCGGCGTCGTCAATGACGGTGCCGCCGACTCCGACGGTTGGCGTCAGGTGGCCTCCCTCGGGCCGGAGATATCCCAACGGCGCTCGGTCCTGGATGTCCCGGTGTCGACGCATGACCACCCGGTCGCCGCGAAACCCACTGGCGGCCAGTCGGCCACAGCTGTGCCGGCGGTCACCACCGTTTCCAAACCATCGCTGGAGAAAAAACCGGACTGGAAGCCGGCAACGGCGAAACCCTCTCCGGCCGGGTTGAAAAAGGCCCTGGAACCGTTGTTGCTGAAAAAGGGCGAGGAGCGGCCCCTGAAACTGGATTTCGCCTATTCCATTCAGGTGGGGGCCTTCCTGGAACGGGAAGGGGTCTTCCGCCGGGCCGCCCAGCTGCGACGCCAAGGATACAACGCCTATGTGTTGGAGTTGTGGGGCATCAAGGATCCGAGCCGCCTCTGGCAGAGTGTGCGCATCGGCCGTTTCAATGATCCCCATGCCGCCTATGCCGCCGCCAACGCCTTCAAGATCAAGGAGGGTATCGGCGCCTATGCCGCCGAGAGCGACTCTTTTGCCGGCGTCAAGCTGAGCAAACCGGTGAACGAACCCTTTGCCGGTTGGCAGGCGGTCGCCGAGGTGGACAAGGTCAAGGTGCAAACAACGCGGGTTGCCAAAACCGATACCCGCCAACCGGTCGCGGTCGAACCGTCATCGTCCATTCCGGTCACCGCGAAAAAACGGCCGGATGCCGCCCAACCGGCCCCGGTCGGAGCGGACGTGAGCCGAGCCCCGGAGAAGATGCGGGTACGACCGGTTTCCGCCCGGGCGGCGGCGTTGCAACCGGTCCCGGGCAAGGTCGAAGAGAGTCGGACGGCGCCGGCCAAAGAAGCGATGGCGCCAACGGTCCCGACCACGGAACCGGTTTCCCCGGCCGGGCGCCCGGAACCGATCATCAGCAAGCGCACCATTGTCGTGACCACGGCCGAAAAACCGGCGGTCGCCGTTTCCGAAAAACCAATGACGGGTCAAACGGCGGAGACCAGCCGGAAACCCGCCGTTTTTCAACCGGCGCCGACGCTACGGAGCGGGAAAACGGTTACCGGGAACACCTCTCCCTGGTTGCTGGCCAAGGCGACACCGGCGGCCACGGGGACGCGCAAGGATTTTTTTGAAGGTCCGGTCCGTTCGGCGCGCACAAAAAACAGTGGCCGGCCTCCAGTCACCGCCAGTGCCAAGACCCCGCCGCCGACCGCCGCGCCGGTCCCGGCGGTTGAAGCGAAGAGCGCCGTCCCCACGGGAAAACCCGTCGTCACCGCTCCCGGCGGCGGTGAGGATGCCCAAACCCTGTTCCGGCAAGCCGAAGAGGCGCGCGGTATCGGCGACTCACAGCGGGAAGAGACCATGCTGTTGGCGACCATTCGTCAGGATCCCCACCACGCCCTGGCCCGGCGCCGTTTGGCGCGTCTGTTCGTGGAGAGCGACCGTGCCGACAAGGCATTGATGATTCTCCAGGAGGCGGTGGCAGGGCGGACCGTGGCCGGACTGGTCGATGAGGACCCCAACCTGGCCGCCTTTCTGGCCGCCCTCTACCAGCGCCAGGAAGAACATTGGCGGGCCATCGACTATTACGAAAACCTGCTGAACCACTATCCGCGCAAGGGCATCTGGCGCATGGGCATGGCCATCTCCCTGGAGAAGGTCAACGAGCCGACGGATGCCCTGAAAGCCTATCAACTGGCCCTGAGCAGCGGCGGTCTGAACCGCAAACTGCAAAGTTTCGTGCAAAAGCGGATCAAACGATTGCAATAGACCAGGCTCCCACCCTTGGACCACGCCATGCAGCCCCGGTTGGGGGAGCTCCTGGTTCAAAACGGCATCATCAGCCGTGAACAACTGGCCACGGCCCTGACCCGGCAGGCGGCCACCGGTGTCCGTTTGGGAGAGGCGTTGGTGGCCCTGGGATTCGTCAGTGAAGACCGTCTGCACGGTCTGCTGGTGCGATTGCGGCGGACGATACGCATCGGCGACCGCCTGGTGGAGAGTGGTCTCATCACCGCCGAACAACTCCGTGAGGCCCTGGAGCGGCAACGAAAAACCGGTGGCCGGCTGGGACGGCTGCTGGTGGAGCGGGGGGTGCTGTCCGAACGGAATTTTTTGATATTCCTGGCCCGGGAGTTGTTCCTACCTTTCGTCGACCTGAAAACCCGGCCCTTGGACCGGGAGGTGGTCGGCCTGTTGAGCGAGACGGCGGCCCGCCGTTTCCGCGCCATCGTCCTGTCCCGGGGCGCCGATGGCATCCTGGTGGGCATGGCCGATCCCGCCGATCTGTTCGCCTTCGACGAACTGACCCGTATCCTCGGTCAACCGCCCCGGTTGGCCCTGGTCAGTGAATCCCTGTTGCCCCGTACCCTGGACCTCGCCTATCGTGGCGTGGAACGCATCCGTGAACATGCCAGCGCCCTGGATGAAGAGGTTGCCCGGGGTGAATTCGATCTGGATGGCCTGGTACGGGAGGAGATGGCCGTGGATGCGCCGGTGGTGCGTATCCTGCGATCCCTGTTCGAGGATGCGGTGCGCATGAAGGCCTCGGACATCCACATCGAACCCGATGATGATCTGCTGCGCATCCGCCAACGCATCGATGGTCAGTTGCAGGAACAGGTGATTCGGGAGCATCGCATCGCCCCGGCCCTGGTCTCCAAGCTCAAACTGATGGCCGGCCTGGAGATCGCCGAAAAAAGGCTGCCCCAGGATGGCCGGTTCAACATGACGGTCAAGGAGCGCAGCATCGACGTGCGTCTCTCCACGCTGCCGATCCAAAATGGCGAGTCGGTGGTGATGCGGTTGTTGGACCAGACCGGCGGTCACTTGCAGTTGGACGGTCTGGGTCTGACGCCGGCCATTCTGGAGCGGTTCCAACGGTTGATCCGCCGGCCCCACGGTCTGGTCCTGGTCACCGGCCCCACCGGCAGCGGCAAGACCACCACCCTCTATGGCGCCTTGACCCTCCTCAACGATCCGGCCAAAAAGATCATCACCGTTGAAGACCCGGTGGAGTACCGGTTGCCGCGCATCAATCAGGTGCAGGTGCGGCCGCGGATCGATCTCACCTTTTCCCGGGTCCTGCGCACGGTGTTGCGTCAGGATCCCGACATCATCCTGGTCGGCGAGATGCGCGACCGGGAGACCGCCGAGATCGCCATCCGCGCCGCCCTCACCGGTCATCTGGTTTTTTCCACCCTGCACACCACCAGCGCCATCACCGCCGCCGTGCGCATGGTGGAAATGGGGCTGGAGGGGTATGCCGTCGCCGCCGCCCTGAGCGGCATTTTGGCCCAACGGCTGTTGCGTCGGGTCTGTGTCGACTGTCTGGAACGGCGGCCGGCCGATGACGATGAAAAAACCCTGTTGAAGGGGCTCCTGGAGGAGAAGGACGACCGGTTGATGTTGGTCCGGGGACGGGGGTGCGACCGTTGTAACCGGAGTGGTTATCACGGGCGGATCGCCGTCGTCGAACTGCTGGAGGTACGGGGATCGCTGGCCGATGCCCTGCGCCGGGAAAATCTCGCCGATTTCGTGCGTATCGCCGCCACCCGGACCGGTTATCAACCCCTGCACCGGGCGGCCCTGCAACTGGCCGTGGCCGGCGTCACCTCTCTGGAAGAGGCCCTGGGGTTGGCCGAGGAGTGGCAGGAGGCGGCAAGGGAGGAGGGACCGTCGGCATGAACCGGTTTCACTACACCGGCCGCCGCCACGGCCAGCGGGTGGTGGGCGATCTGGAGGGGATCGATGCCGCCGACATCGCCCGGCAACTGCTCGATCGCCGTATCGAACCGCTGACCATCGTTCCCCACACCGGTCCCGCCACCGTTGCCGATTGGCTGCATGGGCGTGGCGGTGGTTGGCCGGGGGTGGATGACCTGATCCTGTTCGCCCGGCAGATGTATGCCCTGATCAAGGCGGGGGTACCCATGACCCGGGCTTTTCAGGGCTTGATGGACGGGGCGGTCAATCCGCGCATGAAATCGGCCCTGGGGCGGATCGCCGCCGATCTGCAGGGGGGACGGAATCTCTCCGCCGCCCTGGCCGAACATCCGCGTATTTTCGGCCGTCTGTTTCCCCGCATCATTCACATCGGTGAGGAGACCGGACGCCTGGAGGAGTCCTTTCGGCAGCTCTCTCTTTATCTGGAGGTGGACAAGGAGAACCGCCGCCGTATCCGTGAGGCGATGCGGTATCCATTGTTTGTTCTTCTGGCCCTGTTCGCGGCCTTGCTCGTCATCACCTGGTTCGTCATTCCCGCCTTTGCCGGACTGTTCGTCAAGTTTGGTTCCGATCTACCCATGATGACCCGCCTGCTGTTGGGCACCTCCCGGTTCGTCCAGGAGCATGGGCCGGTTTTGTTGATGGGACTGTCATTGACGGTTTATGGTTTCGTCCTGTTCATCCGCCAGCCGGGGGGACGTCTGTGGTGGGATGGGGTGCGGTTGCGGATCCCCTTGGTCGGTTCGATCGTGCATCATTCGACCCTGGCCCGTTTCGCCCGCGCCTTCGCCATGGGGTCCCGTTCCGGTTTGACCGCCGTGCAAACCCTGACCGCCACCGCGGAGGCGGTGGACAATGTTTACCTGGAACGCCGCATTCGCCAAATGCGCGAAGGGGTGGAGCGGGGGGAGGGGTTGACCCGGTCGGCTCATGGCAGTGGTCTGTTGCCGCCGTTGATGTTGCAGATGATGGCGGTGGGCGAGGAGAGTGGTGATCTGGCCGGCATGATGTCGGAGGTGGCCGACTTTTTGGAGCGGGAGGTGGCCTACGAAACCCGGGCATTGAGTGCGGCCATCGAGCCGATATTGATAACTTTTGTGGCAATACTGGTATTGGTACTCGCGCTGGGCGTGTTTTTACCCCTGTGGGATCTCGGTTCCGCCGCCCTGCGTTGAGAGATCGATCAAAAACTGAACAGTAAAGATGTAATAAATATCATGTAAGGCATTAATTTTTGGGTTATGATCTTGTTGTCCGGAAAAACCTACTGAATCCACCGCGATTGGAGTACAATCGTGAAATATAATTAATTTGATTTGATCAATCGGGCATGGGGGTTCGTATCTTGGTGATCGAAAATGAAAAACGAGGTATTGAGTGTCCGGATTCGGGTTTCACCCTGATCGAACTGGTCATGGTGATCGTTATTCTGGGGGTGTTGGCGGCGGTGGCGGCCCCCCGGTTCAGCGATCTGAGCGTGGAGTCCGAAAGGGCGGCGGCGGACGGGGTGTATGCGGCGGTCCAGTCGGCGGCCGCCATCAACTTTGCCGCCGCCCGCGCCGGCAAAACCGGTCTCACCCCCATCACCACCGGCCTCACCCTGCTGGATGCCATGGATGGAACCCCGGATGGCTGGAGTCCCAGCGGCGCCACTCTCACCCACACCGGCAAGGATGGCACGGTTTACACCATTACCATCGCCACCGGTGAAACCGCTTCCAACAAAGCCGATCTGACCAAAAACTGGTAAAATGGCGCCTGGCCTTTCCAACGACCGGACCGCCGGTTTTTCCCTGATCGAATTGATCCTGGTGTTGTTGATCCTCGCCATCCTGGCGGTTGTGGCGGCGCCGCGTTGGCGGGGGGGTGCCCTCACCCTGGCGGCCGGGGCGGGACGGTTGATGCAGGATATCCGTTATGCGCGGGCCTTGGCCATGAGCCGGGGTGAGGCGTTTACGGTGTTGCGGATCGCCGAAGATGGTTATGAGATACAGGATGCCGACGGTGGGTTGTTCCCGGCGCAACCCAATCCGGTGTGGCTCAACGGTCTTTCGATCGCCCCTTTTTCGATCTCTTTTGATGAATGGGGTTCCCCCGGAGCGGTGGATATCAATGTGAACATCAGCCGGGGAGGTGAAGATGCAACCCTGCGGGTGGTGGGTGTCACCGGCGCGGTAATCGGCTTATGACCCGGATATCCACCAGGCCGATGTCGTGGGGGTTCACCCTCGTCGAACTGATTTTTTTCATCGTTATCATCGGTATCATCGGGGCCGTCATGGGGCCGGTGTTCGGGCGGGCGTTCTCCAGTCTTCATATCATCGGTGATGGGGTACGGGGCCATTATCTGGCTCAGGAGCGTCTTGAAGAGATGTGTGCCGGAATGCGTGAAACGGATTCAGAAGACTGGTTCCCCGGCATACGGGATGAGAGCGAGACCATCACTCTGGACGGCTCCCGGCTCGTTCGTATCGTCCAGGTCCAAGGGGCCGATTTGAATGGGGATGATCTCGCTTGCACCGGACTGTCCTACAGTGGGGAGCCGTTCAAATGTGTGACGGTTACGGTGAAACATGCCGACACCGGCGAATTTCTCGGTGATGGACGCATGGTCCTGGCCCAATGATTTGTTTTTCTTGTCGGCAGCGGGGTTTCACCCTGATGGAGATGGTGTTGACCCTGACCGTTCTCGCCATCATCGCCGGAGCGGGTGCCCGGATCATCGGCGCCGCTTTCAATGCCTGGATGGAAGCCCGGGCCATCGCGCCCCTGGCCACCCGTGGACAGTTGGCCATGGAGCGGATGATCCGGGAACTGCGGGTCGGATCCTGTGCGACATTGACACAGCCGGAGGGGCCGATCACCATCCAGGTCCAAAACAGTCTGGGCGAGGTGCTGTTCCGGCACGGTCAATCGCCGGTGGACGGTATTTACCGGCGGGAGGATGGTGGCGGCGATAAACTGTTGCTGGCGGGGGTGGCGGCGGCCGATGTGAACTTTTCCATTTCCACGTCCCGAAGGTGTCTGGTGACCATCCAGTTCGTGTTGACCGATACTTTCGTCGATGGCGGCAGCCTGCGTTATCCCCTGAGGACCGCGATTCATGTTCGGAAACCGTGATCGATTATAACGAACAAGAGGGTTTCCTGGTGCTCCTGGCGCTGATGGTGCTGGTGGTGGTTATGGCACTGGGGGTCGGCGTGGCGCACATGTACCTGCGTGGTTCGGACGTCAGTGCCGAATTTTTGGACCGGGGGGAGTCGCAGGTTCCAAAAAATCTGGCGGAATTGGGTTTTCGGTTTGGCCGTTCCGAATTACGGAAAAAGGGTTGTGTCACTCCATCTCCGGCAACACGAACTTTGAACGTGTCCGGCCTCGGTACCGTGACGGTGGTTTTCACCAGCTTGGGCTCCGGCTATTTTCGGATCGTCTCCACCGGTTCAAATGGCGAAGAGCAGTCGAACCTGACCTGTGCGCTGTTCTGCTCCCCACCCCAGCACTGGGGTGGGGCGGATGATATCTCCGATGTCAGTTGCCAATAGAAGGGATTGGCGGCGGGGGAAAAGGCTAATCGATTACATGATCCTTGGCGATCCGCATGAATAGAGCCGCGGTCGCCGCGCCAGTCATGTAGAGGAACTGACGCAAGCTGGATTGCAAACCGTTGAAACCGTGGCGGGTGGTCGTTTCAAGGTGGGCGATTTGTTCGGAAGAGGCCGGTGTTTCCTCCAGTTGATCCGATCTCATTTCGCCACCTTGATATCCAACTCCTCCCCCTTGCGTCCCAAAACCACCGTGCCACCGTGGCGGAGTTTGCCGAACAGCAGTTCGTCGGCCAGGGGTTGGCGAATTTTGTTTTTGATCAGCCGCTCCATGGGTCGGGCGCCATTTTTTCGGTCGTAGCCGTGTTCCGCCAGCCAATCGCGGGCCTCATCCGCGACCTCCAGGGAGACGTGCTGTTTTTCCAGGTCGGTCTCCAGGATCATCAAAAATTTGTCCACCACGCGGATGATGATCTCCGGCGGCAGGGCGGCGAAGGGGATGATGGCGTCGAGGCGGTTGCGGAATTCCGGGGAGAACAGTTTTTTGATCTCCTTCATCTCATCGCCCTGATGGTCCTGGGTGACGAAACCGACCGAGGCGCGGTCCACCTCCTGGGCGCCGGCGTTGGTGGTCATGATGAGAATGACATTGCGGAAGTTGGCCTTGCGGCCATTGTTGTCCGTCAGGCTGCCGTGATCCATCACCTGCAGCAACAGGTTGAACACATCGGGGTGGGCCTTTTCGATTTCGTCGAGCAGCAACACCGCGTGGGGATTTTTCGTCACCCCCTCGGTGAGCAGCCCGGCCTGATCGAAACCGACGTAACCCGGCGGGGCGCCGATGAGGCGGGAGACGGTGTGGCGCTCCATGTACTCGCTCATGTCGAAGCGCAACAGTTCCACCGACAGTTCCCGGGCCAACTGCCGCGCCAACTCGGTCTTGCCGACGCCGGTGGGGCCGGAGAGCAGGAAACAGCCCATCGGCTTTTCCGGGTTGCCCAGTCCGGCCCGGGACAGCTTGATCGCCTGGCACACCTGCGCCAGGGCCTGATCCTGGCCGAACAGGGCCAGGCGCAGATTGTTTTCCAGGTGTTCCAATACTTCGCGGTCATCCTGGGAGACCGAGCGGGGGGGGATGCGGGCCATGCTGGCGACGACCGTTTCCACCTCCTTGATGCCGATGGCTTTTTTGCGTTTTGAGGCGGTCAGCAACCGCATGGCGGCGCCGGCCTCGTCGATGACGTCGATGGCGGAGTCGGGATGTTTGCGGTCGGTGATGTGGCGGCCGGAGAGTTCGGCGGCGGTACGGATGGCCGGGCCGGTATAATGAATGTCGTGATGCTCCTCGTAGCGGCTTTTCAATCCTTTGAGAATTTTGACCGTCTCCTCCATGGAGGGTTCGGGCACGTCGATTTTTTGAAAACGGCGCGCCAGGGCGCGATCCTTTTCGAACACCCCCCGGAACTCCTCATAGGTGGTGGAACCGATACACCGTATATCCCCGGCGGCCAGCAACGGTTTCAACAGGTTGGAGGCATCCATGGAGCCGGCGCTGGTGGAACCGGCGCCGATGACGGTGTGGATCTCATCGATGAACAGGATGGCGCCGGTCTGCTCCATCAACCGTTTCAGAACCCCCTTCAGGCGCGCTTCGAAATCGCCGCGATATTTGGTGCCGGCCAGCAGGGAGCCCATGTCCAGGGAGTAGACGACGCTGTCGGCCAGGGGTTCCGGTACCTCACCGGCCTGGATTTTCAGGGCCACCCCTTCGGCGAGATGGGTTTTGCCGACGCCGGCCTCACCGACGAACAGCGGGTTGTTTTTTCGCCGCCGGCAGAGGATCTGGAAGGTGCGGGTCACCTCCTCTTCCCGGCCGATCAACGGATCGATCTTTCCTTGTGCCGCCTGTTCGTTGAGGTTGAGGGCGTATTGGGCCAGGGGATCGGCCTTGCTTTCACCGCGGTCGAGGGAACCACCGGTCCCGGCGGTCTCTTCCTCCGCGCGCTGGTCGTCGTTCAACTCGTCGGTGTGGTTGGAGATGGCGGTCTGCACGTCCAGGCGGTGGATGTTTTGCCGTTCGAGGAAATGGACGGCGTGTGACTGTTTTTCGCCATACATGGCCGCCAACACGTAGGCGCCGGTGACGGTGGTGCGACCGGCGGCCTGCACCTGGTAGACGGCGCGTTGGATCACCCGTTGGAAACCGACGGTGGGGGTGATCTCCAGCAGGCCGTCCTCTTTTTCGGCGATCGGCACATGGGCGGCGAGATGGGTTTCCAGGTCCTTGGAAAGCCGTTTCAGGTTGCAACCGCAATCGAGGAGGATGGCGGTGACCTCGGGATTTTCGATCAGGGCCAGGAGCAGATGTTCGACGGTGGCATATTGGTGCCGCCGCAGTTGGGCGCCGCGGATGGCTTTGTTCAGGGAGGATTCGAGCTGTTTACTGATCATGGCGGAGACTCAATTTTTTTCCATTCGGCAGCGGAGCGGGTGGCCGTTTTCCCGGGCGTGGCGGTTGACCTGCATCACCTTGGTTTCGGCGATTTCCCGGGGATAGATGCCGCAGATGCCGGTGCCTTTTTGATGGACATTGAGCATCACCTGGGTGGCTTCCTCCTGGGTTTTGTTGAAAAAGCGCATCAGCAGGTTCACCACGAAATCCATCGGTGTGAAATCGTCGTTCAGTAGGACAACTTTGAAGAAGGGGGGTTCCTTCACGCGGTCGTCGGAACGGGAGAGCAATGAGGTGTCGCCGTGTGTATCTGAGTGTCCCATGGTTTTGAAACCGGATAATGTGAAAGGGATCGATAATCGGAACCGTTGATCAATGGTATGATCATGTGGGGGAGTGAGTCTACCCGAAAGTTGCTTTCGTTCCGCTAATTATCGACTGTCAGGAAAAAAATGGACGGTTATTTTTCCGCCATGTTCCGCTCTCTGGCGCCGTCGAGCAGTTCCCGGGCGTTGCGGCGGGCGGCGGCGGTCACCCGGTTGCCGGCCAGCATGCGTGCCAGCTCCTCCTGGCGTTGGCCGTCATCCAGTTGATCGATGGTGATGCGTGGTCGATCGTCGATGGTGGCTTTGGTCACTTTCAGATGGTTTTCCCCCCAGGCCGCCACTTGTGGCAGATGGGTGATGGCCAGCACCTGCCGGCCCCGGGCCACGCGCGCCAGCTTGGAACCGATGCCGGCCGCCACCCGGCCGCCGACGCCGACGTCCACTTCGTCGAAAATCAATGTCGAGAGGATCATCCGGTCGGCCAACACCACCCGCAGGGCCAGGGTGATGCGGGAGAGTTCCCCGCCCGAAGCCACCTGTTTCAGGGGTTTCAAGGGTTCGCCGGGATTGGCGCTGACTTCGAAGGCGGCCTCTTCCGATCCCCGCGGCGAGGGGTCCCCGGGGCGCGGCTTCAGGGTGAGGGCGAACCGGGTGTTGGCCATGTGCAGGTCGCCCAACTGTTTTTCCACCGCCCCGGTCAGCCGTTGGGCGGCTTTTTTGCGGCTGACGCTCAACTGTTTGGCCGCTTTTTCGTAAGCGGCGAGGGTTTCGCGCAGGTTTTCTTCCAGGCGCCGTTCATTTTCCCCGGCATGATCGATGGCATCGATCTCCTGGCGCCACTGCGCTTCCAGTTCCGGCAGTTGGTCCGCTTCGCGGTGATGTTTTCGGCACAGGCGGCGGATCAGGTCCAACCGTTCCTCCAATGTCTCCAGTTGCGCGGGATCGGTCTCCAACCCTTCCATATAGTGCCGGCACCGTTGCGCGGCATCCTCCAGTTCGTAATGGAGCGACCGCACGCTCTCGGCGATGGGCAACAGGGCCGGGTCCAGTTCGGCGATCGATTCCAGAATGGCGGTCGCCTCCCCGGTAATGGCGCCGGCGGCCCGGGGTGACTCCTGGAGCAGTTCCCAGGCCTCCCGGGTCCCGTCGGCGAGACGGGTGGCATGGGCCAATCTGGAACGGCGGCCCTCCAGTTCGGCCATTTCACCGACGGTGACGCCGGCGCCGGTCAACTCTTCCAACTGAAAGGTGAGAAAGGCGTGCCGGTCGGCGGCATCCCGGGCCCGTTGGCGCAACGCGTCCAGTTCACCGCGCAACCGGCGCCATTTTTCCTGATGTTGCGTCACGGTGGCCAGGAGTTCGGGGTGGTCGGCGAAGGCGTCGAGGATGGCCAGATGGCTGGCCGGGTCGAGCAGGGCCTGGTTGTCATGTTGACCGTGAACCTCCACCAGCAGGTCGCCCAGTTGCGACAGGGCCGACAGGGGAATCTGTGTTTCGTTGATGAAGGCGCGGCTGGGACCGTTGCGGTTCAACACTCGGCGCAGGATCAACTCCGGGCTGTTCTCCTCCAGGGATTGCCGTTGCAGCCAGGGCCGGCAGGGGTGTTCGGTGGCCGGTTGAAAGGTGGCGGTGACCGTGGCCCGTTCAGCGCCGGTACGGATCAGGGCGCTGTCGGCCCGGGCCCCCAACACCAGGGCCAGGGCGTCGATGAGGATCGACTTGCCCGCCCCGGTTTCGCCGCTGAGAATGGTCAGACCGCTGGTGAACTCCAGGTCCAGACGCTGGATCAGGGCGATGTTTTCGATGGAGAGCCGTTGCAGCATGGGTCGTGTTCAATCGAATGGGGTGTCGGTACGGCGCACAGCCTAGCGTGACGCCGATGACCGCGCAAGCGGTGGGAGCGGTTGGGCGGTGTGGATAAGGCTTTTCAAGTGGGCGGGGGAGTGATTTAATGTTTGAATTGAAGTGGATCCCTTTTTCATTCCAACCGTTCCGCAACCGCGCGGGGGCGTGCCATGGCCGGTGAAGATTTCAAGAAAAACATTTTTGACCAGTTCGCCCGGGTGGGCAAGGCGTTGGCCAATGGTTCGCGGTTGGAGATCCTGGAGTTCCTGGCCCAGGGGACCTACACGGTCGAGGCCCTGGCCGAGGTGGCGCGTCTGTCGGTGGCCAACACCTCGCGCCATCTCCAGATCCTGCGTCAAGCCGGCCTGGTGGAGGGGGAACGTTCGGGCCAGCATGTGATCTATCGCCTGTCGGACCCGCTGGTGGTGGACCTGATGACCACCTTGCGCACCCTGGCCGAGCGCCGTTTTGCCGAAGTGGACCGGTTGGTCCGCGATTATCTCACCATCCGCGATGCCCTGGAACCGGTGCCCTGGGAGGAGTTGCTGGAGCGGGTGCGCGCCGGCACGGTGACGGTGCTGGACGTGCGTCCGGAGGGCGAATATCGGGCCGGCCATCTGCCGCAGGCCGAAAACGTCCCCTTGAGACAACTGGAAGCGCGCATGGCCGGCCTGCCCCGGGATCGGGAGGTGATCGCCTATTGTCGCGGCCCATACTGTGTGTTGGCCTTCGAGGCTGTGGCCCGCTTACGAAAAAAAGGATTCAATGCCCGGCGCCTGCGGGACGGGTTTCCGGAGTGGCAACGGGCGGGACTGCCGGTGATTTCCTGATTTTCGGACAAATGATGGGGAAAACGGGTCGAATGAAATGATTTTTGTCAATTTTTGGCGTTATTCGGCAAAAGGTTTCTCCATGATGAACGCAATATTTCGCGGGAATCGCCGATAAGGGGTGGCGGAAACCGGCTATGAATGGGTGGCCACCGGAAAACCTTTCGATGGTTTCGTTACGGGTGGCCCCGGGATGGCGGGGTCGTTCCGGTTCTCTGGTTGTCGATTCATTCGCGAAAAAAATAATTAGCATTGATGCTTAAGGGGTATTGCTTGAACATTTGTTTGTGGATAAAACAAATTATCGGTGACACGGCACGCCATTTGTTGCATGATGGCGGGCATGAATATCCGCTCCGGTTCAGCCGTTGCGGGGTGTTGTCGTCAGATCGGCACGATTGAGCGGATTTTTATCCTTTGACCACCTGTTCGAATGGGCGGTTTTTTTGTGCTGGAATAAAAGATTTGTGAAATGATTTTCAATGGTATTGACGGGAAAGGCGAAAAAGGGAACATGAATGGTCTCGATACCTTCATGAACGGCGAGGAGCCGTCTCGTCAGTCAGCGGCATTGGCGGCGATTCTGGCCGCTCCCCAGTTTCCCGAGAGTGATCTGGCCACCTTGCGGCGCATGGATCCGGACATTCCGTCAGACCTGGTTTTTTTGCGGCTCATGTCCACCAACGGATTGTTGCGCAACTGGTCGCCGGCCGCCAGTGCCTCCTGGGAGAGCCGTTGGGGATTGATCCTGCACGGATTGGCCGTCATGACCCGGGAACGGCGGGCCGCCCATGATCCCGACCTGCCGTTCGGCGCCGCCCTGATGCGGGCCGGATATGATGAAAACCGTCTCAACCGCCTTCTTCGGGCCAGGGGGGTGACCTTGCGGACCCTGTTGATGCAATCCTGGCAATTCATGGCCCGGAAGGGGATATCGTTCGACTGGTCGACGGTGACGACCCTGATTTTGGCCGAGGATCACAACCCGGAACGGTTGGAACGGGCGCGCCAGGAGATCGCCCGGGACTATTATCGGGCCGACCACCAGGCCGGTCTGTCGGGGTCGCTTCCGGCAATGGATAACGGCAACCGGGGCTGAACCCCGCTCCTTCCGCCGGTCCGGGGAAACCGTTTTGTTCCCGGGGTCATCGTCCCCTTTCCATGAACGCGCGATTGTGGATCGATGGTGTGGAAACCATACCGGACCACGATCCGCCGCATCCCGTCTCTTTCCAGACATTTCCCGTCCTTCTCCCGGTCCGCGGTCGGGATAGCCGGCCTTTCGGGTGGCATGGAACCTGCTTTGATTGTTTCCGTTCAACAATATGACCTTCCACCGGGGCGGTTCGGCAATATTTGCCCGGTTCCCCCCAGGAAATAGGTGCCCATCTCCCCAACAGGAAGGGGTTGGAATATTTCAACGAGCCGCCGTGAAAAATACCGATACCGTACAAACCGATTCCAACCGTTCCCAAGGTGAAATGCCGATCAAGGAGATGCTCAATCGGGCCATCCACCTGCACCGCGAGGGAAACCCGCAGGAGGCGGTGCGGATTTATGATCAGTGTCTCTCCACCGGTAGCCAGGATGCCAATCTGCTCTATTTGCGCGGATCGGCCGCCTTGGACCTCAGAAAACCTCAGGAGGCGGTCACTTTTCTCAGTGCCGCCGTGGCGAAACAACCCGGTGTGGTCACGTTTCAGGAGGCATTGGCCGCCGCCCTGTTGGCCAGTGGCAACCTGAATGCCGCCGCTCCCCGTTATGAGGAGGCCCTGCGGCTGGAACCCGAGAACGTTTCACTCCTGTTTCAACTGGGATGCGTCCTGGTGGACCAGGGGAAAAACGAGGAAGCGGTCGAAAAACTGATCCTGGCGCTCAATCTCTTGAATCAAAGCCGGGATCCGATCAATCAACGGCTCCGGGCCTTGGAGCCGAATCCCATCCGGATCGGCGCCTATAAAAAGTTGGCACAGATCAACGCCAAACTCGATAAACGGGTTTTTGAACAACATTTTCTTCGGTTGCACAAACACCACGACCCCCGGGAAAAGGCGCCCAATGATTCCAGCTCCGTGGATATGCTCTTTTTGGATGCCAAAATGGCCCTGGAGACCGCCCGAAAACAGAACCGCATTCAGCAGACGATTTATATCACCGCCTTGCAGGTTTGTTATTACCTGGGGGAGCCCATTGCCGATGCACCGGAAAATTTGATCTGCCTGCCGAGAAAAAAGTTGGCCGAATTTTTGACCACCACCCGGATACGGCGTCCGCGGGCGGTCTATTTCGATCCGGCGCGGCCCGATCAGGAGGCCATTGCCTGGAAAGTGGCCGAAATACTGGAATATATCTATCTGCTCAATCAAAAGACCGGAAACAATTATCTATTGCGAAATCGGGATCTTGAGCCGGTCCTCAAATCCGGCGAGCCGCTGCGTTTTTTTCTCGGGGCCTCGCGGCGGACGGTGGTGATGCAATACTGTTCGAGAAATCTGGCCAAGGCCCTGGAGCGGCAGGGTTGTCAGGTCAAATTTCTGATCGAGGAAAATGATCTGGAAGAGGTGGGCTTTCATACCGTCATGCAGGAATACCACGCCTTCAATCCCCACGCCGTGGTCAACATCAACCATCTCAACAATCTCTGGCTCCATCCCGACGTCTACAATATCACCTGGTGGCAGGATTTCATGCCGACCTTGACCGATCCCAAACCCATGCCCTGGCGGGAGCGTGATATCGCCCTGGCCGCCGATCCGAATCTCATCCCCTATCTGGAAAAGACCGGCGCCAAGGATGTTCAGCGCCAGGAGTTTTGTGTGGATACCCATCTGTTCCGTAGCCGCACTCCCTGGCGGGAGCGTCGCAAGGTGGTGTTCATCGGCGGTTCCTATCTCCACCGTTTGAGCCGCTCTGCCGGTGAAATCGCAGTGATCCGGGGGGTTAATGAGAGAATGGAAGCCGGTGAACGGGTAACCCGGGAGTTTTTGCAGGAGATGGTTGATCGGTCCGGTCTGTCATTGCAACAAGGGTTCGAGTTGGGACCGGCCTTGACCTTTGTCGTACGTCAAACCGCCGTCGAATGGTCATGCCTGTTGGCCCCGGAAATGGGTCTGGAAGTGGAGGTGTATGGTCGGCTTTGGGAACAAAATCCCATTGTTAAACCCTATTTCAAGGGCGAACTGCCCCACGGCGAGGCGGTGGCCGAAGTCTATGATCAGGCCAAATATGCCATTGCGGCCACCCCCTATGTGATCGATAGTCAACGGCTGTCGGAAATTTCCGCCTGCGGTGCGGTACCATTGATCTATGATTCCCGGCACCTGGCCCAAAAACCCCACTGGGACGAGGAGTGCCTGTGGTTTCACTCCCGGGAGACGTTCAAAGCCTGTTTGAACAAACGGCCGGTTAAGGATCCCGGCATCATCGCCCGGACCCACTCCTATGATGCCTTCGCCCGGCGGATCCTGGAATGGGTGCGTCGATGAACGCGCCCACCGGGGCGCTGGTCGGTCGACCCGCCGAGGATTTCGTTGAATCCTATCTGGGTTGGCCGTTGGCGACCCTGCTGAAATTTCCCAAATATATCACCCTGGAGGTGATCAACCGCTGCAATGCCGCCTGCATCATGTGCGGCATCGATTTTTCCATCAAGGAAAAGGCGGTCTTGTCTCCGGAGTTGCTCGCACGTCTGGCCGACGAGTTGGGTGAATGGCGGGATCATGTGGAAAAGGTGATCATCGCCCTGGATGGCGAACCGCTGTTGGACAACCAGGTTCACGAAAAAGTCCGGGTGCTCAAACGGGCCGGCCTGAGACGGGTCAATGTCACCACCAACGCCAGCCTGCTCTCCCGGGATCGGGCCAGGGCGCTCATTGAAGCGGGTACCGATGAGATCTACATCACCATCGACTCCCTGAAAAAAGAGATTTACGAGTCCATCCGCAAAAAGCTCGATTTCGATACCGTCCATGGCAACACCATCGAACTGGTCAAGTTGCGTGATGAACTGGGCGCGGACCTGACCATTCGCGTCTTGATGGTGCAACAGGCCCTGAACCGGGAGGAGGGGGAGGCGTTCAAACGGTACTGGCGGGGAATTCTTTCCGACCGTGACCAGATCGCCGTGCAAAGGGCTCACAACTGGGCCAGAAACGCCGATGTCATGACCTTCGGCGATGAACCGGAAATCAACAATATTCCCTGTATCTCCCTGTGGGGGACGTTGGGAATCCATGCCGATGGCCGGGTGGGGTTGTGCTGTATGGATACCACCTGTGTCCATCCATTGGGCGATTTGAATCACGACACCCTGGAGGACATCTGGAAATCCCCGGCGATGGCGCGTGCCCGCCGGTTGCATCTTCAGGGGAGACGGGCGGAAATCCCCATCTGTGACGGGTGTACGGTCTGGCGGGTGGCAAAACGGGAACTGGCTGATACGGGAGGGCCGGGATGAGTATCGCGCTCCGGGATCGGGACAATGGCTGAACAACTCTACAAGGTGGATCACATCATCGACGACGCCTTCGACAATGGGCCGTTCATGGACCATTGCCGGCAATTGCGGCGACGGTTCGCCCTGCGGCCCCGGGTGCTGTTGGTGCAGGTGCCGCAAATTCCCCTCAACACCTTTGACCCGGTCATCGCCCGTAAACGGGGGTACTACAATTTTCCCCCCACCGGTCTGCAATATCTCCATGAACGGGTCAACGACCTGGGCCTGGAGGTGCGCATTCTCAATCTCAACCTGGAGATATTGAAACGGACCATCGACGATGAAACGTTTCACTTCAGTCGTTGGCTGGACATCCTGACGGCGGAGTTGGATGCCTTTCGACCATCGGTGGTCGGGGTTTCGTGCATGTTCGATGTCGGCATCGAACCGATGCTGGCCATCCTGGATCATCTGCGGCAACGGGACGATGCCGTGGTGGTGACCGGCGGTTTGATCGCCACTTATGAATGGCCCCATCTGTTCGAAGCCGGCCGTTGTCATTTCGCCGTCGCCGGCGAGGGGGAAAACAAATTTCGCTTTTTGCTCGCTTCCCTGTTCGAACTGCCCCGGGCCGAGGCGGTGGCCACGCCGGGAATTCATTTTCAGGGGACCGATGCGGTGTGCGAAACCCGGGGTCCGGTGGATGTGGTCAATTTCGATCTGAACCTGATCGCCAGTTATGACCAGGTGCGCATCGAAGAACATTGCCGTTACGGATCCCTCAATCCCTTTGCCCGCATCGCCGGCATCGAAGACACCCCATTCGCGCCAATCCAGTTCCATCGCGGTTGTCGGGCCCTGTGTACCTTCTGCTCGGTGCATACCTTCATGGGCCGGGGGGTGCGCAATCGCCGGGTCGAAACGGTCTTCGAAGAGATGACCTTCCTGGTGGAACAGCGGGGCATCCGCCATTTTGAATGGTTGGATGATGATCTGCTGTTCCGCAAGGAGGCGTTCAAGGATCTGTTGCGGCGGATGATCGCCAAAAACTGGGGAATCACCTGGTCGGCCAACAATGGTTTGATCGCCGCCTCCATCGATGATGAACTGATGGCGTTGGTCCAGGATTCCGGCTGCATCGGCTTGAAGATCGGTTTTGAGACCGGCAACCCGGAACTGTTGCGGCAGATCAAAAAACCGGGCGGTACCCTGGAAAAATTTCGTCACTGTTGCGCCGTCGTCAACCGTTATCCCAAGGTATTCACCGGCGCCAACCTGATCATCGGTTTTCCCGGCGAACGGTTCGAGCAGATCATGGACACCTTTCGCTTTTATCTGGAAAACCGCCTGGACTGGGGGGCCTTCAACGCCTGTCAGGCCATCCGGGGCGCCAGCGCCTTTGCCGAACATGGCGACTATTTCGAGTCGCAGATGAGTGGTGGCGGCAAAAACATCAAGAATTTCATTCCCGTTCGGGGTGATGCCAGCGGTCATCTGTTGAGTGGCGAAATGGTGCGGACCGGTCTGGATGTTTTCGACATCGACCCAAAATCCGAGCCCGGGGAGGAGCAGGTCAAGGAGATCTGGTTCACCTTCAATCTGGTGGCCAACTTCATGTTCAACCGCAACCTGAAGGTGGGCGCCCGGGTGGAAAAATTTATCGCCTGGGTGGAGATGGCCCAGGTACCCTACCCGGACAATCCATACATGTGCCTGTTTTTGGCCCTGGCCAGGCGGATTGCCGGCCGTGATGGCGTGGAACGGTTGCTGGACACCGCCCGCCGGGTTCTTGAAGGAAGCGGCTATTGGCGGCAGCGGTTCGCCGAGTTCGATCTCGACCGGGGGATGGCCGATTTTCCCGATGATGGTCGGTCGGCCCAGGCGCTGGTGGAGGGATTGTGCCGCAACGCCCAAAAACGCTTCGCCCACTGGTTCACCCTGGACCACCCGGCGGCCAACGATGGAGAGGGCCGATGAGCAAGGCACCCAAGGTATTGATCGGCGGCGGCAAACTGGCTGCCAACCCGGACTATTTCAAGGCGTGGCGGCAGGGGAAAAATCCCGGTCCCCTGGTGGTGGAGGCGGGCATCGTCAATGGTTGCAACCACAACTGTCTGCACTGTGATTTTCAACAGTTCGAACCCTACGGCGACCGGAAAGGGTTCATTGACGCCGATCTGTTTCAGACCTTTTTGCGGGATTTCGCCGGCATGGGCGGCATCGAGGTGTTTTTTGCCGGCAGCGGCGAACCCCTGCTGCATCCCAAATTCGCCGATTTCGTCAAACTGGCCAACGAACTCGGCTTGAGTTGCACCCTGAGCAGCAACGGCCAGATGCTCAACCGGAAAAATGCCGAAAAAATCCTGCCCTACCTGAAATGGATCCGCTGTTCGGTCAATGGTGGTGACGCCAAAACCTATGCCGCCATCCATCGTTGCGGCGAAAAGGAGTTCGACCGTCTGGCGCGGAACCTGGAGACGGCGATCAGGATACGCGATGCCGGCGGTCATGAGGCGCGGATCTCCATTCAATATATTTTGTACGATCTCAATTTCGATACCATCGCCGGGGTGGTGGACCTGCATGAACGGGCCGGCACCGATCTGCTGGTGTTTCGCAACCGTCTGGACAAGGATGGCGGTAAAAACCGGCTGCCGGAAACGGTACTGCGGCGTTTGCGCCGGTTGGAGGTCGAACGGGATCGGGTGGAGGTGCGCTGGAACGATTTTCCCGATCAGCCCGATCTACCCACCTGGAGCCGCTGTTACGGACCCAACTTTCGCATCAACCTCGACGCCTCGGGCAACATCATCCCCTGCGCCCGGGATTTTTATATCCCCAGTAAGGTGGGCAATATCAACACCGACCGTTTTCCGGATATCTGGCGCTCGGAAAAACGGCGGCAGGTCTACCGTCAGATCACCAGTGGACGGGATATTCCCATCTGCGGCAAATGGTGCCAGGTCGCATTTGACAACATCTATGTGCAGGGATGGCTGGACAGCCATCCCCTGGAGGAGATTCAACATGGCTGAACCGGCTATCAACTGGTGGAACGTCGAAGTCGGCGAGGAGGCCGCGCCGCGCATCGTCGATGCCATCGCCAAGGGTCATATCAGTCAGGGGCCGGTTACCGCCGAGTTCGAGAGCGCCCTGGCCGCTTTGTTGAACGTGCCGTATGCCGTCTGTACCACCAGCGGTACCATGGCCTTGACCATCTCCCTGTTGGCCCTGGGTATCCAGCCCGGTGATGAAGTGATCATGCCCGACCGGACCTGGGTGGCCACCGCCAACGCCGCCCTGTTGCTCGGCGCCCGGGTGCGATTGGTGGATGTGCTGCCCGACGGTCCGCCGATCATGGATCATGACCGGATCGAAGCGGCCATCACCCCGAAAACCCGGGCGATTCTGCCGGTACACCTGAACGGGCGGGCTGTGGCCATGGAGCCGGTATTGACCATCGCCGAAAAACATGGGTTGGGGGTGGTCGAGGATGCCTGTCCCTCCATCTGTTCCCGCCATCGGGGTCGTTTCGTCGGTACCTTCGGTCGATTCGGCTGTTTTTCCCTGGGCATGGCCAAACTGCTGGGGACCGGACAGGGGGGGGTGATCGTTTGCCACGATGAGGCCGATTACACCCTGCTGACCCGCATCCGCAACCAGGGATTGAGCGGTTCGGCCATGAATGAACGGCATGATGTCCGCGGTGGCAACTTTAAATTTACCGATATTCAGGCCGCCCTGGGATTGGCGCAACTCGGTTTGTTGGACAAACGCATCGAACATCAAAAGGCCATCCACCAACTCTATCTGGATGGTTTGCGGGGACTCGATGCCGTCACCTTCGTACCGGTGGATATCGAGGCCGGTGAAATACCCTTGCGTGCCGATGCCATGAGTCCGGACCGCGACCGTTTCGTGCGCGAGATGGCCGATCGGGGTATCGCCATCGCTCCCCAGTCGCCCAATTTGAGTGACTTTCCCTTCATCGCCGACGATGGTCGAACATTTGCCAACGCCAAACGGTTTTCCGATACCATGCTCACCCTGCCGTCGGGTCCCGATCAACCGTTGGTCAATGTGGAAAAAACGGTTGAAACCATCCGCGCCATCGATCCCCTGTTCAAACGCGCATCGTGACCCTCACCGGTAAAGCCGATTTGTCGATCTGGGGAGCGTCGGAGGGGACCGCTCCCCTGATCGGCCATCTGCGCCAGGCCGGTTTCCAGATCGGCCATATCGTCTCCCACGAGCGGCGCTGGCAGCGGATCGAAGGTATCCAGGTGGTGCCGCCGGAGGCCTACCGGGCCACCATCGATTCGACCATACCGCTGGTCATCGACACCGGCGCCGGGGAGTCCGCCGACGGCCGATCGTTCCTGGCCGTCCAGGAGCGGATCCGGGATCGCTGGGGGTTGAACGACGTACAGATTCTTCATCCGCTGTTTCTCGCCGATCATCTGTTCCCCCGTTTCGCCGGCAAGGCCGCCATCATCGGTTGCAACCGTTCCGGCAGCACCTTTTTGTTTCATCTGTGCAAGGCCGTTTTGGATCTGCATCCACAACCGCCGGCCGAAGGCCTCCAGCGATTTTTGCAAACCAGTGCCCGGGACCATCTGCAAACCGTCGATCAACTCCTCACCGGGGCCTTCCAGGGGGAGGGGGCCGGGGAGGGGGCTGGCTATTGCGCCCAGGGGGCCACTCGTTTCGGAGGCATGGATTTTTTTGGCGCCGCCGAAAACCGGTTTTTCTTTCTCGCTCCGTTTCCCTGCCGGCGTTATCTGTTCGACACCGTGCATCGCAGCTATTCGCTGTTGGACCGGTCCATCGTCCAACGGTTGTCCCGGTCCGGTTACGCGCTGTTGACGCCATTGAGAAATCCACTGGATATCATCGTTTCCAACGCCTTCGAGCTGGAATATGTGTTTTTCCACATGTTTCCGGGCGGCGCCCTCGATCGGGTCGAGTCCGGTGTTCGAGAGGCGTATGGGCGTCGTTTTCTCGCCGATCCGGCCTGGTTCGAACAGATGGCGCTGTATGTGAAAAGGAACATGGAGGCCTATCTGGAACTGGCCGATCACACCACCGGCATTCGCTATGAGATGCTGTTGAGTGATCCGCGGACCGCCATGCGCCGCCTGGCGTCGGCCCTCGACCGGGATGATGATGATGAAACCCTGGCAGAGATCTGGAAACGCCATGCCTTCAAGCCGCTGGCCGCCTTCAAATCCCACTATTTCCGGCCCGGGGAGGGCAAGTGGAAACAGTATCTGGGCCGCGAACAGCTGCGTATTCTGGCCGATCTGGACTATGGGGATCTGCTTGATGCCCTGGAGTATCCGCTGGACCTGTCCGGCGGCGGCGCCGACCTGCCGCCATTGCCGCCGGTCCCCGGGGCCGATATGGCGCTGATGTTGGCGGTGCGGGATGCCATCTTCAGCCTGCAGTTCGATACCCGGTGCAGCCAAAACCATCCGGCGGTCACCGTTCAGATGGCGAAACCGCCGCTGTCCGGGCTGGGTTTCAGTTCCAACGATGGCCAATTTTTCAACCGGTTCCAAAGATTGAAAAGCGACGGCGCCTTTCAGGATCTGTATCAGGCGTTGACCGTTTGATCGATTCGTTTTTGGGTTTTATCAGAAAGGCCGACGATGAACATCATCGATATTGCGGGAATCAACTGCCCGGTTTGTGATTCCGAGGTCGATCTGTTCGAACTGCCGTATCCCATGTTTCGCCACATGGATCATGGTTTTCACCGGCCCGGGCCGAAACATGTGGCACACTGTTTCGGTTGTGGTTTGATATTCCGGGTCGCCGGCAAAAAGGCCTTGCGGGAGATCGGCGAAATCTACCGTTCCTTCGAATATTCAGCCACCGCCGCCAATTTTCATCTGGTCTCCCAGGGTTCCGAAACCGCCCTGCAGGCCCGCACCGTTTTGCGCCATGTTCAGCGACGCGGCGCGGTGTTGGATGTTGGCTGTTTTGATGGGCGACTGCTCGACGAGTTGCATCGGGCCGGGTTCGGTGACTGTTTTGGCGTCGATCTGCGCAAACATCACCTGTTGCCGGAGCATGTCCGGTTTTTCCCGGACATCGGCCGGATCGGGCACACCTTCGATCTGGTGACCGCCACCGGTTCCATACAGTATCTGCCCGATTTGAATCTGTTTTTCCGTACTGTCGCCGGTCTGCTCAAGGAGGATGGGGTTCTGTTCATCCAGACCACCAACATTCATACCAAACCGCTGTCGATGGTTCTCGGTGATCTCTACTACCATTTTTCGGCCGATATTTTACGGCGGATCGGCGCCCGCCATGGTTTCATCGGTCGTCTGTTGCAGCCGGATTGGAACACCCGGGATATCGTCATGCTGCTGAAAAAAGGAATCCCGGATTCCCTGCCACCGGTCCAGGATGATGTGCGTCTCTGTCTGGAAAGGATCAAAACCCTGCGTGGTCATCTCGATGGCATCGGCCAGGAAGAGACGATGGTGTTCGGCACCACCCTGGAGGCCAGTTTCGTGGAGCATTTCCTGGGCGGCAGAACGGTGGGATTCGTGGACGAGAACGAGAACAAGAAAAATTTCAAGGACAAGCCGGTCATCCACCCCTCGGCGGTGGCCGAAGGGCGGGTGGTCCTGGTGCCCATGTTTGAAATCGGGCGGGAGTTGACCGCCCGCCTGAATCGGGAATATGCCGGTCGTTTCGTGAACATTGCGGAGTGATCCGTTCCCGACCGCGATTACGGCCAGGCGGCCCGTTTCAAAAAGGCCGTCAACGCCGTCGGTTCCTCCGGTGACCATTCCGGGTAAAATCCTTCCGCCTTGCTGAAGGGGCCGGTGATGGTCTCGTGCAGGACCACCGGATCGGTTTCCGGGACACAGGCGTAACATTCTCCATGAGAGAGCCGGGTCAGGAACGGGCGGTTCCCTTGCCGTTCACCGAGGACGATGAGACGCCGGACGCTGCCGTCATCGTTGAAAACCGGTACCCGCAGAACCCCTTCCAAAATCATGATGGAAACGCTCTTGTGACGATGACGGTGGGGACGGTCCAGGGAGCGCCGGGTGTGGACGATGATCATCTCCTGGATGGGATCATCATGATCGGGATGCAGGCACAGTCGGGCCCGGCCCAACTCGGAGCTTCTGGCCACCTTTTTGATGTGCTCCAACCGTTCCTGGTCGATCAGGGGCTGGGGTTGGGGGGTGAACAGCGCAACGGATGGAATGGTTGTCATGAAACGGCCCTGTGTTTCTCTGGTGATCCGGCCCCCCGCATTTGACGCAACAGGTTCAAATTGGGATGCTTCGAATCCAGGGATTCTATCATGAACAGGGCGGTTTCATAGGTTTTCATATCACCCGCCTGAAGAGCGGCCAGGGCCAGTATCGACAACAGTTCCGGATTGGTTACACCGAAGGCCACCCCTTTTTTCAACAGTTCCAAGGCTTCCCGTTCCTTCTTGAGGCTCACCAGGATCTGTCCGAGTTGAATCCAGGCATCGATCTGGTGTTCATTCAGGTCGATCGCCTGGCGAAACGAGGTCATCGCTCCATTGAGGTCGCCGGCATTCATGTGGGCGATGCCGAGTTGGGCATGGACCTCGGCGGCGTCGGGATGGTGTTTCAAGGCCTGCTTCAAGGTTCGCACGGCGGCGGTGGTGTTTTTCAGGCTGTTTTGCAGGGTGGCCAGGAACAGGGCCAGTTCGAGGTTTTCAGGGAACCGTTGCAGATGGTGCCGCAACTCGGATTCCGCCTTTTGCAGATGGCCGGTGCGGGTCAAATCGCTGGCTTGGGCGAGCAGGAGCCTGGCCACCAGGTCGGGGCTTTTTCCGAAACCGCACTCGGGTTTTTCAGGCAACAGGGGGACCTCTTTCCGGGTATCGTTGAACTGATCCCGCCAGGCTCGCCAGAGGATCTCCCGGATTTGCAACCATTCCTGCAGGGGATCTCCCGAGTCATGGGGCCAGGCTCGCCGCTCCATTTTCAGGCTGAAAAGCAGTGTTGGCAACATCAGGTGCCGCCATAGGCGCGCCCCGACCGGCGCTTTGTATCCCCAGGCCTTTCCTTTGGCCGCCAACAGCAATTTCAACCGTAGGCGGTCGAAGAGGGGGAGGTGTTTTTCATACCGCTCCTTGAGACTGACCGGGGAAAAGCCGGTTTGACGTTCGCTGCCGGTATAGGTGCGGTACCACCACTGTTTTCCATCGAAGGTGCTGTTGAGCAGGGAGTCGTTCCAGGAGAGACCGAGCCAGGAGGCGATCCGGCTCATCGTTTCCCGGGGATTGGTTTTGAGATTTTCGAAGGTGACCGCCCGGGAACGGTGTGCATACTCCGGCAAGGTCGGGGGGCCGCCAAAAAAATGGTCGTTGAGCAACCAGGCCAGAATGTCTTGGGTAATGGCTGGTTTACCCGGTTTGACCAAGTGTTCGACATAGTGGGAAAAATGCGATCCCAGGGAGCGGATCGGCTGTCGCACGATATGGAGAAAGAGGGTATCGGGAAAATCGTGGGTCAACATCCGGCAACGATGCGGATTGACGTTGTGCATCTGGAAAAGGATCAACGGATTGGCCGGGGCCGTGCGTCCCAACGCTTCATGATAGGCCAGATGCACCGCCTGGAAAAATCGTTGGCGGTTTTGTTCTTCCTCCGGACCGAGATGGTCGAGCAGGGAACGGATGAACCGGACCGGGGAAACGCCGATGGGCTCGTTTTGATCGGGACCCATATGGGTAAAAGTTTCGCCGTTGGCGCCCGGGCAGGGGTTGCGGGTATCGAAAAACACTGAATAGAAGCGTATGAAGGAGACGATCCGTTGCTTGGGCGTCTCATCCTTTGTCTGCTCCCAAAAATCGAAAAATTTGGTGAAATAGCCGGGTATGCTGAGCACGTCGGGGTGGGAATCGAGCAGGCTCTGCAAAAACAGCGTGCCGCTGTCGCCATAACAGACGATCGCCGCCACCCGTTCCGGCAGGATGACTTCCGGGTTTTTCCCGGTGTCCATCCGGTCCGTTGCGGAGGGGGACCGCTCTTTGAACAGGTTGAGGGTCGGGTGTTTGGGATGGAGCAGATCGATCATGAACCGGCCGATATCATAGGTCGGTCCATCATCGTTTTCCCGGGCGGCCAGGGTCAGGTGGATCCAGGCATCCAGATTGTCGACGCCATGCCGAACCGCCCGTTCCAGTTGTTCCTGGGCGGCCCTGTTTTGGCCCCGGCCAAGCAGAACCTGACCGAGGATGAGGTGCGCCTTGGTCTGGCAGGGATCGATTTCGAGGGCTTTTTCACAGGCGGCGGCTGCGGCGACCGGGTCTTGTGGTAATTTTCCATCCTGGGACATGTGGATGGTTGCGCACATGACGTGGAGATCGGCACTGTCGGCGGCGAGGGAGAGGGTGGTTTTCAGCGTTTCCAAAGCCGCCTTGGGACTGCCGACCGACAGGTAGAGCGTGGCCAACAACCGGGCCAGTTGGGGATTTTTGGAAAAGTGATGAAAATGGGGGGTGAGCGCGGATATGGCTTCCGTCCGGCGGTTCGCCGCCATCAATGGCTCGATCTGCTTGATCAGGCTGCTCACCACCTGATCGGAAGCCTGTTCGAAACCTCGGCCCGGTTGTTCCTCCAGCAACTTCAACTCCGGACGGGTTTCCCGGAACAGATCCTTCCAGGTCTGCCACAGGATCTGCCGGATGATGAACCAGTCGGCCAATGCGCGGTTACTGTAATTGGGCCAGGCCAGGGTTTCCATGCGGAAGGAGAACAGGAGGAACGGAAACAACATCGTTCGGACCCACCGCCAGTTTTGCCAGGCGGATGTCGGATAGTTCCAGTACCGAAGTTTGGCCGACAGGAGAATTTTCAACCGCAGCCGGTCGAACGGGGTATAGTAGGTGTCATGTTTGCGCTTGAGGGCGGTATCGGAGAAGCCGGTGATCTCCTCTCCCTTTGCGGCCTTGAACCAATATTGCAAACCATCCAGGGTGCTTTCCAACAGACTGTCGTTCCAGGAGATACCCAACCAATTGCAGACCTTTCGCAGGGTTTCCCGGGGGTTTTTCTTGAGATCCTCGAGCCGTACCGCCCGGGAGCGATCCGTATAACCGGATAAAACCGGTTTTCCTCCCATTAGAATGGCGTTCATCACCCAGGCGAGGTTATCGGCAAAGATGGGTCTTTCATCGGAGTTGCTGCGGTAATGGGAGCCCAGGGACTGGATGGGGTCCCGAATCATGTGCAGAAAAAGGGTGTTTGGAAAATCGCGTACCAGTTCCCGGGCTCGGCCCGGATGGGGGTTGTGCAGGGAATAGACCAGGACAGGGTTTTCGATGGGGGGACGTCCCAGGGCTTCGTGATAGGCCAGATGCAGCGCCTGGAACAGAAGTTTGCGCGATACCCGGGGGGTATCGCCGAGCAATCGTTTCATCGCCGGGAAAAAGATCAGTGGATCGATGCCCAGTACCTGGTCCCGGTTCGGCCCGAGGTTGGTGAACTCCCCACCGACCGGGCACTTGTTTCGCGCATCGAAAAAGGCGGCGAAGTACCGGGTGAGCGCCCCGATCGCATCCTTGGACGACAGCCCCTTGGCCTCGTCCCAGAATCGGCAGAAAAACGTTTCCAGATAACCGGGAAGGATCAACAGTTCAGGGTGACCATCCAACAGGCTGTGCATGAAATAGGAGCCGCTACGGCCATAGAACATGATCGCAACCACCCGTTCCGGCAAGCTTGATGATGTCATTTTTTATGCTTTCTTTTGAACCAGAATCTCTGGTTTGTTTTCAGAAGTACGGAACACTCCCTTGCTTGGGCCAAGTATGGGGCGGTGAATGGGAGTGTCGGTTTTTCGACTATGGACAAAGGCTATCAATCAGGAAAATCTTGCAAAAATCAGACCGAATGAAAGGTTGGTACCGTTCAACGCCAATGGTCATTTTGTTTCTCCCCCGACCCAGGACTGAAATCGATCAACTTCGTTGGTTTGCAACGGCATGGTTGTCAATTTCCTGGCTTTCCCGGTCGGTTTTAACGGGATGAAAGGGGTTTGATTTTTGCATGATGCGCTCCCGGATACGGTCCTGCGCAGGGCCGGTGGATCGTTGCGCCGCTGGTGGTTTCGTTGCGAACCCGGGGAAAAGCAGGGCTGGATAGGGGTGTGACATGTTTTCATTAATGGTATATGTTCATAGCCATTGGTTGACACCCCGGCACTCCTTTGCCCGTTCCGGCAACGGAGACGGCAGTACATTATTTTATCGGACCAATTTTGGATCAGCCACTTTGTGATCCTGTTTTCACGTACGAGGAATCAAACCATGAAAACCCAATGGGAATACACCGATCTGGCGGATGCCTATCTGAAACGGCCCGATTATTCGGATGAGGCCATTCAGGCCATGTTGAACCATTCCGGTCTGGACGATTCCGCCCATGTCTGTGATGTGGGGGCGGGTGTGGCGCATTTGACCATCAAGCTGGCCGAACAGGGTTTCCAGGTCGATGCGGTGGAACCCAACGATGCCATGCGCAGCAACGGTATCCGGCGCACGGAACGGTTCGCCAATATCAACTGGTTCGAAGGGACCGGCGAAGAGACCGGTCGTCCGGACAACGGTTATCATCTGGTGACCTTCGGTTCTTCGTTCAATGTTTGCGACCGGTCCAAGGCGTTGTTGGAGACCCGGCGCATCTTGAAACCGCGGGGCTGGTTCGCCTGCATGTGGAATCATCGCGATTTGAAGGACCCCATTCAAAAATCGATCGAGGGGATCATCGCTTCGCAGATCGACGGTTATGATTATGGCAGCCGTCGTGAGGATCAAACGGAGGTGATCGATCAAAGCGGTCTGTTCGGCGAGGTGTTCAAGATCGAAGGGGCGGTTTCCCACCGACAGACCATTGCCGACTGTGTGGAGGCCTGGCGCTCCCACGCCACCCTGCAACGCCAGGCCGGCGACCATTTCGGCAGGATCGTCGACGAGATCGAAAAAATGTTGTTGGGATTGGACGAACCGAACATCATCATTCCCTATACCACCCGGCTGTGGATGGCGCAGTTGCGGGCGTAACCATCCGGCATCGGTTGGCCGGTTGGTTCAGGGTTCGGCGTTCACCGCCCGGGGGGGATCCAGCCGTCGACGGGTTTCAAGAATCCGGTCGGCCTGCTCGGACGGTGATCGGCTGCCATCGTTGTCCAGAATCAGGTCCGGTCGTTTCGGCGCCTGGTAGGCCAAATCGACGCCCATGAGATTGTTCAACTCGCCATCGCGGTTTTTCTGATAGAGCCGTTTGGAATCGCGGGCGGTGAGGACTGCCATGGGCGCCCGGACATAGACCTCGAAATAGTCCCGGACATTGTCCCGGTTCCAGGCCTGCACCTCATGGAACAGGGAGATGGTGGCGCAGACCACATCGATCCCCTGATCGACCAGATAGTGGCAGAGCCGGGCATATTTCATGGCCAACCGCAATCGCTCCTCCGGCGAGTAGGAGCCGGAAACGGCGAACACCCGTCGCAGTTCATCGCCATCGAGCATGACCACATTCGGTTTTTCCGCCTTCAGGGCGGCATACAGTTCTCGGCCGATGGTGGTCTTGCCGGCCCCGGAAAGACCGGTCAACCAAAACAAAGTCGCCATAACCACTCTTCATCCACAGTTGAAGAAAGTCCGCAGCAACCGGCCATCCGCCGCCTCGAACGGCCGGTTGCGCTCCGGATGCCACATGATGCCCAGCACGCGTCCATCGACCTGTTCCAGGGCTTCGATGGTGCCGTCCTCCGCCCGTGCCGAAACCCGGAACTCCCGGTGGTTCATCTCATTTAAGACATGGTTGTGATAGGAGTTCACCCCCGCCGGACGATCGAGGAGGGATCGAAAATGCCCGGTCTCGTCGGCGATGAGTCGATGATTTTGCCCAACATGACCCGCCTTTCGTTTCACGAAGAATCCCAGCCGCCAAGCCAAAAACTGCATGCCCCGGCAGACGCCCAACAGCGGCAATCCCCGCTCCCGGGCCAGTTCCAGCAGTTGGCCCTCCTGCTGATCCCGTTGCCGGGAGAGGGGGTCATCGTTCAATGCGCTCAGATCGTTGCCTCCGGAAAGAATGATGCCGACCGGTTGCAGGGTGTTCACATAATGAACCGCCTCCACCCCCGGCAACAGGGGTACCGGCAACAGGTCCAGTGAGGCCAGAAAAGCCCCCCAATTTTCATCCAGGCAGGCCCGTGTTTCCGGATAGGTGTCGTTTCCGACCAATCGTTGACTGATCAATACCGCTTTCAATTCAACACCATGACCGTTTTTTCGGAACAGTTCAGCTCCAGCAGGGAGGCGCGGCTCCAATTATCGAAATATCGTTTGCCACAACCGATCACCGATGGCAATCCCAGTTCGGCGGCGCGGATGGCCATGTGCGAGTTGCAACCGCCATACTGGGTGATCAAACCACCGATGTTGCGGCTGAAAATCCAGTCATAACCCGGGTCGGCACTGGATATGCAGACGATTTTTCCCTGTAGATCCGATTCCAACAGTTCCGGCTCGGTGACCGTCGCCCCCTGGACCCGGGAGAGGGTGATGAAGTTCGGTTCGCTGCCATTGAGGCAAAAATCGTAGATGTCTTCGGGGCGGAAGATCACCGGTGGCAGATCGATTGCCTGGGAGTGGTTGAAGGAACGCTTGTTGCGGGCGATGTTATCCCGCAACCGTTCTCCCAGGCCCTGTTCCCCGAGGCTGGCATAGAGGTCCAATACCACCTGAATGTCCAGATAGGAGAGTTCATCGGCGTTGAGGCCATGGGGTTGGCCGATCTCTTCGAGCAGGGAGAGCACGGCGCTCAAGTGTCGCGTGAAAACGAACTTGCCATATTCCCGGCCCTCGATGGCCCGGCGGATGAACGCCAGCAAATGGTCCACCGAGACATCCAAACCGTTGGTGACCAGCAGATGGGCGATGTGCTCACGCTGCGGTTGCGAAAAGGAGAACTCTTTTTCCGGATCGGAACCCTCGTTGGCGCCGATCCCGCCCGCACCCGGCTCGGTCAGGCTGGGAAAATATATCTCGAAGGCCTCATCATAGCGTTTGGAGAGAATGTTGTAGGTGCCGGGCCGCAGATGCCCGTAACGAGCGAGAAAATCGGCCGTCGACAGGCCGCCGGTGCGCAACAGCCGCACATCGTCGGCCAGGTCCCGGGAGACGGTTTTCAGGGTGCGCATGTAGGCCGACCGTTCCTCCTCGCTGCACACCCCCATGGCCACGAAGGCGTCCAAAAACTGTACGGCGATGAAACCGGCCCGGGCCAGCCCGGCGAACGGCAGGGTGCCGTAGCGTTTGCAGTCCTCCATCAACCAGTAGAGTTTTTCCACCTGCGACATGGGGCCTTCCATCACCTCGCCATAGCGCCGTTCCAGATGCTCGACCTTGGCCAGATCGCGTTGAAAATGGCCATCCTTGGAGTGGATGATGCCGTTGGTGACCTTGAGCAGTCCAAACTTGATCCGGTCCAGTTCGTCCTCACTGAAACCGTGATCGAGCAGTTTTTTGATGCGTTGCCCCAGGCCGGGATAATAACAGGTGTAGAGAATTTTGAACTCCACCTTGTCATGGTCGCTGGGCTGGCGGGTGAAACGATCCAGATAATAATCCACCAGCTTGTAGGCCAGTTTGTCGTCGATCTCTTTGGGGATGAAGGAGTTGAAGGTGACCCGCACATCGATGTAGGGCTTGCCGAACAACGCGATCAACAGCGGGAAACCGCGCATGTTGCGATAGCCGTAGTTGTCCCGTTGGTAGGCCCAGATGGAGTCGGTGATCAACTCCTTGTAGAGCGACAGCGCCAGGGGCCGGGGGTTGGTACCGATGATTTCGGCCGGGTTCCAGTCGGGCATGTTGCCGAGAATGGTGCGCGATCCCACCAGATCGGGGTGGGGCAGGTTGAGCTTTTCGATCCGACCGCGAATTTTGTTCAGATATCCTTCCAGACGGTCGATCGGCACCGGGGGATGCTTGGAACCGACCACCATGGGCCGTACCTGCAACAGGTGCAGCCGGTCCTGGTCATCGACGGCGAACTCAATGTCCAGATGTTCAAAGGCGAACCGTTTTTCAAGCTCATCCGCCGTTTCGATCAACCGTTGCAACCACGGTTCGGGGATGGGAATTTCCGCCCGTTTGAACCGGACCCGGGTGGTGAACTCACTCATGCCCCCGGATGTCACGCCATCGGTGGAACCCAACTGATCATCATAACTGAGCACATAATAAGGAGACAGGGTGTCCAGGTCGCTGGTGAACAGCACCCCGGCCAGGCGGACCGGCTGGATCTGTTTTTGTACCAATACCTGGTGATTGGCGTCGCCGTCGCCATAGGAGGCGATGACCCGGTTGATGGCGGCGTGCAGACGTTCCATGTCATCGGTGGGGATGCCGAGCAGGGAGAGATACCGTCCCGCCTGGGAGGCGTTCACGCCATCCTCGCCCAGGGCGGAACTGCGCACGGCCACCTCCTGGCCGGCGAATTGCCGGTGGAGTTTTTTCAATACGATGCCGGGCGTCTCACGCCATTGACCGACGCTGAAACAGGCCAATGGTGGAATATCGGCAACCGTCAGTTTGCCTTCCAGTGACTGTAACGTCTCCGCCTTGCTGCCAAATTTCATCCCGACCTCCTGGAACGATTTGGACGGGTCGAGCGGATGTCCCATTCCCTTTGAACGGGATATCCACAAAACACCGTCAGATCCCCGTTTTTGCATCCGGGAATTGGATATTTCTGGAAAAGCAACTCCCGTGCCGTAATTTATAAAACTGTAAAAACAATAAGATGAAAACATTGTGTGCGGATTGGAACCAAGTGGTGGGCATTATTTTCCGGTTGGAAGGGGTGGGGGGACATTTCTGCCCCTGGCGGGGTGTCCGGGGCTGGACAATCCTTGAGGGGATTCGTTGGTGCGGCCGGAGCACGAAATAACCGGTGGGTGTCCGGTCCCTCTTTTTTTCTCCGGCCCAACATGGGACACTCTTCTTCCGGGGGATTCGGTTTTATGAGCCGGAGCCTATGATAATCAGTTGCTTCCGTGTCTCTCCCGGAGGCGAACGCCGTCAGCGATTGGCCCATGGAATATCGTACATTCGGAAAAACCGGTAAAAAAATATCCGTCTTCACCCTGGGGGGCATGCGGTTTTTGCATGGCGATGGCTTGGTGGAGGAGGAATTACGGGAGGATAGCCTGGAAAATACCCATCAGGTCATCACCACCGCCTTTGCCGCCGGGTTCAATCTGATCGAGACCGCGCGGGGGTATGGCAAGAGTGAACGGTTGATCGGGCGAACCCTGCCACACCTTTCCCGGTCCCGGGATTCGTATCATGTGATGACCAAGGCGCCACCGGTGGAAACGGCCGGGGAGATGCGTCGCATGTTGGAGACGTCCCTGGAACGGTTGGCCCTCGATCATGTGGATTTTTTCGCCGTGCATGGACTCAATCTGCCGGAACACCTGGAAACGGCCCGGCGACCCGGCGGTTACCTGGATGGGTTGCGGCGTGCCCGGGAGGAAGGGTTGATCGGCCACATCGGTTTTTCCACTCACGGACCGTTGCCGGTGATCCTGGCGGCCATCGACAGCGATTTTTTCGAGTTCGTCAATCTTCACTATTATGCGTTCCGCCCCGGGCTGGAACCGGCGGTGAAAAGGGCGGCACAACAGGACATGGGGGTGTTGATCATCTCCCCGAATGACAAGGGCGGCCGGCTCTACGAGCCGCCGCGGCGGTTGGCGGAGTTGACCGCGCCGTTGCATCCGGTGCAATACAACGAACGATGGTTGCTGGCGCAACCGGAGGTTCACACCCTCAGCATCGGCATGAACCAGCCGGATCAATTACAGATTCATCTGGACAGCCTCGACCGCCCTTGTCCGGATGAGCGGGATGAAACGATCCATCAACGGTTGCAACGGGCCGCCGCCGCCTCTCCCACCCGGCACTGCGGGGTTTGCGCGGCCTGTCTGCCCTGTCCACGGGGCATCGAAATTCCCGAGGTATTGCGTCTCGAACATCTCAGCGCCACCTTCGACATGCGGTTTTTCGGGCGCTATCGCTACAGCCTGATGATTCCGGGCAACCATTGGGTACCCGGGGCCGCCGGCAACGCCTGCGACCGCTGCGGCGACTGTCTGCCGCGATGCCCGGAAAATCTGGATATCCCCTCCCTGCTGTTCACTACCCACCGACGGCTGCGTTCGTTCAAAAAAAGTTTTATCGAAATAGCCGCCAAAATCCATCAGCGCATACCGCCAAGCTGGATCGACCGCTTGGCGCCGTTGATCGCCCTGTTGCGCCGTTGGTTGACCGGTTGAGGATCGATGGGGGTGTTCACCCCGGTCCATACCTCTGGATCAATGCCTGGTTGATGTGGAAAAACACCCCTTCCCAATCCTGGCGAATCGCCTGTCTGAACAGCCGCAGGCCGGGATACCAGACCGAATCGGAGCGGTCCAGCATCCAGCGCCAGTCCGGAACCTTTGGCAGCAACAGCCAGCAGGGCCTGTTCAGGGCCCCGGCCAGGTGGACCACGGCCGTATCCACGGCAATGACCAGGTCCAGTTGGGTGAGGAGGGCGGCGGTATCGGCGAAATCGTCAACCCGTCCCCCCAGGTCCCGTTCCGGGCCGATGATTCGCAGCAGGCCGTCGGCATCGCCGCCGGGGTCGGGTTGAAGGGAATAAAAGGCCGCCTTTCGTGCATGCATCTCCACCAGGGCGGTGAACAACTCCGGATGGATGGAACGTTGGCGGTCGTTTTTGTGTTCCGGCCGGCCGCGCCAGACCAAGCCGACCTTGAGCCGTTTTTCCGATTCGAAAAACCGGGCGAAACGGCGGATCCGCTCCGGATCGGCATGGAGATAGGGGACCCGGGCGGGAATCTCTTCGGGCCGGGGGGAAAAGAGGCCGGGCAGCGATCCCAGGGGGATGAACCGTTGAAAGGTGGGATGGGGCTTGTTCTCCTCGCGCAGGACGTTCAGTCCCGGAATCGATTCGAACAGCGGTTGCAGGGGGGAGGAACACAAAATGGAAACCCGACCGCCCCGCTCCCGGACCAGCGGCGCATAACGGACATATTGAATGGCATCGCCGTATCCCTGTTCGGCCAATAACAGGATATGGTTTCCCCGTAGCGGTTCACCACGCCATTGCGCCTCCAACGGCGGTCGTTGCGGCAACTGCAACTCCGCCATCTCCCACCGGGCCTCCAGGCCGGGCCATCCCGCTTGGAAACGGCCGGACAGCAGGCGGATTTCCGCCAGCATCAACCGCGACCGGGCGGAGTCGGGATCGCGCTCGACGATCTTGACCAGGATCGATTCCGCCTCCCGGTAGCGTCCCTGTTCCCGCAGCAGATAGGCGAGATTGAAATCCGATTCGGGACGATGGGGTTCGAGGTCGATGGCCCGGCGCAGATGGATTTCCGCCTCTTCCATATGGCCGAGACGCGACAGACAGTAGGAGAGGTTGAAATGGGTCTGGGCATCGTCGGCATCCAACCGCAACGCCCGCTGCAAAAAAATGGCCGCCTCGCCGAATCGTTCCGCTTCCCAATGGATGGCGGCCAACTCCTGGAGGGCCTGAATGGGCCGTTTTTGCAGATGGATGGCGCGATGGAGGATGGAGGTGGCCCGCCACGGCTGGCCGGCATACCGCACCGCCCGGGCCTGGATCAACAACGCCGCCTCGTGTCCGGGCTGGTTGTCGAGAATGTGGGCGCTGAGTTGCAATCCCGCTTCGGTTTCGCCCCTGGCGAACAGGACGTCGATTTTTTTTTCCAGCGCCCGGGGATGATCCGGGGAGCGGGCTAGGCAGACTTCGAGGATTTCGTGGGCCCGTTCCCGTTCGCGCAGGCAGATCAGGATTTCCACCAGGTCGATGGCCGCTTCTGGATCGGTCGCAAACAGGTTCCCGGCCCGTTGCAACGCCGCTTCGGCGGTCGCCGTCCTGCCGAGACGGTGTTTGACCAGTCCCAGAAAATAGTGGGCGGTTACCCGTTCCGGCTCCTGTTCGACCAGGGTTTCAAATCGCGCCTCGGCCGTTGGCAGATCGTTTCGGGCATAGGCGAGAATGGCGTTTTGCAGGGGATTGGACATACCGGTTTCACGGGTTGCTGGTTCTGGGACATCCAGTTTATACGGGGCCGGGTCATCGGGTCCAAGGGGGAAATTGCGGCCACCCGAAACGCATGGCGCATGCTCTCTCCCCGTGTCAGACCGAGAATTCGTTCTTCGATCGTCTCGCCAACTCCCGGGCCTCCCGCCGCAATCGGTTGCGATCGATCTTGCCGTTGGCCAGCAAGGGCATCCGTTCGAGAATTTTCAAATGGTGGGGATGTTTGTATCGGGCCAGGATCGGATTCAGAAAGTCGCGCAGGGTTTCCAGTCGGCCATCCCTTTCCCGGGTGAAAGTGGCGACGAGGAAGGCGAAACCCACCTCTCCCCATTTTTCATCCGCAACCGCCACCACCACCGCCTGGCTGATATCGGCATGGCTGACCAGCTTTTTTTCCACTTCGCCGGGATAGACGTTTTCACCGCCTGAGATGTACATCTCCTTTTTGCGGCCCACCACGTAAAAAAAACCGGCCGCATCCACCCGCACCAGATCGCCGGTGACGAACAGCCCTTCGCGGATCGACTGTCGGAACAGGGACTCTTCCCGCCAATAACCGGCGCACAGATGCGGACCGCCGATCCACAATTCACCGACCTCATCGACACCGACGGCGTTGCCGTTTTCATCCACCACCTTGACCCGGGAGTGGGCCATCGGTTTGCCGGTGGCATCGGGCCGTTCGAAGGCATCTTCGGTTTCGTGCAAAAAACAGTTGGGACCGACTTCGGTCAAGCCGAAACCCTGTTTGAAGGGAATGCCGCGCTGGTGAAAGGCCTGGATCAGGGGCGGGCTCAACGGTGCGCCGCCGGAGAGAAAAAAACGGATGCGGCTGAAATCGGTGCGGCTGAAATCGACGTGATCCCGGAGGGCCTGAAACATGGTCGGCACCCCCCAAAAGACGGTGATCCCCTCCCGGTCGATCGCCTTCAGGACCGAGCCGGGATCGAACCGCTCGAACAGGATCAGGGTACCACCGATGGAGAGGAGGGGCAGGGTGAAAACGTTGTAACCGCCGGTGTGGAAAAAGGGGGTGTTGGCGATGGAGATGTCCTCCGGTCTCAGGACATCCGAAGCGACGGTATGATGCATGTTGGCCATCAACATGCCGGCCTGCAACAAGACCCCTTTGGGTCGTCCGGTGGTGCCGGAGGTGAACAGCATCAACAACGGTTGATCATCGGTCACCGGCACCGGGGGTCGGGTTGTTTTCGGGGCTGGATCGAGGGAGTCGATCGATTGATAGACGGGGTGTGGGAAGGGGGCGGCCCCCTCACCGACAAAACAGGCCGGTTGCACCCGATCGATGATGTCGGCCAACTCGCCGGCGGCCAGACGGTGGTTGAGGGGGACGAAAATGGCGCCGATGCGGTTGCAGGCGAAAAACAGGGTCAGATGTTCCAGGCGGTTGGGGGCCAGAAAGGCGACCCGGTCGCCGGTGGTCACCCCCTGGCCCAGGAGCCAGCCCCGCCATTCTTCGCTTTCCCGGTGCAGATCGGCATAGGTCAGGCGCCGACCGGACCGGTCATCGACGATGGCGATTTTGCCGGCGGAGCTTTGGGCGAACACCTGGATGAAATCGCGCCACATGGTTATCCCAGGAACTCCTGGACCCGTTGGGCCAGCTCGGCCGGTTTTTCCAAAAAAAACAGATGATCGGTATCGGTAAAAATTTCCACGCGGGCCGCCGGAATTTTTTCCCCCAACAGATGGGCATTGGCCGCCGGCACCACGGTATCGGTATCTCCCGACAGGATCAGGGTTGGACAGCCGATCCGTTCCAGGTCCAGGGTCCGTTCCATGAAGGCGGTGACCGCCCGATATTGCAACATCACCTGTGCCGGGTCCACCCGTTCACGCCGACGCTGGGCCAACACCCGCCGATGGATGTCGGGGTAACGGCTGCTGAACAGGGGAAAAATGGCCGTGGAGAGGGCCACTTCCGCCCGTTGTTCGGGGGGCATGGCATAGAGGGTCCGCACCTGTTTTTCCCCCAGGCCGGGAAAAATTTTTTTAAATTCCGCTCCGCCGGAACTGGTGCAGAGCAGGATCAACGCCGTCACCCGTTCCGGGGCGCGCAGGGTCAACAGTTGGGCGATGAACCCGCCCATGCTCAAACCGGCGACGGCAAAACGGTCCTGGCCGAGATCATCCATCACCGCCAGGGCGTCGTCGGCCAGCGCTTCCAGTCCATAGGGGGCGGCGGCCGGGGGGGAACGGCCCATGCCACGGTTGTCGGGCAGGATGAATCGATATCGGTCCTGCAACCGATCGGCCAGGGATTCGAACACCCAGTTGGAACTGCCGAATCCGGCCAGGCACAACAGCGACGGCCCCCGGCCGATGATATCGACGTGATTTTTGAACCGTTTTTTCACCGGGGACCCCGCCTGTCATGTTTTTCCCGAACTGTCCGCCTTTTCGACTGAAAATGGCGGTAAAGGGTGCCTGCACGGCCTCTTCGACACCCTGAAAAAATAGACGATTCGATTTACGACCGCAAAGTTCATCGTGAACGGAACAGCTGCCGACGGACCATCGTCGGGGCGGTCTTTACCTTGAATTGTTGGTGTTTTTTTCAAGCATTCCGAATGCCAAAAAGGATTGAATGCCGGATCGGATTTCGTACCTTGTCCGTCTCGGCTCCCCTTGCAAAAGGGCTTCCGACCGCGGTTCAATCGATCGTTCACTGGCAATCGTCCTCTCCTCCGGGGAGGCTTGATCGGGAGAATGTCCATGCGGGGCATCAAAAAAGGGGTATTGGTTTTTTTTCTCGTCGCCGGACTGTCGGGTCCAAACAGTGCCCGGGCCTTTTTCGGCGAGCTGTTCAGCGGTGGTCCCGGCGATGATTCGGAAGTGGTCCATATCGCCATCCAGGGTATCGATGAAAAACCGGGATACTATTGGCAGGGGGATATCTTCGGGAGTCTCGACATCCATATCCCCCTGAAAAAGGATGGTGATTTCCAGACCGGTCCGCAAGGACGGTTCGTGGTCTATTATCCGGTCTGCAAACAGTGGCGGCGGATCGAACCGAAAACGGCCACCGATGGGACCCCGGCGAAGCGACCGCACCCGGGGGTGAAAATGAAATGCGCCTATCGGTTGGTCGAAAAATTTTTCGCCGGTTTAAACGGCCGGGTTTACCACCTGTATGATCAAAACGGGGAAAAAGTATTCAATTACAGCTCGATGAGAGGTGAGATCAAAAAAACACCCGTTTCGATCGGCAAAAGATTGCTCTCCAGATGGCGGGTCATTTCCAAACATGAATATCCGACCGATGGTTGGTGAGGGACCGTTGGCCGGTCCGTTTTCACCCCTCTTGGCGCAACAGGTGATATCCCAACTCGTGCCGGCCCGAAGGGTGCGGCACCCGCATGGGTGGACCCTCCGGCCATTGCCAGTGTGAGTGGGGGAACAGGGTTTCCATGCGTTCCACCGCACAGTGGAACGGCGGTCCCCCGGGTTGGCCGGTCTGCATGAACAGGGCGAACAGGCCGCCACCCGGTTTCAACCAACGCCACAACCGATCGGCATAGTTTTCCCAACTGTCCGGATGCAGGGCGCACAGACTGGTCTGTTCATAGATATGGTCGAAGGGGTGGTCCGGTTCCCAGGTCAGCAGATCGGTTTGATGGATGGTGGCGGAAAGACCGTGTTGGGCCAGCAGACCGCGCAGGGCATCGACGGCGGTGCCGGTGATGTCGACGGCGGTGATCTGAAAACCGCGTTCCGCCAGGGTGGCGACCTCGTAGCCGCGGCCACAACCGGGGATCAACACGCGGCCGGGTCGCAAACCGCCCTTTTCCAACCACGAAAACAGCGCCGGGCTGCTGGCGCCCCGATCCCAGCCGGTCTGGCCACTCCGATACCGCTCCTCCCAGGTTTCCCTTTGTTCGCTCATTCGATCGTCAGCCGCATCCGCGACCAGGGATGGTCGGCGGCGGCCAGTTTTTCCGCCAGTCCCTCCTCCTGGAAACGGCCAAAGGCGGTGGAGTTGTCGAACAGGGTCAATTCACCCCGCTCCGGGTCCATCGAATACCGTCCGCCACCCAATACCCGCACGCCGGGGTCCTCCACCGCCAGCCGCTCCCGGGTCACCCATTGCCGGGGGATGGCTTCGGTGGCGCAAAACCAGTCCAGAATCTGGTTGTGAAAACGGTGTATCCCTTTGGTGGAAAACAGCCAATATTCATGTCCATTCCATTGCACCTGAATGAATTTTCCCGTCGGTGCGGGCGCTGCCGCCACGGAGGGGTGGGTGATGATGTTCGCACCGTTCATCGGGTCCGTTTTCTCCCAAGCCGTTGATCCCGGTCCCGATCCTAGCTCTCCTGAGCGGCCAGGGCAATGAAGTGGCTTTTGTCAGGCTTTTCTGCTGACCGAATTAAACCGCGTCCATTTCGGGATTCGTAGTTTCTGCGACATCCGATCGTTTCGGAGCAAGCCGGTACGGCAGGGCGGGGTTACGTCCCCGCCGAATGGCTCAAGGATGTAATGGCGGGGACTTCGATTCCCGAGAAGGATGTGGTTTAATGCCTTCGGCGGGAAAAGTAACCTCATCTGGAAGAACGAATGGCTAATCAAGACAGCAGCTGCAAGCAGATCTTCAGTTATCCCGATATGGTACGGGATCTGCTCGTTGGGTTCATCAAGGAAGATTGGATCGAACAACTGGATTACACCACTCTGGAGAAGGTTGGCGGCAGCTATGTGACCGACGATCTTCGTGAACGGATGGATGATGTCATCTGGCGGGTCCGCTGGGGTCGGGAGTGGCTCTATGTCTATGTGATCCTGGAATTCCAGACCACGGTGGATCGGTTCATGGCGGTACGCATGGATGTCTATGTGATGTTGCTCTACCAGGACCTGATCAAGTCCAATCAGATCGGCAAGGGAGAAAAATTACCGCCCGTGCTGCCGGTTGTGCTATACAATGGGAAGGCGGAGTGGGCAGCGGCTCTGGATGTGGCGGACGTGATCCTCCCCGCTCCGGTCGGTCTGGGGCGCTACCGTCCGCGGATGCGGTATCTGCTCATCGACGAAAATCGCCTCGGACAAACGGACTTGATTCTGGACCGCAACCTGGCGGCAGCTCTGTTTCGGTTGGAAAGGAGCAGGACCCCCGAAGATGTCCGCACCGTGGTCCGGGAGTTGATCGACTGGTTGAAAGCGCCAGCGCAGACCGGATTGCGTCGAGCGTTCTCCGTGTGGCTTGGCCGGGTGCTGTTGCCCAGGAAGCTGCCCGGGCAGAAGGTGCCGGAAATTATGGATTTACAGGAGGTGGACGCCATGTTGGCCGAGACGGTGCAGGAATGGACAAAACAGTGGAAAGAGGAAGGACGCCAGGAGGAAGCTGCGTCATTTCTGCTGCGTCTGCTTCAACGGCGATTTGGATTCTTGCCTGCCGACCTCATTGAAAAGGTCCGGTCGGCAGATAGAGGTACCCTGGAAACATGGGGTTATCGGGTTTTGGACGCTCAAGCATTGGACGATATATTTGTGTGATACCCGGTTTTTTCGCCTCACGAAATAGTGATTACAGAGGCTTGGCCCGCCAGCGGGATGAGGGAAAGGTTTCCCTGAAACCTGGTTGGGTTCACACAACGATTTGCGGTGGTTGGAGCCCGAGCGGTCTACCTGTGGGACGCCCGATGGCCAACTGGTTTCGTGCGCCTGTCGGATGACTTGGAGAAATAATCCCTTTAACTGGAAAACAAGGCATGTTTGATGATCCCCACCAGGTTCTTGAGCGGGTTTTCGGTTTTCGAAAATTTCGTGACGGACAGAAGGCGGTGATCGACCGGCTTCTGGCGGGAAAACCGGTACTGGCGATTTTTCCGACCGGTGGCGGCAAGAGCCTTTGTTATCAATTGCCGGCCTTGCTGTTTGACGGTTTGACCCTGGTCATCTCGCCACTCATTGCCTTGATGAAGGACCAGATTGATTTCCTGGTCGGCCGCGGGGTGGCGGCGGCTCGCCTGGATTCGAGTTTGGACCTCGAACGGACACGGGCGGTTTACCGGGATCTCGAAGCCGGACGGATCAAGCTTTTGTATATCTCTCCCGAACGTTTGGGGAATGAACGGTTTCTGCAATCGTTGCGTCGTTGGAAACTCTCTCTCCTGGCCATTGACGAGGTACATTGCGTCAGTGAATGGGGGCACAATTTTCGGCCGGACTACCTGAAGATCGCCACCCTGGCCCAACTGTTGAACGTGACGCGTGTCCTGGGATTGACCGCAACGGCCACCCCAACGGTTGCCGGAGATATCGCCACAGCCTTCGGCATTCGGGCCGAGGATGTGGTTCAGACCGGTTTTTACCGTCCCAATCTCAATTTGATCGTAACCCCCGTTGCTGACGGAAAACGCCAGGAACATCTGTTGAAGCGTCTGCGCGAACGACCGTCGGGGCCGACCATCGTCTATGTCACCCTGCAACGAACCGCCGAGGAGGTGGCGGCGTTTCTGGTGACCCATGATCTGGATGCCCATCCCTACCATGCCGGGATGAACAACGAGGAACGGCATGCGATTCAAGATGCCTTCATGGCTTCGGACCGAATGGTGGTGGTGGCGACCATCGCCTTCGGTATGGGCGTGGACAAAGCCGACATCCGGGCGGTTTATCATTATAATCTTCCCAAGGGTCTGGAGGGATATGCCCAGGAGATCGGCCGGGCCGGACGGGATGGCCGTGAGTCGGTTTGCGAACTCCTGGCCTCGCCCGGGGATGTGGTGGTATTGGAGAATTTCATCTATGGCGATACGCCGACCAGGGAGGCGGTCACCACCATTTTGGCGGATATTTTCGGTCGTGGCCCGACCTTTGACGTCTCCATCCATACATTGTCCAACCGGCATGATATCCGGCCGTTGGTGGTCAAGACCATTTTCGCCTATCTGGAGTTGGCGGGGGTGATCCGGTCCACGGGGCCTTTCTACACCGAGTTTCGTTTCCAACCACAAAAATCCTCTCGTGAGATCCTGGCCGGTTTCGATGCCGGGCGGGCCGAATTTTTGCGGCGTGTTTTTCAACAGGCGCAACGGGGTCGAACCTGGTTTTTTCTCGACGTGGATCGGGTCGGCCAGATCACCGGTCAGTCCAGGGAACGGATCGTGAATGCCCTGGATTACCTGGAACGGCGGGGAGACCTGATCCTGAAGGTTGGCGGTGTGCGGCAGGGCTATCGGTTGGTGGATGGTTCGCCGCTTGATTTGAACCATCTCAGGGAGATGTTGAATACCCGTTTTCAGCAACGGGAGGCCCAGGATATCGCCCGGGTACGAACCGTTCTGGAGTTCGCGGCCCATGATGGCTGTCTGACCCGGTTTCTCCTGGCCTATTTCGGTGAGCGGCGGGGGGAATGCGGTCATTGCGGTCATTGCCGGGGCGGGAAAGCGGGTAAATTGCCGGCCATCCGCCATCCTGCCTTGGGGAACGAGGCGGCGGAAATGCTCGGTCGGCTTCGGGACGAAGGACACCAGGCCCTGGCCACATCGCGTCAGTTGGCCCGTTTTCTGTGTGGCCTCTCTTCGCCAGCGACGACCCGGGCCCGATTGCGCCGACATCCACGATTCGGTATCTGGACCACGGTACCGTTTCATCGGGTCCTGGCTTTCGTCGAACAGCGGCAACGGACCGTTCGCTGAACCGGTCCGTTTGGTCAGAGGCGATCGAGAGAGACCTGGCACGGGCATTCGAACCAGGGCTGAACCGGAGACCGCTGTTGACAACCCCCTGTTTCAGAAATTCAAGCACTTCCTGACGTCCTTCCATGGGTGGTGTGATCATTTGCTCACCGGCGCCAGAAAAACGAAATCATTTCGGGAGTGCGGCCATTTTTCCAGAATGGTGGCCGCCAGCGGGCTGCCGGTTCGGCGTTGGTGATGTCGCAGGCGGATCTTCAATCGGTCGATTTCGACCGGGGTTGGATCCACGGGACGGACGCTGGCGGAAATCCGTTGCGAAACGTCGGCTCCCCCGGGGTTGTAAAAGATGGTGCGACCGCCGGTCATGCCGGCGCCGACCTCCCGGCCCGGCACCGACAGACAGATGGTCTCGCCACCGGTTTGGTACTCACTGAGAAAATCGTTGGCGCCATTGACGACGATGCGGCAACCGCTGTTGCGGATGGCGCACCGTTCGCCGACGAAGCCGGGTATATCGATCTCACCGCCGATGGCGCCATAACCGACCGTATTGCCGGCCATCACCTGCCGGTCGGCATCGCGGAGACCTCGGGGCGGGATCAACGTCAACCGGCCGCCGCTCATGGCCGAACCCGGGGCATCGTTGGTCAACCCCTCCAGGGTGATTGCCAATCCCGCCACACAACCGAACCCCAGTTTTTGCCCCCCATATCCGCGGGCGATGATGGCGATGGTTTCGCCTTCCGGATAACCATCCGGCCAGCAACGGACCATCTCGCCGGCGATCATGGCCCCGAAGGAGAGATCAAAATTGTCCAGACGGATCTCCAGGCGGGTGCTCTCGCCTTGGCGGATCACCGGCAACAGTTGATCGAGAACCTCGCGGTTCCGGCCCTGGGTCACCTCCTGGCGTTTGCAGATTTCAAACGGGGTTTTGCCGTTGGGCAACGGGGTTTGCGGCGGCTCCGCCACCCGTTTCAACAAAAAATCCAGGTTCAACCGCCGCAGGTGGGCCGCCCCGTCGGCCGGCTTCACCCGCAACAGATCGGTCCGACCGGTGAGTTGATGCAACCGTTCCAACCCCAGGGCGCCGGTGATCCGGGCCGCATCGGCGGCCAGGGCCAGGAGATAGTTTTTGATCCGTTGGATGCGTTCCTCCAGGGTGGGCGGCGGTTGCCGCTCTTTTTTCGGCAGGCCGGAGATGGTTTCCGGACAGTCGCCGGTGTGACATTGGGCGCAGGCGATGCAGCCCATGGCCACCATCAGCGTCGTCCCCAAGGAAAATTCGTCGGCCCCCAGGGCGGCATATTTGACCACATCGGCGCCGCTTTTGATGGAACTGGCTACCCGCAGTTTGACGAAACGGCGCAAACCGTGCCGCAACAGCGCTTGATGAACCTCCGCCAATCCGGTTTCCGCATAGTGGGCCGCATGTTCCCGGGAACTCTCCGGAGTGGCGGCGGTGCCACCGTCCAGACCATCGATTTCGATGATATCGGCAAACATTTTCGCCGCGCCGACCGAGATGACACCGACGCCATAACGGGCGGCGATCTTCACCGATACCAGGGCGGTGGGATTGATGCTCTTCAGATCGTGGATCAACTGTTTGAGATCCTCGATGCTGTAGATGTCCTGATGGGTTTGTGGCGAAATCAGGGTGGTGCCCGGGGCGCAATGGCGGTTGCGGGCGATCACTTCATCCACTTTCACCCCCAACAATTGTCCCCCTTCGCCCGGTTTGGCCCCCTGGGCGATCTTGATCTGGATCTCCCGGGCATGGACCAGATAACGGGCCTCGACACCGAAACGTCCCGAGGCGACCTGTCGGATTTGGCTGGCGAAGCGGCTGCGATCGCGATCCTTCGATTCCCCGCCCTCGCCGGAGTTGCCGCGTCCGCCCAGGTCGTTGAAGGCCGCCGCCACCGCCCGGTGGGCCTCATCCTTCAGGGCGCCATGGGACATGGCGGCGCCAACGAAATAGCGGGCGACGATCTCCTCGGGGCTTTCGAGAACGGTACGGGCGCCGGAGGGGGGATAGCGGAAGTCGAGCAGGTGGAGAATTTTGAACGGTTCCCCGCGCTCCTCCTCGATCAGGGCCAGGGGCCGTGGATCACCATCGGCGGCGGCCTGTTCGATCCGTTTGCGCACCGGGTTCCAGAAGGTGGGTTCCTTGAGTTCCCCGGCCTTTTTGCGGCAATCATAAAATTCCAGCAGCTCGGCCAGGTTCCGGCCACCCAGGCCGTATACATCGGCCACCCCCAGGATCCCGAGGATGTCGGCGCCGAGGCCGAACGGCATGAACAGTTGTGAATCCCGATAGCCGGCGGTGGTGGTCACCCCCATTTTCGACATGATCTTCAACAACGCCTTGTCCAGCCCGGACTGCAGGTTGGCGCGCAAGGTTTCAACCGCCAGAGGGGCGGCGGCGTCGCGGTTTTTTTTCTCCAGCAGAAAGGCGTTGTCCCAGATCTGCTTGGGGAACAGGGCATTGGCTCCGAAGGCGATGTTGACCGCCAGATCGTGGGGTTGGCGCATGTCGCGGCATTTGAGGATCAGGGAGATTCGTTGCCGCAGGTGTTTTTCGATGAGCCGGTGGTGCAACCAGGCGCAGAGCAGGGGACCGGGCAGGGGCCAATGTCCATCGGGCAATGCATCATCATGGAGAATGAACAGGGCGGCGCCGCCGGCGATCCCCTCCTGAATCCGCCGCAGGATTTCCGCCAGTTTCTGCCGGCAGTTGTGGGCCGCTTCCCGGCCGTCGTTTCCCTTGGGAAAGCCGATGGCGATGCGCATCGTCTCCGGCCGCTGTTCCAACCAGTGGATTTCCGCCACCCCCAGGGCCGGGCTGGTCAGGGCCAGGGCCTGATCCGAAGTGCGGTCGCCGAGAAGGGTGTTGAGGTCGAAAAATTTTTTTTCGCGGATGAAATCGACCGGCGGGTTGGTGATCTGGGCGAACTCCTGGAGGAAAAAATCATAGACCGCGGTGGGATTTTTCGAGAGTGCCGCCGCTGGTCTTGACTTACCCATGGCCACCGTCGGTTCATTGCCGGTGCCCATCAATATTTCGATGGCCCTTTGGTGCTGCCGGGTGAAACCGCTGCAGATATTGTCCCGTTCCACCCGCTGTTCATCGACCACGGGGGGCGACGGCGGGGTTTTCGGGGGATCGATGATGCGCAGGCGGTCCATGGCCGCCCGCAACGGTTCCCGACCGGCCAGATTTTCCCGCAAGGCATCGCTGTCGAAGGAGAGGCGGCCCCGGCCGTCCACCTGCAACAGTTGCCCCGAACCCAGTTTGCCGGTGGTCTCGATCTCTTCCGGCGTTGGTTGGAAGGCGCCCACCTCCGAGGCGATGAATACGGTGCCGTTGCGCAGACGGGTCCAGCGCAGGGGCCGCAAACCGATGCGATCCTCCTTGGCCACCAGCACCCGGCCATCGGTGGCCAGGACACCGCTCGGTCCCTCCCACTGGCCCAGGGTGCCGTGCCGGAATTTTTGCAGGCGATAATAGCGGACGATCTCCGGATCCGGACTTCCGGCGTCGGTGCGCCAGGCCGGGGGGATCATCATCGCCAGGGTCAGGGTCAAACTTTCCCCCTGGCGGTGGAACTGTTCCGCCACCCGGTCCAGGTCGGCGCTGTCACTGCCACCGGGCATCAAAATATCGGTGACGCCGGGATCATCCTTGATCCGGCCTTCGATGTTGCGTACCGCATCGCGGTTGGCGGCGATGGAATTGATCTCACCGTTGTGCGCCAGCAGCCGGAAGGGTTGCGCCAGGGGCCAGTGTGGATAGGTGTTGGTGCTGAAGCGGCGGTGAAAAACGTAACACCGACTGTTCAGCGGGTTGGCCTCATCGTGGAAATCCCGGTAAAAGGTGGCGAACTGTTCGCCGGTGAGCATGCCCTTGTAGTTGAGCACCCGGCTGGAGAGGGAGGGGATGTGGGTGGTTTCATCGGGGAAAATTTTTTCGATCCGTTTCCGCGCCTGGAACAGGCGTCCCTCGAAGGTATCGCCATCCATGCCCGGTGGACGGGCCAGCAGCAGGTGCCGGATTCGGGGCCGGTTTTCCCGTGCCCGCACGCCCAGGCCGGCGGCCCGGACGTCCAGGGGAACGGTCCGCCAGCAGAGCACGGTCAATCCCTGGTGTTCCAGGACCTCGACGGCCCGTTTTTCCAGCATCTCGGCCTGCACCGCATCCCGCGGCAGGAAAAATACCCCGACCCCCAGGTTTTCGAACGGTTCGTCGGCCAGGCTCACCTCCGGCCGCCGTTCCCGAACCCACTGCCGGGCCGCTCGGGGCATGCGCATCAACACTCCGGCGCCGTCGCCGCTGACCCGACCCTCGGCGTCCAGCACCCCGGACCCCCGGTGTTCCATCCGTTTCAGGGCTTTGAGAATGGGGGCCACCGCCATGGTTTCCGGTGCGTACACCCCTCCGATGGCACAGGCATCGGGTTCAACGATCCGTGTCATTGTCGACGGCTCCCGGTAAAAGGGTTTTGGACGATCCGGCAACGATCGGCATGATTCGATTCCGGTCCCCTCAGGATGCGGCCTGTAAAGGGGTTGGATCAACTGAAATCGTTTTTCGTTCCTTATATTTTACCTGAACGGGTACCCGCCCCGGATCGGACAGGGGGTTCCGGCCGGTCCGTCGACGGCGGAGCGGGGGAGAGGGGATTCATCGGTATGGGGTTGAATCGGGACCGGAAGAGGGGGGATCATGGTCGCACGGTCATTCTCAGTGTTTTTTCCGCCAGTGCGGCCTCTTCCATCAGCGACGGCAGCAGGTTTTCGGCCTTTTTGAACCGTTTGAAACGGCCGAGGATACCGAGTTTCAAGGCCAGTTCGGCCAGGGAGGCCATACCCAGTTGGTGGCTGGATCCTTTGAGACCGTTGGCTTCGATATACAGACTCCGGCCCTCTTTGCGGGCGATGGCCTCTTTCATGGCCGTGAGCTGTCGTGGCAAATTTTCCAGGAAGGTTTCGACCACCTCCGTGGAAAAGTGATCCAAGGTCGGCAGCAAGGTTTGCAGGGAGTCGGCAAAGGGGCCGTCGGTCACCGGAACCGGCGGGGATTCGGTTCGTTCTTCTCCATGCAGCCAACGGTTGATCATGTTTTCAAACGTTTGCACCTCGATCGGCTTGGTCATGTAGTCATCCATGCCGGCCTCCAGACATTTTTCCCGATCCGATGCCATGCCCAGGGCGGTTACGGCCACCACCGGTGTTTTGGGGCGGGTTTTGCTCTTTTTTTCCATCTGTCGCAATCTCCGGCAGGCGTCGAAACCGTCCATCACCGGCATCAGGCAGTCCATCAAGACCAGATCGAAGGCATGCCCGTTCAATTTTTCCAGGGCCTCCTGGCCATTGGTGGCCAACTCCGGTTCGATGCCCATTCGTTGCAGCAGGCGGGTGGTCAGCAGTCGGTTGACCGGGTTGTCCTCCACCACCATGACCTTGGCCGTTTTTGTCTGAATCACCCGCGGATCGATTTTTTGCACCCGGCTTTTTGCCGGTGCCCGGCCCGTACTCGTCAGCGGCAGTATGAAATGAAAGGTGCTGCCCCGGCCCGGCTCGCTCTCCACCCAGATGCGTCCACGCATGATATCGATGAACCGTTTGCACAGGGCCAGTCCCATTCCGGTGCCGCCGAAATGACGGGAACTGGTGGAATCGACCTGGGTGAACGGGTCAAAAATGAGGGCCTGTTTATCCTCGGCTATGCCGATGCCGGTATCATGAACCGAAAAATGCAGGGCGTGTACGTCGGAATAGTCGCGGGCGTGATCGACCTGTAGATGGACGGAACCCCGGTGGGTGAACTTGATGGCATTTCCCAGCAGGTTCAACAGTACCAGCCGCAAGCGCCGCACGTCACCTTTGAGGTACTCATCCAGACCGTCGGCGAGGCGGCGGGTCAGGGTCAACTCTTTTTGCCGGGCGCGGGGGGTCTGGATGCTGATCACGTTGTCGATGAGGGCCGGCAATGAAAACGAACGGTTTTCCGGCGGGGCTCCCGGCTCGGAACGGGAAAGCTCCAGAATGTCATCGATCAATCCCAGCAGGGCGTGACTGGATTCCCCGAGGGTGGAAACATATTTGCCCTGCTCCAGGTCCAGTTCGGTGCTTTTCAGGAGCTCGGTCATGCCGACGATGGCATTCATGGGCGTGCGGATTTCATGGCTCATGATGGCCAAAAATTCACTTTTCGTCCGGCTTCCGGCCTCGGCCAGCTCTTTGGCCAGGCGCAACTCCTCGGTTCGTTCCGCTACCAGTTCCTGCAGATGATCCCGGTGGCGGTGCAGCTCGGCCTCGACCCGTTTTTGCCGGGTGATGTCCCGTATCAGTTCAAAAATGCGCAACGGCTGGTCCTGATCATCCCTGACCAGCCAGGCCCGAACCCGGGCGGGAAAGGTCGACCCGTCCTTTCGGCGATATCTTTTCTCCCTCAGACCGGTGCAGCCGTGCTGAAACAGGCGCTCATTGGTCGATTGGATCTCCACTTGCCGTTCCTCATCGCCCAGCAACCGTTGCCGCGGCAGGCTGCGGATTTCCTCCAGATCGTAACCGAGCATGTTGAGATAGGCGGGATTGGCATCTTCGATCCGGCCGTCGAGGTTGACATAGGCGATGCCATCCCGGCTGGTTTCGAACAGGCTGCGATGTTTCTCTTCGGAGGCCTTGATGATCGATTGGGCCTTTTTTCGTTCCAGGATCAACCGCACCAACTGCCGCATGACCGCCCAGTTGATCGGTTTGGTGACATACTCTTCGGCCCCGGCCTTGAAGGCCCGATCCACGGAGACATCATCTTCCAGGGCGGTCACCATGATGATCGGCAAATCCTGGCCCCGGGGATGGTTTTTGATCGTTTCGCAAGCCTGGAACCCATCCATGTCCGGCATGATGGCATCCATCAGGATCAGATCGGGCAGATGTTTGCGGAACAGGGTCACGGCCTCTTCCCCGCCCGACGCCTCAATGACCTCGAAACCGCTGCCGTTCAGGAACTGCATCACCACTTCACGGCTGATTTCATCGTCATCCACGACCAGGATGAGCGGGCGTTCGCGGCTGTTGGGGTTGCTCATGGGCGGTTCTTTTTCGGGTGAAAAGGGTGGGAGGTCGCCGATGGGGCATCCAAGCCGTTGTCGCACCGACCGGTCTTGAACAGGTTTCAAGTGGGCCGGTTGAAAATCCTCCTCTCGACCAGGGCGCCTTCCATGGTTGGCGCCGGGTGGTCGATCGGGGTGTCGAAAAACCAGCGGCTGAAATGATTCGGTAATCACCTCCATGCAATTACCGAACCCAACCGTTTCGAGCTGAACCCGAAAACGGTTGCACCGCGAATCACCCGTTGCCAACCCTCCCTGGTTGGCGCGAGGTGTCCGGAGATTTCGTGAACCACTCTCACCGTTCGGGCGCCGTGGGTGGAAGGTTCGCCGTGAACCGGGTTGGCCGTTTCGGCCGGTACCCCGGGGATCCCATGATTCCGATAAGAAGCTGCTGAAAAACCTTACGACAGCCTCTTGCGATCCATGGATGGACAATCTTCAAGATAAGGCATGATCGGTTGCATGGGGTATCGCGTGGATGCTCGACAAAGTGTCACGCAGTATAATGGACGAGCGATAAGCTGGTAAAGGGCTCAGCGGCAGTGAAGGTGGGAATGGTGTGACGGTGTGTAACGAAAGTCAGATGATTTTTTTGCAAAGTCCAAAGATACATCATCCTGCACGGGTCATTGTCGACCTCTTTTGATTTGATCGTATCTTATTGATTTTATTGGACCAGTCCCAGACGGACGGCATAGTTGGTCATTTCGGCCTTGGTGCGCATGCCGAGTTTTTCGCGCAATCGGGTTTTGTGGGTATTGACGGTGCTGGGGCTGATGTTCAAGGCCCGGGCGATCTCCTTGTCGGTGAGGCCGGCGGCGATGCGGGCCAGCACCTGCTGTTCGCGGCTGGAGAGCCTTTTACGGGGGCCGGCGCGATGGATCGCCTCGATCTTGTCGGCCAGCACGGGGCTGAGGAAGCGGCGGCCCGAGTGGATGGTCCGTACCGCCTGGATCAACTCTTCGAAGGTGTTTTCCTTGAGAATATGGCCCAGCGCTCCCGCCTCTTCGGCTTGCAGGACCAGGGCCGGATCGTTGTGGCTGGTGAGAATGGCCACCCGTACGTTGGGAAGTTCACGGTTGATGCGGGCGGTCAATTCGATGCCATCCATGCCGGGCATGGAGATATCGACGATGGCCACATCCACCGGACAATCGCGGATCCGTTGCCAGGCCTCCTGGCCGTCACCAACCTGACAAATCACCTCGATGTCCGGTTCGGCGTTCAACAGTCCGGCGAGACCCTGGCGGAACAGGGCGTGATCATCGGCGAGAAAGATACGAATCATGTCCGTTCGATCGAATTGGCGGTTGAGGATGGCCGTTCCGGGTCTGTTTTTATTGTTTTGGGGGTTCTTCCGCAACCGTGGCGAAGACCCGGAACCCGAGGCCGGATCTTCGCACGATTGGACGGTTTCGCCAAGGTTGGTTCAAAGGGTATCGATATTCCCGATGTCCGGGAAGGGTCATTCGTTCGGGGTGCGGTTCGGATCCCGGGTTTGCCGATGGTGGAAAAACAGGTTCACGAACGTCTACAGCACGGTACCCCGCACCTGGTTCCTGCCACTGCTCTTCGACAGGTAGAGCATCCGGTCGGCGGTCTCCAGCAGGGGTTCGGGGGTCGAACCCCTGGTCGGGGTCATCGTTGCATAGCCGATGCTGGTGGTGACGACATCGGCGGAGGTGGAACCGGCATGGGGGATGCGCAACGCCTCGACCCGTTCGCGCAAGTTTTGGGCGAGGATTTCGGTGCCCTTGCAATCCACATGGTAAAGGATGAGGGCGAACTCTTCGCCACCGATGCGGGCCAGGAAATCGGACGGTCGGCGGATTCCCCCTTTCAAGGCCTGGGCGACCCGTTTCAAACAGTCATCGCCACGGGCATGACCGTATTGATCATTGAACCGTTTGAAATGGTCGATATCCAGCATGATCAGGGACAGGCCGGTTTTTTCCCGCATCGAGCGCCGCCACTCCCGGTCCAGGGTTTCATCGAAATGACGGCGGTTGGATATGCCGGTCAGGCCATCCGTAACCACCAACCGTTCCAACTCCTCCAGTTTGCGTTTGTAGGTCAGGTGCAGGTGAATCCGCGCCCGTATCTCCCCGGGACTCAGGGAACGGTCGATATAATCGGTCACGCCGGTCTTGGCGGAAAAACAGTCATCGTTGGAGTGTCCCGTGGAGACCAGGAGCACCAGGGGTGTGTTTTTCCAGGACGGTTTGGAGTTCAAGTGACGATGCATTTTTTGAATGTCCATATCGGCCACGGCCACATCCAGGAATATCAGGTCTGGTTGGTTTTTTTCGGCGATTTCCAGGGCTTCCGAACCGTTGGTGGCGACGATGACGTCATGATGATCGATCAAGGGGATTGAAATTTGATCGATCTGTTCGGGAATGGTATCGACCACCAGGATCGTTGGTTTTTTGCCGTTCATGTCCTGAGCCTTTCATTGCTGTCGTTGTCGTTCTTATTCGGATAATGCCCGTTTCACCTTCGCTCAGGCGGCATATTGCATGAGCTGGACGGGTTGCGGTTTCAGGTGGGCCTTGACCCGATCGACCATGCCGGGCTCACCCGCCGGGCTGTTGGATCGCGGCGTCATGGTGCTGAAAACCTCCGACAAACCACGCACCTCCAACACCAGGTTGCGGGAAGCGATTTCCAGGTCCTGCAACAGTCGGAGATGTTCATCCCGGCAGTTCTCCCGTTCCTGCTCGAACCGATCGAGCCGGGATTGAATGTCATTTCCCTGTTTGCTGGCCTGGCCGAGAAGTTCGTTGATCCTGCGGTTGGTCAACGCGTTGTCCCGGGGTGGGAAACCGCCTTTCCGAACGAGGGTCCGGCGGCGCATGTTTTGTGAAATCACCTGGCGCTGGATTTCACTGCAGGCATTCTGAAGGGCATACACCCGCTGGTTGATCGCCAGGTTGGTTTGCCGTTCGATGTGCTGGATCTCTGCGAGCGTGTCGGCGAATTTGCTTTCCAGCTTTCGTAACCGTTCGACGATGATCGGCTGGCCGCTTTTGCCCTTGTGGATTTGACGGCTGATCTGATCGAGGTCCAAACCGTCGACGCCGGTGTAGAGAATGGTCCGGACCTGATCGAGATGCTGAAAGGCCGCCAATACCTCGTTGAAATCCCGGACGATGCGGCGATACCGTTTTTCGAGGGTACGGATCCGGCCCACCTTGTTCACTCCCAACAACTCCGGCAACCGTTGGGCGATGTCCAGCAGGGGGAGAAGGCTGTTTTTTTCCAGGTTCGGCAGGTCGGTCCGATGAATCCGCACGGCCTCGGAACCGAAGGCGCGAATCATTTTTTTCAGTTCGTCATCATCGCCGGTCAATGAATCCAGGCCGCGTAACCAACTGCGGCGGGTGTGTTTGAAATCCGAAAACGGTTCCATGAAGGTTTTTTGGAACAGGTACCCACTCACCCGTTTCATCCAGGAGGGTGCGACCGGGGTGAATGCCGGCCAACCGAGAAAAACGCCCAGGGTCACCGTTTTGGGATTTTTCCTGCGGTTCTTCCGAAGGTTGTCGATGTCCCGGGCGCCATTGTTGCCATCATGGTATAGCGCGTTGATCATCAGGGGGGTCGCCTCACCGGTCTGAAGGGTGGTGTTGAATGCCGATGGCTCCATGCCATGGGCGATGTGGAAATCCCGGGCGAACCGGACCTGGTTCCACATCTGTCCGCGTTCGATATCCCGGAAATGGGCGCGGAAAGTGGGAACCGTCAAGACATGTTCGGAATCCAGGCCGGGGATGATGCTGTGCAGGAGCCGCCGCAGATGAACCTCTCGGTTGTTGGAAAAAAGGTGCAGTGTCCGTATGCGATCGATACATCCCTCCATGTCGGCGATGCGAACGGTGAGGAACAGGCTCCGGAACCAGGTGACGGTCCGAACCAGGGCGGAGCGGTCCTTGCGGTCCCGCAGGATCGGCCGGATATCCTCCAGCATCCGGTAGAAGGCATCCTGCAGGCAGCGCCGGTTGGGCATCGCCACCTCCGGCAGCATCCTGCGCAGTTCCGGATTTTTGAAATAGTCCTCACTGCGATTGATGAAGGCGGTCTCCCACTCCAACACATCGCCCAGGGCGGTGATCACCGTCTGCCGGTCCTCGATGCCCAACCGGGCGGTGCGGCGGGCCAGGAGCAGCACGTCGGCCAGGTCCATGCCGGCGGCCAGGGCCAACACCGTCATCAGGATCAAATGGGCCCAGATGGGTCCGTACTGGTTGGTGAAAAACCGTTTCAGGTCTTCCATGCTCCGGTGGCTGGCCCGGGGAATGGCATGGCGTTTGAGCGCCTCGATGGCGGAAATTTCCGGGGCGATGGTGATCTCGATGTAATAGTTGTTGAAACGGGCGCCGCCGGCCTTGTCCACCTGTTCGAGGATGTCCACATACCGGGAAACCAACCCCTGGAGTTCCTTCATGATCCGGTCATAGTTCACCCGGTGCCGTTCCATCTCCCGGACCACCCGTTCCACCACCTTGTTCACCTGATAGTGTTCCAGAAAGAAGATGCGGTTGATGCCCGGGAAGAGGGTGTTTTTATCCAAAAGGTTTTTTTCCATCTCATTGAAATGATGACGCGCCCGGGATGTGGTCTGATCAAGACTTTTCTTGTGTTCGAGGGCGAGTTTTTCCAGTTTGTCGGCCACTGGAACCGAGAGGTCGATGCCGGAGCTGCTCAACATGTAGTCCACCTGTCTGGCCAGGGGGCCATTGCCGAAGGTGTGGCGAACGTCGCGGCTGCCCGGTTCATAACCGCCGTAGATAATGAACTTCTTTCCCCAAAACCGGGGTCCCGGATAGGCGATGTTGCTGGAAGCCCGACCTTCCCGTTCATCCTTGGGCAGGGCGTAATAGCGCGCCAAAATGGTCTCGATGGTCCCTTCCAGTTGCGCGTGCAGACCATACAGGGAGTCCATGTCTCCCGATGCCACCGCCTTGGAGGAGCCGATGGCGGCGTTGACCTGGTGGCGAATGTCCTCGACCTGCCGGCTCAACTCCATCTGTTTGGAAAAGAGGGTGACGAAACCGTCATAGTTGGTCTTGATCGAAACCGCCATCAGCACCGCTGCCAGGGCCGTCCAGCGCGGGTGGCGCATGAAGGTGTTGCGGATCCCTTTGAGCACCCCGCCGGATTCGGCGATGTTGCGGAACACCCGTCCCTTGAAGTCGAGGATTGCCGAAGAGAACAGGACACCGACGGCGAAGGAGAGGAGGGTTCGGGCGAGCTCCCCCTCTTCCCCGAGAAAGGGTTGGCCGAACAACGCTTTTCCGAAAGGGGTTTGAACCAGTTCGTTCATTCCCCAGGCGGTGGTGACGGTCGATCCGCAAAAAAGGAGGGCCACCAGGGGCGGTTTGGCCGAGGAGAACAGTTTGGAAACGGTTTCGGACAGGCGATGCCGGAACTGGGGATAGGGATGGGGCTCGGTCCAGATCTCGCGGAAGGTCGGATGAAGGATCGATGGCCGGGGCAACTGATCGAGGACATCGGCATGGATGGCCTGAAACCGTTGTTCGATCTTTTTCAAACTGTCGCGGAACAGGTGGCGTGCCAACTTGTGCAGCGGATCGTTGTCTAAACGGGATTCATCGCCGATCTCAACGGCCTTTTTAAAGGTGTTCATGTGGCTCGTGAACGGTTTTCCGGTCGGTGCCTTGCCGGCGTCGTGACCAATGTCCCGGTTTGAGCCGGGGCCCTGCATCATCGGTTGTTGAACGTTTTTCGAATACCAGTGGACGATTTTACGGATGGTCACATTCAAACCACCCTCGCCGATTTCGCTGGCCGAGTTCCAACCAGTTTGCAGAACGGTCAGCGCTTTTTTGCCGTAGTACTCAAAAAAGGGGTTTTTGTGCGACTTTTTCATTGTTTCTTCCTTTCACCCGTTGTCCGGTTCCGGTTGCCGATTCCCGGCGTGGCGGTTGATCATCCATTCAAAAGGGGGTTGGTCGTTTCCCGATTGACGCCACCCGTGAGCAGCCGGCAGACGGCGGCGAACAAAATCAGGTGAGCGGTGTGGCGGGCCAGGGTGTCTAGGTGATGGTCCCGTTGATTTTTTGGTGTTTTCATGGTGGTTTCCGTCAGATGGACCGGGATCGGCGTTACTGGAGCCGTTATCGCGGTGGCCGGTGTCCGGCGGGGATCGATGTGGGTCCCGTCGCTCGTTCCGTTCATGATGCGGCTCCCATCTCGCAGTGGTGCTGGGCGGTCGTTCGTTCGGGTTGCCAGTTGGTGGTCGGCATGGCGCCCGGTTTTCCTTTCATCCAGCGGGACAACTCCTCACGGGTATCCGAGCTCAGTTCCGGCAGGATCACTTTCAAGGTGATGATTTGCCGGCCGGGGTCGGCCCCCGGCAAACCATGTCCTTTCAAGATCAATTTTTTGCCGCTGTGGCTGTGCGGGGGAATTTTGATCTTGACCGGACCGCCGAGGGTCGGAACCGTGACCGTGGCTCCGAACACCGCCTCCCACAGGTTGATTGAAAGTTCGACATGGCTGTCACGTCCATCGAGATGAAACAGATCGTGGGGGCGGATGTGGATGGTGAAATAGAGATTTTCCATCGGCGCCCCGCCGGAGGTGGGTTTGCGCCGCAGATGGATGGTCTGCCCCTCGATCACCCCGGGCGGAATTTCAACCCGTATCCGCGCCACTTTTTTTCGAGTCCGGGTGTAGATGGCGAACTGTTTATGGCAACCGTTGAACGCCTCTTCCAGGGTGATGTCGAGGCGGTGGGCCTTGGCCAGGGAGAGGGGCGGGGGGAACCAGGAAGCGCCGCCGTGGCCATTGTGATAGTGGTTCGTCGGTTGCTGGTCGTTGCCGGGGTCATCGTCCCGGCTCCTGAACAGAAAACCATCCAGGGGTTCACCGAACCCTCCGGCGGTGGAGCCGGGTCGGGGTTCGTTCCCCTCTTCGTGGAAGGTCGAAGCACCCGGGGTTGGCGCCGGTTTGACCCAGCTGCGGAAGGCCCGGTCGTAAATGGCCCGTTTTTTGGGGTTTTTGAGCGTTTCATAGGCTTCGTTCAGCTCTTTGAAACGGGCCTCGCTGCCCGGGGCGCGATTGACGTCCGGGTGGCTTTGCAACGCCAACTGGCGAAACCGTTTTTTGATTTCGTCGATGCCCGCGGTGATCTCGACACCGAGAATTCGATAGTAATCCTTGTAACTCCTGTCCATGATGGCACCTGTGGTTTGAGTGTTTAAGGAAACCATCCGCTTGTCCCGGTTGTGGGTCGGGAGCCGCCGCCAATGGATCCGCTTGATTACCGAATCCATAGTCAGGAAACGTGCCATAGATGAAAGGTCTGTTTTTTGTATTTAAAAACAATGCATTGAAAAGATCGGCCGTTTGCTGGCGAGCTACGGGAGGGAGGTTGCAAAATGAGCGGGGAAAAGGGGAAACGACCGGGTTTATTGCCGTTTCAAGCGTAATATCAATAAGTTGTATCGTTTGGTCGGAATTGTCACCGGTCGCAATTCGCTACCGGCCTCTCTTTTTGTCTTCGGCGCCGATACGACGCATGAGGGTGTGGCGGGAGATGCCGATCAGGGCGGCGGCGGCCCGCTGATTGCCGTCCACACGCCGGAGCGCCTCCTGGATCAACAAGCGGGTGGTTTTTTCCACGGTCGGCAGGGGGTCGGGCAGGGTTTGAAACGGGTTGGCATCGGTGTCATCGACAGCGGGGGAAACACTCTCTTCACCGGTGTTGCTGCGGTGCCGGATGACCTTTTTGAAGGAGTCCGTGGAGAGCACGCCGGCGGTGTGCCGGGCCACGGCATCCGTGACCAAGGCGTGCAGCTCCCGGATGTTCCCGGGAAAGGCGTAGGATTTGAGCCACTGGAACAGTTCCGGCGGTGGGGTGGGCACCTTTTTGTCGAGGGAGGCGGCCGCCTCTTCGAGGAAATATCGAACCAGCAGGGGAATATCCTCCTTGCGCTCGCGCAGGGCCGGCAACCGCACCTGGTGGGAGGAGAGGCGATAGAACAGATCGGGACGGAACGTACCGGCATTCATGCGTTCCTCCAGGTCCCGGTGGGTGGCGCAAACCACCCGGGCATCGGTGGTTTGGGAGAGGTCCGAACCCAGGGGATGATATTTTCGTTCTTGCAGCAAGCGCAGCAATTTGACCTGGGAAGCGTGTTCCAGGTCGCCGATTTCATCGAGAAACAGGGTGCCCCCCTCGGCCTGGGCCACCATTCCCTTTCGATTTTGATCGGCGCCGGAAAAGGCCCCTTTGCGATGGCCGAACAGGGTATCGGAAAACATGTTGTCGTCGATGCCGGCCACATTGACCGCCACCAGTTCCCCCTGGCGGCCACTGGCCTTGTGGATGGCCTGTACCAGCAACTCCTTGCCGACGCCGGTTTCGCCGGTCACCAGGATCGGATCCTTGGAATGGGCCACGGCTTCGATATATTTGAAAATGGCCCGCATCTCCCCGTTCCGGGTCAAAATGTGCGAAAAGGCCTCGGGGTTTTGCAACCCTTCGGCCAGCAAGGAGCCTTTCAAAGCCCGGATCTCCCGTTCCATGGCCCGGCGCTCCAACGCCCGTTCGATGCAGGAGAGAAATCGGGTCTCCTCGACCGGTTTCACCAGATAGTCGAAGGCCCCGTCGTGCATGCACTGGACGGCTGTTTCCACATTGTCGACGGCGGTCATCATGATGACCGGGATATCGGGGAATCTGTTTTTGATTTCCGGCAACAGCTTGTGCCCGGGCAGTTCCGGCATCAGGACGTCCAACACCACGACGCCAACCCCACTCTTTTCCAAAAAGGGCAGCAACTCCCGCCCCCTTTGAAAGGTTTTGACCGGACCGAAACCGTGGGTACGCAACAGCACCCGCGAGGTCATCAAAATATCGGCTTCATCATCGACCAGGACGATCGGCAGCTGGTTGGCATCGTTGTGTGACATGATTGATCCCGTGTTGGCGTTGTCACCGGACCGGCCGTCATCGACCGACGGTGGGGCTGATTCCTTTCGTCGGTTCCACCTCGTGGCCCAGGGGCAGGATGACCTCGACCGTGGTGCCGCGCCCCTCCAGGGAGTCCAACCGCATGCGGCCGCCATGCTCCTTGATGATGGTATTGGTGATCGACAGTCCCAATCCGACCCCATCGCTGTTTTGGCGGGTGGTGAAAAAGGGGCGTTTCACCTTGTTGAGATTTTCCCTTGGAATACCGACCCCTTCATCCCGCACCACCACGCGGATGGTTTCGTTGGGTCCATCGATTTCGCAGGTGACGGAAACGCCCTTTTTCCGGTTGGCGAGGGATTGCAGGGCGTTGTGGAACAGATTGATCCAGACCTGCTCGATCTGTTGCGGGTTTCCGGAGATGAAGAGGGGTGGGCCGCTGAAGTCGGGCAGGTCGAAATGGTCGGTATGGCGGACGATCTCGTTTTGCAGGATGGCGACGGCGGACTGCAGGGATTCAAAAATGTTGACCGGCTGGTCCAGCCGTTCTTCATCCTTGCGCCCGGAACGTTTGATGTGGGCGACGATGTTTTTGATGCGGTCGGAGTTGTTGCGGATGATGGCCAGCAGGTCCCGGGTGGTCTCATCGGCCTCATCGAGTGGCATGCCGGCCAGGGCAAGGGGGCCGTTCTGCCGCTGGCTCTCTTCCAGGACCGGCTGAACATCTTCCCAGATGCGTATCAAAGAGGAGGCGGCGAATCGCAAACTGTTGTTCGGGTTGTTGATTTCATGGGCGACACTGGCGGCCAGCACGCCGATGGAGGCCAGACGCGAGGTGTGGATGGCCTGCATCCGCAAGGAACGTTTTTCGGTGATGTCGGTGGCGATGACCAGGGCCTGGGGGCTGTCCCCTTCCCGGGGTTGCAGGGGGGCGAGACGAAACTCCCACCAGGATTCGTCGTCTCCGGTGCTGATGAACCCCTCCACGTCACCCTTTTCGAACACCTGTTCCAGTTGAGTTCGATAACGGTTGTGCAGCGCCTTCGGGAAAAGGGTTAAAAAAGAGTCACCCGGCTGGATGTTGGCGAAAGGGGCCGGGGCGGTGCGATTGAGGAACACGATTTTGCCGGTGCGATCCAGGACCATGAGATGATCGGGGGTGTTTTCGAACAGGTTGCGCAGTTTTTCCTCGGAAGCCCGCAACGCCTGCTCGGCGGCCTTTCGGGCGGAAATGTCCCGGACCGTGCCCATGAACAGTTTTTTGTTCGCCAGCGGCACCTCCGAAACCGACAGCTCCAGGGGAACCGCTGAACCATCCTTGCGAACGCCGGTGGTTTCGATGGTTCGTCCCAAAAAGTTCGGCGTGTCCGGTTTCAGGAGTTGTTCGAAAGGATTTTCCGGGTCGGTCGGCGATGAGGGGCGGGGCATCAACCGCCACGCTTCGGTGCCGATCAACTCGTCGGGGGCATAGGCGAAAATTTTTTCCAGCCCCGGGTTGACCGACTCTATTCGTCCGGAGGTATTGATGGTGATGATGCCATCGACGGCCATTTCAAAAATGGCCTTGAGTTGGGAGTTGCTGGCGATGAGCTGTTTTTCCGCCTGTTTACGTTCATTCACCTCCTGCTGGAGGGAGCGGTTCAGGGTTTTCAACTCGCCCGAGCGCATCTCCACCAGCTCTTCCAGATGGCTGGTGAAATGGTGCAACTCCAGGCGCTGACGGCGCAGCATGATCTGGGTGTTGACCCGGGCCCGTACCACATAGGGCTTGGCCGGTTTGGTGATGAAATCGACCGCCCCCATTTCCAGGGCCCGCGCTTCATCCACCGGCCGGCCGCTGGCGGTCAAAAAGATGATCGGTATGTCGCAGGCCAATTGCGTTCGTTTCAAACGGCCGCATACTTCGAAACCATCCATCCCCGGCATCATGATGTCCAGCAGGATCAGGTCCGGCGGTTGCGATGCGGCCAGATCGAGCGCATCGGGGCCATTGGTGGCGATGACGAGATCGTAGTCGTCGCCGAGGATGTTTCCCAGGACTTCGATGTTTCCCGGCAGATCATCGACGATCAAAATGCGCGCCCGTTCACCGTTGTCCGATTCCGGCCATTCCGACAGCCGTTTTGAAAACAGTCGTTCCAGGGAGGACATGGTCAACAAGGGCTCCGGTTCGGGTGGGAAGGGGGGGGTCACAGTTGGATTCCCATGGTTTGATCGCACCCTTTTCCCCGCGCCTCGTCCAACATTCTGTGGGCGGATTTGATGATGGTCCGGACTTTGTTTTTCAGGCTGGGGATGATGGAAGCGAAACCGATGCTGATGGTGACGTGACCGTTGGCTTCCGAGTTGGGGAAAGGTATGTTCAGATAGTTGACGCAGGTGGATAATTTGTCCGCCATGATACCGGCCTGCTCAAAATTCAACTGGGGCAGGATGGCGATGAATTCATCATCCGCATATCGGGCCAGGAGGTCGGTGGGGCGGCGCAGATGGGCGCCGACGGCCATGGCGACCCGTTTCAAACAGTCGTCTCCCGCCACCCGGCCACAGTGATCGTTGTAGGCCCTGAACCGGTCGACATCCAACACGATCAGGGTGAGCCAGGAGTCCTCCCGCCGGCTTCGTCGCCACTCCCGGTCGAGAAACTCCTCGAAATAAATTCGATTGTAGGCACTCGTCAATGGATCGGTGCGGACCATTTTTTCGAGGGCATGGCGCTGACGCCTGTTTTCCAGATGCATTCGGACCCTGACCTTGAGTATGGCCGGCCGGAAAGGGCGGGTGATATAATCGACCGCTCCCATCTCCAATCCTTTCCTTTCATCGATTTCACTGTCGCGGATGGTGACGAAAATGATCGGGATTTCGCGGGTTTTGGTGTTGGATTGCAGACGGCGGCAGGTTTCGTAACCATCCATTCCCGGCATGCTGATGTCCAACAGGATGAGCTCCGGCTGGTGTCTTTGTGCCGTGTCCAGCGCATCGAGACCATTGGTGGCCACCACCAGCTCGTACTCGTCGCCCAATATCGAAGCCAACAGATCGATGTTGGAGAGCACATCATCGACCAGAAGGATCCGTGGTGTGGATTTTTCAATCATCATCCGTGTCATCCCCGTGATACGCCAAAAACAGTGGCCAAAGTTTTCAAATGAATTTTTGCGTTGCGAAAATCGTAGCGTCCCAGGCAGCTTTCCAGTCGTTCGGTGGTTTCCCGTATTTCAGGGTTGGTCAGCAGCGGGGAAATTCGCGCGAAGACCATTTTTGATTTATAGTTTTGACGCTCCACCAGTTCGGTCAGTTCCTGGATGGCTGCCTTGATGTCCGTGGTGCCGATTTTTCCCCGGTCCGTCTCATCATCTTCGGGGATGGTGGTTCGTTTTTTGATCTGCAAACCATCAATCGTCTTCACGGTTTCCTGAAGGGTCTTTTCGAATTCCGTTATCAGAGCGGGAAAGTCGTCCGTCTCCTTCTCTTCGAGGGCCTCTTCGAGACGGGCGGCGCTGTCGCGCAGCCGAACGGCGGAGACGGCGGCGGCAACCCCTTTTATGGTATGCACCAGATGGTGGGCCCCTTTCAATCCGTTCGGGTCACGGTTTTGCATGATCTTACGGATTTTCCGGGCGCCATCGGCATAATCCCGTCTCAACTCCAGGAGGAGATTTTTCAGCAGCCACACCTTCCCGCCCAATCGTTCCAGGGCTTCGGCGATCTGAAAACCGGGCAGGTCCAGCGGCAACTCCGAAGGGGGTGACGGACCGGCTGGTTTGACGGCCGATGTCGTGGGCGGGGGAATGGCTTTTTGTTTTCTCTCGGGCAGCCACTGGGCCAATACTTCATAGAGGGTCTGTCTCCGGACCGGTTTGGAGATGTGGTCGTTCATCCCCACATCCAGGCACCGTTGCCGATATCCCTCGACGGCGTGAGCGGTCATGGCGATGATCGGCAGTTTCTGGAACCGGTTGTCCGAGCGGATGCGGCGGGTGGTTTCGAATCCACCCATTCCCGGCATCTGGATATCCATCAGGACCAGATCAAAGGTGCTCCGTTCCAGAATGGTCAGGGCCTCTTCCCCGTTGTTGGCGGTCTCGACCCAGATGCCCACGTCCTGGATGATCTCTGTTGCCACCACCTGATTGATCATGTTGTCCTCGACCAGCAGGATGCGCGCTCCACCCACCTCGCGGGTGATTTTTTCATAATCGATGAAAACCTTGGACGGTTGATAAATGGGGGCGATGGTCTTGTCGAACACTTCGACGATCGAGTCAAAAATTTGGGAAATGGTGGCCGGCTTTGAAACGAAACCATCCACCCCGGCCTCCCGGGCACGGGATTTGATGCCTTCCTCCAGTCCAAAGGGGATCAATTGAATGATTTTCGGGGGGTCATGCTTGGTGGAATGTTTGTTGAGGGCATCCTTGATCAGCAGGGCCGTCTCCTCGCCATCCATGCCCGGCATCAACCAATCCACCAGCACCAGCTGGAAGGGGCGTTCCTTTTCCAGGGATTGACGATAGGTCAACAGGGCCCGTTCACCGGAGTTGACCCCCTGGACATCCAGATTGAGCACCCGCATCAGGTCCTGGAAGGCGGTCAGGTTGGCGGTGTTGTCGTCCACCACCAGGGTGCGTATCCGTTGCAGGTCGTCGGGGAGCATCAGGTCTCTCTTCTCCCGTTCCATTCGTCGAATGAACGGAATGGTGAATGAAAAGGTGCTGCCTGAGTTCGGCCTGCTCTCCACCCGGATTGAGCCGCCCATCATTTCCACCAGCCGTTTGGAGATGACCAGTCCCAACCCCGTGCCCTGGTTGTCCTGGGTGTCCATCTCCAGTCGATCGAAAGGTTGGAACAGTCGTTCCATCTTTTCCGGGGCGATGCCGATGCCGGTATCGCGGACCCGGATATTCAGTTCGACCCGCTCCTCGGTCATGTTCGTTGGATGCACCCCCAGCTCGATCTCGCCGGCGGAGGTGAACTTGATGGCATTGCCGATCAGGTTCATCAGGATCTGCTCGAAACGAAAACTGTCGCCGGTCACCGTCAGGTTGTGGGCTTCCGCGATGTGGAGGATGAATTCGATGTTTTTTTCCACCAGCTTCGGCCGGAACAACTCCACCATGTTGTCCAGGACGTCGCGGAGATGAAATTCAATTTTCGTCAGTTCCAACCGGTCCGCTTCAATTTTCGACAGGTCCAGAATGTCATTGATGATGCGCAAAAGGGTATTGGAGGCGCTGACCACTTTCGTCAGATGGTCCCGGGCCTTGGCCGGCAGGTCGGTGCGCAGGGCCATGTCGGTCAACCCCATGATGGCGTTGAGCGGCGTGCGGATCTCATGACTCATCCTGGCCAGGAACTGGCTCTTGGTGCGGTTGGCGGTTTCGGCGGCCACCTTGTCCCGTTGCCAGCTTTCGATCTGGCTGCGTTCAATCAATGTCGCCAGGGTGTTGGCGATGGCGAGGAGAAACTCCTCGTGGACGGGATCGTGTTGATAGTCGGTTTTTATGTAGAGGCTCAACACCCCCAGCAACTGCTCTCCGGAACGGATCGGGACACAGTAGTGGCCATGGGGCGGGGTGTTGTCATGCCGGACCACATGTTGCGGGTCCTTGTCGAAAGCCAAAATCACCTTGTTGCTCAAGGCCGCCTGGCCACAGAGGCAGTAGCCGAAAGGGATGTCCGCGCAGGGGGCGGTCCAGGACTCCTCGCTGCCGGTCCAGGCGACACAGGTCAGTTTTTTGGCCGTATTGTCGGCCAGGAAAATGCTGCCGAAATCCTTCAGGAACCCCCAGGGTATCGAAATGATCAATTTCAGGGATTCATTGAGCTGTTCTTCAAGGGGTTTGGCTTCCAGGGCGATGCCCAGCAAACGGATGATGATATTTTGCGTTTGCAGGGTTTGTCCCTCTTTTTCCTGGGCCCGCCTCCGGTCTTCGATCTCCTTCTCCAACAGTTTGGTTTTGATGTAGATCCGTCGTTCCAGGTCGGTATCGATCTTGGCCAACCGCTCTTCCACGAGAATTTGTTCCGAGGCATCCACACAACTGCCCGAGTAACCCAAAAATTCCCAGTCGCGATTGAAGAAGGGCACGCCGGTTTCGTGCATCCAACGATAGGAGCCGTCCCGGGCCTGCAGCCGGTATTTGCAGGAGTACCGTTCCCGCTCGCTGAAAGCCTTGGCGATCTCCGCTTCGAGTTTTTCCAGGTCGCCGGGGTGAATGCTCGTTTTCCAGCCGCCGTCCATTTCACTTTCCATGACGTTGCCGGTGTAATCCAACCAACATTTATTGAAAAAATATCGATTGGCATTGGCATCGCAGAGCCAGATCAGGTTTGGGATCGAATCGGCGTGTATTCGGAACCGGCTGGTCTGATCGGTGGCCGTCAACTCCCACTTGACCGGGTTGACGAAGGTGAAGGTGGTTACGGAGGCCCGGCCCATGATGTTGGTGGTGGTGGAGATGCAGCACTGGGTGTAAATTTTTTTCCCCTGGGCGTTGATCAGGTAGAATTCATAGATCCGTTTGTCTTTTCTGGGGATCCAGTCCAGGGCGCTTTTCAGGGGTTTGTGGTCCTCCTCGGAGACCAGATCAAAGGGTATTTTGCCGATCAAACTCCGACGCGGGGTACCCAGGACCCCACAGATGATATCATTGGCGTCGAAAATTTGATGGTTGTTGGAATCCATCAACACATAGCCCTGTTTTTCGGCGTGGAGTATATCGGCGCAGGTTTCAAACTTTTCCGACTGTCTGCGTCTTCTGACGAAGGAGGAGGCGTGGTAGCGCAGGCGGGCGACCATCTCCACCTTGTCCGGAAGTTTGATCAGGTAGTTGCTGGCGCCATAGGCGAACCCTTCAGCCCGGGTGAAGGGGTCCTCCTCCGTGGTCAGGATGATAATGGGCAGGGCTTCCGTCAGACGGCTGTTGCGGAACATCTGCAACAGGACCATGCCATCGATATGGGGCATGTTCAGGTCCAGCAGGATGACGACGGGGCGAACCTTCAACACCGCCTGCATGGCGTTTTCCGGTTGCTGACAGTAGTGAAGCTCCAGGTCAGGGGCGTCACGAAGAATTCTTCGGATCAACTTTTCGGTCAGAGGTTGATCATCGATGAGCAGGATTCGATAGACCTCGGGAGTTTGATTGTCCATACCAAGTTTTCCCAATCATTTATGGCTGGGCGGCATGTGGTCGACACCGGTTGAAATGGATGGAGCTTGACATTTTTTGTCGGTTCGATACCAGTATTTCCACGTATCCTGTTGTTCGGCCATTTCATCTGCTGCTAATAAAATAATGTATCATTCCTATTGAAGGGGGGCTTGAATTTCCCAGTGAAGAACTGACGGAAAAAAAGATATTCTGCCAAAGTGTTTTTTTCTTTGCCAAGTATCCAAATCGGGGAGCCGGCATGATTTGACCGTGGCTGAAGAGAAATGAACGGGTGTGGAAAAAACAGGGATCAACGAATTTCGAATAATTTGTCAAACTGCATGATATTCAAAACCTTTTTGACTGGATCATTGCTGTTGGAAAGGACCACTCTTGCGCCAATTTTCGTGGCCCATGCCCGCAGAACCATCAGGCGGCCCAAGGCGGAGCTGTCGATGAAGGTTACCTTTTTCAGATCGATTATACATTTTTCAATGTCGTCCGAATCTTTGTAGGCCTCCCGGAATTGGGTGCCCAGACCGTAGTCGAAATAGCCGGTAATGGTGATCGTCAATATATTTTTATGCCTTTCGGCTTTTACTCTGTTTTCAGGCATGGCCGCTCGGTGATCGATTGGGTGTCATGACAGGGGGGAATGAGGGGTCTCAGATTCGATTTCCTTTACGAAAAATAACGTTTTCGTTGAATGCCAAGGACGTGGACCCCGCCCTGCCGTTTGAAGGACTGTCAAAGCGGAAAGCCTTGAATTCCGATCGGTCCCGACCGGTCGATGCGATTCAGATAACGGTTTGTTCCTGCACAATTAAATGATTTTGTCGCTGACCGCTTCGGGCTTTCAGGATCTTCACGCGCCACGATGGTTCCCGACATGGTCGTATCCTAACACCAAGTCCGGGATGAGTCTCCCGAAAAAGTTGACAATCGACCATCAGCAACAGGGGGTGTCTTTGAATGTCGACACGTTGCTGGTTCCGTCGATATGAATTTTTTGAAATTCGACCGATGAGAGTGGGCGACCGTTTTCTCTGAAGCGGGGAGTCCCTGTCTTGAACTTTCGCAGGCTGGAAATCTTAAGGCATATTGAAGGGAAATATCCAGCATAATGTTGCAAAATGCACCATGTCGGGAGGTGAGGGGAAACGGTCCGTGGGATCCATGACCGCCTGCTGAAATCCAATCGATCGGGTCGACCCCCAGTCGGTATCCCCATGCCGAATTATCGAATGGCTGGATGGGTGGATTGATTGATTTTTTGAACAGTTGCTCAGGTGTTTTTAATGGATCGAAAACACACCCGGAGAACCACCGGATCCTGGGTCCGAAAGCGGTTACAATCTCCCGGAACGCGTCGTTGGAAGACTGAAGAATCCAATTGGATTGTGGATTGAAAACAATTGAAAATAAATGAAAATAGCCGGCAATCTGATAATTTGATGTGTTGAAAAAATAATTTTATACGCAGATTTCGATATTGTAACCAAAATTTCACATACCACCACATAAAAAAATGTTTACATCTGCGAAAAAGCCGCTATGCTGATTGTCAAGGGCCATTTTTATCGGAAGGGAAACGCATCATGTTCCACCCGGTCAGAAACGACCGCAACCGTTCCTCCAACAGCGTTACCAGCGCTTCGGGAGGGGCAGGGCCGGCCTTGGTCCGATTTTTCCTCTACAACTACCGGCTTGTCTCGTTCTCTTCAGGTTTTTTTCGTGGCGCCACCGGTGGTTCCCGGCTCCATCCCATGCATTTCATCGACCCTCATTCATCCTTCCGCGGAAGGATCCTTTTCAACCATACAGTGCATTCCATATTCCAGACGGTGCCATCACAGGAGATCTTACCATGAGTTCAGTAGCCAATATTCAAAACCACAGTCCGTCCGCCTCGCCATTTTTTTCGTTATTGATGGAAAAAAACGAGCGTGTCTGCGAAATTTTGCAATTTTCCGACGGCGACTATCTGTTCCAGAGAGGGGAGCGGGATGATCGGGTTTTCCTGATTCAAAAAGGCCGGGTGGAGGTGGGCTACGACGTCGCCCAACGTCGCTGGGTCGACCAGGGCGCCTTCGGTATGATCGATATGGACGAAGAGGATAACCTGAATCCGGTCTGGAGCAAATATATCGTCGTCGGCGAGGGCGATTGCATCGGCGAACCGAGCTGCATCCACTGCTCCGGCCATGCCATGTCCGCCCGCGCCATCGGCGATGTCCGCGTGCTGTCGGTCCCCGGCCAACAACTGAAAACCCTGTGCAACAGCAACTCCGATCTCCGGGACTGCTTGATGGACCTGCTGACCAAGACCGAAAAAGAACTCTCCCTCGGCTAGTCCGCATCAACCCTCTCCAACGGGGTGGGTGGTACCGCGGGGCCCGCCGTAAAATAAACGTTTGCGGCGGCGTCCCGGCCTGTGATGGTGATTTTTTACCTATCGGCACGGGTTTCCGACAGGATCGGTTCAGAGTGGAATCGGAAGGGGCGTTCAGGCTTTTGATCCTTGGCCAGAGGCGTCGCCGCCGGTCCGTGAAACGATGATCAACAGGAGGAGCCCGGCGGCATTGGTTGTTTGCCGCATGTGGATGCCTCCTGAATTCTTTTTGCCGATAAATATAACTATAGAAGTTTATAGCTGGTGAGAACCAGGGGGGTTCTTTCCATCGCTGAATCCATGTCGGTTCTATTTTTCAGGAGCCGGACCGGGAGGGGTGTTCTTCCGTTATACCGTTTCCCTTTGGAAATAGCCGGATGTTCAACTCACTCGCCGCGGTCATTGCTGCGAAAGCGGGAATCCAGAAATCTGGCGAATAATAATGGGCTATACAGAATACCAATTGGATACCCGCCTGCACGGGAATAACGAGACATCAGGCCATCGTGAATAGGAATCGGTATCATGCCAATAATGGACCACTATTGAAAGCTTGTTGGAGTTTGGAATACAGCTTTTTAAATTCTGGACATTTTTTTGATACCATTCCAGCATCCAGTTTTTTTAACATCCAGGGAGTGTGAATCGCTTTTGAAAACCTGGTCGGTATTGAACTCAAATCGTACGTTACCTCCATCACCACTTGGCCTATTGATTCCGAAAGCTTCTCTTTGCAACTTTTTTTTTCTGGATCATAGTGACTGAATGCTTCCGGAGATCCGAAATCCACTTGATGTTGATGGATCAGGTGTTCTTTGATTTGCTTTTGAATCTGGCCTTTGAATGCCGGGTGCTTGGCAAAAGTTTTATCCCAGTCAGCAATCAACCAAGCCTCCATCTCGGGTGCTGCAAAACCGACAATGCTTGTTAAGTTTTTTGTTTCTTGAAATAGTTTTACCGGTTTTTGAAGTTTTTTTCTCCTGTCTTTTGCATCATGGCAGTCCAAATCGTCGATAATCAGGATGATGTCACAGGAGCGGCCATTATCAAACTCGTTTTTTAATCTTTCTTCGATTTCCCGGGATAGGCTGTTACCGGTTTTTCCCAGTTTGGTCGGTGTTTTGTCCGGTCTTGGCTTTTTTCCCGGAGTCCTGCCAACCGGTGTTTTTCGTATGAACTGACCACAAGGAAACATTTTTTTCAACATTGGAATCAGTCCCCGAATTTCGGAAGGGCCGCCACCGGCGAAGAGCCAAACTACCATGGCCATCCTCCCACTCCGGGCTCGCCGGTACGGTACAGGTCTCCGAGCTTCCAGCCTTCATCCAATCTTGACGCCAGCTCCTGACGTGAAAGAGCTTGAATGACAACCGAATGGTTGCCTTGATCAAACTCGAACCGGGAGACGTTTTCCAGATGATCGGTAAAATGATCCAACAAATCGGGACTGTGGGTGGTGATAATCACCTGGGTACGATCTGCGGCGGCAATGATCCACTCGGCCAGCGCTTCCATCCAGGCAGGGTGCAAGCCGAGTTCGGGCTCATCAATTACCAATAGGGATGGCAGGGTTGGTGCGTTGAGAATAACTGCCCAACATAACATTCGCACGGTTCCATCGGAGAGATCACTCAAGTACAGTGGCGTTTTCATGCCTTCGAAATACCATTCCATGGTCAACCGCAAACGGCCCAGGCGTACAGCTCTTAATTTTCTGGTAGTAGGAATTACTGCTTGCATGGCAGCGTTGATTTTTTCCTCAAACTCAAAATCCTGTTGGCACAAATTATCAAAAACAAGGGCCAGGTTTTCACCGGTACTGGAAAGAAACTGATCTGTTGGACCGATCTGTGGTTCGGATTGCCTGATTTGGTTCAAGTTCATCTCGTTGGCGTTATAAAAGCGCCAATTTGAGATTATATCAACCAATTCACGCCGTGCATGGATGGCAGGGGTTTTTTCTGGTGGATAGCCACTGTTTTCAAGTAGTTTTGGGATTTCCCCGAGTGCCAAATTATTGGTCGGTACATTTTCGAGTATCTCGAATTGGGTTTGACGCCTGGATTCATTGTCAGATACCTTGACAGAAACCACCCCTTTACCGCTTTGCTCATTGTGAAATTGATAATATATAAATGGACCCTGTCTATATTCAGGCCATATGTCTCCAGACAGTGTTTCGCTATAAATGGAAACACGTTTCCTGTGGTCGTGAACCCTCATGATAAAAGTTAATCGATAGCCTCTCTCTTCTGTTGGAGATTCAAACGACAAAGCCACTGTAACATTATCTGGAGGATCTTTTGAGCCAGTCAGTATATGCGAACCTCCAAGTATTGACTCAATCTCGTTTTCAAATACAGATCCTCCTTTTTCTTTGTCTTGGCCAGAAACAAGGCATGCTCTCAAAAAGTATAGTATATCAATTATATTGCTTTTTCCTGAACCGTTCGGACCAATAAATATGTTTAAATCGTTGATTCTTATGTCGCAACTTTGAGCAACATTTTTATAGTTCTCTGTCGATAGTTTTTTTATTTTCGTGTTATTCATTTATTGTTTCCTGGGTAAATCGTCCAGTAATGCATGGTTTGTATTCTCTGTTTGTGTTGATGACAATATAGAAGATGTGAAGATAATTGTTTTTTATTAGATTAACGCTATTTTGAAATTTTTCATAATTGAAGTCAGTTGTCAAGGTTGTTATTCGTGGAATGTTTTTAATGGAGTTGCTGCGTCGTTATTGCTCTTCCCGTTGGTATCTTTTTCGGGGGACAGGGTTTGATCCGGGAACCAGGCGAGGGTTTGGCGATAGCTGACCACCTCGCCGATGACGATGATGGCGGGGGAGCCGAGGTCCACCGCCCGGGCATCGGCCGCCGCCCGGGAGAGGGTGGTGATCAGGGTTTGCTGTTCGGGGGTGGTCGCCCAGCGGATGATGGCCGTCGGTGTTGCCGCCGGCAGTCCGCCGGCCACCAGTTTTTCGCTGATGCGCTGCAAATTTTTCATCGCCATGTAGAGGACGATCACCGGGAAGGCCTGGGCGACGCCGTTCCAGTCGATGCGGGAGAGGTCGGTTCCCGGACCGGCGGCGTTCTCCTCGGACTCATGGCCTGTGATGAAGGCGACATTGGCGTTGACGTTGCGGTGGGTGATGGGGATGCCGGCATAGGCCGGTCCCGCGGTGCCGGTGGTCAGGCCGGGAACGATGCGGAAGGGGATGCCTTCTTCAGCCAGGCGGGCCGCCTCTTCCCCGCCGCGTCCGAAGACGAAGGGGTCACCTCCCTTCAAGCGCACCACCCGTTTGTTTTCCCGGGCCAGGCGGATCAGGGTATCGGTGATATCCTCCTGGTTGGCGGAGGGGCGACCGCCGCGTTTGCCGGCCGAGATGCATTCACACCCCTCCGGGATGAAGGTGCGGATCTCCGGGGTGACCAGGGCGTCGATCACCACCACATCCGCCGCTTGCAGGGCCTTGACGGCGCCAAGGGTCAACAGGTCCGGGTCGCCGGGGCCGGAACCGACCAGGGCGACGCTGCCCGGTTGCAGGTTGGATTTGGCGTCTGGTTCGTTCATTCCATGTCCGCATCGATTGTCATCCGGGAACGCCATCGGCGCGCGGACGGGTGAGTTTTGGCCAGGCGAACGGCAGGAACAGCCCGAAGGCGATCACCCACACCGCGCCGGCCAACAGAATACCATCGATCGGCCAGACGGTCACCAGCAGCAGGCGTAACAGTGCCGCCAGGGAGATGAGGCCGAAGCCGATGATGACGCCGCCCGGGGGGTGTGGTGGCCGTCCGGTATGGGCCAGGCTAACCCGGGTCATGATGCCCAATATCAAACTGCCCATGGCGCCGATGGCCAGGGCGTGGATGGCGGTGCCGATGGGGATGAAATCGGTCAACAGGGTCACACCGCGCAGGGCCAAGCCGATCACCAGCCACAGATAGCCGATCTGCAACACCAGCAGCAGGGCGGAAACCCGGTAGCGGAACGGGTGCCAGCCCGCCAGACGGATGGCGTAGATGATCGCCGCCAACAGGGCCGCGGCGCCGTTCAACGGTTGATCCAGCGCGATCACATCGGTGATGATCAACAGCAGCATGGCCAGCAGGTTGGCCGCTTCCAGCCGAGGTCGGGATTTGATCTCCAGGGGGATGCCCCGGCTTTGAAAATCCATCTGCGTGAAACGGGGTACCAACCGGGCGCCGATGACGATGCCCAACATGATGATGACATCCATGCCGAGATAAAGTCCGATACGGGCGGTCCCGGTCGTCAATTCCAGGATTTCCAGATGGACCAATTGATCGGCCACCAGCAGGGCCGACATCATCAATACCGGTGGCCAACGGTGGTTGGCGGTACCGCCTTTCCAGAGTGGCTGGACGATGGCGATGGCGAAACCGAGGAAAAAAAGCAAATCCGCCGCGGCGGCGATCCATGGCAGTGGTGTGGCGTCGGAAAATCCGCACAGACGGCCCACCACCCAGGCCAGGGCCATGATCATCAACGGTTTGCCCCGCAGGGGCGTGGCCCCGGTCCAGTTGGGGGTGGCGGTGAGCAAAAAACCGGCGGCGGCGGCCGATACGAAGCCGAAGACCATTTCATGGCCATGCCACCAGGGGCCGGGAAGCGGCAGGTTCAACGGCAACATTCCGGCGTAGTACAACATCCAGATGGCGATGAGCAGCGGGGCGCCGATGGCGGCCAGCAGGAAAAAGGGTCGGAATCCGTATTGGAACAGGATCGGGCCGGATGGGGTTTCAGGGCGCATCGGTCGATTCACCAGCCGGGAATCATTGACGCTGCATCGACAGGATCAACTCACCCCCTTCGGCCATCAGATGGGTCTGGGCCATGGGATAGAGCATCTGCTCCTCTTTGACATTGTGCTGTTGCATGAGAAACAGCAGCGTGCCGCCGGCCTTCAGGAGACCTTCAATGTCATTGTTTTCGGCCGACTGTTGCATCTGGCCCATCAGGTTGCGCATCTGTTCGTGTTCCATGCGCATGACCATGGTCGGTCCCTGCCGCATGCCGGTCTTGTTTTCAAAGGCCGGGAACAGGACCTTTTCCTCCATGTTGAAATGGTGCTCCATGCCCAGCAAAAACCGTTGGCACAGTTGAATGGCCGCCTGCGGATCGTTTTCGGCGGTATTTTCCAGGTCGGCGTAGATCTCATCGCAACGTCGGTGATCGCGGGTCATGAATTCGGCCAGGCCCGGGGCCCGGGCGGGGCGTACCACGATCGCCAGCCAGCGGTCGGGACCTTTTTCCAGGGGCATCCATTCGAACTGTTCGGAACGTTGTGCCTGCACGGTTTCCAGCAGTCCATCCCAACCGGGTCCGGTGGCCACTTCGATGCGCTGTTCTCCAGACAGGGCATCCAGGGCGGCGAGCAGTTTATCCAAGCGTTCATTTTCAGCAATCTGGGTCAAGTCGAGAAGGTCGGTGCCGGACATGTCATCTCCTGAAAAAGGGGGGTTTGCGGGTTCGCCGGGGCATGGGGGAAAGATGGCCCGTTTTCCACCCGGATGGCACCTGGAAAATAGGGGGATCCTTAATTTAAATCAATCCTGGGAAAGAAATTTATCCGTGGTTTTGAAATCCGGCTTCCGGATCGGCCCGGTTCCGGTGGGGAGGGGACTGCTTTTCCCCTTTGGCGCCGGCGGCTTTGCGGGAATAATGTCCGTCTCGCCCCTCCGGTTCCGGCCCGGAGGGGTGGGTGGAACCGACCGGGAGGGACTGTTTTGAGCGCGAAAACCTTGAAGCGGCTGCTGGCCGATATTTCTCTGGATCGATCGGTGGTCATCATGCGCCACGGGGAACGTCCCATCATTGATGATCCGACCCGGGCCGATCGGGTGATGCTGACCGCCCGAGGCCTGCGCAGCGCCCGGCAACTGGGTCTGGGGCTTTTGGCCGACTGCGCGCCCCGGAATCTGTTCCACAGCACCGTGCCGCGTTGCCGTCAGACCGCCGAAGCGCTGATGGCGGGCTTGCGGGATCGGCAGGTCCAACCGGTCAACCACGGCCCCCATCCTCAATTGGCGGTGCCCTACCTGCCGGATCCCCAGCGCAGTTATGCCTTTGCCCTGAAGAATGACCTGGATCCCCTGGCTTTTGTCCAGGCCTGGTTCGCGGGCGACCTGGCGGCGGATTTGATCCAGGATCCACAACGGGCGGCCCGGGAACAGTTCGAGTTTTTACGCACCATGCGGCGTTCCCATCCCGGTTTTCAGGTTCATGTCTCCCACGACTGGAATCTACTGCTGTTGGCCCGGGTCTATCTGGGCATTGAACCGAGCCGGGAAAACTGGCCGGGATTTTTGGAGGGGTTGTTGATCCACTTCGGGGAAACGACGGTTATCTTCCGCTATCGTCATTATCAGCGGTCCCTGCCGGTGGGGGCGTTGCCGGTTCCGGGGTGATCGTTCCGGATCGTAAAGCCGTTTTTTCCGGTGGTGGGGTCGATCATCCTTCCACATGCCCGTGGTTACATCGGACCGGTCCCGATCAGGCCGCTCCATTTTGCCGTAACAACTTGAGGACAGCGTTGCCATAATTTTTCAGTTTCTGGCCGCCAATACCGTGGGTGCGGGCCAGTTGAGCGTGGTTGGTGGGTTTTCTCAACACCAACTCCTTCAGGGTGGCATCATGGAAGACCATGAACGGCGGTATGCCCTGTTCGCTGGCCAATTCCTTGCGCAGGGTGCGTAACGCCTCCCACAGGTTTTGATCGGCGTCGTGGTCGAAGGAGATGGCGTTGCGGTTGCCGCGGCCCGGTTTGGCGGCGGAGGGGGGTGCTGTTTTTTTCCGGGGTTCCTGAGGGTCCTGACGGAAACGGATGGTTTTGTCGCCGCGCAACAGGTCCCGGCTCGCCTCGGTCAGGCGCAGGGCGCTGTAATTGTCCACGTCCACCCGCAGATAGCCACCGGCCACCAGTTGCCGGTAGACCGAGCGCCACTGTGCCTTGTTCAATTCATCGCCGATGGCGAAGGTGCTGACCCGTTGATGACCGAACTGTAAAACCTTGTCGGTCTTTTTGCCCATCAGCACGTTGATTAAATGTTCGGCGCCGAACCGTTGGCCGGTGCGGTAGGCGCAGGAGAGGGCCTTTTGCGCCGCCACCAGTCCATCCCAGGTCGCCACCGGTTGTCGGCAGTTGTCGCAATTGCCGCAGGCGAGGTCTTCATCGGTTTTTTCAAAATAGCTCAACAGGGTGCGGCGGCGGCAGACGGCGGACTCGCAAAATCCCAACAACACCTGCAATCGTCGGTGTTCGATGCGTTTGAACCGTTCATCGCCCTGGGACTGTTCGATGAAATGGAACATCAGCCCCAAATCCTTGAGGCCGTAGATCAACAGGGCGTTGGCCGGCAGACCGTCGCGGCCGGCGCGGCCGGTCTCCTGGTAGTAGGACTCCAGGCTTTTCGGCAGATCGAGATGGACCACGAACCGGACATCGGGTTTGTCGATGCCCATGCCGAAGGCGATGGTGGCGACGATGATCACCCCGTCTTCGTTCAAAAACCGCTCCTGGTTCCGTTGCCGCACTTCCCGCTCCAGGCCGGCGTGATAGGGCAGGGCCTTCCAGCCGTTTTCGCGCAACCAGCCGCTGGTCTCCTCGACGCTTTTGCGCGACAGGCAATAGACGATGCCGGCATCGTCGGCATGGTTGGTTTCCAGGAAGGTTTTCAACTGTTGCCGGGGATTTTTTTTCAGGGTGACCGCATAGTGGATATTGGGGCGGTCGAAACCGGCGATGAAACTTTGTGCCGCCGGCATGTCCAGGCGTGCCAGGATCTCCCGTCGGGTGGCCTGGTTGGCGGTGGCGGTCAGGGCGATGCGGGGTACGCCGGGAAATCGGCGGGTCAGGATGGAGAGCCCCAGATAGTCGGGGCGGAAATCGTGTCCCCACTGGGAGACACAGTGGGCCTCGTCGATGGCGAACAGGGCCAGCGGGATTTCACCGAGAAAATCCATGAAATCGGGTATCAACAGCCGCTCAGGAGCCATGTAGAGCAGGTCCAGGTCGCCATTGCGCGCCTGCTGGATGATGGAACCGATCTGATGGTAATCCAGGGTGGAGTTGATGAAGGCGACGCGCAATCCCACCTGCAACAGTGCCCGCACCTGATCCTGCATCAGGGCGATCAACGGTGAGATGATGATGCCGACGCCGTGGCGCAGCAGGGCGGGAATTTGATAACACAATGACTTGCCGCCGCCGGTGGGCATGATGACCAGGGCGTCGCCGCCGGTCCACACCCGCTCGATGACCTGCTGCTGAAATCCACGAAAGGATTCATAACCGAAAACATGTTGCAAAATGTCCAGGGGCGGATTGCCCATCTGCTTGTTTTTCACGGGATCCGTAAATTTTTTCAGGAGTTCGTGTAGAGGGTGTCCGGATCGGCCGGACCGTTGGCACCGGTGTGATTATAGGGCAGGGGGGACGATGGGAAAAGTGACCCGTTGGCAATGTTTTTCGGCGGTTTCTCAGGAAAGCGCCCGGACCACCCGGTTGCGACCGCTGTTTTTGGCGGTTCGCAGGGCTTTCTCCGCCGCTTCGCTGAGGTTGGCGGCGTCGAATTCGGGAAAGACGGCGATGCCGCAGGAGAAGGTTTTCCTGAACGGGGATTCACCGTGGCGGTGTTCGATGAGGCCGAAGTTTTCGCGGATTTCGTTGATGATCCGTTCGGCGGTGGGGCCGTTGATGTCCAGCAGGATGACGGCGAACTGTTCGCCGCCGATGCGGCCGACGATATCGGTTTTGCGCAACCGTTGTTTCAGCAGATGGGCCAGGCTTTTGATGATCCGGTCGCCGATGGGATGGCCAAGGGTTTCGTTGATCGGTTTGAGACGGTCGATGTCGATCAGGGCGAACACCAACCGGTTTTCCAGACGCTTGGACCGCTCCATTTCCAGACGCAACCGTTCCTTGGTGGTGGAGTGGTTGAGCAGTCCGGTCAGACCGTCGTGGGTGATGAGGGTGCGCAGCTTGGTGGCGCGTTTGATGCGCGACAACACCGATGAAACCAGATGGTGGGGGGTGACCGGTTTGGCCAGAAAATCGTCGCCGCCGAGACTGTTGGCGTGGAGCTGTTTTTCGCTGGTGGTTGCGCTGGAGAGAAAGATGATGGGAATACTGGTGAAATCCTCCTGTTGCCGTAGGACACTGGCCAGCTCCAGGCCGGTGCAGTGGGGCATGTAGGTGTCCATGAGAATCAGATCGGGCCGGAAATTTTTCAGGGGCGTCATGATCTCCATGGGATCGTTGATGATATGGGTCTCCATGCCGGAGTTTTGCAGGATCAGCGCATGATGTTCCGCCAGGGGGTGGCTCTCCTCGACGATGAGGATCCGGTAGGATTGACCGGAATCGGCAGCGGTAAGGACATCGAGGGTGTCCACCAGCGCCGAGATGTCGACCGGTTTTTGAAAATAGGCATTGCCGCCGCTGCGGACCGCTTCCAGACGGCTGTTCAGGTCGCCCCGTTCGGCGATGATAATCGCCGGTACGGGACGGATGCGGATTTTTTGATAGGCGGTCAAGGCGTTGAGGCTGGCGCCATCGCTCAACTGCCGGTTCAGGATGATGGCGCACGGGGTGGCGGTTTCCAGGGCCGAGGCGAAAGAGGCCAGGGTCGGAAAGGGGCGGACGGTGTAACCGTAATAGTCCAGTTGCAGCGTCAACTCCGCCATCAACACCGGCTCCGATTCCAGAACGAAAACCAGGCGGTTTTCCCGTTCGATCCGTCCAATGTCGATGTCGCCGGCGATCAGGGCTTCGATCTCCGGTGCGGTGACACGCCAGGTTTTCAGCAAAAAATTGAAACAGGTGTTGATTTTTTCGAACTGGGTCGGGGTCGCCGGACGACCGCTCTGGAGGACCATTTTCAGGGGGACCTCCATGTTGCGGGCTGCACGGCCCAGGTCGGAAAAACCGAAGGTGCCGCCGGACCCGGCCAGCGAATGCACCTTGCGGTGCAACGCCGCCAGCGATTGCGCATTCCATTCAGTTTCCTTCAGTTGCCGCCAACCGGTTTCGATCTCCTGAATCCGTTGTGGCAACTGCCGGGCATAATTGTTTCGAACGATCGCCAGTTTTTCTTGAATCGCCTTTTTTTTGGTCTCGTTCATTCGGCGAGGTCTCTCTTTCCGATCGTCAAAGGCTGTCGAGCGGTTTTTCCAGGGTCTCGTGCGGTCCAGGGGTGGACGGTCCTTCAGGATGCCACATGCCGGTTCCAGATGTTTTGAATGGTTTCGGAGAGGGCCATGGGGTCGAAGGGTTTGGCGATTACTTCCAGGGCGCCCATCGTCCGGTATTCCGTGATCTCCTGGGGTTGAACCTTGGCGGTCATGAACACCACCGGGATGCCGGCCATTCCCGGCAGTTTATGGATTTCCGTCAGGGCCGTGGTGCCATCCATTCCCGGCATCATGACATCAAATAGCAGCAGGTCGGGCTGGAAGGAGGCCGCCGCATCCACCGCCTCCCGGCCATTGTTGCAAACCTTGACCGTATATCCACCGATGGACTCCAGGGTCATGACGGCGATCTCCTGGATATCCGGTTCATCCTCGGCGTACAAGATACGTTGCAGTGGTCTGCTCATGTTCCCTCCATCCCACGGGATTGGATATTGATGGTCGCTCGCGAACGCGAAATCAGGCTTCGTTTATTTCATTTTTGTCAACGGGAAATCAACAAAAAAGGTGGTTCCTCCCTCTTCCCGGGTGTCGAAACGGATCGTTCCGCCCAAATTTTCGACAATGGTCCGGGAGATGGCCAACCCCAGGCCGGTACCGCCCCGGCTGCGGGTATCGGAACTGTCCACCTGGATGAACTTTTCAAATATTTTATCCCGGTAGGCGGCCGGTATGCCGGGACCGCGATCCTGGACCGACAGGCGGGCCCGTTCCGCCACCCGCTCGCAGGCGAGGGTGACGGGCTCCCCCGGCGGGGAAAATTTGATGGCATTGGAGAGCAGGTTCGAGAGTACCTGGAGGAGCCGGTTTTCATCACCATCGATGGATAATTTCTCCGTCGGTGGCTCCAGGACCAGCGGAACCCTGTGTTTGCCGGCATATCCCTGGTTGGCGGCCAGGGACTTTTCGAGCAGCAGCGGCACCGGGATGGTTTCAATCTGGAAATCCATGCGGCCGGACTGGATTTTTTCGATATCGAGCAGATCGTTGATCAACAGGGTCAGCCGGTCGGTATTGTTCAGGGCTTTTTTCAGCAGGTCCTCGGACTTGGGGGGGAGAGCGCCCAGTACCCCCCCCGAGCACCAGTCCCAGACTGCCCTTGATGGAGGTCAACGGGGTACGCAGTTCATGGCTGACGGTGGAGACGAACTCGTTTTTCAACCGGTCGGCCTCTTTTTGCCGGGTGATGTCCAGCAGGAAACCGACAAATTTTTTCTCTCCCCGGATTTCCATCTCGCCCACGGCCAGATAGAGTGGAAAAGTGGAACCACCCTTGCGCCGTCCCTGAACTTCCCGGCCGATGCCGATAATTTTTTGCTGTCCGGTGCGATGATAGTTGTCCAGGTAGCCGTCATGGGCGCTGTGAAATGGTTCCGGCATCAGCATCTTGACGTTTTGCCCGATGATCTCCCGCCGTTCATATCCGAACATTCGTTCCGCCGCCGGATTGAAGGTTTCGACGATGCCCCGGCCATTGATCTTGATCAGGGCCTGGACCGCCGTATCGATGATGGCGCGGTTTTCCCGCTCCCGTTCCCGCAGGTCCCGGGTGCGTTCATCGATTAACCGGCGTACTTCAGCGGTACGGGTGGCATTGATGTGAAAAACCCGGGCCAGCAGCAGGGTGATCATCAGGCTGCCCAGGAACACCACCAGTGGCATCCAGGGGTGGTGGTTGGTCAGATAAGCCGTCGTCGGGTGGGCGATGACGCTCCATCGGCGACCGCCGATGTCCGGCAGGGATTTCGTGTAGGTGTGGTCGCCCCTTTCGCCGCGAACTTCATGTCGATGGAGCAGCCGTTCTTCCAGCGGGCCAGATTCGTCCAGCACCGTCAGGCCGATGCCATCATCGCCATGGTCATGGATTCGCTGCAGGGCGGTGTTGAAAATATCGCCGATCCGGAACACGCCGACGGCGAAACCACGGAGGTTTTCACGGCGTTCTTCGACCGTTTCCGGTGAACCGTGATAGATGGGGAGAAAGACCAACACCCCTTTTTGCCGGCCGGTCTCCTGGACCAGGGTGACGGGGGCGGTGGCCAGCAGACGGCCCGAATCCCGGGATTGCCGCAGGGTGGCCAAACGTTTGGGGCTGGAGGCCAGGTCGAAACCGAGGGAGGTGCGGTTCGGTGCCATCGGTTCCAGATACAGGACCGGAAAATAGACCTCCCGGTCAGCGGCGCGGATCATGTCGCCCTGACTTTTTCGTTCGGAGATGCGAAAGGAGGCATACCCTTCCAACCGGGTTTGTGACTCCAGGGTCTGCCGGTGCCGAATGGGAACCCGCGGTACCCATTCCAGGGCCTGGATGCCGACCTGGTTTTCCAGCGACGGCGTGACGAAAATGTGGAACTCCCGGCGATCGACATGGCTGGAGGCGTTGAACAGACCGCGAATGCCGTACAGGGTCGAAAAGGCCAGTTTCAGTTCATGGCTCAGGGAGAACACCCGTTCATCCACATCCCGTTGGAAACGGGCGTAAATTTTCATGTCCTCCTGGTAGGCGGTGAACCAGAGGGCGAACAGGGAGATGGTCAGTCCCGTGAAAAAGGTGAGGAGGACGCTGACGGGAAACCGGAGGTGGCGGGGAGCCTGCATGAACCTTTTTCTTTCATCGAGGGGTAATGGTGGCCCAAAAGAAAACGGGCCTCAGGGTACCAACCCCGCGCCCGCCAATTTTAGCCGTTCCGTCGATGGATTAGAAGATATATATTTTCAATTGTCGATTGTCATTGATCGTTGCGGTTTGAAATCGGGGTCATGGCAACAGCGGTACCACGGAAAAACCGGCCCGGGCCAGGGTGATGGTCGGATCCACCACCCGGTCCATGGTGCCGATCAACCGTTGCAGCCACTGTTCGCCCTTTGGATGCCGGGCCAGGGCGACGGCGATGTAACGGACCCCATCCCGTTCGATGATGGCGCTGTCGGCATGAAAATGCCGCCAGGAGCCCGATTTCCGGTAAATGCGGGCGTTGGGGTGGATTTCGTAGATGCCGCGCTTGAACTTGTGGTGAATGGCGGTATTGGCCAAAATATCCTTCATCATACGGCTGCTGTCGGGGTTGACCAACTTGCCGGTTTCCAACAGATAATAAAAGCGGGCCACCTGCAGGGCGGTGGCGCCATGGGAGAGATTGTGCAGGGGATCCCGGCGCCAGGCGGCCCGTTTGCTGTACTCCTTGCCTACCCACAGGCCACCGTTGTGTTCCCGGTCATAGAGCCGGTAGCGTTTGGACTCCAGCACCCGGGCGATATAGCGGCTGCCGACGCGGCGCATCACCGCCGTGGCATCGGGGTTGGACGAGCGCCGGATCATGCGGATCATCTGATTTTTCAATTTGGCGGTGGGCTGGCGTCCCTCCCGGGCCAGTTTTTCGAAGGCGGCCAGCAGGATGGCGATCTTCGGCAGGCTGGCGGCATACATCATGCGATCGCCGTTGAGGGCCGCCACCCGGGGGTGGTCGAGACGGGTGATATCCACCAGGGCCAGGGCCAGTTTGCCCTTTTTGACCGCCTGGCCCAGTCCCATGTTGTACACCGACCGTTTCAATTGCCGTTGCAGGTCGTCATCGAAATGGTCCCAGAGGTCGGTGGCGAACCGCTTCAGGGGGGTCACCCCTGTCGGCGGTCGGCTGAAATCCCGTACTCTCAGGGGCCGGGCGTGGGTCGGGGTGCGGTTGAAATTGCGGACTTCCAGGGGACGCGGGTTGGGGAATCCGGCGGCGGGCCGGGGCGGCATGGCCAGATAAATGACACACAATATCAGACAGACCCGCAACACGAATGGCATGCTTTCACTCTCCTGTTCACTGGTTTGGCCGGCGCCCGTTTCCGCTGGATCGGATTTTGGCGAAAGGTTCAAGGCTGAAATCGGATCGAAACGGTCATCTCAAGGGGATCATCATCGGCTACCGTTGTGAATCCGGCCCATGCACCGAATTAATGCAAGCCGGGTGCCGGGCGTTGCCGCCCGGTCGTTGCATGTGCAGGTGATTGATAATATGGGACTGTCAATAATGGTGGTGCGAAAAGTGGGGCAGGGGGGGCGTCAAGATCGTGGATTAACAAAAGAGTGACGAAAGTTCGACACCCATCCAGAGTGGCGGTCGGGTCCGTCGAGCCGATTCGGGGGGTGGACCGGTCTTTTATCGGTCATCGAAAAATCTGTTTCCCGACCGGCCCCGCCAACCGGAGATACCGGTTATGGATTGTTCGCGGGGGTAAAAAAGGGTATACGTACAGGTCGGTTCAATCGTCGGGATGGTGTTTCCAGCCGGTTCGGGAGATGCCGGTCCATCATCGTCAGCAGGGGAATGGTCGATCATCATGAAGAGTGGCAGTGGGTCCAGGGAAACGGGTGCCAGCCGGGTTTCCATCGAATTGGTGCCCCGGGACGCGGCGGCGCTGGAAGGGGAGTTGCAGTTGGTTCAGGAACGGTTTTCCGCCGTCAGCCTGATCAATATTCCCGATCTGCCCCGGTTCGACCTGCGCTCCTGGGAGGGGTGTGTCTTGGCCAAAAAACGGTTTTCCCATGCCGTTCCCCACATTCGCGCCGTCGATTTCGACCTGACGAAACCACTGCCCATGGTGGAACTGTTGCGGGAAGCCGGTATCGACGAGGTGTTGGTGGTCCAGGGGGATCCCCATCCGGACCCGGATTATCCCCGGTATGAGGCGTCGAACTCCGTGGAGATCATCGCCAAGTTCAAACGGGAGATGCCGGGCGTGCGGGTCTATGCCGCCATCGATCCCTATCGGTATGGTTTTCGCGAGGAGTATGAGTATTGTCAGCGAAAACTGGATGCCGGCGCCGATGGTTTTTTCACCCAACCTTTTTTCGACCTGCGCTTGATGGAGATCTACGCGGAAATTCTCACCGATTGCCAAATTTTTTGGGGGGTTTCGCCGGTGACCACCGAACGTTCCCGGAGCTATTGGGAAAAACGCAATCGGGTCCTGTTCCCCAAGGGGTTCGAACCGACCCTGGCCTGGAACCGGGAGTTTGCCGCCCGGGCGCTCCGGTTCGCCCGTGACAGCGGCACCCATATCTATTTCATGCCGATCCGCACCGATATCAACGACTACCTGGACGGCATTCTCTCCTGATTCATCCGTACTTTCGAAGAGCAGACAGATGGATGAAGCGCACACCTTTCCCGCCTTTTTGCTGTTGTCCGACCGCTCCTGCCTGATGTTGGGCGGTGGGAGCGAAGCGGCCACCAAGGGCGCCATCCTGTTGCGGGCCGGGGCGCGTTTGACCGTCGTCGCCCGGGAGTTGGTGCCGGAACTGGAGGAGCGGGCGCACCGGGGCGAGTTCACCTGGCTGCGCGAATCCTTCCGTCCCGAACACCTGGATGGCGTGTGGTTGGTCCTGAGCACCTTGCCGGAAGCGGAGAACGCCCGGATATATCAGGAGACCGAACGGCGGCGCATCCTGCTCAATGTGGTCGATCAACCCCGGTATTGCAGCTTCCATTGGCCGGCCCGTGTCGAACGGCCACCGGTCATCGTCGCCTTTTCCACCGCCGGCAGCAGCCCGGCTTTGGCCGCCTATCTGCGCCGGCGGCTGGAGGCCTGGTTGCATCCGGATATCGGCGCTCTGGCCCGTTGGCTGTCGGTATGGCGTCAACGGGTGGCCCCCCGCCTTTCCGGTCTCAGCGCCCGGGGCCGGTTCTGGCGGCGTCTGTTGGACCGGGGCCTGGCGGAGCGTTACCTGGCCGGGGAGCTGACGACGGCGGAGTCGATGATTCGGGAGGCTATTGGCCGGGACGCGGATATCGTGGATTGAAGAACGGTTTAATAATCGTTCCACCGTCCGTACCCGGTATCAGCCCACATTGGCGTCGCAACGATGGCAGCGTTGGGGGTGCCGTCAAGGACGATCGGTTTTTTGCCGGATCCACTGGTTTCAATGATTGTGTCCACTCTTTGGCTTCCCGGAATCAATGCCATTTTCGTTTCGTCGTCATGATCTGTACCAACCACTCCTTTACCCTGGTCAGATACCGGCAACTCCCCTATCGGGCGGCTATGGAACGTCAGCTTTCATTAACCAGGGAGATCGCCGCCGGTCGGGCCGGGGATCATCTGTTGCTGCTGGAACATCCAGCGGTCTATACCATCGGTCGTTCCGGGACCCGGGATGAAGTGTTGGATACGGAGACGGTTTCCGGTCCGATACCGGTCATCGACAGCGATCGTGGCGGCCGGGTCACCTATCACGGTCCCGGGCAGTTGATCGCCTATGTGATCCGGAATCTCGGCGGACCGGCCCGGGGGGTACGGGATCATGTCGGCCGACTGGAAGAGACGGTGATCCATACCCTGGCGGCCTGGGGATTGCGGGCCCGCCGGGAGACGGGCAATCCCGGCGTTTGGGTCAATGGGGAAAAAATCGCCGCTTTGGGGGTACGCATTCGCGGTGGGGTGGCCTATCATGGCATCGCCATCAACCGGGATCCGGACCTCAGCCGTTTTCGGGGCATCGTCCCCTGCGGTCTGCCGGACCGACCGGTCACCTCCCTGGTCCGGCTGGGGGTGAGGGTTTCCCGGGCGGAGTTGGAGGAAAAATTTTTGGTTGCCTTCCAGCGGGTGTTCAACGTCCAATGGCGGGATCCGATCGGTGTGAACCCATCTGAATAGAGAGGAACGGGGCCATGTCTTCCGCTGCTGACGACAAGCCGCAGCTGCCGGTCGATGGACGGAACGGGGCCATCGACCGATTTTGCAAACGCTGGCGGGTGGATGAGTTCGACCACCGGCCCCTGCCGGCGGCCAATGGCGCGGAGACGCTGGCGGGGGTCGTGCCGGTCGCCGTCCTGCTCCGGTTCACCAGCAAGGGGCGCTGGCGGTTTTTCGATCTGGCGGTGATGCGGGCGGAACTGGAACGGTTGTTCAACGCCCCGGTTCACCTGTTCGACCGCCGGGCCCTGGATGACAGCCGCAACCGCTATCGCCGTGACCCGGCCTGGGATCCCGCCGCCGGCGGGCGCGATGCGGAGTACCTGACCGATATTCTCAATTCTGCCAAACTGGCGGTGAACCATCTCGGAACCGTGGACCGTTCGCGGTTCATCGACGACATCCGCTGTCAGGATGCGGTGTTGCATCGTCTGGCGATCATGGGCGAGACGGCGGCGCGCCTGTCGCCGGCGGTTCGGTCCCTCTTTCCGGAGTTGGTCTGGGAGGGTTTGATCACCGTTCGGGATATCGTCCATCATCAACACGATGCCCTGGGACTGGGAACCATCTGGGAGGCGGTTCGCCGGGACCTGCCGATATTGATCCGCGCCTTGGAACAACACCTGGAGGAGCGATATTGATGCGTACCCTCGAAACCCCCCATCTGTCGGCGGATATCATCATCGAACTCCTGGACCATCCCGGCCGGCCCATCGTTTTGATCGAACGGTTGAACCCGCCGCCCGGCTGGGCCATTCCCGGCGGTTTCGTCGACCGGGGGGAGTCGGTGGAGCGGGCCGCCGTCCGCGAAGCGGCGGAGGAGACCGGTCTCGATGTGCGCCTCAAGGTGCTGCTGGGTCTCTATTCCGCTCCGGATCGCGATCCCCGTTTTCACACCGCCACGGCGGTGTTCGTGGCCGAGGCGCACGGGGAGCCGAAGGCGGCCGACGATGCCAAAAATCTCAACATTTTCCCGGTCGACGCCCTGCCCGCGGGCCTGGCCTTCGACCATGACCGGGTACTGGCCGATTATCTTTTTTACCGACGGGAGGGCCGTGTTCCCGGATTGCGGGAGGAGGGACGATGAACCGGTTGCAACGGGTTGATGGTGGTGTGCGGGTGGCGATCCTGGTGTTTTTGTGGATCGCCTGCTGGTTGCCGCGCGGCGCCGGGGCGGCCCTGCCGCTGGCGGTCGATGGCAAACCGTTGCCCAGCCTGGCGGACATGGTGGAGCGGGTCGTTCCCGCCGTGGTCAACATCGCCACCAGTACCCGTATCCATATTCCGGAACATCCCCTGCTCAGCGATCCCTTCTTCCGCCGTTTTTTCGATCTTCCCCGGCAACGGAAGCGCAGCAAGGAGCAGAAAAGCCTCGGTTCCGGGGTGGTGGTCGATGCCCGTCGCGGCCTCATTCTCACCAATCACCATGTGATCGACAAGGCCGATGAGATCACCGTTACCCTGCGTGACGGCCGCTCCCTCAAGGCCCGCCTGGTGGGGGTGGACGCCGATACCGATGTGGCGGTGATCCGGGTCAAGGCCAAGGGATTGAAGGCGTTGCCGTTGGGGGATTCGGACAAATTGCGCGTCGGTGATTTCGTCGTCGCCATCGGCAATCCCTTCAGCCTGGGCCAGACCGTCACCTCCGGCATCGTCAGCGCCATGGGGCGCAAGGGTTTGGGCATCAAGGGCTATGAGGATTTCATCCAGACCGACGCCTCCATCAATCCAGGCAACTCCGGTGGCGCCCTGGTCAATCTCCGGGGTGAACTGGTCGGTGTCAACACCGCCATTCTCGCCCGCGGCGGCGGCAACATCGGCATCGGTTTCGCCATTCCCGTCAACATGGCGCAGCGCATCATGGCGCAACTCATGGAGTACGGAGAGGTTCGCCGGGGGTTGTTGGGCATTCAGGCCCAGGATTTGACGCCGGACCTGGCCACGGCCTTTCGCATTTCCGCCAGCAAGGGGGCGGTGGTCACCCGGGTGACCGCTGGTTCGACGGCGGCCAAGGCCGGTTTGCAAAGTGGCGATGTGATCACCCGCGCCAACGGCCGGCCGGTGGATGATGCCACCGATCTGCGCAATGTCATCGGTCTGTCGCGGATCGGTGAACGGGTGGAATTGGAGTTCCTTCGCGATGGCCGCCAGAAAAAAATCAAGGCGCGGGTGGCGGAGCCGGAACGGGTGCGCATACGCGGCGGCAAGGTGGACAAACGGTTGCGGGGGGCGGTGCTGGAGAGCAACGAGGCCCAGGACAAGGAGCGGGGCATCGGTATCATCAGCGTCAAACCGCGCAGTACCGCCGCCAAGACCGGTTTGCGGGCCGGGGACCGTATCTTGTCGGTGAACCGGCGCCGGGTGGTGACCTTCGAGGAGCTGATCAAGGCGGTTCGTTTGGACAGAAAGCAGATGTTGTTGAATATTCAACGGGGTGACGAGGGATTTTTCATTCTCGTTCGCTGATTTTTTTCGAGTATCGACAGGAGACGAACGGTGAAAAAAAACAGATCCGGCAGCAGGCGTCAATTCATCAAGGGCGCCCTTATCGGCACCGGGGCGGCGGTGGCCGGCACCGCCATGCCGGCGGTGGTTCACGCGGGACGGACCATTCGTTGGAAAATGGTCACCACCTGGCCGAAAAATTTTCCCGGCCTGGGCATGGGGGCCAACTATCTGGCCAAAAAAATCAACGAAATGAGCGGTGGCCGCCTCAAGGTCAAAGTCTATGGCGCCAAGGAGCTGGTCGGCGCCTTCGAAGTGTTCGACGCCGTTTCCCGGGGCACCGCGCAGATGGGGCATGGCGCCGCCTATTATTGGAAAGGCAAACATCCGGCCACCCAATTTTTCGCCGCCGTGCCCTTCGGGCTCAACGCCCAGGAGATGAACGCCTGGCTCTATCATGGCGGCGGCATGAAACTGTGGCAGGAGCTCTATGATCAATTCGGTCTGGTGGCCTCCGCCAGCGGCAACACCGGTGTGCAGATGGGCGGCTGGTTCAACAAGGAGATCAATGCCGTCTCCGATCTGCAAGGGTTGAAAATGCGCATACCCGGCCTCGGTGGCGAGGTGTTGCGCCGTGCCGGCGGCACCCCGGTGAGCCTGCCGGGCGGGGAAATTTTTCCAGCCCTGCAGTCCGGGGCCATCGATGCCACCGAGTGGGTGGGGCCCTATAACGATCTGGCCTTCGGTCTCTACAAGGCGGCCAAATATTATTATTATCCCGGTTGGCACGAACCGGGCACCACCCTGGAGGCGATGATCAACAAAAAGGCCCTGCACAAACTGCCCAAGGATCTGCAGGCCATCGTTCTCACCGCCTGCCGGGTCGCCAACCAGGACATGCTGGCTGATTTCACCGCCCGCAACAACGATGCCCTGGCGGCCCTGGTCGGTCACCACAAGGTGCAACTGAAAAAATTTCCCGACGAGGTGTTGAGCAAACTGGCCACCCTGTCCGATCAGGTGGTGGCGGAGATCGCCGCCAAGGATCCCCTGTCCCAGAAGGTCTATGATTCCTATAAAAAATTCCGTGCCCAAAGCATCTCCTGGCACACGGTTTCGGAACAGGCCTATCTCAAGGCCAGGGTGTCGTAGGTGTTGGTTCGCCTGATCGCTCTTTTCATCCTCCTGGGGGGATTGGTTTCGTTGTTGATGGTTTCCGGGGGGGTGGCGGCCACCCCGCCGGAATCGATCGCCGAGGTCGATCGGCCCCATCGGAGCGGTCGGCGCCCGTCGCGGCAGCTGTTGTCGCAGGTATTGAACATCGACGAGCCGCATATGAAGGTTCGGGGGCGGTTTTCCCTGCACAATCTCCGTCCCCTGGCCGGAGAGTTGCGGCTGGACGAGGTGGCGGGCGATCCGCGCCGGGCCATGCGCCGCTTTTTGGACCATTTTCCCCAGTATCAACGCATTTTGCAGCGGGTCGACATCACCGACCTGAAGGTGCGTGATCTGAAGGTGGAGGTGGGGCTGAAAGAGATCAACTTTTGGGCGGCGCGGGTGGGGATTCCCGGGGGCCATTGGCAACGGGTCACCGGTCACATCGGTGAGGAGGGATGGTGGGTACGCAGCGGTCCCCTGCGGCTCGACCGCATTCCCATGCACAACCAGCGGTTGCAAATTTTGGCGCCGGTCGGTTTCAAGGCCTTGAATGCTGCCGGTGATCGCAAACAGGGGGCGTTCCGGGTCACGGATGGCTTTGTTCGCAGTGCCGAGGCGGGCGTTCTGGAGGCCTCCGGGGAGCTGAAAAGCTGGGATGGCCGGCATAAAATCCGGGCCGACTACCGGTTCACCGGTGAACGGATGCGTCTCACCGCCCTGCCGCTGATCCTGGAGCGGTATCCGATCGTCGAGTCCATATTTGAGTTTCTCAATCATACCGGCACCTTCCCGCTGGATGTCGTCGACCTGGATGCCGTCAGCGGCAACGGGCGGGTACGGCCCGGGCGGTTGTTCGCCGACCACATAAAGTTGACGGCGCCGGTACGGCGTTTGACCGGCAGCGCCGATCTGACATGGCTTCCCGAACCGGCCGTTGTGCGGGTCGATTTGACCGGTCGGGACGGGGAAGCCCTTGAAAAACGGTTTCAGGCCCGTTATCTCCTGGGCTCGGGGAGGGTGGAAAAATCCACACCATGAACCGTTTCATGGGTTTGTTTCTTCTTTTTCCGTTGCCGCTCTCCCTTCGGGCGGCTGAAGCATCCTCACCGAAAGTCCTCGTCTCCATCAAACCCCTGCAGGCGCTGGTGGCCGGGGTAATGGCTGGAGTGGCGCAACCGGACCTGCTGCTGCCCGCCGGGGCCAATCCCCATCACCACACCCTGCGCCCTTCGGATGCCCGGCGTCTCTCCGGGGCCGATCTGGTGTTCTGAGTGGGGCCGGACCTGGAAGGGTTTCTCGAAACGGTCCTGAAACGGTTTCAGGATCGGGAAAACCGCATCGCCGTTTCGCAACTACCGGGTATTCGGTTGTTGAAAAACCGGCCACCAGGAATCTGGACCCGGACCTCGAACGGGCCGGAGCCGAAAAAAGGGGATGGGCGCTTATCGAAGAGTCAGGGACCGATCATACTCCGGACTTCCTGTTTCCAGTGCTGTCGTTGGACAACCTGCAAGGAAATGGCTACTATTTGACCCATGAGGAAAAAACACCTGAAAAAGGAGATTGCCGCAGCAATCAAACATGCAATCGACAATGGTGGTCCCTCGAACCATCTGACGGTCACGCTTTCGGGATCCTGCGGTGTCCGACGAATAGACACTGTCGGAATCGCCTTTATGGCCAAATCTCGGTTTGGTCAACACCGAGATCACCTGGAAATCACGCACGCAGAATCAGGAACGCGGTTGATGGTTGTACATCAAAGGGCGGGAAGATATGAACACCTACGATTTTTCACTGACCTTCAAAATTCCAGAGGAAAAGTGGGATGTGGAAGAGATCACGAACAAGCTGTTTGAGGCTGGATGTGATGATGCGACGGTGTTTACCGGTATCAGGACACGGTTCTATTGGAATTTGACAGGGAGTCGGCTTCGGCGGAAAAAGCCTTTCAATCGGCCGAGAGGGACATTATGAAGGCCTTCCCGGATGCCATCATCTTTGAAGCGAAACCGGACCGGGTGAGCTTGGTGGATATTGCCAACCTCACTGGCAAGACAAGACAAGACAAGACAAAATGTCAGAAAACTCGACAGTTTTTCGGAGCCGCTCTCAACTGGAGATTGATGCCGAAAAT
>CAYFNE010000007.1:95936-98857 GCA_964344355.1 uncultured Magnetococcales bacterium
GTTTTTGTTGGATAAATTTGGAAATTCCAGATGCCCCGACATACTGGCAAGACAAAACAAAATGTGAGAAAACTCGACAGTTTTTCGGAGCCGCTCTCAACTGGAGATTGATGCCGAAAATGGGGACCGATCAAATTTCAGGCTTCCCGCATTACGGATTGCTGAAACGGTAGGGCGGGGTTACGTCCCCGCCAACGTCCCGGGCCATTCGGCGGGGACGTAACCCCGCCCTACCATTGGCTTATGTTTTTGTTGGATAAATTTGGAAATTCCAGATGCCCCGACATACTGGCAAGACAAAACAAAATGTGAGAAAACTCGACAGTTTTTCGGAGCCGCTCTCAACTGGAGATTGATGCCGAAAATGGGGACCGATCAAATTTCAGGCTTCCCGCATTACGGATTGCTGAAACGGTAGGGCGGGGTTACGTCCCCGCCAACGTCCCGGGCCATTCGGCGGGGACGTAACCCCGCCCTACCATTGGCTTATGTTTTTGTTGGATAAATTTGGAAACTCCAGATACCCGGACACACAACGGTTCATGGTTGTTGTCCGGTCATTTGGATATTTTTACACCGAAATAAGTGGTGAATATGAATGATCGGTCCCATTCCGTCACCAACGGGTAACCCATTCTTGACTTCCGAACCTTGCCTCCGAGTCCTTGGATGATTTCCCAGATTTTTTCCAACTCCTCGGACATGATCAGCATGATCAGAAAAAGATCACCGGAACTTGGCGGATGATGGGCAACGGAGTGTTCTCCCGGGGCACAGTTGCCCAGAACGTGAGCCAATGCCTTGCATTTGAGCAAATGCTGATTAATGGCATCCACTTGATCAAGGGTCAGGGGAAATGCTGGTTTCAATTTGATATCTCCTTGTTGTAAGAAGCGAAATTCAAAAAAATAATCTGTTCCCCTTCTCGCCAAAAATACACTATATAAGGGAAAAAATGGCGAACCCATCCTGGGGGCGGTTTTTATATCCATGAGTCTACTTAATAAGTAGTATCCATTGCAACGAAAATCCGAAACTTTCTCCCCATCCAAACAGAAAGGAATGAACGGCATGGGTGAGAAAGAGGATCGTGGGCTTTTTGGAAAACGGCTGAAAGAGGCCAGGGAACGTTTTGGAATTTCCCAAAAACAGCTCGGCATCCGATCCGGACTGGACGAAGGCGTTGCCTCGCCACGCATCAACCGTTATGAACGTGGCGTCATGCAACCCTCTGATATCGAGACTGCCGAGCGTCTGGCACAGGTTCTCCAGGTACCCGCGGCTTTTTTTTACGCCCGGGATGATTTGTTGGCTGAGATCATCTTGTTGGCCGGGAACATGGAAACCTCAAATCGGAGGCGGTTGTTGGAAAGATTGCGAAAGATTACGAAAGATTGCGAAAGAGTGGGGAAGTCTTCAGCCTAAAATACAATTTAAATAAACAACACATCAAATACAACAATACTTAAAAGACAAAAAAACAATAAACATAGTTCGTCCTGCAATTTATAGTAGAAGGGTAAATCTTGAAGATGAATGGCAGTCTGGAGAGTGATAAAACGCAGTCCGGCCATGGTTTGCCTCCGTAATCATGAGTTTTTTTAAGGACATTGTCGGGAAATGGCAAACTTTCATCTTTCTTTTTCGTCAACTATCGATAAATTTCATTAATTGAAACGCAAACGGTAAAGATCGATGGTCGATTTCGGTTTTTCTCGCCAAAGAACGAAAGGAGAGAAAAAACAGAAAAACAGCGAGAACCCTTGAAAATCTCTTTTGGCTTGATAATATTTGATGTGCAAATAAATCTGAAAGTTATTGAAAATTAAATTTAGGGGGGTGTCGGGATGGACAGGTATATGGAACAGTTTTATGCAGGCTATTTGCAAAAAGCACAAGATCAGTTCGCCTTGCAATACAATGAAAAGTATTCTGGCGAAAAACTCTTTGAAGATTCATGCAATGTCAATTCTGTTGCTTTCAAATTCTTGTTTTATAGAGATATTACGGGTCATTCTCTTAAAGAGATTCAACGGTTTTACAGGATACTTTTGACTGAAAAAGGCAAAATTGCCTACAGGAGTTTTATGAAAGAGGAATCCATCTTAAGGTCTGTTGTCTCTAATATGATTATTGCATTCAGAGAATACCAAGAACAAGAGCGGGTCAATCATGCAAAGCTTATTGTTGGCAGACAAAAAGCCGCACGTGCGATTATCGTTGAAAAAGTGAATCTGGTGAAAAGAGGAGTGTCCGATCTTGAATCTAAAATAGAAGAGTACGAATCTGATCAAGAAGAAGAAAATTTGTCTGATGAGCTTAATCTTATTTTAGAGGAGCTTGAGTCTGTAAATAACCAGTCATTGAATGTTAAAATAAAAAATGAATACTTTGGATGCCCAATAGAAAGCTCTGGACGAATTGTAAAAGCCAAAAGAGTTCCAGCAAATACAGAAAAAAGGATAAAAAGTCTGATTGTGTCTATTGAAATTTCAGATAGGGATCAAGGTACAGTAATTTTTTTCAACAGAAAAGCTAGGTTTATGGCGCCTCGAATTGCCAAGACTTGTGAAGCAGCACTGGTAACATACAAAGAATCCAATAAAGGCAGTATATGTGCTGATATGAGGATTGCAGCAGTTATAGGGTCATTTGAAAAGCGTAAAGAGATAAGGGTTGTTCCGATACGGAAAATCTACAGCATCGCCTATTGTGAGAATGGCGTTTTGAAGCTCGAAGGCGTGATTCTTGATATTTCCTACAGCAGTATGCGTGTAAAACTAAAAGAGGTGCCGTTGGATTTGATATCGATGTTAATTGAAAACAGACAGGAAATTGTTATCCGCGTATTAAAGAAAAATATGCGCTACATGGGTATCCGGTTGCCTCAGGCTAAAACAACCTGAAAAACTTCCAGAATA
>CAYFNE010000008.1:0-76492 GCA_964344355.1 uncultured Magnetococcales bacterium
GCCCTACACTAAACTATAAAGAGGTCGGTGTCTCGGTCACATTGGCACAGAGGGGAATGATGCTGTTGAGTGTCGGGTTTCCCTTCGGACCGAGCATTCGTTGGATGCTCTCTTTCTTCTGATGAACCCGGGAGGCGAGTTCATCCATGGAAATGGATGCATGGATGTAGTCTCGCAGATGCTTTTTGGCGGTATCGATATCCCCTTCGAGGAGCAGGTCCACCGATTCCATCAGCAAGGCAACCCGGAATGCCTCATCCCGTTTGGCGCGTGCCAAGACAGTTTCCCGGAAGCTTCTGGTAAGCGCCATCGTCAATTCCCCATCCGTCTCCGGTAATCTTTCCAACGCTTTTTCGCCAAGTCAGTGTAATCGTTACGCATCTCCGGTTCGCGAGCAAGCTCGCTCCTACAAGGGGGTGTCTATACGGTTACGTTCCTTACGCCTGGGAATTTTACCGGTGCCTTTTGACAGGCGTGAATGGCCTGTCGCCCGGGTAATTCCGGTCAGTAGTGGTACCGGCAGGCGATGACGGTAACGGTCTCTTCGCCGACGGTATATATCAGACGATGTTCCTGGGTGATGCGCCGGGACCAACAGCCACTCAAATCCAGCTTTAATCGTTCGGGTTTGCCGATGCCTTCAAAAGGAGGGCGCCATATATCCTCGATCAGGCGATTGATTTTTTTCAACGTGGTGCGATCCCTGGATTGCCACCAGAGGCAATCCGCCCAGGCACTGCCGGTCCAGGCCAGGATCATTCAAGCAGGTCCCGTTTGATCACCTCACCGTGGTGGTATTGATGGATGGACCGGGAAAGATGGTCCCGGTTCGCGGTTGAACGCAACAGATGAAAGGTTTCCATCAGGCCGTCATAGTCGGCTTTGGCAAGAATCACCACATCTCCGGCGTTGCGACGGGTAATGATCGTCGTGTCCGCATCCTCCACGACCCGATCCAAAACGGACTTGAGATTTTTCCTGGCTTCCGTGTAAGTGACGATATTCATGATCATCCTCCCGTACAAGAGTGGCGGCAGGGTGTCAACCGCCCCGTACTCAAAAATCCCCCGCCAAAACCGCACTCAACGAATCGACCAGCTCGTTGAGCGCCTCGTTTTCGGCCCGGTTGCGGGTGGCCTGGATGGAGGCGCCGGAGCGGGGTTCGTAGTAGGAGGCGATGCCTTTGACCAGCGGATATTTGGTTGGCGCCTTGCGACCGGTCAGGTGCGGTTGCGCTTCGATGGTCACCCGGTATTGATCGGCGCGGCCGGTGCGGTCCTCCAGGAGCAGGGAACGTTGGATGCTGCTCAGACCGATGTGCAGGGTGGTCTGACCGGGATTGGCGGTCGTTTGCCGGGAGAGGCCCAGGCGTTGGATCAATTTTTCCCGCAGGATGTGCGCCAGGCGCGGATCCTCCACCGCCCCCCGACCGTTGACCTTGAGGATGGTCCCTTCCCAGGTTTGCCGGGTGGCTTGGCGGGAGCCGGGAAAATGGTAACCACACCCGGCGGGCAGCAGGGTCAGCAACAACACCATCGCCAAGCCGGTGAAAAAACGGTTTTCGTTCATTTTCATGTCATTATTCCCAATCCGCTATTTGACGACGACGTTGACCAGACGACCCGGAACCACCACCACCTTGATGACCTTTTTCCCTTCCAGGAAACCCTGAATTTTTGGATCCGCCAGGGCCGCCTCCTGCAACTGGTCCCGGTCGGCGTCCGCCGCCACCGTCAGGCGCGAACGCAGTTTGCCGTTGACCTGCACCACCAGGGTGATCTCCTCGCGTACCAGGGCCACCGGATCGACCACGGGCCATGGTTGATCGCACAGATGGGTATCGTGACCGAGAACGCGCCACAACTCCTCGGTGATGTGGGGGACATAGGGGCTGAGCAGGGTGACCGTGACCTCGGCCAACTCGCGCAGGATGGATTTTTTGACCGGTGTGTCCGGCCCTTTGGCGGTCAACACCCGGGCGCCGGCGTTGACCATCTCCATGACGGCGGCGATGCCGGTGTTGAATTGGAACCGGCCCATGTCCCGGGTCACCCTGTCAATGGTTTCATGGACTTTTCCGCGCAGTTTGGCCAGCCCGGCATCGTCGGGCATGGCGGTGGCCGCCGGCGCATCGGCGCATCGTTCGGCGATCTCCGACACCTGACGCCACACCCGGTTCAAGAAACGCCAGGCGCCATCGACGCCGCTGTCGCTCCACTCCAGATCCTGCTCCGGCGGCGCCGCGAACAACATGAACAAGCGCGCCGTGTCGGCGCCATAGCCCCGGATCAGGGCGTTGGGATCGACGACGTTGTTCTTGCTCTTGGACATTTTTTCATTGCGGCCCACCTGGATGGGGGTTTCGCAATCCGAACAATGGAGTATTCCCTCCTTTTCGACCACCGCATCGGGATACCGCCAACCATGCTCCCGGCAGAGCAGGGTATCCTTGCGCACCATGCCCTGGGTCAACAGGCGGGTGAAGGGTTCATCACAGCTCACCTCGCCGGCATCGCGCAGGGCCTTGTGAAAAAATCGCGCATAGAGCAGATGCAACACCGCATGCTCGATACCGCCGACATATTGATCCACCGGCATCCAGTAATCGACCCGTTTTTTGTCCAGAGGGGCGCTGTCGAGGTCGGCGCAGCAAAACCGTAGAAAATACCAGGAGGACTCCATGAAGGTGTCCATGGTATCGGTCTCCCGTCGGGCCGCTTGGCCGCAGGTCGGACAGGGGACGTTTTTCCAATCGGGATGCCGGGCCAGGGGGTTGCCGGCTCCGGTCAATTCCACCCGTTCCGGCAACGGCACCGGCAGGTCGTTTTCCGGTACCGGCACCACGCCACAGTGGTCACAGTGGATCATCGGGATGGGATTGCCCCAATAGCGTTGCCGGGAGATGCCCCAGTCGCGCAACCGATAGTTGATGGTGGCCTTGCCGATGCCGCGTGTTTCGAAGGCGGCGGCGATCGTTTCCTTGGCGGTTTCATTGTCCAGGCCGTCGAACTCCCCGGAGTGGACCAGGGTGCCGGCGCCGGTGTGGGCCTCGGTCATGGCGGCGCCGTCCAGGGGGTCGCCGCCGGGTTGGATCACCACCTTGACCGGCAGATCGTGGGCGCGGGCGAACTCGAAATCCCGTTGATCATGGGCCGGCACCGCCATCACCGCGCCGGTGCCGTAGGTCATCAGGACAAAATTGGCGATGAAAATCGGCACCGACTCGCCGGTAAAGGGGTGGATGGCGCGGTAACCGCTGTCGTAGCCCTTTTTTTCCAACCGTTCCAGGGTCTCTTCACTGGTACCGACGCTCTGGCACTCCTTGATGAAATCGGCCGCTTTCGGATCGGTCGCCGCCACCTTTTTCGCCAACGGGTGTTCCGCCGCCACCGAACAGAAAGTGACGCCCATCAAGGTATCCGGGCGGGTGGTGTAGACCGGCAGGGTTTCGTCGGTCCCTTCGATTTCAAAGGAAAATTCGACGCCATGGCTTTTGCCGATCCAGTTGCCCTGCATGGTGCGCACCGTCTCCGGCCAGCCGGGCAGGTCGTCGAGGCCGGCGAGCAGTTCATCGGCATAGGCGGTGATGCGCAAAAACCATTGTGACAACTCCTTGCGCTCGACGGTGGCGCCGCTGCGCCAGCCCTTGCCGTCGATCACCTGCTCGTTGGCCAGGACGGTTTGATCCACCGGGTCCCAGTTGACCAGCGACTGTTTGCGGTAGACCAGCCCTTTTTCATGCAGTTTCAGGAACAGGCGCTGCTCCCAGTGGGCATAATCATCATCGCAGGTGGCGAACTCCCGTTGCCAGTCGTAGGCCAGCCCCATGGATTTCAACTCCTGGCGCATGGTATCGATGTTGGCGTGGGTCCAGGTTTTCGGGTGGGAATTTTCTTTGATGGCGGCATTTTCCGCCGGCATGCCGAAGGCGTCCCAACCCATTGGTTGCAGGACATTCTTTCCCTGATGCCGCTGATAGCGGGCGATCAGGTCGCCGATGGCGTAGTTGCGCACGTGGCCCATGTGGATGCGGCCCGACGGGTAGGGGAACATGACCAGCAGATAAAATTTTTCCCGGTCCGGCGCCTCGACAGCCTGGAATGTTTTTTCCCGTTCCCAGATCCGTTGCCACTTGGATTCGATGATCTGGGGATTGTATTTTTCCCGTGCGGGGGTGCGTTCGCTCATTTTTGATCGGCCGATCCATGCTGTTGAAAAGGGGAGTTTCCATTCAATCCTCCTTTCTATCACAGGGCTTTCGGAACGGGGAACCGGATCTCTCACTTTAATGGCACGGAACCCAAAAAAATTTTGATTGGCGAAAGTTCATTTTTGACACCCTGGTGGACGGTTGTTATAGTCCGTCACGGGTTAATCGCCGAATAGAGAAAGTTTATATTTCTGGTTTGACTGTCGTTTCTTTTCATGGGGAGAAATTATGAGAAGCCATGACCTGATCATCGTCGGGGCCGGGCTGGCGGGAATGCGGGCCGCGTTGGAAGGGGTCAAAGCCGGCATCAACGTGGCCATCATCACCAAGATTCATCCCCTGCGCAGCCATTCATGCGCCGCTCAGGGTGGGATCAACGCCGCCATCGATCCCAAGGATTCCTGGGAGACCCACGCCTACGACACCGTGAAGGGGTCGGACTATATCGGCGATGAGGACGCCATCCGCCTGATGGCCGAGGAGGCTCCGGGCATGATCCACGAAATGGATGAGATGGGCACCCCCTTTTCGCGGCTCGATGGCGGTTTGATCGCCCAGCGTCCGTTCGGTGGCGCCAGTTTCGACCGCACCTGCTATGCCGCCGACCGGACCGGCCAGGTGTTGTTGCACACCCTCTGGGAACAGCTGGTCAAGGCCGGCGTGCCGGTCTATGAGGAGTGCAGCGTTTTGCGCCTGGTGACCGATGATGAAAAACATGTCGCCGGCGTCGTCACCTATGACATCAAGACCGGTGACATCTTCCCGGTGCGCGGCAAGGCGGTGTTGATGGCCACCGGCGGTTATGGCCGCGTCTATCTGTCCAACACCAACGCCACCACCAACACCGGCGACGGCATGGCCCTGGCCTTGCGGGCCGGCGCGCCGTTGGCGGACATGGAGTTCGTGCAGTTCCACCCCACCGGCCTGCTGACCAGCGGCATCCTGGTCACCGAGGGCGCCCGGGGCGAGGGGGGTTATCTGATCAATGTCAACGAAGAGCGGTTCATGGGCAAATATGCCCCGAAAAAGTGGGAGCTGGCCTCCCGCGATGTGGTCTCCCGCGCCGAGCAGACCGAAATCATCGAGGGCCGTGGTCGCGATGGTGGCATTTTCCTCGACCTGCGCCACCTGGGCGCCGAAAAAATTCTCGAACGCCTGCCGCAGATCCGGCAGCTCTCCATCGATCTGGAGGGCGTCGATCCCATCAAGGCGCCGATTCCGGTGCGGCCGACGGCCCACTACTCCATGGGCGGCATCCGCACCGACAAATGGGGCGCTTCGCCCTTGAAGGGCCTGTATGCCGCCGGCGAGGCGGCCTGCGTGTCGGTCCACGGCGCCAACCGCCTGGGCGGCAATTCGCTGCTGGACGCCATCGTTTTCGGCAAGGTCACCGGCAAGCATGCCAGTGAATATGTTCAATCCAAAGCCCTGCCCGATTTCCCGGTGGCCGAGGTGCAGGAGGTCAAGACCGGGGTCCAGGAGCTGCGGGACCGTCAGGATTGGGGAATCCGACCGGTGGAACTCCACGCCCGCATGGCTTCGGGCATGAACGCCTATTGCGGCGTGTTCCGTACCCCCGAAGGGTTGGAGGAGGCCGTCGGACAGATTCCCAAACTGCGCAAGGATTACAAACTGCTCAACATTTACGACAAGGCGGAAATTTTCAACGTCGACCTGTTGCGGGCCATCGAGTTGGGCAATCTCATCGATTTGGCGGAGTGCATCATCAAGGGTGGTCTGGCGCGCAAGGAGTCCCGGGGCGCCCACTCCCGCACCGACTATCCCGACCGGGATGATGTCAACTGGCGCAAGCACACCATCAGCACCTGGGATGCCGAACGGCAGGAGGTGGTCATCTCCTACGAGGATGTGCGCACGGTTGGCATGAAGGAATACGAACCGAAGGTGCGCACCTACTAGGGTCTCCGGGGGAACGGTACCGGTCAATCATCCACGGGAGGCAGTCATGCCTGTAAAAAATTATACCTTTCGTATTCAACGCAACCGCCGCACCAAGGAGGGGATACTCGATACCCGTTGGCGGGAATATCAGGTGGAGGCGACGGAGACCACGACGGTGTTGACGGCGCTGGAGGAGATCAAGGGTCACCAGGATGGTGGACTGACCTTTCGTCAATCCTGCCGTTCGGCCATCTGCGGCTCCTGCGCCATGAAAATCGGCGGTCGCACCCGCCTGGCCTGCAAAACCCACGTCGGCAAGGTGGCCAGGGATGGGGCGGTGGAGATCGCGCCCATGGCCAACCAGCCGGTGCTCAAGGACCTGGTCATCGACATCGGACCGTTTTTCAAGAAGGTCCATCAGATCCGGCCCTATCTGGAAGAGGGTCCGGAAAAGGACGTCACGGTCGACCGCACCTCGTATGATCAGGTCAACCATGTCACCCAGTGCATCATGTGCGGTTGTTGCTATTCCGATTGCACCATGGCCGAGGTGAGCGACGAATATATCGGTCCCGCCGCTCTGGCCAAGGCGTTCCGGTTCGTGTCGGATCCCCGCGAGGGCAAAAAGAGCGACCGGTTGAAGGTGCTCTCCGGCCCCGACATGATGTGGACGTGCAGCCGTTGCGCCATGTGCGTCGAGGTGTGCCCCAAGGATGTCAAACCGATGGAGGCCATCGTCAAGTTGCGCACCCGGGGCCTGGAGAAGGGCAACACCTCCGGCGCCGGTCCCAAACATGCGCTGGCGTTCCATGAAGATATTCAAAAGGGCGGTGATCTCAACGAGTTCACCCTGATGATGCGCAGTGTCGGTATTTTGGGGACCCTGGAAGAGTTGGGCACGGCGTTGCATCTGGTCAAAAAGGGCAAGGTGCCGTCGCCCTTCCCGCACAAGTCGGAAGGTCTCGTCGAACTCCAGAAAATTTACAAACTCCTGGAGGACAATCCCATTGATGTCGAAACCAAGGCCAAAGAGGTGGTCCCCGAATAGGGCCGGCCCAACAGGAGGATGAACATGTCTTTGGAATTCGCCTATTACCCCGGTTGCGCTGCCAAACAGGTTCAGAAGGAGGCCGACTGGGCCGCCCGGGCCGTGGCCCGCGAACTGGATATCGCTCTGCATCCCATGCCGCGTTCGACCTGCTGCGGCGCCGTCAGCCTGCGGGAGACCAAACCGGCCTTTTCGTTGGCGGTGGCGGCCCGCATCCTCTCCGAGGCCGAGGCCCAGGGGCGGGACCTGGCGACCATCTGCAACACCTGCCTGCAAACCCTGACCCAGGCCAACCACCGTTTCAAGACCGAGCCGGAACTCCTGGAAAAGATCAACCATGTCATCATCCAGGCCGGCGTGCGTCCCTATGAGGCCAAGATCAAGGTGCATCATCTGCTGTGGGTGATCACCGACATGGTCGATCAGGAGACGCTCAAGAGCAAGATCAAACGCCCTTTGAACGGCATGCGCGTGGCGCCGTTCTATGGCTGCCACAATCTGCGTCCGGCGGAAATTTTCGACTCGGCGGCCGGGGAGGAGGCCGATCACCTGGATCGGTTGATCACCACCCTGGGTGGCGAACCGGTGGCCTATGATGGTCATGACAAATGCTGTGGTTTTCATGTGATGCTGTCGGACAAGACCGAAATGCGCACCATGGTGGCGAAAAACTGTCTCAACGCCAAAGGCGCCGGGGCGGAGATGATGATCACCCCCTGCACGCTGTGTGACATGGCCATGGGGGCCTATCAGGGACCGGCGGAAAAGACCGTCGGCAAATTCATCGATCTGCCGGAGATGAATTTTGCCCAGTTGTTGGGTTTGGCCATGAACCTGGAGGCCGGGGACCTGGGCATCAACCGTCTGCATGTCGACCCACGCGCCGCTTTGACCACGAGGGGTATGTTGTAGTTCGGGGGGCGGCACAACGCCGCTTCGATGTCTCTTCAATCTTAGAAGCCACGATCAGGGGTATCGGTTCGGAGCCGGTTCGGTCCGAACCGATACCTTGTTTTTTTGAACCGGTGATCAGGATCGGATGTGGCCCGTGCGTCAGGTGGATCCTCATCTTCTTCGGAGCGAAATCGGCATGCTGGTCGATTTTCCCGGAGCGCCGGCGCCGTTTTTCCTCTCCAGACCCACCGCCATCCACAGTTGCACCCATCCAGATGACATTCCCGCCCTGTTGCGCACCATCGAGGCCGCGGCCCGGGCGGGCTCCTGGGTCGGGGGGTGTCTGACCTATGAAGCGGCAGCCGCCTTTGATCTCCCCACCCATGCGGTCCAGGATCCGCCTCTGGCCTGGTTCGTGGTTTTTTCCCGCATGGAGGAGATCGTCTATCCCCTGCTGCCGGCGCCGGTGGCCATCGCCCTGACGCCGGAAATTTCCAAAGCGCGCTATCAGGACGATCTGGCAAAAATTCTCGACTATATCGGCGCCGGTGACAGCTATCAGGTCAACCATACCCTGTCGGCGTGCCTGCCGGAGGGGTTGGATGTGGCGCAACGGTTTTTGGCCCTGCATCCCCGGCAGCGCCATCCCTACAGTTGCTGGCTCAATACCGGAACGGAGACCATCGCCTCTTTTTCACCGGAGCTGTTTTTGCAGCGAAATGGCGACCGTTTGACCACCGCCCCCATCAAGGGCACCCGTCCGCGTTCGGAGGATAGGACGGAGGATGAACGGTTGGGCCGAGAGCTGGAACGATCGGAAAAGGACCGGGCCGAACATGTGATGATCGTCGACATGGCCCGCAACGACCTGGGCCGGGTCTGCCGCATCGGCACCGTCAAACCGGAGCATCTGTTCGAACGGCGGCAGTTTTCGACCGTTCACCATCTGGAAACCCGGGTGTCCGGCCTCTTGCGGTCGGGGGTTGGCCTGGATGACATCATGGCCGCCCTGTTTCCCGCCGCCTCCATCACCGGCGCGCCGAAACATCGTACCATGGCGATCATCCGCGAACTGGAGACCGGCCCACGCGGTCATTATACCGGCAGCATCGGCATCATCCGTCCTGGAGGCGATTTTACCTTCAATGTCGCCATCCGCACCGTGGTGTCGAGCCGACACGGCGGCCATCGCCTGGGCCTGGGCGGCGGCATCGTCGCCGATTCGCAGGTGGAAAAAGAGTGGCGGGAGGTGGCGGACAAAGGGCGTTTTTTGAACAGTGGCCCTACTCGTCCGCCACGACTGATTGAAACCTTCCTGTTGGACGAATTCGGCGCCATGCCACGCCTGGAGGCCCATCTGACCCGTCTGGCGGCCTCGGCGCGGGCCTTGGGGCATCGTTGTGACCTGGCGGCGGTGCGCCATGCCATTGAAAAAAACGTGGCTCAATGGCAGCGCCGGGGACTGAAAAAAATCGTCCGCCTGTTGCTGGACCTGGACGGTTCGGTGACCATCTCCGGAAGAGAATTCAAGGAGCCTCCAACCGGCCTCAAAGTACGCCTGGCCCGGGGCCGGGTGGACCGTTTCGATCCACTATTAAAACACAAGACCGAACGGCGGGAATTTTTCGACACCACTCTGGCCGAGGCGCGGGCCGATGGTTATGACGAGGTGTTGTGGCTCAATAACTTGGACCATGTGACCGAGGGCTCGATCCGGGCCTTGTTGTTGCGGGTGGATGGCCGCTGGTATGCGCCGAAGGTGGCCGACGGTCTGCTGCCGAGTATCTGGCGCGCCGGGGAGATGGCGCGATTGGGGGCTGAAGAAAAAACGATTTCGTTGGGGATGTTGCTCAAGGCGGAAAAAATATGGATGGGGAACAGCGTCCAGGGGGGGGTTGAGGTGCTGCGGTTGGATGGGGAGGCGGGGGAGGGGGTGTGGCCGGTTCAGCCGGGCGGGAGCACATTGGAATGACCCTTCCGGCCTGCAACAGCAGACTGCTCGATGGCATCAAGCAGTCGTTTTTTCCGGATGGGCTTGGACAGGTGTTAATCGCAACCGGCGGTCTTGATTTTCTGAATTTCATTGACCATCGCATGGGCCGTCAATGCTATGATGGGTGTGTGTTTTCTGTTTCCTTCCGCTTCCCAGGCGCGAATGTTTCGGGTGGCCTCATAACCGTCCATGACCGGCATCTGGATGTCCATCAAAACACAGTCGCAACGTTCTTCCTTGAATTTCACCAGTGCTTCCGCGCCATCCTTGGCGATAATCACTTCGTATGGTGATTTGCGCAAATAGGCTTGCACCACCATCCGGTTTTCCTCGGCATCATCCACCAGTAAAATTTTCAGGGGCTGTTTATGGCGTGTACCATTCTTTCCGTTGGCAAGAGCAATGACAGCGGTTTGGTCTGTTTCGCCGGCAGCCGTCTCTTCGACTGAAATCAGTGGAATATTGAAAGTAAAGGTTGCTCCACGGCCAATCTCGCTTTCCAGCCAAATCCGGCCACCCATCAGCTCAACGAGACGCCGACTGATGGTCAGGCCGAGACCGGTTCCACCATGTTTTCGCGTGGTGGAGGAATCAGCCTGGATGAATGGCTGAAAAATCGCCTCCTGCTTTTCCCGGGGAATGCCGGGGCCGGAATCGGCAACCGAGAAGGTTACCAGGCCGTCCGAGGTGACTTCCACGGTTACGATGATTTGGCCTTTCCGGGTAAATTTGACGGCATTCCCGGTCAGATTCAATAAAATCTGCCGCAGGCGGGTTGGATCGCCAATTACCCTCGCTGGTACGGATGAGCCGACATGGCACGTCAGTTCAATGCCTTTGTCCAGGGTGGTAAAGGTGAAGAATGCCATGGTTTCATCGATCAGCTCTCTCAGGTTGAAATCCGTCCGTTCCATCGTCAACTGTGCCGCCTCGATCTTGGACAGGTCGAGGATATCATTGATGAGCGCCAGCAGGGCGTTTCCCGATTGGTTGAGCGTCTGGACGCACCACGCCTGCTCCTTGGAGAGGGCTGTCTCCTTCAATATTTCTCCCATTCCCAGGATGGCGTTCATGGGCGTGCGGATTTCATGGCTCATTGTTGCGAGAAACGCGCTTTTTGCCTGGTTGGCGGTTTCAGCCACATCCTTGGCCTGTTGAAGTTCTCTTTCGGCAATCTTGCGGCTGGTAATGTCCTGGACGATGGCGCAATAAACCGGTGGGGTCTCTTTTTGGTCGAGTTGAAGATGTACCTCGACGTTGTAAAGAGAACCATCTTTGCGTTGGTGGACCGTCTCGAAGACGATGAACTCCTTTTTTCCGGTTTTTAATGAAGAAAGAATTTGATTTTCAAAGTCTTCCATGGTGAACTCCGGTTTGATGTCGACCGGTGTCAGTTGTTGCAGCTCCTCCAACGTGTAACCGAGATTGGCCCGGGCGCCGTGATTGGCGAATATGAACTTGAACGTGCTTGCATTGAAAAGAAAAACCTCATTCAGGGACCGTTCGATGATACGGCCGAAATGAGCGGCCTTGTCCTCGGCATTTCGAAGCAGGGTAATGTCCTGGATGATGCCGGTAACCTTTTTGGGTATGCCATGGTCATCGCATTCCACCTCGGCCAGTTCCTGAATGTATTTTTCCGAACCGGATGGCTGGATGAGGCGGTATAGGATGTTGTACGTGCCATCGGTGGATATGGCGCGATCCATGGCCCGGTCGTCCGGATGGATCCGTCCCAACAAGGTCTCATGACTGGTGATGGAACACAGCGGGTCACCATTGCACAGAATGTGAACGGCCTCTTCGGATATGGCCCATTGACGATGTTCCATATCCAAAATCCAATGGCCGGTGCGGCTGATGCGTTGCGCCTCTTCCAGACGTTGTTTGCTTTCCCGCAGCGCCAGTGTCCGATCTTCGACCAGCCTCTCCAGGTTTTCCTTTGCGTGGATGAGATCCCTGAGATATTCGGCCGCCGATGCCAACAGTTGATTGATGGAGGTTACCAGAATGTTCAACTCATCCGTTTCATGTCCTTTTGGAAGCCGGATTCGTTGGCGTTCGCATGAGCCGGAATCCACTCCGGCAATGGATTGGATGATCTCCAGCAGGGGTTTCGACAGGAAATTGAAAAACAACACCGTCAGTATTGCGGCCAGGAACAGGTTGCGGATGATGCCGGAGATCAGGACGGTCAGGGATCGTTCCAACCACCCTTCCACCATGACATCGACATCGGCGAAAACGATCATTTGACCGATCAACCGGTTTGGATCATCCGGCAAAAACAGTGGAATCGGATAGCGGCGGCTCTCACCGAAAAGGCCATGGGTGAACCATTCGAACCGGTAGGCCCTCCGGGTCTTGTGTTTCCGGACCAACTCCTCGCCGGTGTCCGTCAGGATGCGTACCTCGGTTATGGCGGCAAACTGAAACAGGCCTCTCACCACATCCCGGGCGGCATCATCATCCAGCACGAAGGCTGCCCGCACCGCTGATGCCCTGGCGGTCTCGATTACCTGCAGGATATCTCTGTCGAATGCCTTGCTTTGCTGGTGGAAGTCCAGATAAATCTGCAATGCGCTCAACAACAGACCAATGATGAAAGCGGTCAGTACGGCATATTTGGCTTGCTGGAAGGCGATACCGGCCAACAATCGCGATGAGGCGACCTTTCCCATGAATGATCAGATTTCCGTTGACGATTGGAAACGACTATTGCGGATTCGCAACCGGGCAGTCCGAAACCAGCCCGCGACGAAATCCATTTTCACTGCATCGAGTGGTCATGATACCATAAAATCGAGCAATCACTCGGGTTGACCGGCATCAGGCGTCATTCTTCCCTGAAATTCCTGGCGGATGAATAGCGGCGCCGGTTGAAGGAGATACAACGGTCCCGGATACCGGTTCGTCCATTTTGCGGCGATCCTTCCTTCCGGTTTTACTGACCGCAATATTGAGGAAACGTGCATGAGAAGAGAGTTGATCGTATTCGCCTTGGTGGGGTTGCTCACCTTCCCATGCGCCGCCGGAACGACTCCCGAGTCGGACCGGCCCATACGCATCATCGTCAATAACTGGTCCAGCCAGGTGGTGATGTCCCATATTCTCGGTGGTATCTACCGGAAGATGGGATACACGGTTGAATATTCCACAAAGGACATCGCCGATCAATGGGGAGGATTGCATCGGGGCACGGAGCATGTCCAGGTGGAGGTCTGGGAAGGGACCATGCAGGAGGCTTTCCACCGTATCAGCGCCTATGGGAAGATGGTGGATGCCGGAACACACGAGGCACTTACCCGGGAGGAGTGGTGGTATCCCGCCTACGTGGAAGAGGTCTGCCCCGGTCTACCCGACTGGCGGGCCTTGAAACGGTGCGCCTCCCTGTTCGCCACCGACCGGACGGCCCCGAAGGGACGTTACCTGGCCGGTCCCTGGGAAAAACCCGAAAAGGCCAGGATCAGGGCCCTGGGCCTGGATTTCGTGGTGGAAGAGGCCAAAAATTCCGACGAGCTGTGGATCGAGCTGGAAAAGGCCTGGCGTCGACGTCAACCCATCGTCCTTTTCAACTGGACCCCAAACTGGGTGGAGGTTCGTTATGAGGGCGGGTTCATCGAATTTCCCCCACATGCCCCGGCCTGTGAGACCGATCCCTCCTGGGGCATCAACAAGGACTGGACCCATGATTGCGGCAACCCGCCGGCGGGTTGGTTGAAAAAGGCCGCCTGGCACCGGATGAAGGAGATTTGGCCCTGTGCCTGGCAGGTGCTGCGCAATATGAGTTTCACCAATTTCATGATCGGATCCCTGGCCGCCCTGGTGGACCGGGAAGGCCTGAACCATGAAGAGGCCGCCCACAGATGGTTGGCTGAAAATACCGTCGTCTGGTCATCGTGGTTGCCCGGTGAATGCCGGTCGTCCCGGCAGGCGTCGGACAGGCCCTGAAACCGAACGGCCCTTGCCACCCATGAAAATGCCGTAGAGCAACGGCACCAGGAACAGGGTCAAAAAGGTTGAAAACACCAAACCCCAGACGATGGCCGTTGCCACCGGCCCCCAGAGCAGGGAGTGTCCGCCCAGGCCGACGGCCAGGGAGAACAGGCCGGCGATGGTGGTGACGGTGGTGATGAGGATCGGCACCACCCGGCGGCGGGCGGCGAAAATGACCGCGTGCTGGACGGTCATGCCGGCGCGCAGACGGCTGTTGGCGGCGGAAATGAGGACGATGGAGGCGTTGACGGCGATGCCCGACAGGGCGACGACGCCGTAGAGGGTATAGAGGCTCAACGAATCACCGGTGATCAACACCCCGCAAACCACACCGGTAAAGGCCATGGGGACCGTCATCAAAATCATCAACGGTTGAAAATAACTGCGGAACTGGGTGCCCAGGATCATGTACATCAAACCGACGCCGAGCAGGAACAGGACGCCGATGGCATCCATCACCTCGTAGATGTCATCCAAAATTCCGGAAAAATCGAGGTCCATCCCCGGATAACGATCACGGATGGTCTCCCAGTGGGCCTTGATCGCCTCGTTGACCGCCACCGTGTCGATGCGCGATTTGTCGATATCGGCGCTGACGGTGATGGCGCGGCGAAAATTGAAATGACGCACCGCCTCCACCCCGCGCCGGGTTTCATGGTCGGTCAGTTCCCCCAGGGGCATCACCCCGCCATCGGTCCGGGCGATGGGGATCGCCAAAAAATCATCCACCCCGTCCGGTTCCCGATCATAATGGGCCAGGATGCGTACCTCGACCTTTTCACCCTGATGCTGAAAATGGGTCGGTACCTCCCCATCGGCCAACAACCGCGTCAACCGCATCACCGCGCCGGGTTGAAAACCGCCCCGGCGGATGCCGTCGCCATCGGGGCGCAATACCAACTCCGGACTGCCGGCGTCGAAATCATCGGTGATATCGCTCACCGCCGGCATGGCGGCCAAAAATTGTTTCAATTCGTCGGTGGCCCGCCGCAACGGTTCGAAACGGTTGCCGCGCACCTTGACGCTGACCGGTTTGGTCACCGGCGGTCCCCCGGACAGGGGCAGAAAGGAGATGGTCTCCGCCCCCGGCACCGCGGTCACCGGTCCGCGCATGCCGTCGATGATCGCCGCCACCGTGCGCCGCACCGATTTGTCGGGGGTCAGGTTGACCAGCACCTGTCCGAAACGGTCGCCGAAAAAGGGTTTGGTGTCGGTGAACATCTGCCCGGCATAGGAGACCACCGAATCGACCTCCCCGGGACGCAATCCGGCCCGCACCCGCCGTTCCACCTTCAACACCGTCTCCATGCTGTTCTGCAAGGAACTGCCCGGCGGCATCTTGACGTTGACATAAAACAGCGGAAAGGGATCCATGGCGAAAAAATCCACCTTTATCAATTGCATCGACACGACGCTGACCGCCATCGCCACCGGTAGCAGCGCCACCGTCAACGACAGGCGCGGCCGGCGGAACACTTTTAACAGTAATCGTACATAGGTGCGGCGCAACCGTTGTAAAAAGGCCGTTCGATGGCGGTGCAATCGACTCGGTTCGTCAAAGCTCAGGTTCAAGGCGGCGACATGGGCCGGCAACATCCAAAAGGCCTCGATCAGACTGATGGCCAGGGCCAGGGTCACCACCAGGGGGATCACCCGCATGTATTTTCCCAGGATGCCCGGCAACAGCATCAACGGTAAAAAGGCGGCCATGGTGGTCAACACCGAGGTGGTCACCGGCGCCGCCACCTCGCGCAAACTGGCCAAACCCGCCGCCATCGCCCCCATGCCCTTCTGAATGTGGGCATAGATCGACTCCACCACCACCACCGCATCGTCCACCAACATCCCCAGGGAGATCACCACCCCCAACAACACCATGACGTTGAGCGAATGACCGGCGCTGTACAACACCCCGAAGGTGCCGGCCAGGGTGAAGGGAATGCCCAGGCCGATCAGCAGGGCGATCCGGCTGCCGAGAAAAATCCAGGTGGTGAGCATCACCATCAACAATCCCAGCAGGGCATTGTTTTCCATCACCGACAGGGCATTGCGCACATAGTGGGTCTGATCGTTGGCCAGGATCACCTCGACGCCGGTTTCGGTCTCCAGTTTTTTCCGGCTGGCCAGATAGGTCCGAATGCGCGCCGTCAGCTCCAACACATTGACGCTGGGCCGTTTGGTCACCGACAGCAACACCGCCGACCGGCCCTGGAAGCGCACCTGGTGCGCCGCTTTTTTCCGGCCCCGCGCCACCTGCGCCACCTCGCCGAGCCGGCGTTCACCGTGGTTGCCGACCAGGGTCCATTGTGCCAACTCTTCGGGATCGGCGCTGGTGCCCTGCAGGCGCAACAGACGGGTCTCCCCGCCCATGCGCAAGGTACCGCCGGCCACATCCCGGAAGCGGGCCGATACCGTATCCGCCAGGGTCATCGGCGTGATACCCGCCGCCCCCAGGATCGCGGGTGAAAAACGAACCTGCAACTCCGGCGGTCGCAATCCCAGGGGCGCCACGCCGTCCACCCCCTTGATGCGCTCCAGGTCCCGCTCCACCAACCGCGCCTGCCGCCGGAGATTTTCATCATCGGCCCGTCCGACCACCACCACCATCACCGTCGGGAAACCGTTGGAGCTGGTGATCTCCAGAATCATCGGCTCCTCGGCCGCCTCCGGCAACTCCCGCTCCTTGTTGCTCACCTCCCGGCGTAGATCGGTCACCCGTTTGTCGAACACCCTGTCGGACATGTCGTTGAAACGCACCAGAATATCCGACGTCGCCTCCCGGCTGCTGGAGAGGACGAAATTGACATCGGGCAGCTTGTCCAACGCCTCCTCCAACGGATCGGTCACCAGTTTTTCCACCTCCTCGGCCGAGGCCCCGGGCAAAAAGGTGATGATGCTGATCCAGTTGAAATTCATGTCCGGATCCTGCTGGCGCGGCAGCATGAAATAGGACAGGAAACCCAATACCAGGATCAGGGCGAAGGTGAGGTTGGCGAAAACGTGGTTGTCGAAAAAGTTACGCAGCATGATGGTCGATGGAATGATCGATAGGGTGAAACCATAATCTAATCAAACCGATCATCCCACACAACCGGCAATGCCCCGGCCCGGACCGGCGGCAGGGCGCGGGTCTGCGGTGCTCGTCCAAAAAGGTCATGATATAAATCGGATCGGTCCCGTCGGTTTCGGTGCGAGGAGGGTCATTCCTCGAAGCGCAGCACGATCTCCTGGATGGCGATCAGGTCGCCGGATTCCAGTTTGACCCGTTGCAGCAGGCGCTTGCCGTTCAGGGTCAGGCCGGTTTCCGACGGGGAGATGGTGTGGCCGCCCTGGCGGCGGTGGATGACCGCCGCCGTGCGCGGGGCGCGGTCGCCGAGCAGGCGGATTTCGGCCTGTTCACCTTTGCCGATGAAGGTGGCGTCGTTGGCCAGGTGGTATTGCGGTTGGTTCAAGGTGCCTTTGACGACGACCAACCGCGCCGGTTTTTTCATGTTGGTGGGATTGATGCTGATGGTGGCATCGGCCTCCACACCGATATCCTGTAATTTTTTCGCCGCCAGGGAGGCGGCGCCGCTCTGCATCTCCATGGTGGTGGCCATCTGGTCGGCGAACGGTTTTTTGGGTGCCGCCTCACTGGCGTCATCGCCGTGATCCACGAACAGCAGGGTGTGTTTGCCCACCTGGATGGTATCGCCGTCCTTCAAGACGGCGCGGTTGACACGCCGACCGTTGACATGGGTGCCGTTGCTGCTCTTGCGGTCGACGATCTCATGGCCACCCGGGGTCAGGACGATATCGGCGTGATGGCGTGAAACGGCCAGATTGTCGATGGGAATATCGCAGGTCGGATTGCGACCGATGCTGGCGGAGGATTTGTCGAGGGTCCGTTCACCGCGGACCGCTCCACGAAATTTGATGACGATTTTCGGCATGAGTCGGCTCGGCGAATTGAAGGTTCTCCGTTGGTATCCACTTTCCCCATCCGGATCCATCCCTGGCCGATGACGGTTTCAGTCGTGTTTTTATCCCCGAACCGGATCTGGTTGCAATCAGAAAAAATGCCCCCGGTCCAATTTAGGTCATAGGGCCTGAGCCGGATAGCGCCTTCTCCTGGTCGGGAAAATGGAAGGCACGGGGATCAAGGTGCTTGATAAATAATGTTTTACTCTCTCTGCGGATATTTCGATACAAGGGTCCGGAACCGTCGTGCCGGTCGAATCCTTTTGGAACGGGTTGGGCGAGGGAGAGGCGGTCCGATGATTCACCGGCAACGATATCCGACGATGAATGGGTAGGGGGTGTTGCCAATCACCCCGCTGGCATCGTACACTGATCCACTTTTTGTCAACCCCTAAATAGCGTGTGACCCATGGATGTGACCCTAGAGGAAAAAAGTACGTATGACCGGAAAATGACCATCTCCGTTGAAGCCGACAAGGTGGAGAGGCTGTTGGATCAGGAAATTCAGCGGCTGGCCGGGACCGTTCGACTACCCGGTTTTCGTCCTGGGAAGGTCCCGAAAAAGTTGATGGAATCCCGTTTTCGGAGCCATCTCACCGCCTCCGTGGCCGAACAACTCTTTCAAGAGACTTACGTCAAGGCCCTGAACGAGCGCAAACTGCGTCCGGTGGACAATCCCTCCCTGGAACTGGGCGAACTGGTGCGCGGCAAACCCTTCTCCTACAGCGCCTCGTTTCAACTGTTCCCGCAGTTGGAACCCCAAGGGTACACCGGTCTGCAATTGACCCGCATGGTCGCCGAGGTCGGGGACACCGATGTCGATGGGGTGTTGGAACAGATGCGCAAGGACAAGGGGACCTTCGAGGCCGAAGAGGGCCGCCAGGCCGCCACCGGTGATCAGGTGCTGCTCGATTTCGTCGGTTCCATCGACGGCACCCCCTTCGATGGCGGCAGCGCCCAGGGGCACGCCCTGACCTTGGGTGCTGGCCAGTTCATCCCCGGTTTCGAGGAACAGTTGGTCGGGGTGAGCGCCAAAGAGGAACGGGATGTGGTGGTCACCTTTCCCGAAGGCTATCAGGCCGCTCACCTGGCCGGCAAACAGGCCACCTTCAAATGCACCATCCATGAGGTGCGGCGCATGGTGCCGGCCGAACTGGACGAAAAACTGGCCGAAGCGGCCGGGGTCACCGAAGGGGGCGTGGAAAAACTCAGGGAGGAGGTGCGCAATAATCTGCAAGCCACCGTCAAACAGAATGCTGAACAGCGTATCCGCAATGAAATCATGGAAAAAATTCTCGCCGCCAACCGCCAGGAAATGCCCAGCCAGCTGGTGGCCCGGGAACGGGAATCCATGCTGAATCGCATCAGGAACGATTACAAACAGAAAGGCCTCGACGTCGACAAGATGGGCCTGACCGATGAACAGTTGGAAGGTGCCTTCGACCGCAGCCCCGAGGATCGGGTCAACCTGGCCCTGGTGATGAACGCCATTACCACCAAAGAGGGACTGACGGTCGAGGAAGCGGAAGTCGATGCCCATATCGATGAAATCACCGCCCAGTTCGGTGATCAGGCCGGCCCCATGAAAAAATGGTTCAAGGAAAATCAGGACCAGCTTGAAGGGATCCGGGCGATGTTGATGGAAAACAAGGTGGTGGCCTGGATCACCGGCCAAGGCGAGGTGACGGAACAAACCTGCACCGTCGCCGACTTGTCCGGCAACCGCGCCTGACCGGCAAAAACGGCCCGGTACCGGCAAAAACGACCCATTTTCGGCAAAAAAGGCCCCTTTTTCGGAAATATTGGCGGCAGGACATGAGAAAGTGATTGATTTCTTGTGGCACTTGCCGCCATTATTCCCGCTCAGGCGGTGCTGAAATCCCGGTTTTACCAACCAGTTCGTTGAGGGGCGACGGGGGGTGGCGATCAGACGGCGTGGCTCCGGTCGGATGGGGGATCGACGAAGATCGGTCCCGCGACTGCCTCAACCTGGTTCGAATCCTGCATGAAATTCCGCTACAAAGGAGAAATCGCACCGATGAATTTGGTTCCCATGGTGGTGGAAACCACCAACCGCGGCGAGCGGGCGTATGACATCTATTCCAGGTTGCTCAAGGAGCGGGTCATCTTTCTGGTCGGCGGCATCGATGACGCCGTGGCCAATGTGGTGGTGGCGCAGATGCTGTTCCTGGAATCGGAAAACCCGGAAAAGGATATTCACCTCTATATCAATTCACCCGGTGGTCATGTCACCGCCGGTCTGGCCATCTATGACACCATGCAGTTCATCCGGCCCGACATCAGCACCCTGTGCATCGGCCAGGCCGCCAGCATGGGCGCGGTGCTCCTGGCCGCCGGCGCCAAGGACAAACGGTTGGTGCTGCCCAACGCCCGGGTGATGGTCCACCAACCGCTGGGCGGCTTCCAAGGCCAGTCCACCGACATCCAGATTCATGCCAAGGAGATGGCCCGGGTTCGCGAAAGTCTCAACCGTATCCTGTCCAAACACACCGGTAAAAATTTGCGCCGCATCAGCCGGGATACCGAACGGGACTATTTTTTGACCGCCCAGGAGGCGTGTGAGTATGGCTTGGCCGACAACATCATCGAACAGCGTGAAGTGGCCAAAAAAGAGGAGTGAGCCGGCACCGAACCGGCGCGCATGATGCGCCCCGGGGAGACCGATTCCGGCAGTCAGGTTCAAAAGCGAGGTGACCCATGGTCAAAAAAAACTCAGGCTCAGGAAGTGTCTTGCACTGTTCATTTTGCGGCAAAACCCAACATGAGGTCCGCAAACTGATCGCCGGTCCATCGGTGTTCATCTGCAACGAGTGCGTCGACCTGTGCAAGGATATCATCAAGGACGAAAAGGGCGTACAGAACGACCGCAAGCAAAAAATGGGTGTGCCCCGCCCCAACGAGATCAAAACCATCCTCGACGATTACGTTATCGGCCAGGATCACGCCAAAAAGGTGCTGTCGGTGGCGGTCTACAACCACTACAAACGGTTGGGCGCCGGGCGTGAACCCGACGGCGGCGTCGAAATCGCCAAGAGCAACGTGCTGCTCATCGGTCCCACCGGTTCCGGTAAAACCCTGCTGGCACAGACCCTGGCCCGCATCCTCGACGTGCCCTTCACCATCACCGACGCCACCACCCTGACCGAGGCCGGTTATGTGGGGGAGGATGTGGAAAACATCATCCTGCGCCTGCTGCAGGCGGCGGACAACGATGTGGAAAAGGCCCAGCGCGGTATCGTCTTCATCGATGAAATCGACAAAATTTCCCGCAAATCCGACAACCCCTCCATCACCCGGGACGTCTCCGGCGAAGGGGTGCAACAGGCCCTGTTGAAAATCATCGAGGGTACCGTCGCCAGCGTGCCGCCCCAGGGTGGACGCAAACATCCACAACAGGAATATCTCCAGGTTGACACCACCAACATCCTGGTGGTCTGCGGCGGCGCCTTCAACGGCCTGGAAAAGGTCATCGAACGCCGCTCCAACAAACATCACGGCATCGGTTTCGGCGCCGAGGTGAAAAAAAACGCCGACGATGAAAAAGTCAACGATCTGTTGAAGATGTTGGAGCCGGAAGACCTGCTGCAGTTCGGATTGATCCCCGAATTCATCGGTCGTCTGCCGGTTGTGGCAACTTTGGAGGAACTGGATGAGGAAGCGCTTGTCCAAATACTCCGGGAACCCAAGAACGCGCTGCTCAAACAGTACGGGCGGCTGATGGACCTGGAAGGGGTGCGCCTGACCTTTACCGACGAAGCGGTCAAGGCCATCGCCGCCAAATCCATCAAACGCAAGACCGGCGCGCGGGGCCTGCGGTCCATCCTCGAAGAGGTGTTGCTCGACGTCATGTTCGACATCCCCTCCGCCGAGGGCATCCGCGAAGTGGTGATCAACCAGGAGGCGATCGAAAGTGGCGCCGAGCCGCTGCTGATCTACGAAGAGCCCCCGATGAAAGCCCATGGTTGACGGTTCATGACACACGGCGAGGCGGTCGGAAACCCTTTCGACGGCCTCGCGCGGTCCACGGACGGACCATCACCAGCAACGTTTTCCAAGAGCCCGGTTCGAAGTCGCCTTCGAACCGGGCGACGTCTGAAAACGCCAGGGAAGGTGTTTCTCGACAGCCTCTAAATAAAGGTTTTTCATATGGATACGGATTTTCCCGCCGGCGGCCCCGTGTCGGCCAACTTTATTCGTATTCCGGTGTTGCCCCTCCGGGATATCGTTGTCTTTCCACAGATGATCGTGCCCCTGTTCGTGGGCCGTCAACGTTCCATCCGGGCCCTGGATGCGGTTACCGCCCGGGATGAAAATCGGCGTATCCTCCTGGTTACCCAAAAAAATGCCGCCACCGACGATCCCGAAACCAAGGATATCCATACCGTCGGGGTCATCGGCACCATCCTGCAGGTCCTGAAACTGCCCGATGGCACCGTCAAGGTGCTGGTGGAAGGGGGCCGACCGGTGCGGGTGTTGCGCTATCTGCAAAAAGAGCCCTATTTTCTGGCCGAGGGATCCTACCTGGAACGGGAACCGTTCGATCTCACCGAAGCCCGGGGCCTGATGCGCTCCATCGTCAACCAGTTCGAATCCTACGCCAAGCTCAACAAGAAGGTGGCGCCCGAGGTGTTGATGACCTTCCAGTCGCTGGAGGACCCCGAGCGTCTGGCCGACATCGCCGCCGTCCATGTCACCCTCAAAGTACCGGAAAAACAGGAACTCCTGGAGATGCCATCGGTCATCCAGCGCCTGGAACGGCTGCTGTTGGCCCTGGAGCAGGAGATCGACGTCCTGCAAGTGGAAAAACGGGTGCGCGGCCGGGTCAAACGGCAGATGGAAAAAAGCCACCGGGACTATTATCTCAACGAGCAGATGAAGGCGATCCAGAAGGAGCTGGGGGATCGCGACGATGAAAAGGACGAATTGATCGAGCTCGAAGAGAAGATCAAATCCTCCGGCATGACCGACGAGGCACGGAAAAAGGCTGAAGCGGAGCTGAAAAAACTCAAACAGATGGCCCCCATGTCCGCCGAGGCGACCGTGGTGCGCAATTTCATCGACTGGCTGGTCAGTCTGCCCTGGAATGTCGCTTCGGAGGTGAAACACGACCTGAAGCGGGCCGAGGAGATCCTGGAAGAAGACCACTGGGGGATGGAAAAGGTCAAGGAACGGATCGTCGAACAGTTGGCGGTCCAGGAAAAGGTCAAAAAAATCAAAGGCCCGATCCTTTGCCTGGTCGGCCCGCCCGGGGTCGGTAAAACCTCTCTGGCCAAATCCATCGCCCGTGCCTCCGGGCGTCAATATGTGCGCATCTCCCTGGGTGGCATTCGCGATGAAGCGGAAATTCGCGGCCATCGCCGCACCTATATCGGCTCCCTGCCGGGAAAAATCATTCAATCGATGAAAAAGGCCGGCACCTGCAATCCACTGTTCCTGCTGGACGAGATCGACAAGGTGGGCTCCGATTTTCGCGGTGATCCCTCCTCGGCGCTGTTGGAGGTGTTGGACCCCGAACAGAACGTCGCCTTCAATGATCACTATCTGGAGGTCGACTATGATCTCTCCAAGGTGATGTTCATCACCACCGCCAACTCCCTGAGCATCCCCAGGCCGCTGTTGGACCGCATGGAGGTCATCCGCCTGGCCGGTTATACCGAGGATGAAAAGCTGCGTATCGCCGAGCGCTATCTGATTCCCCGGCAGAAGGAGGCCCACGGACTTGAAAAAGGGGAGTTTTCCATCTCCAAAAACGCCCTGCTGGACATTATCCGCTACTACACCCGCGAGGCGGGGGTGCGCAATCTGGACCGGGAGATCGCCAGCCTGGCCCGTAAATCGGCCAAGGCCATCCTCAGCGAAGAACAGCGCAAACGGGTTTCCATCCACCCGCGCAGCCTGGAAAAATTTCTTGGCGTGCGGCGTCACCGGTTCGGCCTGGCCGAGGATACCGATCTCATCGGTGTCACCACCGGTCTGGCCTGGACCGAGGTGGGGGGTGAAATCCTCACCATCGAGGGAACCCAACTGGATGGCAAGGGCAAGCTCACCATCACCGGCAAGCTCGGCGATGTCATGCAGGAGTCGGCCCAGGCGGCGGTCACCTATGCCCGTTCCCGGGCCAAGGTTTGGGGCCTGGAGGACGAGGAGTACTTCCAGAAGCACGATATCCACATCCACGTGCCGGAAGGGGCCACCCCCAAGGACGGCCCCTCCGCCGGCGTCGCCATGTGCGTGACCATCGCCAGCGCCTTGATGGGTATTCCGGTGCGGCGCGACGTGGCCATGACCGGTGAGATCACCTTGCGCGGTCGGGTGTTGATCATCGGTGGCCTCAAGGAAAAACTGTTGGCCGCCCACCGTGCCGGAATCAAGCATGTGATCATCCCCAAAGAGAATGTCAAGGATTTAAAGGAAATTTCCTTGAATATTCTAAAGGATCTGGAAATTCATCCGGTTAGCCACGTGGATGAAGTGTTCGGCCTGGCCCTGACCCGCCCCTTGGGCCCCGAAAAAGAGGGCGCCGGCAAGAAGGTGGAGACCGCCGTTTTGGCCGAAAAAACCCTGCCACTGGTCGATCCCCCATCGATAACCCATTAGAAAAAAAGAGATCAACTCTGAATAAAACCGCTTGACACCGTGTTTGTGCCACGTATATAAGCCACTCAGCCCCAGAGGGCGGGGCACATCGGTTCAGGCGGTATTCATTCTTGCATTGGGAGGGCTGGCCATTGAACAAGTCAGAGTTGGTGGAAGCGGTTGCGGCGGAAACGGAGCTGACCAAGGTTCAATCCGCGGAAGCGGTCGATGCCGTGTTGGCGTCGATTCAGGGGGCCCTGAAGGATGGGGATACCGTTAATCTGGTGGGTTTCGGGACCTTTGCCGTCACCGAGCGGGCCGCTCGCACCGGTCGTAATCCCCGCACTGGCGATGAGATCGAGATCCCGGCCGCGCGTCTGCCCAAGTTCAAACCGGGCAAAGGCCTGAAGGACGCCGTGGCCAAGCCGAAAAAAACCAAAACCAAGAAAAAGAAAAAATAACCGACCGTGGGCCGGGCACCCGGTGTGACCCGGACCGTCCGCCGCCATGTCGGTTCACCTGGCGGTCGTGCGGTCCGTTCGCCGCTCACAGGGCGGGTAGCTCAGCTGGGAGAGCATCGGCCTTACAAGCCGAGGGTCACAGGTTCGAGCCCTGTTCCGCCCACCATTTTTCACCGGGACCGTCTGTTTTGCGGCAAGTTGCCGGCAGGCGGGTGGATGTGGCGATATGGAGAGGGTCATTTGTTCGGTTTCGGTCGTTGCACCGGTCGAGATGGCTTGACATAAGGGGTGGTTTCGTATTTAATACGGGGAAGAAACGATCCATCCCATGCGGGGGTGTAGTTCAGTTGGTTAGAATGCTGGCCTGTCACGCCGGAGGTCGCGGGTTCGAGTCCCGTCGCTCCCGCCATTCAATTCTCAACGGTATCGGAAACGGGTAAGCCAGATGTAGGGTGGGCTTGCCCGTTTTTAGTCTGGGACGATCGCCGCCGAAGCGGTGAAATCCATGACAACCGTTGACACCAGCCCCTCACCCGGACCATCTTTCCCATCCATCCCGTCCCGACACCGTGCGATCGAGTCCCACTGTTACGGGTAGATCGTTGCAGTGAAGTGTTTTTGGGTTTTTCAGAATTTTCATGTCATTCGACCGCGGCTTTCCACCACCCTCGACCACACGGCTCGCTGGGGTGGCGGCGAAAACGGCCACGGGATGAATGACTGGAAAGAGTGTGGTTACGGCTCCAGCACCATGGATCTGGATCGTATCCAACCGATGCAATCCTGCGTATGAAAACGAGAAAGAGTGAGGAGGCACGTTAAGATGCAAATCACAGGCATGAAATGGGGGGCCAAACTGCTCAAGTATGTCGATTTTCCGACGGCTGAAGTTTTGCAGGCCGAGGCGACGCCCGAAGAGATTCAGGCATTGATCGACAAGTATGGCGGTTGTCTGGTAAAACCGGTCTTCAAGGGCGGCATCGGCAAAAAAGGCAAGGCCGGCCTGCTGGGCATCGCCAAGGATGTGCGCACCGCCCTCAAGGAGAAGGAGCGGCTCTATTTCGCCGAGCACACCCATGGCAACCAGAGCTCCAAGTCCGAAGGGGTGACCTACGAAAGTTTCATCAACGCCGAGGCCGAGGTCTATTTTTCCCTCACCGACAATACCCAGTTCCGTGCCCCGACCATGACCATCACCCATCATGGCGGTGTGGACATCGAAGAGTTGCCGCCGAGCAAAATCGTCAGCGTGCCTTTCGATCCCCTGACCGGTTTGAAGGGATTCATCATCTCCAATGCCCTCAACCAGCTCAATGCCCCCAACGAGATCATCAGCCCGCTGGTGCAAAATCTGACCAAACTTTGGGATCTGTTCCAAAACTATGGCATGACCACCCTGGAGTTGAATCCGATCCGCATGGCCCGCAATGCCAAGGGGCGTCTGGTGCCGATCGCCTGCGACTTCAAGTGTGCCTTCGATGGCGATGACCGCAACTCCCAGCGCCTGCACCTGCCGGCCGACCTGGATTCCGTCGATCTGTCCGACTATGAGTTGGAGGTCAACCAGCTGCGTACCTATCAGGGTCAGTCCGACGTCTATGTGATCAACAACGCCGGCACGGTCACCGCCATGACCTTCGGCGGCGGCGCCAACGCCCTGGTCACCGAGCTGCTCGGTGACGTGGCCACCATCTCTTCCGACTTCGGCGGCAACCCGCCCTATGCGAAGATGAAGGAGATCAGCCAGATCACCTATAAATACTGGCTGCCCCAGACCAACGTCCTGTTCATCATCGGCGGCAAGGCCAACAATACCGACATCTACGAAACCTTCCGCGCCATGGGCGACGCCCTGCGTGAATATTTCGGCGAACACGGACCGACGCCGCTCTATGTCGTCGTCGGCCGCGGCGGTCCCAACCTGGTGCGCGGCCTGGGGTACCTGAAGGACACCCTGGATGCCCTGGACATCCCCTATGCCATGTTCGGCTATGACTCGGCCATGAGTGAAACCATCAACTATGCCATGGCCGTCGACAAATGGATGCGGGAAGGCGGACGTAAAACCATCGCGAAAAAGTTGGGGGTCAAATAATCTCCCCGCCCCGGCCACCGGGGCATCGTGGGTACGCCAACAGCGGCGTCAAATGCCGAACTGCGTAGAGAATGAGGTAACGCCATGAGCGAGAAACTGAATACGGATCTGAACAAAGGTTTCAACTATATGCACGCCCGGGGGGAGGACCGGTTCCCCTATTATGTCGGGATTCACTCCCTGGCCGAGATCGCCACCAAGGAGGATCGGGTCTGCGTGCTCAACATCCTGGGCGGTGAGAGCCGTACCGTCACCCCCACCAGCCATGAGTTTTCCGGCGGCAACATCGTCTGCGGCACCATGCCCGGTCGTTCCGGCGCGGTGATGAAAACCAAGATCGGCGACATCCCGGTCTACAACAACGTCCTGGAGGCGATGGAGGCCGGCCACCGGTTCAACGTCGCCGTCGTCTACGTGCCGCCATCGGGTGTGAAGGATTCGGTCATCGAGGCGGTACGCGTCAATCCGGACCTGAAAAAAGTGGTGATCCTCACCGAAAAGGTGAAGGTGAAACATTCCCGCATCATCCGCCAGTACTGCCAATGGCGGGGTGTCGATGTGTTCGGCGCCAACTGCCTGGGGGTGGCCGATGCCCACAACAAGGTGCGCCTCGGCGGCGCCCTGGGCGGCAATGTGCCCCACGAATCCCTGGTGCCGGGATCCATCGGCATCTTTTCCAACTCCGGCAACTTCACCACCACCATCGCCACCTATCTGCTGACTTCGGGTTGGGGAACCACCGTCTCCCTCTCTTCGGGCAAGGATGTCTACATCCATTTCGCCGCACCCGAGTTCACCCACGCCATGCACAACGATGATCGCACCAAGGGCGCGGTCTACTACATCGAGCCGGGTGGCTATTATGAGCGGGACCTGGAGTTCAGCAAACCGGTGGTGGCCTGCGTGGTCGGTCGCTGGAAAGCCAACCTGACCCGCTCCTGCGGCCATGCCGGCGCCATCGCCGGTTCCGGCGACGATGCCGCCGCCAAGGAAAAATGGTTCATGGACAAATTTGGCGTCAAGGGCATCTTCACCCCTGATTCGCCGATCTGTTCCGCCAAGGGTGCGGTGGTGACCAACATCGCCCACATTCCCGAAGCCATGACCATGGTCATGATGATGAACGGCGTCAAGCCGGACTTCGAGCCGCGCGGCAACCTGGCTCCCAAATGCTGGATGCGCAGTTCCGCCGGCATTGAACTGCCGGAAAATCTGTCGGTGCCGGTGGTCGAGGCCCTGGCCCCCTACAACGAACAGATCGCCGATCTGGGCAAACAGGTGGGTACCGTCTTCCCCCGCCAGACCCTGAAGGATGCCTCCGGCGCCTCGCGCATGGATCCCAAGAGCCAGGTCTCCCAGATCCACGGCGTCAGCGTTTTGGATGCCTCCACCCACAAGTTGGAGGAGAACCTCACCCAGTCGCTGATCAAGGAGTATCCCGACGAGAATGGCGCCGCCATGGCCAATGTGGCCCTGAACGCCTTCGTCAATCAGAGCGGTTCGGTGTTGTTGGCCGCCGCCGACGCCGCCCGTGAAGCCGGCAGCAGCCCCAACGCCACGCTCTCTTCGGCGGTGGGCATCGTCGGACCCAAGGAGGTGCAACCGGCCCGGGATGCGGTGCGGGCCCTGATCGATCTGTTCGGTCTGGTCGGCATTGAGGACCCCGCCGATACCTCTATCGACATCTCCGCCCAGGTGGCGCAGGCCGCTGAAGGTGACCTGAAGGAGATATTGATCTTCGAAAAGGGCGGCAAGCGTGGCAAGTCGATGATGTCGGCCCTGGAGAGCCGGGGCGTCAAATCGGTGTTCATCGAGTTCCTCAAGGCCCTGGCCGAAAAAACCGGCGGTGGCGTGCGCGACAACGTGGTCCTGGCCGCCGTCACCACCCATTTGGCCTGGAAACCGTTCATGCGCCGCCGTCTGTCGGTGACCACCCTGCTCAACATGCCCTGGCATTTCCGCATCTTCAGCACCATCATCGGCGCTTCGGTGCCGGGTGACAAACAGGACAAGAAGAGCATCAACGGGGTTGACAACGGCGAGTTGATGGCCTCCTGGAGCTTCACCGAGACCGCTTTCATGGCCCTGCTCGGTCGCCGTCCCAGCGAGGACGAGCTGTTCTCGTTCTCGGTGCTGCTGGGTCTGCTGATCACCAACGGTCCGGGGACCATTTCCGCCCAGGGCGCCAAGGGCGCGGTCTCCGCCGATGGTCCCGAGGTGCCGGATCGCATCCAGGTCAACAAGGGGTACATCGGTTTCCTCTCCCACACCGGGTTCGCCCATGGCGGCAACGGTTTCGAGGCCATGGCCTTCCTGATGGAGCGTTTCAAGGACAGCGGCCTGATGGATCCCGGCGAAAAGGGCCATGGTCTGAAACTGGCGACCATGGCCACCGACTATGCCAAGGAGTACAAGGCCTACAAGGCCAAGGCCAAGGCCGCCGGCGATCTCAACTATGCCAAGATCCCCTGCATCAACCACCCGGTCTTCAAGGGCGAGGACGTCAACTATGATCCCCGCGAGGTGTTCGTCGATGAGCTGTTCAAAAAGCGCAAAGACTACAACATCTTCCAGGATTTCTATCACCAGTTGGTCAACGCCCTGTTCAAAACCGGCGTCAGCAAAAACGTCTACTGTGTCAACGTCGATGCGGTGATCGCCGTCATCCTGCTGAAAATGCTCTGGAAGCCGTATCAGTCCGGTGAAATCAGCGGTTCCGCCCTGGAGAGCGCCGCCTTCACCACCTTCCTCTTCGGCCGCATGATCGGTACCGCCGCCGAGGTGGATGATCACACCAACCGGGGCCGCAACATGGATACCCGTTCCAAGGCCAGCGCCTGCTCCTATGTCGGTTGATTAGGGTCGGCATGGTTTGAATGTCGTGATACCGGCGCCCGGATTTTCGGGCGCCGGTTTTTTTTGATTCCTTTACCCGAGTTTGATTGAGGAGAGCGCATGAAAGTCCTTGTCACCGGAGCGGCCGGTTTTATCGGTGCCCATTTCACCAGGCGTCTTCTGGACCGGGGTGATACCGTTGTCGGCCTGGATAATCTCAATCCCTACTATGATGTGCAGTTGAAAAAGGATCGCCTGTCCGGTTTGGAAGGCAGGGACGGGTTTCGTTTCGTCCTCGCCGATATGGCCGACCGCCAGGCCATGCAGGCGTTGTTCGCCCAGGAACGGTTCGACCGGGTGGTCAACCTGGCCGCCCAGGCCGGTGTGCGTTATTCCTTGAAAAATCCGCATTCCTATGTGGATACCAACGTCGTCGGCTTTCTCAATATCCTCGAAGGGTGCCGCCACAACGGGGTCGAGCACCTGGTCTACGCTTCCAGCAGCTCGGTCTACGGCGTCAACACCAGCATGCCGTTCAAGGTCGGCGATTCCGTCGATCATCCGATCTCCATGTATGCGGCCACCAAAAAATCCAATGAACTGATGGCCCACACCTACAGCCACCTGTTCGGTCTGCCCACCACCGGATTGCGCTTTTTCACCGTCTACGGTCCGTGGGGGCGGCCGGACATGGCGCTGTTCAAGTTCACCGAAAAAATTCTCGCCGGCGATCCCATCGACGTATACAACCATGGCAAACATCGACGCGATTTCACCTACATCGATGATATCGTCGAAGGGGTGGTCCGTACCCTGGACCGCATCCCGGAGCCGAATCCGGACTGGTCCGGCGATGACCCGGATCCGGCCAGTTCCGCCGCGCCCTACCGGTTGTACAACATCGGCAACAATCAGCCGACCGAGTTGATGGATTACATCCATACCCTGGAGGCGGCCCTGGGCAAAAAGGCCAAGGTCAACCTGCTGCCCCTGCAACCGGGGGATGTGGTGGCGACCTACGCGAATGTTGACGCCCTGGCCCGGGATGTCGGCTTTCGACCCAAGACCGATATCAAGGAGGGCATCACCCGGTTCGTCGAGTGGTATCGGGGTTATTACAAAATTTCAGGTTGAGTTCGGTCCATCAATTTTTTCCCGGATGAGGCGGTTCAGATCGGTCAACTGCTTGGTGCGGTCGATCTCCATCGAGTCGAAATGAATGCCCAATCGTTTTTCCAGGTGGAGCATCAGTTCGATGTGGCGTAACGAATCCCAACCGGGGAAACGGTCGAGGCCGGCCTCGGAAAGGTCGTGGTCGTCGGCAACATTGAAAAACCGCCGCACCATATCCTCCAGTTGTCCATTACGTGATGCGCCCCCTTGCCGGGGGGAGGTGTCCGTGTTGGTGGGTTTTTCCGTACTGTCCGGTTCGTGGTCGGATTCTTGGACCGGTTGCCGTTCGGCGCCGCCATGAAAGCCGAAATGACCGAACTGCAACGACCGGCCCGGCTCCATCCAGACATATCCTCCCTTGTTCCCCCCTTGTTTTCCGGTCAAAAGATCCACGGCTGCTTCAGCCACCTGTTCCGGCAACAGACAGAGAGTATCCGGACCCCGGAGTGTTTTGGAAAACGGTGTATGGACGAAGCCGGGGGCCAAAACCCAGGAGGACAGGCCGTGGTTTACATAGCGGTTGTTCAGGGTGGTCAAATAGTTCGCGGCTGCGGTCTTGGAGGCGGTATACGCCTCCCAACCCGGCGGGCCGTAGTGGATGGCACTGGAGCCGAGCAGAAAAATCCGTCCATCCTGACGTTGTAACAGGCTGGGGAGAAGGGCACGGGACAGTTTGACCAGGGCCGAGAAATTAACTGCCAACAGCTCGGTCGGGTCAGCCTGTACGCCTGGGCTCGCGGTATGTATCAGGTCGGTTATGTCGTGCTGTTTGAAAATTTCCCGCAATTGTTTCTCAAGGGTTTCGGTATCGGTTAAATCGCAGGCGAGTGTTGATGCGGTGACCCCGAAGTTTTTACATCGGCGCGCCAGATTTTCGGACTCGTTTTGCCGTTGTGGGCGGTTGAGCAGTAGTAGATTCCAACCTTTTTTTGCCAATGCCAGGGCCAGTGCGGTGCCGATATGTCCGATTGCACCGGTGATCAGTGCGGTCCGTTTGCCGGGAATATGGCTGTGGAAACCGGTGTACCGGGGTGGGGCCATCGCTGCATCGACATCCATGCGGACCTGTACGATCTGTTCGGCTTCCAGAAGAATGTCCGCTTCGTGAAAAGCGATGGTCCGTATGGTCAGAGTGCGGTTGATGTCGTTCTTGGCCGTCACTTTGGCCGAGTAGGTGATGGTTTGATCATAATGGGCCGGTTTAAGGGCCCGTTGCCGGGTGCTCAAATAGAGAGAACGGTGACCGGGGAGCATCATGCCGGCTATGGCGGAGAGGGGGGCGGCCAGGAGGTGGAGCGGTACGATGATTTCGCCGAAAAGGGTTTGGGCGGCATAATCGGCATCATGGTGCAGGGGATTGTTATCGCCGCTCAGTCGGGAAAACGGTACAAAATCCTCCGGTGTGAAACGGCGTTCGAAAGAAACGGATTCACCGATGACGAAGGATTCAAGGGTTCGGTCATTTTGGTCAGTCATGGGGGGTGGTCTCGATGGTGTCGATGATTGTGATCCAGTTGGGAACGGGGGGCGGGTCCTTAAGGGTCAACGCCCATACGCCAGACTCTTTCGTTGGCTGAAAACCCTGTTTTTCGAACAGGTTGCGAACCGGGGTGTTGCGTTTGGAGGGGATTATATGACCGTATAGATGCGACAGGCCGCGTGTTCGGGCATGGTTGGCCAGCCAGGTCAAAAACCCTTTTTCCACACCCCGGCCCAGGACACGGCAGGAGAGCAGGAACAGATTGATCCAGCCTTCCCCTTCTCGGGGATGGTTCCAACGGACGACCGCCAGGCCGATGTTTTCAAATTCCGAAAAACGGTCTTCCAGGCCGAGGACGAAGATTCCTTCACCCTCCGCGTCCAGATGATTCAGTTCATTCAGTGTGTATCGTTGGGTGGTGGTGTTGAACTGATTGGTTTTTTTGACCAATTGCACCGCTCGTGCCGTATTGGTCGGGGTGAGTGGGGCGATATGCAGTTTGGGTTCCAGGGAGGAAAAAAACTGGTCGGGATCTGAAAATTGTTGACGCGCTTGCTCCAGGCGTCTTTTGGCAACATACTGTTTGGCCCGTTTCAGGTCTTCCCGGGTCTGTTGAATGGATTCCAGGTGGGGATCCCGCAGAAGTGTCCGGCCGTACTGGCAGGGGTCCTTGGGTAGTTCCAATACCTTGACGGCCGGCAGGTTGAGTCGTACCTGCTGCCGTTCCACGGGATTATCATCCACGAACAGAATGTTATCCAGTCCCAAGCCCACTTCCTGGGAAATTTCCAGGATATTTCGCCACTTTTCCGTCCAGTTGATGCGCCAGGTAGCCAGTTGGTCTTCGCGGATGCGCATATCGGGCAGGGTATTGATGGCTTCCAGGGCATGGGATTCATCATTTTTGCTGGCGATGGCGATGGCGATACCGCGATTCATGAGTTGTGTCAGGACGTTTTGAAAATGAAGAAAGGCATTGCCCGGGTAGTCCCCGCCCAACTGCAACCCTTCCAGTCCGTCCTCGCCGAGGATACCGCCCCACATCGTGTTGTCCAGATCGACCACCAGCAGCCGGGTGGTGCGGCCCGTTGCCGCCAAAACCATGCCGGTATAACGCCTGGCCAGATGATCGCTGTAGCCTTGGGAGAAGGGAAAACGTCCGGAAAACCAGAGGCGGGCATCATGAATGGGGTCCCGACCCTCATCATACAGATGGATATCCCGGAGTGGATCGAAAATATGGATGTTATCCAGGGGTTTGATCAATTCGTCCAGATGTTGATTGGCTCGATCCAACAGGGAGCGAACGGCGCTTTGGCCGGCCAGTCCGTTGATGGGGGTTCCCGATTGGAAAAATCGATTGACGAACAGGGTGCCCGAAGCCTGTTTTTGCAACGCGGTGATCATCTCCAGGTGGTGCAGGAGTGGTTGCATGTCGTTGGCGTTGATCGTCTCCAATATTTCCGTCTTGAACAGATCTTCCAGGCGATCGGTGAAAAATACGAAATCCGCCTGGAAACGGTGCAGGTCGGAGTTCGGGTCGAGGATTTCCTGGTAGGACTGCCCGAATGGGGGGGCATAAAGGGAAATATTTCGGTTTTGAATATGATCCGACAGGGTTTTTTCAAGGGCGGTTTTCAGCAAAAATAGATTGTGATTGCCCAGAAGGGCCACTTTCAACGGCGGTTCCCGCTCTTTTTCGCCATGCATTTCCATGGTATGGCGGGCGCTGGCGGCAGAGCCGGCGGACATGAAGACGAAGGGGTCCTGTCGAATTAATTCTCTGGCCACATCGGCCAGGGCCTGGCAATCAACGGTGCTGATGCGTCCCCCATGCCACTCCTGTTCCCGCAGGAGATCTCGTTGCCGCAAAATCCGTATGGCCGGGCTGAAATCGATCTTGCCGACCAGTGTGTGATATCGGGCGTACATGCGTGCGGAAAATTGGTCGTCCGTTCGGTCGTCGAAGGTGACCCGGCCGACGAAATCCTTGTCATATCGGTAAGGCACCCTGGCTTCCTCTTCATAGTGGTGAAGCTGGGTCAGATCCTTGGGATTGGCGCCGAAAAGCATGAAACGGGCATTGTGTCGATGAAAAAAACCGAACGGGGAGTCCGGTCCACAGGCGGTGGTGCATGGCAGGGAGCGTATTTTTTCGGCTTCGGGGCCGGCCATTGCAAAGGAGTAGATTGGATGATGGGAACGACGTACCTCGTTCAACTCCAAAAACCATTGGCCCAGGATGCCCACTTCAGAGGGTGAATGCAGATGGTGGTAGGGTTTCCCACGGCAGAAGCTCAACGTAAAAGTAGGCAGAAACAAGGTTCTCCCTTCGGCGACCAGACGGCGGAGGGCTGCGAGAAGGGGCCATTTCAACTGGTTCCAGGGCAGACGGAAGTGGGGCAGTGACGAGTGCAGAACGATCAACCGGTCCCGGTCCCGGAGGTTTTTTTTCAGGGCATTGAAGAGAATGAGTTCGTTCACGATAATCGCTTTGTTTTCATTGAATCGATCAACGGCTGAAAAGATCGAGCCGGCTCAAAACGGCCAACTTGACCAAAGATGTCTTGTAGACAGAGGCGAGTGGATGATTTTCCACTTTTTATCGGATAGTATCAGATCGATAAAAAAAAGTGCCATATTTTTTACGGAATTTTCTCCCCGTATCATGACCGGTCAAACCCCGGGTTGATCGGGTTACCGGGTACGGAGGTGGATCGAAAGTTGGTTTTATCTAATACAAACAGTCAAAACAACGACTTGGGAAGACAGATGTACGATCTTCTCGTCGAGTTGTTTCCGCTTCATCGCAGTCTTACCGGTGAAGGGGTGCGTCATACCCTGGCCATTTTGCAACAGCGGTTGCCGGGGTTGGAAAAACGCTCCGTGGCCAGTGGCACGCCCTGTTTCGATTGGACGATTCCCCGGGAGTGGAATGTTCGGGATGCCTATGTTTTGGATGCGGATGGTCGAAAAATTATTGATATCGACAAATGTAATCTGCATCTGGTGGCCTACTCGGTACCCGTGGACCGGGAAATGGAACTGGAGGAGTTGCAGCAACATCTCCATTCAAAGCCGGAACAGCCGGATGCCATCCCCTTTGTCAGCTCCTACTACGAGGAACAGTGGGGGTTTTGTTTGAGCCAGCATCAACGCGATGGGCTGCGGCCCGGTCGATATCGGGTTCATATCGACAGCACCCTGGAAGCGGGCCAACTCGATTATGGCGAGTTCGTTCTACCCGGGGAGAGTCCGGAGGAAATTTTTCTCTCCACCTACATCTGTCATCCATCTCTGGCCAACAATGAACTGTCCGGTCCGGTGGTGACCCTGTTTTTGGCCAACTGGCTGCGAAGTCTGCCTTTTCGTCGATACAGCTACCGTATCGTCTTCATGCCGGAGACCATCGGTGCGATTTATTATGTCAGCCGTCACTTGAATCATCTGAAGGAACGGGTGGTGGCGGGATTCAACATCACCTGTGTCGGTGACGACCGTTGCCACTCTTTCCTGCCCTCCCGAAGGGGGGGAACCCTGGCGGACCGCGTGGCGTTGCATGTGCTCAACCATTGGGCTGCCGATTTTAAACAGTATGATTTTCTGGATCGGGGCAGCGATGAGCGTCAGTATTGCGCTCCCGGGGTGGATCTGCCGATGGTATCCATGATGCGCTCCAAATATGCGACCTATCCGGAGTACCATACCTCGTTGGACAATCTGGAGTTGGTGACGGTCGATGGTCTTTCGGGGGGGTACGAAGCCCTGCGCCTGGCCCTCTCCTGTCTGGAAGGGAATGAACGGTTGCGGGTGAATGTCCTGTGTGAACCCCAGCTTGGACGTCGCGGTCTCTACCCCAATACGAGCGCACGACCGAAGCGCGGGGCGACACGGATTTTGAAAAATCTGTTGGCGTTCCTGGATGGAGAGATGGATCTGTTGGCGGTTGCGGAGCGTATCGGCGTGCCCATGTGGGATTTGTTGCCAATGGTGGAGCGGTTGAAAAATGAGGGATTGGTTGGTCCGGCTGATGAATCGTGAGCCGGTCGGAGACCGGGGTCAATGGTATGCCGCCCGGTTTTCCGGAGCTTGATTGACATTCGCCACCGGGTACTTTACCGTACTGTGAACGATTGACAGGGGCTATCGAAAAAATTTTCGGTAGTCCGGCACGGTCCATGAATGGACGGCCTCCAAGGATCTTTCCTAAATGTCCGAAGATGACAAACAGGTCCCATTGACCGAGCGGATTTACTCGCCGGAGTCTCAGATTATCAATCTCCGTGGTTTTTTGGGTATCATCATTCGGGATCTGCTGGCCTCCCGGGATCTGGCCTGGCGGCTGTTTCATCGGGATCTGCATCAACGGTATCGACAATCGATCTTTGGCGTGATGTGGGTGTTGGTTCCACCCCTGGTGACGACCGGAATCTTTGTTTTTCTGAACGAAAAAAACATTCTTAATATCGGCGAAACCGACATTCCCTATCCCATCTACGTCCTCCTGGGAACGGTGTTGTGGCAGGTGTTCACGGAGAGTGTCACCACGCCGTTGAAAATGTTCGACTCCTGCGTGTCGATCATGATCAAGATCAACATGCCGCGGGAGGCGCCGATCCTGGCAGGCATGGGGCAGGTACTTTTCTATATGGGGCTGCAACTGTTGGTGGTTGTGGGAGCCCTGTTTTATTTTGATATCGGTCTCTCCTGGAACCTGTTGCTGGTTCCGCCGGCCCTGCTGATCCTGATCGGTCTCGGCACCCTGTTCGGCCTGCTGTTGGTACCGATCGGGGCACTGTTCAAGGATGTGGGCGAGGGGATCGGTTATCTGTTGCGCATCGCCTTTTTCCTGACCCCCATCGTCTATCCGCCACCGCAAACCTGGCCCTATTCCCTGTTGGTGCAGATCAACCCGGTTACCCCTCTGTTGACTGGCATTCGGGAGTTGATGACCAAGGGGAGCATGACGGACGTCACCGCCTTTCTGATCACCAGTGGTATCACCGTGGTCGGATGCCTTTTCGCATTCACTTGTTATCGCCTGTCGGTTCCCATCGTTCTCGAACGGCTCGGTTCCTGATGTCCGAGGAGACGCTCATCCGGGTGGAGGCGGTTTCAAAAAAGTTTTGCCGCCACCTGAAACGTTCCCTCTGGTATGGCATCATGGATTTGAGCCGGGAGTTCAGAGGCCGTCCTCGGAGCACGGTTCTGCGCAAGGAGGAGTTTTGGGCCGTGGATGATGTTTCCCTGACGGTGCGTCGTGGGGAGATCATGGGTCTGATCGGACCCAACGGCTCCGGCAAGACCACCATGCTCCGTTTGATCAACGGTCTGATCATGCCCGACAAGGGGCGTATTGCCATGCGTGGGCAGGTGGGGGCGTTGATTCAACTCGGGGCCGGTTTCAGTCCGGTGCTCAGCGGTTATGAAAACATTCTCATCAATGCCGCCGTCCTCGGTATCCCCAACAGGGAGGTTTCCAAAATACTTGACGATATCATCGACTTCGCTGATATCGGCGAGTTCATCAGTGCCCCGGTGCGCTCCTACAGCTCCGGCATGCGCGCCCGTCTCGGTTTCTCCGTTGCCATCCACATGAAGCCGGATATCCTGCTGGTGGATGAAGTGTTGGCGGTTGGAGATCTGGTCTTTCGCAACAAGGCCCTTGAAAAAATGCTGGCCCTGGCCTACTCGGGGGTGGCGGTGGTGTTCGTTTCGCACAACTTGAGTCATGTTGACCGTATCTGTCACAAGGCGGTCTATTTGAACAGGGGCCGGTTCGTGGCGACCGGTCCGACGGCGGAGGTAATCAGTAACTATGTCATCGACAATCTGCCCGGGGAGTCGAGCATGGTTCATCACCCGGGCACGGAACACTCGTTCGTTGTTCATTCGGCAAAGGTGATTGGAGCCGATGGCCGCGAAAAAAAGACGCTCATCTGTGGTGAGGCCATGACGGTTCGTCTGACCTTTGAGGCCAAACGGTTTCTCGAATCCCCCCTGTTCACCTATATGGTGGAGCCGACCGGTCGACAGATGATCGCCGCTTACATGAACCAGGAGCGGGATCTGGAAAAACGTCCCTCTTTTGCCCCGGGGCTGCATACCATTGAGGCCCACCTGTCCCATTTTCCCCTGTTGCCGGGTGGCTATCAACTGAGATTATCGGTAGTCGGTGTCAACGATATTGAGCTTTTGGGCAAGGTTTCCAATCTGCTGTCCGTTCGGGTCGACCCACGACCGGGTCAGTTGCAGGTTACCAACGAAGCGGGTTTCGTGGAGTTGCCTTCCCAGTGGAATACCGTATAAGGCCGGATGTTATTGGTGCAAACCACCCAAAAGCTGTTTGGCAATTACCAAACAGCTTTTGGGTGGGCCGCCCCCGGCCTGCCGAAAAGCGCTGATGTCTCTCAATGACCTGACGATTGTTATTTTGCTGGTTTTTTTTAATGGATTTATTGGCAGCGGACCGCAATGACCATGGGTTAGTCAATAAAATATCCAGTCTTGTTGGGTGTTTTTATATCTATTTGAAATTTTTAATCTTTTCATGTTTGCAGGTTTCTGGTAGGTGTGACTGCCAATAGTCATCCTAAGCAGGAAAATTATCAAATTTAAGACTCGTTAGGTCAGTTGGAGGCACCACCCGCAAACTACCCGGTCATATCATCGCCCATATTGTTCTGGGCCATATTGCCGGTCGGCAGAATGATGAGGCGCTGATGAAAAACATTATCAGGCGGCCCGGAAGCTGCTCCAGGAGTCGTCATTGCACCGTACCTTTAATCGCTATCTGGCTTGGGTTCATCCCATTATCCATGAGTTCAACAGGTTTCACGCCAGGGCTCGAACACCGGCGTCCGCAACGGATCAGACGACCATGCACGCATGATCCTGTAATATGTGGATGTTCTGGTGAGCGAAATGCGGGATAAACGCGTTTATTCGTCATGGCTGGTTTGAAAAAAATATTATTGCTTTGCGGGCGCCAGTTGAAAGAGAACCGCTTTCGGGAACTGGCCATCAAACACGCTTTGGAAAATCGAGGCGTTGAGGTGCGGTTCGCCGTGTCTGGTCGACAGATCAACCGCAATGGTTATGATCGCGAAGATGTGGCCGATGCGGTCTTCAGGCGGGAAAAAACCCTCTTTCTGGAAAATGAGTGGGAATTTCGCACCCATATGCGGGGTTGCGATGCGGTGTTGTTCGGTACCTGGAAAAGCTATCAGCCCTTGGTGGAGATGGCGCGTTCCGAGGGACGGCCGACGCTTAATTACAACGAAAACGGTGGTGGTGATCATTGGCCCAGCGGTGTGGATCACTGTCTTCTGCGCAGTCCCTGGTCCCGGCGGCTCATGTATTATCATCAGGAGATGATGAAGTATGAGCGGTTATTGACCCCGGAGCAGATCACGATTACCGGTTCGGTTATGCATGAACGAGTGATTGGAGAGGCCGCCGCGTTGGGAAAAGAGCCATTTTGTCGTTACTATGGTTTGGATCCATCCCGTCCCATCGCCGTTCTGTTTCCCAAGGGAGTTGGCGCTCAGAGCAAAAAAACGCCGCTGTGGTTTCCCGGCTGGTCGGAAAAGCAGGTGGATGGCTATAATCAATGGTTTCTGGATAAATATGGTGAGATCTGCGAACGGGTCCGGGAGGCCGGCTGGCAACTGTTGCTGAAAATGCATCCGACCGCCTATACCTCCTATTGGTGCAAATCCGATGAAGAGTATGCCTACTGGCAGCGTTATCCCTGGATCAAGGTGTTGGAGCCGCAGCATACCTATGATATGTTTCGACATATGGACGTCGGTTTGTCGGTGACCTCCCATGCCGCCATGGATCTGGGTTATTTCGGCAAACCGTGCCTGTTTATCGACTCAGACCTGATCGAGCCGCCGAAACTGCCAATGTTCCACATTCGCCACCTGTGTGAAATTCCTCTGGGACCCTCCAGCCATTGGCATACGACGCCCGATACCGGCAATCCCTGGTTTTCTTCCTGGCTGGGTGGTTTCTGTCGGGCTTCAGAATTACCGGAACGGCTGAATGATCCCGCTTTTTTGCAGGTGTCGGAAAAAGATTGGCAGACCTTTGTCGGAGAATTCTGGTATCGTAACGATGGTCGATCAGCGGAGCGGATTGCCGATTTCGTCGTCGACTACTGTACGGATGTTTTCAGCTCCTGGTCCTGGAAGCTCTCCGGCAAGCGTTGGCGGGGCACTTTTCGTGATGTGGTGGATCCCATTTTGAAAAAATGATCGCTGGTTGGATTTTCAAAATTGGAGTTTGAATGGGCAGCGAAAAAAGGGTCACCCGCTTTGATTTGAAGGACAAAGGCAGCACCTACAGCCGCTCGTGGCGGGATCGGCTGCGGACACGATGGCTGTTGATGCGTCATCCATCCGTCAGTGCCGGGGAAAATACCGTTTTTCGACAGGACGTGACCTTTCGCCTGGCCGATAATGCCCGGATGCGTTTCGGTCACCATTGCACGATCAACGAACGGGCCTGCTTCGCCTTGACCAAGCCGGCACCCATTTTCGAAATGGGCGACTATAGCGGTATCGGCATGAACAATATCATCGCCATCAAGGATCATCTGAAAATTGGCAACCATGTACGGATCGCCGCCAATGTTTCCATCATGGACAATCAACACGGTCATGCCGCCAGTGACCTGATCATGAATCAACCGGCCCGTATCGCCCCGGTGAGCATCGGTGATGATGTCTGGATCGGCCAGGGAGTCATCATTCTGCCGGGTGTCGATATCGGCCAGGGGAGCGTCGTCGGTGCCGGAGCCGTGGTGACCAAAAACATCCCCCCTTATGAAATATGGGCCGGAGTACCGGCAAAATTGATCAAAAAACGTATCTGAGGCCAGACATGCCGAAAACTTCATCAACACCTCGTTCCGGAGGTGTTCTGTGTGTGATTCAAGCCCGTAGCGGTTCCAAGGGCATACCCAAAAAAAACATCTATCCACTGCTGGGCCATCCGCTGATGGCCTACTCCATCCAGGCGGGACTGGATGCCGAGCTGGTGGATGACGTGGTGGTTTCCACCGACAGCGAAGAGTTTGCCGAAATTGCCCGCTCCTACGGTGCCGAGGCCCCGTTTCTCCGACCACCGGAACTGTCCGGGGATACGGTGACCTCGGCGGCTTCCCTCTACCATGCGGTTTTGACCACCGAGGCATTGAAGGGCAAAGTCTATGATTATGTGGTGGAACTGCCCTGCGTCTCCCCCCTGCGTGATGGCGGGGATGTGGATGGCGTGTTGCGAAAATTGATCGATACCGGCGCCGATGCCATCATCACCATGGCCGATACCGGAGAAAAACATCCCATCCGTCTGAAACGTATCGTTGATGATCGCATTGTCGATTTCACCAGCGAATACCCGGAAACACCGGGTGGTTCCCGGCGTCAGGATTTGAAACCGCCCTCGTACATACGCAATGGCGCCATCTATGCCATGACCCGCAGCCTGATCATTGAACGGGAGACCCGGATCGGTCCCGATAGCCGCGCTTACATCATGGAGCCGGAGCGGTCCATCAATATTGACGAAAAGATGGACCTGACCCTGGCGGAATGCATGATGCGCAAGGGTTATTGTAAAAACCGCCCGGTGAAACGCCGGACGATGAATCTGGAACGTCACGAAAGTGGCAAGCGCCACAAGGTGTTGATTACGGCGCCGATGCATTTTTTACCGGCCATGAAAGCGGAAATCCGGCAAACGGTCGACTGCGTATTCGCCAACGGCGCCGACCGGGAAACGGTGGCCGGACTGCTGCCGGAGATGGATGCCTGGCTGTGCGAACCGTGCCCCACCTATTTGATCGATGCCGATCTGCTGAAGCATGGGAAAAAATTAAAAATACTCGCCACCCCCTCCACCGGCAGCAACCATATCGATCGGGATTGGTGCGACCGGAACCGGCTGACCGTCGCCTGTCTCAAGGATACCGATTTCGTCCACTCCATCCATGCCTCATCGGAGTTTTGCTGGGCGTTGATCATGGCCACCGTCCGCAAACTTCCCCAGGCGGCGCAGCGGGTCAAACAGGGCTATTGGCGGGATATCGAGGATGAACTGCGGGCGGTGGAATTCAACGGCAAAAGCATCGGCATCATCGGTTATGGCCGCATCGGTGGCAACGTCGCCCGTTATGCCGCCGCCTTTCGCATGACTGTCATCGCCTATGATCCTTTCAAGACCATCCATGACGATTCTGTCACCCAGGTGGACAGCTACCAGGAGGCATTACGGGCGGATATCGTCCTGATCAGTGTCCATTTGGATGAGACGACCGCCGGAATGGTGGATGAATCCTGGTTCAAGGAGATGAAAAACGGTGTGATCTTCATCAATATTTCCCGGGGCGAGATCGTTGATGAACCGGCGCTGTTGGCGGCTCTTGAGAGCGGTCATGTGGCGGCGGCCGGTCTGGATGTGATCTCCGAGGAATTTCTCTCCGACAAACGGGTCCATCCCCTGATCCGCTATGCCGACGCTCATGAAAATTTATTGATCACACCGCACATCGCCGGCTTGACGGTGGACTCGGAACACAAGGCGGCCCAATATTCCTTCAAGGCCATCCGTGCGGCCCTCGAATAGGAATGTTCACGGTTTTCGGGGAGGGTTTGAAAAACATGATTGAGGAAAAACAGGACTATCTGCCGGATATCTCCGTTATCGTCGCCTGCTATAACCAGGGTGAATGGCTGGAAAGATGTGTGCGCAGCCTTTCTCATCAGACCGGTTTCAAACCGGGGGAGTGGGAGATCCTGGTGATCGATGATGGCAGTACCGACAATACTTCGGAGGTATTGGCAAACCTTTCCGTGCTTCGGAACATACGGGTGTTCAATCATGATACCAACAAGGGGTTGCCCATGTCCCTCAACGAGGCGATTCGCAAGGCCCGGGGCCGTTATGTGGTGCGGGTCGACTCCGATGATTATGTACAGAGAAATTTTTTGAACGTCATGAAACTGTTTCTCGATTTGAACCGCCACTACCAGGCGGTGGCCTGCGATTATGTCAAGGTGGACCGGTTTGAAAACATCATCAATCGTTTCAACTGTTTTGACGAGGAAATCGCCTGCGGCATCCTGTTTCGCAAGGAGTGTCTGTTCGATATCGGATTATACAATACCGAGTTCAAGATGCGGGAGGGGCATGAGTTGCGTAAACGGTTTGAAAAAAAATATAAAATTGGTCGCCTGGAGTTTCCTTTTTACCGCTACCGCTGCCATGGGTCCAATCGCACCAATAATCTGTCAGAGGTGGCACACTATGATCAGCAACTCGAATCAGTGAAGTGAATATCTGTAGAAAGTGTACCGATCGTGAATTTCACCGGCCATGAAGGAGAATCTTAATGCTTTTTATTGCTGAAATAGGCATGAACCACAACGGCCATTTCGGTTTGGCCGGCGAGTTGATCCGGCAGGCGAAATGGGCCGGGGCCGATATCGTCAAATTTCAACTGGGCTGGCGGGATGGTGAAGGGGAGATCAACCGCATCACCCCGGATATCATTCGCGATCTGCAACGGTTGGCCGATTTTCACGGTATCGAGTTGATGTTTTCCATCATCGTTCCCCACGCCTGGGAGATGATCAAACCGTTCTCTTTCAATCGGTACAAGATCGCCTCACGCACGGTCAGGAACGATCTGCCCCTGGTGGAGGAGATCGTCGCCACCGGCAAGGAGACCATCGTCTCCCTGGGCATGTGGGAAGGGGAGGGGTTGCCCCTGAAACCGGCGCCCAACATTCGCTATCTCTGGTGCCGGTCCAGCTATCCCGCCGCACCGTGGGACCTGACCGAACTGCCCAAGGATTTTACCGCTTCCCCGTATGATGGGTATTCCGATCATGCCATCGGCATCGAAGTGGCGTTATTGGCCATCGCCCGCGGGGCGCGCATCATCGAAAAGCATTTTACCCTCGACAAGTCCGATACCACCATCCGTGACCATGCCTTGAGCGCCACCCCGGATGAATTTGCCCAGATGGTTCGTCTGGGCCGGGATATGCGGCGTTATCTGGATGCCGGTGTCTGACGGATCGTTCGATCGTGGGTCGGGGCGGTAGTCATGGATGAAAAATATTTCGCCCTGGCCCCTCAAATGCGGGCTTATCTAAGGGAAAAAAGCGTTTATACGCCCTACGTGATGGAGAGCAGTGCGCCGGGGGTGAACCAGACGGTCTTCAGCACCGATGAGTATGGGCTTCGAACGACGCTTCATGCCGGAGAGCGTCTGACTCTGACGCGGTATAAAAGTGCCGATTTCGAAGGCCGGCGGGCGGCGTTGGTCGGCAACAGCACTGCTTACGGCGTCGGTGCCAGCAGTGATGCCCATACCATCGCCACGGTTCTCAACGGGTTGTCCCCTTATGTGTGGTATAATTTTTCCGGTCGGCGCTATCAATCAACCCAGGAGTTGCTGCTCTTTTTGTTGATGGCACCCGAGTCGGTGGAACGGGTGGTGATCCTGTCCGGTGTGAACAATTTTGACGGGGCGGTGCGCTGGTTCAATGAGGCGAGTATCCCGTTCCCTCCGTTTCGTACCCAGGAGCTCTATCGGCAGGCCATCGAAAAAAAAACCTCCTGGCCACCGTTTACCCCCGGGTGGCGGCGATATCTCCAGCGAATACTTGTCAATTTATGCAAAATGAGCGGTATGTCGATTCCGGATCAGGGGACGCATCCGTTCCTGCCGCCGACGGTTACCGATCGCTATTTTGTGCCATCCTCGGATATGACACGGTTGATTCAGGATCCGGACAGCTTGTTGCGCAGTCTGGAGAGTCTGGATCGGGACCTGGGTATTTGGGCCGCCCTTTCACGACAACGAGGCGGTGGGCGGATAAAAAAAACCATCTTTATGCTTCAACCGATTCCGGAGTGGCTGAATAAAGCCCCCTCTCCCGAAGAACGAACACTGTTCGGGGAGGTGGCTGCGCAACGGGGTGAGGTCTGGGAAATTTTGTCCGGTTATCTGACGGACAAGGAGGATCTGTTTCGCAGCCGAATCCGTGAATCATGCGGTAAACACGGCATCGAATTTTACGATGCCAACGATCTTCCGCAACTGAAAAGCGATGCCTGGTTGTTTTTGGATCGGTATCATTTGACGGACCGGGGCCAACGTCTGTTGGCGGCCCATATTACCGATATCTTGTCGTGAGCACGGGGATGGGGATGCCATGAAGGTCAGTATCGGCATGAAAATACAGTCCGGGGCCTGGGGGGGCGGCAATCAGTTCGGCGCCACGCTGACGGCCTATTTACGTGATCGGGGGGTGACGGTAAGCCACGATCTTGCGGCGCCGGACCTGGATATCATCCTCTTGGCGGAGCCGGACCGCAAACTGCGGGTCAGTGCCTATGATCACCGCGACATATTGAAATATCTGCTGTTGCGCAATCGCCGTTGCCTGGTGGTCCATCGTATCAACAATACCAGTGAAGCCCGCGAGGATCCGGCCAAACGGTTCAACCATTTTCGCATCAACGCCAATCGGGTGGCGGACCATACGGTATTCATCAGCGATTGGGTGAAACGGCGTTATCAGGAATCCGGTTTTGGAACCCTGGCCGGCCCGGCCCCGCGAACCAGTACCATCATTGCCAATGGCGCCAATCATCATCTGTTCCGATCCGCGCCGGCCCGGAACCGCCCGGGACCTCTGAAAGTGGTCACCCACCACTGGAGCAACCATCCAAACAAAGGGTTCGACATCTATGAACGCCTGGATGGCCTGCTTCAGGAGCCGACTTGGGCCAATCGTTTGAGCTTTACCTATATCGGCCGCCTGCCGGAACATTTTTCGTTCAAGGCCGGCCGTCATCTCGCGCCATTGGCCGGGGAAAAGCTGGCGGTCGCATTGGCCGCCCACGATTTTTATCTGACCGCATCCCAACACGAGGCGGCCGGTATGCATCATATAGAGGCGGCATTGTGCGGTTTACCGTTGCTTTATCGTCAGAGTGGCGCGTTGCCGGAATATTGTCAGGGATTCGGTCTCTCCTTCACAGCGGAAAACTTTGAGTCCAGGTTGGGGGAAATGGTGGATACATTGCCCCATTGGACGGACCGCGTAAAGGAGTATCCCTTTACCGCCGAGCGCATGTGTGAGAACTATTTCAAGTTGTTCCAGGATCTTTTGGCACAACGATCGGAAATGGTGGCACGGCGGCGTTGGTGGCGAAACCCGGCTTGGCTGGTTCGGACCTTGTTGGACCGATGAGCCATCCATGGCCGGTTGTTCGGTTGCGGATGGTTTGCCACCTCCCAGTACTTGGAGGTTGTCCAAATGCGCCATGGATGGCCGGCACAGGGTTGAGCGAAGGTGTCGAAAACAGTCTCTATCATGGCAATGGTTGAATGGTTGGGCAAGGGGTGGGGAAGGGTGTCTGGCGATGGGTGGACCGGTTTCAACTGAACATCGACCATGAGGGTGCAACAATATGAACGACCTTCCAGATAACGACGATCGGAAAAAAATGGATTTGGACGTTCAGTGGACCCTCCATACCCAGAACATCATCAGTACCCTTCTGAAAATATCCCTGAAACCGTTACCCCTCGAACAACAGTTGCAGACCGCCCTGGCGGTGATTTTACGCCTTCAGGGACCTTATTATGAAAACCGCGGGGCGATTTTTTTGCTGGACCCGGAAACCGGGGCGCTGCGGATGAGCGTGCAGCAGGGGCTGGAGCCGGAGCTGTTGAAAAGTTGCGCCCGGGTGCCGGTGGGGCATTGTCTCTGTGGCCGGGCCGCCGCCTCCCGGTCGATCCTGTTCGCCGATTATGGGGATGAACGGCATGATACCCGGCATGAAGGAGTCAGTGATCATACCCACTATTGTGTGCCCATCAACGACGGCGACCGCAATTTGGGGGTGCTCTGCCAATATTTGCGACCGGAGGTGGAACGGGACGCCCGGGAGGAGGCCACCCTGAAGACCATCGGCGCCACCCTGGCCAGCATCATCCAGCGCAACCATCTGGACCGGGAGATGCAGCGGGCCCGGGAGGAGGCGGAACAGGCCAGTCGCGCCAAAAGCGCCTTTTTGACCATGATGAGCCATGAAATCCGCACGCCGATGAACGGCATTCTCGGCATGGCGGAGCTGTTGTTGGCCGCCAAACTGGAACCGGAACAGGTTCACCAGGCGGAAATCATCTTCCAGTCGGGCAAGGCCCTGCTCAACATCATCAATGACATCCTCGACTGTTCGCGCATCGAGGCCGGTCAGCTGCGCCTGGTGGAGGCGCCGTTCGACCTCGGCCGCATCATCGAACAGGTGTTCAATCTGTTTTTGGCGGAAAAACTGAAAAAAGGGTTGCGCATGCGCTGGCTGGTGCAACCGGAGGAGACGCCGCTGCTTTTTCTCGGTGATGCCGGACGCATTCAGCAGGTCCTGTTGAACCTGGTCGGCAATGCGGTCAAATTCACCCAGCGCGGCATGGTCGAGGTGGTGGTCCGGGTCCAGGATGAGCGGCAGGGCCAGAAACAGGTGATATTGGAGGTGATCGATACCGGCATCGGCATTTCGACCAAGGCCCTGGAAGAGCTGTTCCAGCCGTTTTTTCAGGTGGAGTGGGATGATGCCAGACGGTTTGGCGGTTCCGGATTGGGGCTGGCCATCGTCAAACAGTTGGTCGACATGATGGGGGGAACGGTTACGGTCCAGAGCATTCCCGGCATCGGCTCCACCTTTCGGGTAACGGTGTCGTTGCGGTCGGTGCCGTCGGTGATCATGGCCGCTACCGCCATGGCGGCGGCCGGGGCGGATGAAACCGGTCACCGTTTTTCCAGCCGACCATCCATCCTGGTGGTGGACGACAACGATGTCAACGCCGAGGTGGCGGTGGCGATGTTGATGGGTCTGGGCTGTGACGCCGACTGGGTGGACAGCGGCTTGGCGGCCCTGGAACGGTTGAAGAACCGGCATTATGATCTGGTCTTCATGGATTGCCACATGCCGGAGATGGATGGCTATCAAACCACCGAACGGATCCGGGACTGGGAGGACGGCCAGGAGGGTCGGAGGCGGCTGCCCATCATCGCCCTCACCGCCAAGGTGATGGCCGAGGACAAAAAACGCTGCCTGGCGGTGGGCATGGATGATTTTCTCTCCAAACCCATCTCCAAGGAGCGGCTCCATCGGATGACCGCCCGTTGGGTCGGCATGGCCGGCATGTCGCCGAATGTCGCCCGGGTGGGGGTCGATCGTTCGGAACCGGAGCGGACCGGGAAACCGCCGATCAAGCCGGAGCGGCGGCCGACCCTCGATACCAGGGCCCTGGAAACCTTCAAACGTGACGTCGGTTCCGGGGCCGATCGTTTGATCATCAAGTTCATGAAACGGCTGCCGGCGCGGGTGGCGGAAATTCAACGGGCCATCGGGGCCGGCGACCTGGAAAACATTCAACACGCCAGTCATCGCCTCAAGGGGGTGGGGCAACAGTACGGGGCCCAGGCCCTGGCCCAGCTCTGTCAAACCCTGGAACAGGCGGCGGCGGTGGATGATCGGCCGGAGATCCAGCGGTTGTTGCGCGAAATCGAACGGGAAAAGGATCGGGTCGAGGCGGCCTTCCGGGAGTTGGGAATGGCGAATGGTGAGTGACTGACAACGGGCCGTAAGGGGGCGTGACGGCGGTCCGCTGTCAGGGTCGGCCTCCCGTATCGATCGGCACGGCCGAAAAAATGGATTCAGGACCGATGGAAGAGGATCGCTATCAAATTCTCGTCGTCGATGATGATGAAGATGCCCGGGAAATGTTGCGGCAGTTCCTGGAAAATCAGGGGTATGGGGTATTGGTGGCCGAAAATGGCCAACGGGCCATTCGCATGGTGGAGGAGGAGCGGCCCGACCTGGTGTTGATGGATGCCAACATGCCGTTGATGGATGGTTTCGCCGCCTGCTCCCTCATCCGTGGACAATCGGCCACGGCCAACATTCCCATCGTCATGGTGACGGTCCTGGAGGATTCGGAATCGGTCAATCGCGCCTTCGCCGCCGGCGCCGAGGAGTATATCACCAAACCGATCCGTTGGGCGGTGCTGCGCCAGCGCATCCGCAAAATCTTGATCCACAAGGCCACGGAAAAATCGTTGCGCATCGCCTACGAGCAGATGGAGAGCCGGGTCCAGGAGCGCACCCGGGAGCTGCAGCAGACCAATGAACGGTTGCGTCATCACCGAACCCTGCTGCAGGCCTCGGAGTTGAAATTTCGTTCCCTGGTGGAGGGCTCTCCAGACGTCATCATGATCCTGGACCGGCGCGGGCGCATCCTGTTCAGCAACCGGGTGATCCCTCCCCTTGAAATCCGGGAGATACCCGGCGCCAATGTGTTCGGCCTGTTGCCGCCCCGCTCCCGGCCCCGTTACAAACAGGCCTTGGACAATATTTTTCACCTCAAGGAGTCCGACACCTTTCGCATCGAGGGACCGGCGTCGACCTGGTGGCAGGTTCGGGTCATGCCCCTGCCCGGCCATGGGGAAAACCAGATCGAATCGGCCATGGTCATCGCCACCAACACCACCGAAAAACACAACCTTCAGGCCAAGGCCATGCAAAATGCCCGGCTGGCCACGGTCGGCACCCTGGCCGCCGGGGTGGCCCACGAGGTGAACAACCCCAACAATGCCGTGTTGTTGCAGGCCGAATGGCTGGCGGATGCCTGGCCGGGGCTTCAGGATCTCCTGGAGGAGGAGCTGGACGAAAACGCCGATCGCTTCGAAGGGGTGCTGATCGGTGGGTACACCATGGCCGAGGCGTTGAAAAAAATTCCCGATTTCATCTCCGGCATCATCAAGAACACCCGTCGCGTCGGTCTGATCGCCAGCAATCTCAAACGGATGTCCCGGCCCAACAGCGGCCGGTTGGATGAACGGGTGCGTATCGACCAGGTGATGCAGTCCGCCCAGTCGATCCTGGCCAACCAGATCAACAAATATACCGATTTTTTCCTTTGCGACTGCCAAAAAAACCTCCCCGAAATTCAAGGCAATCCCCAACAGTTGGAACAGGTGTTCATCAACCTGATCCTCAATGCCCTGCAATCCCTGAAAGATCGGCGGAAAAAGGTGTCGGTGCGCACCACCCTCGACGTCGAGGAACAAAAAATCGTCGTCAAAGTCCAAGATGAGGGCGTCGGCATTCCGGAGAACAACCTGGACAAGATCATGGATCCCTTTTTCACCACCCGCCTGGAACAGGGCGGCACCGGTCTCGGCCTGGCCATTTCCCACTCCATCGTCAACAAGCATGGCGGCTGCATGGAGGTGACCTCGGAACCCGGCCGGGGGACGGTCATCATGGTCAATCTGCCGGTGGTCCGACCCCCTTCGGGCGGTTCGTCATGAGTCCGGCCGCCGACGGTCAACCGGCGATTTTGCTGGTGGATGATGAACCGGAAATTCTCGAAGGCGCCCGGGCCACCTTGAGAAATGCCGGCCTGCAACCGGTGGAGACGTTGGCGGACAGCCGCCGGGTGATGCCCTGGTTGGAGTCGCAACCGGTGCGGATCATCGTATTGGACCTGTTCATGCCGCATGTTTCCGGACTGCAACTGTTGGCGGAAATTCAACAAAAATATCCGGAAATTTCCATCATCGTCATGACCGCCTCCCAGGAGGTGGATGTGGCGGTGACCTGCATGAAGGAGGGGGCCTTCGACTATCTGGTCAAACCGGTGGAAAAAAACCGCTTGATCTCGGCGGTGAAAAAGGCCACCGACATTCAATCCCTGCGCCGGCAGTTGGGAAACCTCAAACAGTCACTGCTCTCCGGACAACGGCAGCGGGAGGACGATCCCTTTGTCGACATCATCACCGCCAGTCCCCGCATCCGTCCCCTGTTTCAATATATCGATGCCGTCGCCGACTCCCGGGAACCGATCCTGATCACCGGTGAAACCGGTGTCGGCAAGGAGTTGGTCGCCCAGGCGGTGCATCGGGCCAGTCAACGGCAGGGGAAATTCGTCACCATCAACGCCGCCGGCCTGGATGACACGGTGTTCACCGATACCCTGTTCGGTCACAAAAAAGGGGCCTTTACCGGCGCCGACAAGGCGCGGGAGGGGTTGATCGCCAAGGCGGTCAACGGCACCCTGTTTTTGGATGAAATCGGCGATTTGAGCGAGGCCTCGCAGATCAAGCTGTTGCGGTTGATGCAGGAGCACAACTATTACCCCCTGGGCTCCGACGTACCGCGCAAGAGCAGCGCCCGCATCGTCCTGGCCACCAACCGGGACCTGCGCAAACGGGTATCCGAGGGCCGGTTTCGCGCCGATCTCTATTACCGTCTGGCGGTCCACGAAATCGTCGTACCGCCCTTGCGCAAACGCAAGGAGGACATCCCGCTGTTGACGGCCCATTTTCTGGAGGAGGCGGCCGAGGCCATGGGCAAGACGACGCCGACGCCGCCCAAGGAGCTGTTCGCCCTGTTGGCCACCCATGACTTTCCCGGCAATGTCCGGGAGTTGCGGGCCATGGTTTTCGATGCCGTCGCCCAGCACAGGGCGCGCATTCTCTCCATGAAACATTTCAAGCGGGTGATCACCCACCTGCAACCGCGCGGCGAACCGGAAGGGGATGCCCCTGCCGCCGAATCCACCGTCGCCGTTCAGTTCACCGGTCCCTGCCCAACCCTGAAGGAGGCCGAGCGGCTGGTGGTCCGCGAGGCCATGAAACGGGCCAAGGGCAACCAGGGTATCGCCGCCTCGATGTTGGGCATCTCCCGCCAGGCCCTCAACCGCCGCCTGGCGCACATGTTTTCCGATTCCGGCGTTTCTTGATACCGTCCTGGTTCCGGGGCGTGCCCGCCAACGGGGAAAAGTCGTTGCTTGTTAAAATAATGATATGATCGTATTACATTATACGCTTTTCAAGTAATGGGAACATATCATTATGCCGACACCCCACCGTCCCCATCCGGCCACCCGCCGTGCCTTGCATAAGTTGGGAGGGGATATTCGTGAAGCGCGTTTGCGCCGCAAGTTGCCCATGGAAATCGTCGCCCAACGGGCGGCGACATCGCGTCCGACGGTGGCGCGTATCGAAAAAGGGGATCCGTCGGTCGGTGTCGGTATCGTCGCCGCCGGTTCTGCAGGCCCTGAATCTGCTGGAACAGTTGGCGGATGCCGCCGATCCGGCCCGGGATGGGATCGGGCGCGACATCGCCCGGGAAGAACTGCCGAAACGGGCCAATCCCGCCCGGATCCGCAAGGTGAAGAGCGATGGCTGAAAAAATGCAAAGGATTGGTTGATAAATCCATATTATCCGCGCTCATCCGTGATTCGAACAAAGATTTCCGGCCCCTTTCAGGGGCCTTCCTCACACCCCTATCCCGACTCTGCGGGTGGTCAGTGATTGTTGATTCAATTCCCAGCAACGGTTTGCTATCCAGTCGTTGTCGAAATCCATTTTTTTCCCCATGTTTCCTCATCAACCCCAACGGCCCGTTCAAGAGCGATTGACAGTCCGCAGGGGGGTGATTACGCTGACTGGAGATGAGAACGATTCTCAGATTGAGAGTTGATCTCGTCATTCTTCGAACGGGATCCCATTTATCCGGACAGGGGTCTGGCCGATGGGGACGGGAGTGCTGTTCAATCGCCAATTGTGGTGAAAGGAGTTTTTCAAGATGTGCAAATGGATCAAAGGGGGTTTGCCGGCCCTGATTACAGTGGTTTTCGCGTCGTTGCTGGCGGGGGAGGCGATGGCCGCCGGATCGGCCGATGCGCGGGCGGTCGAACTGGGGGTGGACAAGGTGGTCTCCATCGCCCGTGGGGGCCGGCTTTATGACAAATGGTACAAGATGGTGGACAAAAGCCCTCCCGGCGTTCGCCATGAGGACTATCCGGCCGCGGGAAAATATGCCGCCAAGACCGCCACCACCTGGCGCTGCAAGGAGTGCCATGGCTGGGATGGCCTGGGCAAGGATGGCGCCTATGCCGGTGGCAAACATTACACCGGCATCAAAGGGGTCAAACAGGCGGTGGGCCGGGACCCGGGGCAATTGGTGACGATGCTGGAAGGGCATGGTTATGGGGGCCTGATGAGCCGAACCGATCTGATGGATCTGGCCAATTTTCTCAGTATCGGTCAACTGGACATGGACGCGGTGATCGACCGGAAAAGCAAAACGGTGAAAGGGGCCGATACCCGGACCGGGGCCATCTACTATCAAACCCTCTGCGCCCAGTGCCATGGCGCCACTGGGATCACCAAGGACATGCCGATCCTGGGCAAGGTGGCCAACTCCAATCCCTGGGAGACCCTGCATAAGATTTTGAATGGACAACCAGCCGAGGAGATGCCGGCCCTGCGGGCTCTCAATCGGCAGGTCGCCTTGGATATTCTCGCCTATCTGCAAACCCTGCCCAAGCACGGGGAGGGGCACCATCACCACCATTGACCGTTGGCCGGCGAGACCGGCCGGCGGTTTTTCGAACGGTCGACGTATCTTTCTCCACGGCCCTGGCAACGGGCCTCCCTCCGGGAGGCCCGCCTTTCCCCACCCCGTTTTCTCCCGCCCAATCCCTGCAACGGTTCGAACGGTCCAGACAGGGAAAAATCCGCATTTTTATTTTTCCAACCGGTTGTTTCAACAGGGAAAAATATTTTTCTGTCGTTGAGGGGCCCGTTATTTGGTTGCACCCATTCAAAAAAAGGACATTAACGGAGTGTGTTTTTAAACGATTTGAAATGACAATAAAATTTCCATGGCTGTTGGGGTGGCATGGTAGATGCTATTTGTAAATATAAAGCCAGAACGGACACTGTGTCCGGTCGGGGGCGGCGGTCAGGGGGAGTGGTGAAAAAAATTTTTTTTCATTATTCAACGAGACCCGGTTCAAGGAATGAAAGTGTCAGCCACGGAGGAATGAAAATGAAATATGCGGCCCATCTGCCATCCCATCATCAACATCACCATGTCACGGAGGCCTTGGGGAAAGCGGCGATCGTGGTGGTATCGGCCATCCTGATCATCGGGGTGGTGGCCTCCACCTGGTTCACGGTCGGCCAGGCACCGGTAAAAACGGTGCCCACCACCAGCAAACTGACCCTGGCGGTCATGGACGGGGCTCCGGGACAGGTGCAGACCCTGCTGGCCTCGGGGGAGAACGTGCATGCCCGTGGCAAAACCGACACGACGCCGTTGATGTGGGCCGCGGAAGAGGGCAATCTCGCCATCGTCGAGCAACTGATCGCCGCCGGTTCGGATGTCAATGCCAACAACAGATGGCGGCAGAGTCCGCTGAACCTGGCCGCCAGCTGGAATCATGATCAGGTGGTCAAACGGTTGATCGAGGCCGGGGCCGATGTCAATGCCCGGCATTCCGGTTCCCACAGCGCCTTGATCGCCGCCGCCCGGTATGGTGGTTTGGAGTCCGCGGCCCTGTTGATCGCCAATGGCGCCGATTTGCAACAGGTCGATGCCAAGGGCAATTCGGCGTTGATGGTGGCTGCCGGTCTCGGCAACGAGGAGATGGTGCAGCTGCTGCTGGCCCGGAGTCCGGACCTGAACCGGCAAAATCGCGTCGGCGATACCGCCCTGATGCGGGCGGTGGCCAATGGTCATGAGACCATCGTCACGCTGTTGATCGCCAAAGGGGCCGATGTCAACCTCACCGCCGCCGATGGCGCCACGGCCCTGCATCTGGCGGCCGGGGCCGGTTTTTCGGCCATGACCCTGGAACTGCTGGAAGCGGGGGCGCTGGTGAACGGCGTGGACGCCGATGGCGTCACCCCCCTGATGATGGCCGCTGAAAAGGGCAGTCTGGATGTGGTGCGTCTGTTGGTCGCCAACGGTGCCGAGCTGAAAATGCGCGATAGCGAAGGGCGGACGGCGGCCGATTATGATGGCCGGCGCAAACCGACCAGTGGCATGAGCCGCATCCTGCGCATCGAAGGATGATCCGCAGCGTTTGATCACGTCCGGTTCGAAGGGAAATCGATCCGGGCGGCGTCCAAAAACGCCAGGGATGGCGTTTTTGGACCACCTCCGGGAAAATAGAGGTATTTTTGAACGCCGCCGGGTGCGTCCCGGCGGCGTTCGCTATAGAATTTGCCCTTTTCGTGGCCATGTTCGAAGATGGCCATCGTTTCAAAACCGGTTTGAACAGAGGATGGATCATGAAACGTGCAATCGGTGGCATCGGTATGGTTCTGGTGGTTTTGGCCGTCGTGGTTCCGGCCCGGGCCGCGGACAACGATCCCTACGCCTTTCAGGATGGTATGCACCGAATTTTTCACGCCTTCGGCCATACCCGCATCAGCAACGGCATGAACCGGCCCGACGTGGCCGATATCCTGTTGGCCGATGCCGAGGCGGCGATCGATGTCTTGCCGCAACATCTTCCCGACCGCAATGCCGACGGTACCCCCTTTGATGGCGACGGGTTCAAAAAACGGTTGGCGGTCTTCAGGGAGAGCATCGGCAGGCTGCGCGCGGCGGTGCGCGAGGGACGACGGGAGGTGTTGAAAACCCTGCCGGGCGACATTTTCAAACAGTGTGTGCGGTGCCACAAGGCGGTGCGTCTGAAACATCTGTTCCGCATGCCGCCCGGGGCCGGTACCCCGTTTCAGGATTACATGCACCGGGTGTCGAACCATTTTTCCGCCCTGCTCGAATTGAGCCGTTCCGGCGGATCGGTGGCCAAAACAGGGGATCATCTGGCCTTGATCGACTATTATCTGGAATTGCTGAAAACGGTCCTGCCCACCGCCGGGCCGTCCGGGGTGGTCCTGGAGCCGGGCCGGACCCTGGGCCGGATCGGCGCCCTGCAACGGATTGCCTCGCAACTGCGCACGGTGCCCGATCGGCAACGGGCCAGTCAGATCGAACGGTTTCGCAACACCGTCAACGATTTTTGCGTCACCTGCCATGGACCGGAGCGGTTGCAGTAGCGTCCGGTTTCCCGGCCCCGGAAAGGTTGTCCGAAGGGGCCATCCAGGGGTCGTGCTCGTCTGGTGCGAGTCAAATTCGAAATCAAGACGTTGGGGGCGGGGAACCGTCCCCGGCACCCCCGCCTTTTTTGATGGTTCGCTCTTTTTCTATCTCAAGCCCCTGAAAAACCTTCCCACCGCTTCCTCTCCCTCCCGATCATAAACCTCGATGGCCGCCGTCCCCACCACGGCAATTTCCGCCAACCCGGTCAACCGTTCCACATCCTCACGGTTCTTCACCCCGAATCCCACCGCCAACGGCACATCCGTCGCCTGCCGGCACCGGCCGATGAATTCGGCCAATTGGGCATCGAAATCGGTTTTTTTGCCGGTCACCCCCTTGCGGGCCACACAATAGACAAAACCACCGGCGCCTTCACCGATCACCCGCAACCGCGCATCGGTGCTGGTCGGCGTCATCAACCGAATCCAATCCAAACCATGTTTCCGACACCAACCCGCCGCCTCACCCGACTCGGAAGGGGGTAAATCCGGGATGATCAATCCCCGAATGCCGATCCGCGCCGCCTCCTGGATGAAGGCTTCCACACCATATGCCAGCATGATGTTGAAATAGGTCATGATCAAAAAGGGAATATCATGCTTTCCGGTGATCTCCTCGATGAACGCCAACCCTTGCGCCACCTTGAAATCAGCCTCCAGGGCCGCCTGATTGGCGCGGGCGATCACCGGACCATCGGCAATGGGCTCCGAAAAGGGAATCTGCAACTCCATGAGATCCACCCCATTGGCCACCATCTGCCCGATGACCCGCCGGTTGGCCTCAAGCGAGGGATAACCCAGCACCAGGTGCGACATCAACAAAACCGGTTTTTCATGATCGGCAATATGGGCCGACAACCGCGGCGGGGAAGGGGAGGGGGAAGGCTGGGACATGGATCGCTACCTTGCAAACGGTTCAGAAAGAGGATGTTTCACGATATTGATCGGCCTTGTCGCGGATGAATCGTCGCCAACCGGGATCATCCAGGGCATCGGCCACCGTAAAAATATCCTTGTCGCCGCGTCCGGAGAGATTGATGATCACCACCGCGTCGGCGGGCAGGGTCGGCAGTTCGGCAAAGGCCCCGGCCACCGCATGGCTGGACTCCAGGGCGGCGATCAACCCCTCCTTGCGCATCAACTGTTTCAGCGCCGCCACCACCTTTTCGTCGGTGGCCGCTTCGAACCGGACCCGGCCGGTTCCGTGCAGATGGGCCAGGATCGGCGAAACCCCCACATAATCCAGGCCGGCCGCCACCGAATGGGTCTCCCGCATCTGGCCATCGCCATTCTGGAGAAAATAGGTCTTGTAACCATGGGCGACGCCGATGGCACCGTCCCCCGAGGCCAAACGGGCGGCATGACGATGGCCGTCCAGACCGGCGCCGCCCGCCTCGACACCGATCAACTCGACGGCGGCGTCATCCAAAAATCCACCGAAAATACCCATGGCGTTGGAACCCCCGCCGACACAGGCGTAAACATGGCTCGGCAACCGCCCCGCCTGGGCGAGAATCTGTTGGCGCGCCTCCCGGCCGATGATCGATTGAAACCAGGAGACCATCTCCGGAAAGGGATGCGGACCACAGGCGGTGCCCAGGACATAATGGGTATCGTCCATGCTGCCCACCCAGTCCCGCATCGCCTCGTTGATGGCATCCTTCAAGGTGCGGTTGCCGGCCTCCACCGGCACCACCGTCGCCCCCAACTGTTCCATCCAAAAAACATTGGGCCGCTGCCGCGCCACATCCACCGCGCCCATGTAGATGACACACTCCAACCCCAAACGCGCCGCCATGGTCGCCGTCGCCACCCCGTGCTGTCCGGCGCCGGTCTCGGCGATCACCCGCCGTTTGTTCATCCGTTTGACCAGCAACCCCTGGCCCATGACATTGTTGGCCTTGTGGGCGCCGGTCTGGTTGAGATCCTCCCGCTTGATGTATACCCGGCGATCGAAATGGCTGGACAGATTTTCCGCAAAGGTCAGCGGCGTCGGCCGCCCGGAATAGTTCTCCATCAATGCCACATACTCCGCCCAAAAGGCCGGATCCCGCCGCGCCGCCTCATAGGCCGCCGTCAACTGCCGGAAGGTTTCATGGAGAATTTCCGGTATGTAGGCCCCGCCGAAGGGGCCGAAATAACCCGTGCTCATCGTTTTGATCCGTTCCCTTGACTAACCGTTGTTCGACAGAAAATGGCGCCCTCCGAGAGGCGGTCGAACGACCATCCTCCAGCCTACCCCTTTCTGGTCATTTTTACCATGTCTTCGATCGTTCGCGGTCCCGAATGAGCGGATGGGCTGGAAATGGATCATCGATCGCGGGTAAAACTATCCCTGCAAGCGATGCGGATTTGGCGGCCAATGGAAAAAGGGGAAATTCATGGACGAGGAAAAAATCACCATGCGTCAGGGACGGGTCCTGGTGGTCGATGACGAGCCGGAAATCGTCGAAAATTTGAAGTGGGGGCTGGAGATGCGCTCCCACACCGTCCACACCGCCGCCGATGGCGAGGCGGCGCTGGCCATCCTGGAGTGGCAACCCATTGATTTGTTGGTGACCGACCTCAACATGCCGGGCATGGACGGCTTGACGTTGATGGATCGGGCGGTGACCTTGGATGGCGACCTGCAAACCATCGTCGTTACCGGCCACGCCGATATGGAAAACGCCATCAAGGCCCTCAACCGCGGCGCCGCCGGCTATCTGCGCAAACCGTTGATCATGGATGAACTGCTCATCTCCCTGGACCGTTGCCTGGAAAAACGCGACATTCAACGGCAACTGCAACAACGCAACAACGAGCTGGCGGACAAAATAAACGAAGTGGCGGCGCTCAACGCCGGCCTCGAACGCCGGGTACAACGGGCGGTGATGGAGAGTCGCCACAAGGATTGCCTGCTCCTGCACCAGTCCCGCCTGGCGGCCATGGGGGAAATGATCGGCAACATCGCCCACCAATGGCGGCAACCGATCAACGCCCTCAATCTGATCCTGGCCAATATCCTCAGCGCCCATGAACACGAGGAGTTGACCGATGGTCTGTTGCGGGAAAAAGTGGCCTCCGGCGAAAACATCATCCAAAAAATGTCCGCCACCATCGATGATTTCCGCACGTTTTTTCAACCAGATAAACGTCACTCCCACTTCGATGTCGCCGAGGTCGTCCAGGACGCCATCGATCTGATGGAGGCCGGTCTCAAGTTCAACCACATCAACCTGATCTTCAAACGTCCCACCGAACCGATTCACACCGATGGCTTCGCCAACGAACTCTCCCAGGTGCTGTTGTTGTTGATCACCAATGCCAAGGATGCCATCGTCGCACGAAACATCGCCGATGGATGCATCGACATTCAAATTCACCGGCATGATCTCGATATTCGAATAACCGTTTCCGACAACGGCGGTGGTATCGACGCCGGTATCCTGACCCACATTTTCGAACCCTATTTCACCACCAAGAGCGACGGCCAGGGCACCGGCATCGGCCTGTACATGGCCAAAGTGATCATGGAACGGCACCTCTCCGGCGGCATCCGCGCGCAAAACGACGGTGGGGGCGCCCGGTTCACCCTGTTTTTGCCGCTTTCCGAAACGAAATGAACCGCAATGGAACCCGTTGCAATGTCCGGAAACCACCGGAAAATCCGGCGGTCCGCACCATGAATGATCCCCCATTGGCGAAACATCCTTTGCAAAATGGTTCCGGGCGGTAAGACTGAAGGCATGGACGAGCTGCTGTTTCTCTCTCATCGAATTCCCTATCCCCCTGACAAAGGGGATAAAATTCGTTCCTACCACCTGCTGCGGCACTTGGCCGCACGCCATCGCCTGCACCTGGGCACCTACATCGATGACCCACGGGATTGGCAACATGTGCCCGTTGTCGAAAAGATGTGTTCAGGCCAATGCTGTTTTGTTAAAATTCAACCGCCCCGGGCCAAACTGCGGGCCCTGTCAGCCCTGTTGCGGGGGGAACCGCTCACGCTTCCCTATTATCGACGGCGGCAGATGGCCGACTGGGTGAGAAATATTTTAAACGGTCACAATATTCGTTATATTGTCGTCTATTCGTCCGCGCCGGCCCAGTTCGTCCTGGAGGGGGTGGGGCCGGAAACCCGGCGTATCATCGATTTCGTCGATGTCGATTCGGCCAAATGGCAACAGTATGCCCAAAGCCGGCGGGGATTGATGCGATGGTTGTATCAACGGGAGGCACGCACCCTGCTGGCGTATGAACGGCGGGTGGCGCAAAGCTTCGATGGCTCTTTTTTCGTCAGCCCCGCCGAGGCCGACCTGTTCAAGGGCCTGGCCCCGGAATCGGCATCGCGGGTCGATGCCTGGGTCAATGGCGTCGATGCCGACTATTTTTCCCCGGAACGTTCCTACCCGAATCCCTGCCCGCCGGGGGCGGCGGTGATGGTGTTTACCGGGATGATGGACTATTGGGCCAATGTCGATGCCGTGACCTGGTTCGCCGACACGGTGTTTCCCGAGGTTCGCCGGTGGGTCGCCGAAGCCCGATTCGTCATCGCCGGCGGCAAACCGACGGCGGCGGTGCGGCGTCTGGGGGAACGGCCCGGCATCGAAGTGACCGGGCGGGTGCCGGACATGCGTCCCCATCTGGCCCACGCCAAATTGGCGGTGGTGCCGATGCGCATCGCCCAGGGGATACAAAACAAGGTGTTGGAGGCGATGGCCATGGGGTTGCCGGTATTGGCCACCGCCAAGGCCATGGAGGGGATCGACCTGCCGCCCGGATTGGAACGGTGGGTGTCGGACGATCCCCGGGGATTGGCCGAACGGGCCGTGACCCTGTTGCGGGAGCCGGACGGGGGAGCCGGCGAGGAGAGCGGCCGTGCGGGGCGGGAATGGGTATTGGAACATCATGTGTGGGCAGCCAACCTGAAACGGTTGGATCGGCTGTTGGGGGGCTAGGGACCATGTTGGTGGCACACATCATATACCGGTTGGAGATCGGCGGTCTGGAAACGGTGGTGGTCAACCTGGTCAACCGCCTGCCGCGGGACCGTTTTCGCCATGCGATCATCTGTCTCACCGGGTATGGCACCTTTCGCGAACGCATCGATCATCCGGATGTCACTTTCCACAGCCTGGGCAAGGTGGAGGGCAAGGATCCCAAAATCTGGTTTCGCATGTGGCGCCTGTTGCGGCGCTTGAAACCGGATATCGTCCACACCTGCAACCTGGCCGCCATGGAGAGCGTATTGCCCGCCGCCTTCGCCGGCGTGCCGGTGGCCATCCACGCCGAACATGGCCGCGATTCTTACGATTTGGATGGTACCAACCGCAAATATCTGTTGTTGCGGCAACTGTTGAGTCCCTTCGTCGACTGTTTCGTGCCGGTCTCGCGGGACCTGGAGTCCTGGTTGATCAAACGGGTGCGGGTGCCGGAGAGCAAAATTCGCCTGATCGTCAACGGCATCGATCTGACCCGCCACCCCCCCCGGGGCGGACCGCGCGAACCCCTGCCCAGAGAGGGGTTCGCCCCCGCCGGTACCTTCGTCATCGGCACTGTCGGACGCCTGTGGCCGGTCAAGGATCAGGCCAACCTGATCCGCGCCTTCGCCCACCTCAACCGGCGTCTGGCCCGGGGCCGGGAGATCCTGCGCCTAGTGCTCATCGGCGATGGCCCGGAACGGTCGTCGGTCCAACGATTGGCCGAAGAGTTGGGCGTGGCCGATCAAATGTGGATCACCGGCTGGCGCGAGGACGTGCCGGCCCTGCTGCGCGGACTGGACCTCATGGTCAACCCCTCCAAGGCCGAAGGGACGCCGTTGACGATCCTGGAGGCGATGGCCGTCGGTCTGCCGGTGGTGGCCACCCGGGTCGGCGGCGTCGCCGACCTGGTGGACGAGGGGGTCACCGGCAGCCTGGCGCCACCGGGGGATTCGGAAGCCCTGGCCTGGGCCATGGTCGGTTATCTGCTGGATCCGGCCAATGTCGTCCGCCACGGCGCCGCCGGCCGCAAACGGGCGGAAGAGTTGTTCAACCTGGAACGGATGGTGGCGGAATATCAGGAACTGTTCGAAACCCGGCTGGCGGCCAAACAGTAGGCATAGCCCGTTTGCCGCACCGACAGGGCTTGCCGGGAAGATGGCCTAAGCCGATCGGCCGGGGAGCTCCCCCGCTGCCGGAAATCATCGCCAAAGTTTCCCGATCCCCTTCTTTTACGGTGAACTTTTTTGTTACCGTCGACGGCGGGTCATTACAAATTCCTGATAATATTTTACAAATCTCTTTTTGATTTTTTTTGCCAATGGGGCTAGTCTAACCCTGGAATGGCGGATCATGTTCATTGCCGCAGGTTGGTGAAAGGTCACAAAAATGGCAGATGAATCGAAGAGACCGGTTTCCACACCGATGGAGGCCGAACCCGAAAGGGTGGATGCCGATATCACGGAAGGTGCCGAGCGGGGCGATTCCGAAGGGGATCGGCGCCGGGCCCGGCGTCGGCGGCTGCTGAAGGGGCTGGTCTCCGGTGTCCCCGCCACGGTCATCACCCTGCATAGCGGCGCCCTGCTGGCCGCCAGCAGTTCCACCTGTGTTTCCGATGCCGCCATCGACACCTGGGCGGAGATGAACGCCGGCAATCTGCCCACCAACAGTGCCCGATGTCAAACCTCCGATCCCGGTGAGAACGACATCGTCCTGCTGGCCGACAACGATACCCGATTCAGCGGTGATGGGCCTTGTACCGCATCACAGTTCGCGGTCGTCTATCTGGATGCCGACGGTAACTTCCCGACCGCTCCCAACTGGGGGGGGAATGCATCGCCGACCGCCCTGCCGGCCACCAACTACTATGCCGTGCGGGACTCCTGCTGGACCTCCTTCTGGTGATGGTTTCGTTTTTCTGACGGCGGCACGCGACCGCGCCGATGTTTTGGCACCGGTTCAAACGGCTTCTCCTGAATCTGCCCCTGGCCTGTCATCGCCGTGGTTGGACGCGGTTGGCGGGGTGGTTGATCGGCCTGGGGCGTAAATGGCGACCCGGTCATCCACTGTTGGCCCTGCATCACGCGCTCATCTTACGGGCCGGCGGCCATACCCACCAAGCCCTCACCCTGTTGAAAACCATCGATGGTTCCCATCCGGGCCATCCGCGGATCGGTCATGAACTGGGCATTGTCCAATACGAGGCCGGCCACCATGCCGACGCCCTGCACATCTTTCAACGATTGTCGAACGACTTTCCCGACTGGGAGTCGGCCCATTTTTATCGTGGCCTGGCCCTGGCCCGTCTGCAACGGTATGAATCGGCGGTCGGCGCCTTCCGGCGGGCGATCCAACTGAATCCAAATCATTATGAAGCCCATCACGATCTCGGTTCGGTCCTGCAGACCATGGGACAACTGGAACCGGCCCGGATCGCCTATGAAAAAGCGCTGGCCCTCCGCCCGGACCGGGTGGACTCCCACCTGCAATATGGCCATCTTCTGACCGACCTCGGCCGGTTCGAAGCGGCCGAACGGTGTCTGCATCGGGTCCTGGAGATGGAGCCGGACACCGACGAGGCCCTGCACGGTTTGAGCGTTCTCGGCCGGGTATCCAAACGATCGGACCACATCCAACGGATGCAATCGCGCCTGTCCGGGGAACCGGGGGATCGACGACAAACCGTTCGTCACCATTTCACCCTGGCCCGGGCCTTTTTGGAGCAGGGGGACGAGGGACGGGCGATGGATCATTTCATGGCGGCCAATCAGTTGAAAAGGAGTGGGTTTTATTATGACATCGACCAGGATGCCGCCTGGATGGACCGCATTGCCACGGTGTTCGATACCGATTTTTTTTCCAGCCGCCGGCAGTGGGGCTCCGATTCCCGGCTGCCGATCTTCATCCTCGGCATGCCCCGTTCCGGAACCACCCTGGTGGAGCAGATCCTGGCCAGCCATCCCCGGGTTCATGGCGCCGGGGAGTTGAACGAGATCGGTCGGCTTTCCGACGAAATGGGGGCGTTGTCCCCCTCCTCACGCGGCTTCCCGGAGGCGGCCGGCGATTTCGACGCCCAAACCTGGCAACAATGGGGCGAGGCCTATGTGGCCGCCCTGCGGCTGCGGGACCCGGACGCGGAACGGGTGACCGATAAGATGCCGCACAATTTTTTGTTGATCGGTCTGATTCACACGATGCTGCCCAACGCCCGCATCATCCATTGCCGCCGCGATCCGGTGGACACCGGTTTGAGCTGTTTCATGCAAAATTTCGCTTCCGGCCACCTCTTTTCCCATGATCTCACCGAGGTGGGCCGATATTATCGCCATTATGATCGTTTGATGAATCATTGGAACCGGCAGTTGCCGGGACGGTTGCTGGAGGTTCACTATGAAAAGCTGGTGACCGATCCCGAAACGGAAATCCGCCGTCTGTTGACCGCCTGCGATCTCTCCTGGCACGCGGGCTGCCTGGAATTTCACACCCTGCGACGTCCAGTTCGAACCTCAAGCGTCACCCAGGTTCGACGGCCCCTTTATCAAACCGCCGTCGGACGTTGGCGGCGGTTGCGTTCGCGGTTGGGGCCATTGCTGGAAGCCCTGGGACCCTTGGTTCCCGATTGAAAATCCAGCGGATTGCATCCATATTTTATTTGGTTTATGGTTCCCGGGGTGGGGTTTCGCACGAATCCGCGGCCAATCGGCAATCATCGTTTTCCGTATGCCATGACAAAGGAACGACACCATGTCCGTGCCATGTCGCCATGGGGCGTCGAAAGGGTTGTGGCTTGATTTTTTCGCGCCCTTTTTCCCTTGAAACAACAACCGAGTGATAGGTGGGTCTGGACCGTGCCCCCGGGGAGTGACTGGCTCGTCGAGCATTTTGAACGGGAGGTGGTGCTGTTCAATCCCCGTTCCGGCTCCACCCATCTGCTGGCGGAACCGGTATACGCCCTGTTGGAGGAGTTGCAACAGGCCCCCGCCAGTCTCGACGGGCTGATCGACCGGATGCGGTTGACCGAGGATCGGCAGCGCCTGGTGGAAACCTTGCGGGGAACCCTGCTGGACCTGGATCGGCTGGGTTTGATCCAACCGTTGTCGTCATGAAAATTTTCCAACTCTCCTCCGGCCAGTTGACACGCCGACTGAAAAAGACCGGGCTGCGTTGGCGCATCGGTCCGTTCATCGTTCATTTGCGCAGCGGAATTGCTTCGTTCATCGACTATTTTCAGCGGATGTACGGCCACCATCCGTTTTTGGAGCCGCCCTGGAATGAAATCGCCGATTTTCACATCGATCTGGTCCAGGATCGGGGGCCGAGGCGCTGGTGGCGGCCCAAGGTCTATTTTGAACTGGATGGTTCCAAGGTGTTGGCGCCGTTTCCCCTCGACCACGCCCCGCCCCTGTTCGAGTGGGGGTTGAATTTTTGCATCGCCGGTCGTTCCAACCATTTGTTGATCCTGCATGCGGCGGTGGTGGCCCGGGACGGCCGGGCGATGATCCTGCCCGGTACGCCCGGCAGCGGTAAGAGTACCCTGTGTGCCGCCTTGATGTTGCGGGGTTGGCAACTGTTGTCGGATGAGTTCGCCCTGATCCGGCCGGAGGATGGCCACGTTTTACCCCTACCGAAGCCCATTGCCCTGAAAAATCAATCCCTGGAGGTGATCCGCCGTTTCGAATCCGCCGCCTCCCTGGGACCGGTGTTCCCCAAAACCCGCAAAGGGACCGTCGCCCACCTGCCGCCGACCGCCGGCAGTGTTGCCGTCCAGGATCGGGCCCTGAAACCCGAATGGCTGGTTTTTCCCCGTTATGAGGCCGATAGCGCCCCCGTGCTGTTGCGCCCGCCGCCGCAATATACCTTTTTACGTTTGGCCGCCAATGCCTTCAACTATGAGGTCCGGGGGGCTTCCGGGTTTCGCTCGGTGGCGCGGTTGGTGCGGGGGTGTCACCTGTACGAATTTCGCAACGGCGGGCTGGAAAAGGGGGTGGCGGTGCTGGAGGGGTTGTTGGAGCGGCGGTCATGAACGAACGAGCGGCGACCCCGGTGCTGGCGGTGTTGCGCGATCCCGCCGGTTTCGTCGACCGGCCGTTGATGGAGCAGGAGCTGATTTTGCGCATTTTACGCCAAAACGGTTTGCTCTCCTGGTTGGCGATGCGGTTGGGCGATGACCGGCTGCGGCAACGGCTCGATCACAAGGTGGGCCACCATCTGGAGTCGGCGCGCATGGTGGCCGAAGAGGATGCACGCATGCTGCGTTGGGAGGTGAACCGCATCGGTTATGCCTTCCGCGGTACCGGGCTGCCGGTGATTTTGCTCAAGGGGGCCGCCTATCTGTTGGCCGACCTGCCCATGGCCCGGGGCCGGCTGGTGGCCGATGTGGACATTCTCGCCGGCCGGGCCGACCTGCAACGGGTGGAGGAGCGTCTGACCCGTCACGGTTGGGGGCAAGTCAAACGCCATGAATACGATCAACGCTATTATCGGCAATGGATGCACGAACTGCCGCCCATGCGTCATCGCGAACGGTTGACCGAAGTGGACGTTCATCACACCATCCTGCCGCTCACCAGCCGCTTGACGCCGGATCCGGCCCTGCTGTTGGCGGAGTTGCGGCCGGTGCCGGGGGAAATCGGGGTCTGGACCCTGTCACCCCGGGACATGGTGCTGCATGCGGTGGTGCATCTGTTTTATGATGGTTCCTTCGAACGGGGGTTGCGGGACCTGGTGGACCTGGACGGGTTGATCCGCCATTTTGCCGTCGATGGCGATTTTTGGCGGCGCCTGCTGCCCCGGGCGCGGCAATTGAACCTGATGCGGCCGCTCTATCATGCCTTGCACCATGCCCGGGGAGTGATGGGGACCCCGGTTCCGGGAGCGGTGATGGGTGAAGTGCGTACCGCTGCTCCCCCCTGGCCGCAGCGCTGGTTGATGGACCGGTTGATCACCACCACCCTGAAACCGGTCCATCCACAGGGGCGGCACTGGCTGAAGGTGGTGGCCTGGTGGTTGCTTTATCTGCGCGGTCACTGGTTGCGCATGCCGCCGGGCCTGCTGTTGGCCCATTTGACCCGTAAACTTTCCAGAAAATGGGATGCCGATGTGCGGAATCGCCGGACTGTTTGACCTGCGGGAGCGGCGGGAGCCGGACCGGGACCTGTTGGCGCGGATGACCAGCTGTCTGCGCCATCGCGGGCCGGACGATGACGGTCTGTTCGCCTTTCCCGGTCTGGGGTTGGGCCATCGGCGCCTCTCCATCATCGATCTGGAGGGGGGGCGTCAACCGCTGTTCAACGAGGATGGCACCGTCGCCGTGGTCTACAACGGCGAAATTTACAATTTTCCCGCCCTGATGGCCGATCTGGAAAGCCGGGGTCATCTGTTCCGCAGCCGTTGTGACACCGAGGTGATCGTTCACGCCTGGGAGGAGTGGGGCGTCGGTTGCCTGGACCGGTTTCAAGGCATGTTCGCCTTCGCCATCTGGGACCGGGGGGCGGGCAGCCTGTTTCTGGCCCGGGACCGGCTCGGTATCAAACCGCTCTATTATGCCTTTTTGCCCGATGGCTGGTTCGCCTTCGGTTCGGAGTTGAAATCGTTGTTGTGTGCCGCCAACCTGGACCGCGCCCTGGATCCCCGGGCGGTGGAAACCTATTTCGCCTATGGCTATGTGCCCGATCCCTACACCATCGTCAAAGGGGCGAAAAAGCTGGGGCCGGGTTATTCGTTGACCCTGATGCATGGTCGGGAAGCGCCGGCGCCGCGGCGTTACTGGGACCTGCAATTCGGCGGCGGTCCGAGCCTGACGGTGGAGGAGGCGGCATCGGAGTTGATCGATCGGCTGCGGCAGTCGGTCCACAGCCATATGATCGCCGATGTGCCCCTGGGGGGATTTCTCTCCGGCGGCATCGACTCCAGCGCCGTCACCGCTTTGATGGCGGAACGGTCCCTGGAGCCGGTATGCGCCTGTACCGTCTCCTTCGAGGAGGGCGAATTTGATGAATCGGCGCCGGCGGCGCTGGTGGCGGAACGGTTTGCGATGGCGCATCATCTGGAGTCGGCGGCGCCGGACCATTTCGACCTGATCGACACCTTGGCGACCCATTATGATGAACCCTTCGCCGACAACTCCTCGCTGCCCACCTGGCTGGTCTGTGCCGCCGCCCGCAAACGGGTGAAAGTGGTCCTTTCCGGCGATGGCGGCGATGAAAACATGGCGGGTTATGAACGGTACCGGTTTTTTCTCGCCGAACAACGGGTGCGCGGCATGATTCCCTCGGGGGTGCGCACGGCGGTATTCGGCCCATTGGGCTGGATCTATCCCAAGGCCGACCGGGCGCCACGGGTCCTGCGGGCCAAATCGACCCTGGAATCCCTCTCCCGCGATTTCGTCGGCGGTTGTTTCCATGGCGTCTCCATCATGACCGATGCCCAGCGGCGGTCCTTGTTCAGCCGTTCGCAATATAATGATTTGCAAGGATTCGGCGCCGTGCAGGTGTTGCGCGAACATGCCCGGCACGCCCCGGATGATTTTTTGTCCCGGGTGCAGTATCTGGACATGAAAACCTTTTTGGCCGGCCGGGTCCTGACCAAGGTCGACCGCGCCAGCATGGCCCATGGCCTGGAGGTGCGGGTGCCGTTGCTGGACCATGAGCTGGTCTCCTGGCTGGCGGCGTTGCCGCCGGATTTCAAACTGCGCGACGGGGTGGGTAAATATCTGTTCAAGAAGGGATTGACCGGTCTGCTTCCCGACGAAATCCTCAACCGGCGCAAACAGGGTTTCGTCATACCGGTGGCCGCCTGGTTGCGGGGTCCGTTGCGGGAGCGTTGCCGGGAGGCGTTGATGGGCGACCGGTTGTTGGATACCGGTCTGTTCGAGGCCCGTACCATCGAACGTCTGTTCGAACAACATGATACCGGCGGCAGCGATCACGGTGGGCCGTTGTGGGCCCTGCTGCAGTTCGAGGCCTTTTTGCGCCGGGTGATGGGGAGTTGATCGGGTGCCGATCTATCGACTGCCCCCGGAACCGGTGTTTCCACCGCCGCACATGGCGGAGGAGAACGGTTTGCTGGCCATTGGCGGCGATCTCTCACCGGAACGGTTGATCGCCGCCTATTCCGAGGGGATTTTTCCCTGGTATTCCGAAGGGCAACCGTTGCTCTGGTGGAGTCCCGATCCCCGGCTGGTGTTGAAACCGGACTGGCTGCACGTCCCGCGCAGCCTGAAAAAAACCATCCGCCGGCAATCCTTCGCCATTACCTTCGATTGTGCCTTTCCGCAGGTGATCCGCGCCTGTGCCGACCTCCGCGCCGGTTCGGGGGACGACGATGATGAAGGCGGCACCTGGATCACCGTCGATATGGAGAGCGCCTATGTGGAACTGCACCGGCTGGGGATCGCCCATTCGGTGGAGGCCTGGGTGTTGGAGGCGGACGGGCCGTTGTTGGCCGGGGGGGCCTATGGCGTCGCCCTGGGGGGCTGTTTTTTTGGGGAATCGATGTTTCATCGCCGCACCGATGCCTCCAAGGTGGCCTTCGTCGCCCTGGTGGAGCGGTTGCGGCGGCTGGGATTTTCCATCATCGATTGCCAGATGACCACCGATCATCTGCTCCGTTTCGGCGCCCGGGAAGTTCCCCGGGCGCTGTTTCTCACCGAACTCTATCGCGCCCAGGCCACCAACGCCCCGATCCCCGGTTCCTGGCGCGCCTCCTCGCCGGCCATTTCCGCCTGACCGGCGGGTTCGATTCTTGCTTTTTCAGGGGTTTTCGATGGGGGTTTTCCGGCAAAAATGACCGGTGCCGGAGTATTGTTCCGCGTGGAAAGGGTTGTTCAGCAAACGTTAATTGCCCTTATCGGTGGTGGGCGCCGGTGAAAGGGGGCCGTTGCCGTGGCTGGTCTGGAATTTGCTTTCCTGAAGTTCCTGGGAAACACCCAGCCAACCTACTATTGGGGAAACACCATGCGTCGGAGCCACACCCCGAACCAGCGAAATCATGCCACCGCCAGCCGATCCCATGGATCCCGGATGCGGAAATGGCCGGTTATTTTACTGGGTTGCGTCATTTTGGCCGCCTGTCAACCTTCGCGGATCGCCCCTTCGAAAAACCATTTTTTGCGTCCCACCGAGCCGCCGGTGGTGATCTCCGGGGGGCCGGACATCGTTCCGAAGCGGAATGGCGTCGAGGGTAACGGCGCGGCGGAGCGGGTGCCGGAGTCGGAGGTGTACACCATCACCGTCACCGATATGTCGGTGCGCGATCTGCTGTTCACCCTGGCCCAGGAGGCCAATTACAACATTGACGTCTATCCCGGTATTTCCGGCCGGGTGACCCTGAGCGCCATCGATCAGACCCTGCCGCAAATACTCAACCGGGTGGCCAACCAGGTGGGCATCCGTTATGAGATCGACGGTCAGAACATCATCGTCTCACCGGACCGCCCCTATCTGAAGGTGTACCGGATCGATTATGTCAACGTTTCCCGGAAATCGTTGTCGACCAACAAGGTTTCCACCCACCTGTCGACCCAGGTGAGTACGGCTGATACCGATGTCGCCCTGATGGGGACGGGAGGGGATGCCGAGCCCAACCAGTCGCAAACGGTCCTGAGTTATGAGGTGTCCAACGATTTTTGGAAAAATCTGGAGATCAACATCGAGGCCATTCTCGGTGTCAATGTCGAGAAGAACGATACCATCATTCGGGCGGCGCTGGACCTGGATGATCCCATGCTCGGTGGCGCCCCGCAGACCATAGGCGCGGCGCCGGCCGGTTTTGGCCCCGGAACGCCGGCCTTTGGCGGTGGGCCGGCCGTTTCGTTGGCGGATGAAGGCGGGGTTGTGACCATGAACCCGGAGGCCGGGGTGGTGACCATCGTCGCCACCGCCAAACAACATGAACGGATTCAGAAGTATCTGGATTCGGTGATGGACAGCGTGCATCGTCAGGTGCTCATCGAGTCCACCGTCGTCGAGGTGGAGCTGAACGAGGCCTTCCAAAAGGGTGTGGATTGGGCGCAACTCTACAGCCGCGCCCTGGGATTGGCCGCCTCCGGGGTGATGGGTGGCGCTGGCAACTTTATCGATAACCTGGCCAACCGCAATGTGCTCACCCAGAGCACCACCGCCGCCAACGGCATCACCACGCCCGGCAACTTTGTTGGCGGCACCGGCAGTGTGATGACCATTCCCCAAAGTTTGAGCAACTATTTCAGCCTGACCGCAGGTACCGCCGGCAAAAACGGCGCCGTGCTCGCCACCATCAAGGCCTTGGAAAGTTTCGGCACCACCAAGGTGCTCTCCAGTCCCAAGATCATGGCGCTCAACAATCAGCCAGCGGTTTTGAAAGTGGTGCGAAATCAAGTATTTTTTACCCTGAAATCGGGCAGTTCCACAAGCTCCAGCTCTACCGGGACCACCGGTGAGGCGGTGGTCGCCTCGCAACCGATCTACGATACCCAGATCCATACCGTCCCCGAAGGATTGGTGATGACGGTGACCCCGCAGGTTTCGGAGGATGGCATCGTCAGTCTCAACGTGCGCCCGACCATCTCCAAAATCAGCGAATGGGTCAACGATCCCAACCCGGCCCTGGCCCCCCTGAACATTCAAACCGGTATCCGCTCACAGATCGTCAACCGTATTCCGGTGATGGAAATCAAGGAGATGGAAACCATGATGCGCGTTCACAGCGGTCAGGTGGCGATCATGGGTGGTCTGATGCAGGATTCGATGTCCAAGGGGGAGAGCAACGTGCCGATGCTGTCCAAACTGCCCGGGGTGGGACATCTGTTCCAAAATGAGGCCCGGGCAACCAAGAAGACCGAACTGGTGGTCTTTTTGCGACCGGTGGTGATCTCCCACGGCAAACCCCGGGGTGGCGGCATGGTGGCCGGCCATCGTCATCTGGCCAAGGCCACCGGCAAAGCGGTCGAACCCCGCAAGCGCATCACCAACAAAAAACCGGGCGCCGCCAAACCGACGATCGGTGTTCAGCCACCGGTCCCGGCCGAGACCCTCCCCGGGGAAGGCCCGATCCCGGACCAGGGTCCCACCATCGATCAGCCCCCGGCCGAACCGGCCACCAAAGGTTTGAATCCGGGCGCTTATCTCGATTTTACCCATCCGGGGGGTCCGTCGGCTCCCGCACCGCGTTCAGCGGCCGTGTCGGCCCCGGTCCCTCCCGGCGCCGGCCTGGTGGCGCCGACACCGGCGGTCCCGGCGGCGCCGCCGGCGCCGGTGCGGGCGCCACCTTCCTCCCGCCAGGTGTTGGCGCCGCCGATGGCGCCCCGGGCCGCCCTGCGGCCGGACACGGGGGCAACGGGCGGAAAAGGGGGGTATTTCATCGATCTCGGTTCCTTCCAACAGACCATGCATGCCGATGATGTCAATGCCCGGGTGGCGGCCATCGGCCTGCCCACCTATCGGGAACAGGCGTTGGTGAGCGGAAAATCATTCCTGCGCGTGCGCTCCGGACCTTTCGGCAATCGGGAGGAGGCCGTGGCGGCCTTGGATCGGATCGCCAGCCGTACCGGTATCCATCACGCCAGCATCGCCGCGTTCTGACCGAACCGGACAGCGGAATTTTCTCTTCAAAAGAGGCTGCCGTAAAATTTTCGGCAGCCTCTTGCGGTTCATGGCTGGCCAATCTCCACCCGTTTCAAACCGGTTGGCCGGGCTGGTTGGAATGAATTCGTCGTCGCGGTTTTCATCGGTCTCGCCTGATATCTGAAAACAATGGCCATTAAGGGTACCGGCAGGGACCCGTTACCCCATCTGGCCAATCCGGCTACCCATATGGACATACGCCCGTGACATGCGTCATGCATAGTGACCTTTTTTTACCAGAACATGATAGAATATCGAGTCGAATCAGGTATACTAGACTCCGAAGGAAGTCCGACCCGGCTCCATGCCGGCGCCGGTCCGGTCCGTTCTTTGGCCCGGCCATGGGCTCTCTTTCCATGAAACGTTGAATCCGCCCGTATCGCTGAATCGTCCTTCGAGCGGGTAAATTCGTCTGTTTGCATGTTCATCGTTCTCCCTTGGAGTGCAACACCATGCGCAAACTCTTCCAAAACAAATGGGCACTGGCTCTCGTCGCTCTGGTCGTCGTCATGGGCTTTGGCGGCTATCTACTGATCGCACCCAAAGCGCCCGTCGAGACCAAAGGCATCGCCTTCGACAAGAGTGTGCAGGCGCGCAAACCCGAGCCGAAAAAGGAAAAGGAAAAGGAAGAGGAACCGCCGCCGGCGCCCCAACTGGAGGTGGTGGGAACGGTCTCCCAGTTCAAGGGGTTGATCTTCTCGGAAAACAAGGACCTCAAACGCACCCTGGCCAGCGGTGATCCCATCTTCCAGGGCGATCGCATCACCACCGGCAAAAAGGCCCGCCTGATCATCCACATGAAGGATGATGCGGTGATCGCCCTCGGTGAAGACAGCGAATTTCACGTGCAGCAATATCAATTTTCCCCGGAATCCGGCACCGGCAACGGCATTTTGGAGCTGACCAAGGGGTTGATCAAATTCGCCTCCGGCAAGCTGGCGCAACTCAAGCAGCGGCCCTTCCAGGTGGTGACGCCGGTGGCGACCCTGGGGGTGCGCGGCACCCTCGGCTTCGCCGAATTGCTCGGACCGGCGGGGGATGATCAGACCATCGAGGTCATCACCCTGGAAAAAGAGCTGGTGGTCTGGATGGAGGAGCCAAACCGCAAGGGGGCGCAATCATCGGGCCCGGAGATCCATTTCGGTTCGCTGTTCTCCACCGCCCATGCCGCCGATACCAGCAAGCCGCCACAAAGCGTCACCAAAGGCAACATGCTCACCGGCAGCCCCAACTCCGGTTCGAAGGTACAAAAGGCCCCCAAGGAAAAACTGAAAAAGGCCCGGGGCTCGACGGCCATCAAGAAACTGTCGAAAAAAGCCCGGAAAAAAATGGCCGGCAAGGTGGCCGACGCCATGGTGGAAGAGGGGCTGGCCAAGGACAAGGCCGAAGCCGAAAAGATGCTCGCGGAGCAACCGGAAATCGTCGAACAGGCGATCGAGGATGCCGAGGACAAACTGCAGGATGACTTGAACAGAAAGATCGATGAGCAGTTGGATCGCGATGAAAAGATCGACGGGTTGAAGGAATCGCTTGAGACGGCCACCGATGAAGAGGCGGAAAATCTGAAGAAGGAAATCGAAAAACTGGAGTCCGAAAGTCTCGACCTGGAGGCCGTGACCAGCGGCGAGGCCGATGACCAGCAAGCCGACCAAGCCATGGAAGCGACCTCCGGCAACGTGGATCAACTCGCCAAGGACATCGCCAAAGCGGTGGCCGATGGCAAATCGGTGAAAGAGGCACTCAAGGGAAAAGCCGATACCATCAAGTCGGAAAAAGCGCTGGCCGCCCAGGCGATGGGTCAAAATTTGGATGAAGCAAATAAAAATGCCTCGAAGACCCGCGAGGAGTACGAGGAGGAATCTGGAAAGGAAAAGGCTGGAAAAGAGAAGGCCGATAAGGCCGAAGCTGATAAGGCTGAAGCCGAAAAGACCGAGTCTGAAAAGGCCGAAGCTGAAAAGACCGAGTCTGAAAAGGCCGAATCTGAAAAAGCCGAATCTGAAAAAGCCGAAGCTGACAAGGCCGAAGCCGATAAGGCAGCGGCTGAAAAAGAAACGACCGATCAAGAGACTGAAACAACCGATGATGAACGTGCCCGGAAAGAACAGGAGGAGGCGGACAGGCTGAAAGCGGAACAGGAAGCGGCTCAAAGGCTGGCCGAGGAGCAACGAAAGGCCCAGGAGGAGGCGGATAAAGGTCAGCAACAAGATGAGGATTTGGATACAACGGAAGACAACACGACACTGCCGGTGGATACGGGAGGGGGGACGAGCAATGACTCCGATACCAACACCAATACCTCCTCGACACCAATCGTCTCCAACCACACACCCACCGTATCCGGAGGTCCATTTTTCGTTAAGGAGAGAAGTTCCAGGGGAACACCGGTGGGTACGGTTACCGTGGTTGACGAGGATATCAACCAGACCCACAGTTTCTCACTGACCGGTTCGTCGAGCTTTGCCATCGGTTCCAATGGCCAGATTACCGTTGCCATCGCCCAGTTGCCCGCAGGTGCGGCCACCCATTCCCTGTCGGTGACGGTCACCGACAGCGGCGTTCAGCCAGAGTCGGCCACTGCGACGGTCATCGTCAACGTCAACGAGTTGACCATCGATGAATTGATAGCTGCTTTGGAGGATGAACTGGAGGATGCGAAAAAAATTCTGGATACCCTGAAAAAAACAGGGACAGCGGATGACATAAAAGACGGGGAGAACGATTTTGAACTGGCACAGGAAGAACTGCGAGAGGCGAAACTGAGGAAACTCAGGGAGGAAGGCGCGTCAGAGGAAGACATTGCCAAACAGAAAGCGAAATTTGCCAAAGAGGATGTGCAAGCGGCCGAAGAGGTGCTGGTAGCCTTGAAGTCCTCCGGAAAAGCGACTCCGGAAGATATCGCGACTCAGGAAAAGGAACTTGCCGAGAGACGGGAAGAAGCAAAAGATGCCGAAATAGACATTATGAAAGCTCAGGGCAAGTCGGATGCGGAGATCGCTGAAAGGAAGGTGGAACTTGCCCGAGAGGACCAGGCACGGATTGAGCAGGAGTTGAAGGAGCTTGAAGGGTCCGGCACGGCAACACCGGCAGAACTTGCTGAGAAGAAACGGGAAATTGAAGAGGCCAAGGTAGAAACGGAAAAGGAGGAGTTGAAAAAACTGAAGGCCGAAGGGGCTTCGGATGAAAAAATAGCCGCCCAGGAAACCAAGGTCGCCGAACAGGAAGTCAAGAAGGAAGAGGCCGAGCTGGCCTCCTTGCAGGCCGATCCGAATACGAAGCCGGCGGATATCGCC
>CAYFNE010000008.1:76592-84968 GCA_964344355.1 uncultured Magnetococcales bacterium
AGGCCGATCCGAATACGAAGCCGGCGGATATCGCCGAGCAACAAGAGGAAATTGCCTCCTCAAAAGTGGAAAAAGAAGAGGCGGTATTGAACGAGTTGGAGAAAAACGGGGCTTCGGAGGCGGAACAGGCCGTTCAAAAAGCCATCATCGAAAAAGCGATGGTTGAAGAGGAACAGACAAAGCTGGAGAAAATGAAGGTCCAGGGTGCCGACGATGAAACGATCGCCAAGCAAAAACAGAAAGTTGAAGAACAGGACGAGGATGCGAAGTCCGAAGACACGAAAGCTGAAAACCTGGTCCTGAAAGAGATGCAGGAGGCCGGTAAATCCGAAAAGGAGATCGCCGACAAAAAGTTGGAGTTCGAGAGGGAGGATCTGGCCGAGGAGCAAAATGAATTGGCAAAAGCGGAAAATACGTTGAAGGCGCGTGAGGATGACCTGAAAAAACTCAAGGAACAGGGTGCGCCGCAAGAACAAATCACCGCTTTGGAGAACGAAGTTGCCGAGTTGAAAAAGGATGTGGCCGAACAGAGGGTTGAAACCGCCGAACAGGATGTGAGTACGAAAGAGGCGGTACGCGATCAATTGCAGGCTGATGGCGCATCATCGAAGTTGATCGCCGAGCAGAATCTGGAGATTGCCGAGGCCAAAGTGCAAGTTGAGGAGGAGAAGAAGAAGGAGTTGATCGAATCTGGCGCCTCGGAGGCAGAGGTCGCCGCACAGGATGAAAAAATCACCAGCGCCGAAGATGTCCAGGAGAAGCGGCAAAAGGTCGTTACCTTGGAAGAAGAACTGCAACAAATGAAAGATGAAGGCAAGTCCCAGGAGGAGATCGACGCCAAACAGAAGGAAGTCGACGATGCCAATAAGGAAGCCGATGAAGCGTCAGGCGATTCGCCGGATACCAACGAGGCTCCGAGCCTGTCGGATATTTCTTCTCTGACAATCCTTGAGGATAAAGAAAAGAGCATCGAATTCACGGTGACGGATCCGGACTCCTCATTGAGTGACATCGAGATGACGGCCGAGTCATCACTGCCGGAGTTGATCGCCGAAGCCAATATCATCTTCACCGGCACGGGCAAGGAACGGACCGTTACTTTGACGCCGGAGCCTGACCAGTTTGGTGAAACCACCATAAAGATCACCGCCACCGATGATGGTTCACCGGCGGAGAGCGATACCGTCGAATTCAAGGTGACTGTTACCGCCGTGGGAGAGGCTCCAACGGTAGCCTCCGTCAGTACCGAAGAGGACAAAAAGATCACCACCGGTTTGACCATCACCCCCACCAGTCCGGACGGTGATGAAGTGACCCATTTCAAGATCGACAGTCTCACCAGTGGTACACTCCATAAGGCGGGTGGCACCGAGATCACTGACGACAACAGCTTTATCACCCGCGAAGAAGGGGCTGCAGGCCTGTTGTTCACGCCTGCCGAAAACGCCACGGCCGATGTCACTTTCAATGTCTATGCCGCGACTGATGGCGATGGAGGTGGTTTGAGTTCGGCGACAACGGCAACCATCACCGTTACGGCTGTGGCTGATCTGCCATCGGTACCCAGCACGGCGACCACCGATGAGGATGTTAAGACCGGTGAAAATGATCTGATCGTCAGCCGCAATGAGGTGGATGGTGATGAAGTGACCCACTTCAAAATCACCGACATCGCCAATGGAACCCTGTATGAACAAGATGGTACTATCCAAATTTCCATTAAAAGCGATAGTTTCTATGCCTTCACTGAAGGCAAAGCCCAATTGCGGTTCGAACCTGAGGCCAACAAGTTCGAGGAAGGCAGTTTCAAGGTTTGGGCGGCCACCGATGATCAAGGAAGTGGTTTGAGCGGTTCGGTCACCGTCACCATCACCGTCAATGCGGTTGCCGAAACCCCTTCCATCAGCAGTATTACCGCCACGGAGGACGAGCAAGCCACCGGCCTGACGATCAGCCGCAGTTCCGACGATGGCGATGAGGTGACCCATTTCAAGATCGACAGCCTTTCCAGTGGTACACTCTATAAGGCGGATGGCACCGAGATCACTGACGACAACAGCTTTATCACCCGCGAAGAAGGGGCTGCAGGCCTGTTGTTCACGCCTGCCGAAGACTCCACGGCTGACGTCACTTTCAATGTCCATGCGGCGACCGATGGTGAGGGAAGCGGTTTGAGTCCTGCCGCGACGGCAACCATCACCGTCACCGAGGTGCCCGACCTGCCAGCGGTAACCAGTCCGACCACTGATGAGGATGTTCAGACCGGTGAAAATGATCTGGTCATCAGCCGCAACGCCGTTGACAGTGACGAGGTGACCCACTTCAAGGTCACCGACATTGCCAATGGAACCCTGTACGAACAAGATGGTAAAACCGCCATCAACAGCGATACTTTCTATGCTTTCGAAGAAGGCCAAGCCTATTTGCGGTTCACACCGGAGGCCGACAAGTTCGAGGACGGCAGTTTCAAGGTTTGGGCGGCCACTGATGATCAGGGAAGTGATTTGAGCGGTTCGTCCACCGCTACCATCACGGTCAATGCGGTTGCCGATACACCATCCATCACCAGTGCTTCCACCACGGTAAACCAACAGACCACCTCCGGTCTGGAGATCAGCCGCAACTCGGCTGATGGAGAAGAGGTGAGCCATTTCCAAATCACCGGGATCACGAACGGTACCTTATATAAAGATGATGATACCGTCATTGAGAACGATGATTTCATCACCTTTGCGGAAGGGAACGCAGGCTTGAAATTTACCCCGGCCACCGATGTGACCAGTGATGAGTATACAATCGGTTTTACCATCCAGGCCGCTACTTCCAACAATATTGATGGATTGGGTGGAGAAACGGTCACGACCTCCATTACCGTCACGCCCATAAATGCTGGTACGCCGACCGTAACCTCCGCCGAAACCAATGAGGATACCCAAACCAGCTCCGGCCTGCAGATCGATCGCAACAGCAGTGATGGCAGTGAGGTGACCCATTTCAAGATTACCGATATTTCCAACGGTACCCTGTATCAAAATGATGGCAGCACCGCTATCAGCGCCGGTGAGTTCATCACTTATGACCAGGGCAATGCCGGGTTGCGATTTACGCCCGACGCAAACAGCATTGCCGACGGCAGCTTCCAGGTCTGGGCCGCCACCAGTGATAGCGGCGACGGTCTGAGTGATTCGTCGGCCACCGCCACCATTACCATCATCCCCGTGGCCGATACCCCCTCCATCAGCAGCGCCACCACCAACGAGGACACCCAGTCCACCTCTGGTCTGGAGATCAGCCGCAACAGCAACGATGACACCGAGGTGACCCATTTCCAGATCACCAATATCACCAATGGTACCCTGTACAAAAATGACGGTACCACCAGCATCGCCAACGATGAGTACATCACCTTTTCCGAAGGCAGCAGTGGTCTGAAATTTACCCCGGATGCCGATGTGAACAGCGACAAGGACAGCGATATCGGTTTCTCGATCCAGGCTTCCACCTCCGAGAACAGTTCCGGGCTGGGTGGGGATGTGGTCACCGCCTCGATTACCGTCACCGCCGTCGCCGATACCCCGTCGGTGACGACGGCCAGTACCGATGAGGACACCCAGAGCAGTTCCGGTCTGAAGATCAGCCGCAACAGCAACGACAGCACCGAGGTGACCCACTTCAAGATTACCGACATTTCCAACGGTACCTTGTATAAAAACGATGGCAGCACCGCCATCAGTGCCGATGATTTCATCACCTATGATGAAGGCAATGCCGGTTTGAAATTTACCCCGGATGCCGACAGTATCTCCGACGGCAGCTTTCAGATCTGGGGAGCCACCAGCAACAGTGGCGATGGTCTGAGCGATTCGTCGGCCACTGCCACCATCACCATCAACCCCGTGGCCGATACCCCCTCCATCACCGACGCCACCATGGACGAGGATACCCAATCCACCTCCGGTCTGGTGATCAGCCGCAACTCGGCCGACAGTAGCGAGGTGACCCACTTCAAGATCACCGGCATCAGCGGTGGTGCGCTCTATCACAGCGATGGCAGCACCGCCATCAGTGACGATGATTTCATCACCTATTCCCAGGGCAACAATGGTCTGAAGTTCACCCCGACCACCGATACCAACAGCAACACCAACACCGCCGGGTTCACCATCCAGGCCTCAACGGCCGATGCCGACAGCGGTTTGGGCGGCAGTACGGTCGATGCCGTCATCACCGTCGATCCGATCAATGATGCACCGGTCAACACCGTGCCCGATGCCCAGAGCACCACGGAGGATGTTTCCATCACCTTCAGCGATGGCAATGGCAATCCGTTCAGCTTCACCGACGACGCCAGCGAGGATGGCTCCAGCGTTCAGGTCACCCTGTCGGTTTCCAACGGTACCCTGACCGTCACCAGCGGTACCAGCGCCACGGTGAGCAACGATGGCACCGCCACCGTCACCATCAGTGGCACCGTCAGCCAGGTCAACAGCGCCCTGGCCACGGTCACCTATGCGCCAACGGCGGACTACAACGGTTCGGATACTCTGACCATGACCACCAGCGATCTCGGCAATGCCGGTTCCGGCGACACCGAAACCGACACCGATACCGTTGACATCACCATCACCGCGGTCGCCGACGCGCCGACGGTGACCAGCGCCTCGACCACCGAGGATACCCAGACTACCTCCGGCCTGGTCATCGACCGCAACAGCAACGACGATACCGAGGTGACCCATTTCAAGATCACCAATATCCTCAACGGCAGTCTGTTCCAGAATGATGGCACCACCGCCATCAGTGAAAATGCGTTCATCACCTACAACGAGGCCATCGCCGGGTTGCGGTTCACCCCGGATGCGGAACTGAATGATACCAACACAACCGAGGGATTCTCCTTTGACATCGCCGGGGCCACCTCTTCAAACGGTGATGGACTGAGCGATACCACCACCGCCACCATCGCCGTCTCAGCCGTCAATGACGCCCCGGTGCTGGACAATACCCAGACCCCGACCTTCTCCGCCATCGATGAAGATATTGAAGATGCCAGCAACTCCGGCAATACCGTCGCCGCCATCGTTGTCGACGATTCGATCACCGATGTGGAGGTGAGCAATGGGGAGGCGACCAGTATCGAGGCCATCGCCGTCATTACCGTCGACAACACCAACGGTGTCTGGAAATATACCACCGACGGCAGTACCTGGCTCAAATTCTCCGAAACCACCGGTGCCAGCGTCGATATTTCCAGTGCAGCCCGGTTGCTGGCCTGGGATGATCCTTCTTATGACGACAAGATCCGCTTTGAACCGAATACGGACTACAGCGGCACCGCCACCCTTACCTACCGTGCCTGGGATATGAGCAGCGGTAGTCAGGGTAGTACCATGGACGCCACCACCGTCGGTGGGTCGACCCCCTTCAGTTCCGCCTCCGAGACGGTCTCCATCACCGTTAATGCCGTCAACGATGCGCCGGTGTTGACCGCCAGTTCACCGACCCTGACCGCCATCGACGAGGATGTCGCCAGCGCCAGCAATGGTGGCAAGACCATCTCCTCCATCGTCGCCAACGGCGACATCACCGATGTCGATGTCGATACGGTACCGGAGGCCATCGCCGTGACCACGGTGGACAACACCATCGGTTTCTGGCAATACACCACCGATGGCGGCACCACCTGGAGCGATTTCAGCGCCACCACCGGTTCCAGCGTCGATATCGAGACCAGCTCCCGCCTGTTGGATGGCGATGACGCCAACCATATGATCCGCTTCAACCCCGATGCCGATCAAAACGGCAGCGCCACCCTGACCTATCGGGCCTGGGACAAGACCAGCGGCACCGCCGGCAGTGTCGCCGACAGCTCCACCAATGGCGATGAAACCGCCTACAGTACCGGCACCGACACCCTGACGGTCACCATCAACGCCGTCAACGATGCGCCGGTCAACAGCTATCCGGCCTCGCCGTCCACCGATGAGGATACCGACCTGACCTTGAGCGGCAGCAATCTGATCAGCATCAGTGATGTCGATGAGAGCGAAACCGGCAGCGCCGAAATGGAGGTGGATCTCTCCATCACCAATGGTACGCTCACCCTGAGCGGTAACAGCGGTTTGACCTTCACCACCGGTGATGGCACCAGCGACAGCAGCATGGTTTTCACCGGTACCCGCTCCGATATCAACACCGCCCTGGCCAGCATGGTTTTCACGCCGACGGCGGATTACCCCGGTTCCTCGGAAAATGCCAACACCGGCACCGCCGTTCTCACCATCACCAGCAGTGACCAGGGCAACACCGGCAGCGGCGGTACCTTGACCGATACCGATACCATCAACATTACCGTCAATGCCATCGGTGACGCGCCGACCATCACCTCCGCCAGCACCACGGAAGAGGTGCAGACCACCAGCGGTCTGGTCATCGACCGCAACGGCAACGATGGCACCGAAATCGACTTTTTCCAGATCAGCGGCATCACCAACGGCACGCTGTACAAAAATGATGGCACCACCGAAATCACCAATGGTACCTTCATCACCTATGATGAGGGTCAAGCCGGATTGAAATTTACCCCGGATGCCGAACTCAGCAACGACGGTGATGGCAACAGCGGTTCCACTTTCACCTTCAATGTCTACGGCTCCACCGATTCATCCGGTACCGGCTTGGGCGGCGATGCCGGCACGCCGACCATCACCGTGACGGCGGTTAATGATGCGCCCACCGATATCAGCCTGAGCAACCAGGGGGCCTTCAAAGGTGCCCAGGGCGGCTCGGCCATCGGTCTGTTCACCGCCACCGATCCGGATGTGACCGCCGGTGGCACCGACAGTTTCGTTTTCAGCATCACCAGCCAGGTGCTCAAGTCGGACGACTCCACCGTCAGCCTGTTCGATGTCCGCACCGACAGCCGTGATGGCATGACCGACACCGGCAATCAGTTGGTGGTGGCCAGCGGTGAAACCCTGTCGACGGCGACCACCTACACCATCACCGTCTCGGTCACCGATGATGGCGGCGCCGGATCGACCATCTCCTCGCCGGTGAGCTTCGACATCGAGGTGACCGACTCGACGGTCACCTCGGCAGCGACCGCCGTCAACACCGATGATGATACGTTGAAGACCAACGGCAAGGCCAAATATCAGACCATCTTCGATTCTCTCTACGATGGCACCGAGACGACGGTGACCAACGATGATTTTGAAACCCTGATCCTCGGCAAACTGGCCCAGCAGTTGGATTCCGGCGGTGAGTTGAGTGGTAAGAGCGTCGCCGATTTCATCAATACCTTCGACGTCGATATCGAATCCTCTTCATCGATCAAGGTCCGGGCGACCCTGGGTTACATCGAGGCGTTGTATGATCTCCTGGAGGCCTCCGACGCCTCGACGGAGACCGAATATGAGGCCATTTTCGACACCCTGGCCCCGTATACCACCAACTATACGGTCGATGTGGAGGTGACACTGGTGCCGACCGTCGACAACACCGCCAAAACCGTCGCCATCGATACCAGCAATTCGACGGTGAGCATCATTCACCTGATGATGAACAACAGCTTCAGCGTCAATCTGAGTACCCTGATCGATGCCTACAACAATATCCTCAGCGCCTTGAAAACGGCCCCGGGGGTGCGGATGTTCACCGGTGGTGGCGCCGGTCCGCCGACGCACATCATCAACAACAAGGTCGGGCATGCCGCCACCGCCCAGGATAAACGGGACGAGATGGATTCGACCATCTCCAGTGCCGGTATCGACAATACCTATGATAATGCCACCAGCCGCACGGTTCCGACCAGCCAACGGTTCGACTACTACTTCCCGGGAATGATCAACAGCATCACGATTTCTTCCGGCCAGGTCACCCTGACGCCTTGATCGGAGGGCGGAAGGCGGAGGACGGAGTATGGAGTTCAGGCGAAGTCGGTTATTACATGTAGACGGGACGAAGGACAGGAGGTCCTTCGTTCCCTTTTTCGAGCGGGCGGGGAGACAACCCGAATGGAGAATGGACTGTGTCCATGACCAATAGAAAAAAAGAGTGGGAAGTCCGCCAGCGGTTTTCCGCCTCCCGGCTGCTGTTCCTGTTGTTGGGTCTCGGAGCTTTCAAACCGCTGCCGGTATCCTCCTACAGGGCAGCCGACCAGGAAGTGGGGGAGGAACCGGCAAAAAAATTGGGCTGAACAATCGATCGTGAAAAAAAACGCCAATCCGAAGAGGACCGATCAAATTCCAGACTTCCCGCTTTACGGGTTGCTGAAACGGTAGGGCGGGGTTACGTCCCCGCCGAATGGCTCGGGACGCTGGCGGGGGCGTTACGCCACGGACACAAAAGGTAACCCGGAGGATCCCCGGAGGG
>CAYFNE010000009.1:0-21749 GCA_964344355.1 uncultured Magnetococcales bacterium
AGCATGGCAGAAAAAATTCTGACGCGGGAGCCTGGGGTTTGCCAATCGCTTACACCTGTTCCCTGGTTACGCCATGGGAGGAGCCGGGCAGAAAATTGGGGTGCGCACCCAGTTCCAGCGTATGGAACGCGGAAACGTCTTTGAGTAGCGCGCTGTCATGGGTGACGAACAGGGTGGTGGGAACCTCCAGGGAGGTTTGAAGATCCAGAAAATCCTCAAGTGTATCGTCAGAACACCACTCATGGTCGCTGCTGATGATGGCGATGCGATTCCAATCCATATGGTTTTTCCCGTCCATAACAATTCGTCCAAAACCTGGGGTTGGCAACCGTTCACGGTTCAGGACTGGTTGCAGTTCCCGTTTCAGTCGGTGCCCTCCCCAGTTCTGGCGGATGGAGAAATGAAAAAACTTTTAAGTTGGGCCAGGGGAATTTCGGCGCGATGGATTGAATAGCCGCCGATGAGAAGAATGATGGAAAAAATCAGGGCGTGGGTCACAACGGCAAATCCCAGGGCGACACCGGCTCCCACATGGAAAAGTTTCAAGGAGAACACATACAGGAAGTGCGCCATTCCGATATGGGCCGGCGGAGAGAAGGCCATCATACCCAGGTTTGAGATAACCATAATAAAAACAGGGGCATACCAGGGAATCTGGATGTGGAACGCCTGTAACAGACACTGGATCATCCAGAAGGTGAACAGCCACATGAACATCGTATGGAGAAGTATCTGTACGATATTCCATCCCGAACGTTTGGAAACCGTTGTTTTCAGCAAGGTGGCGAGCCAATAGTTCAACGGTTTCTGAAGTTTTTTGGGAAGCAGGCCGATCAATCCCGGAAGGTTTCTGCTCAGATTTTCATATCGGCCGACCGCCCAGAAGGCGGCAAACACCAGACAGACACCGGAAAACAGGAAAATCGAACCGGTCTGCAACTCAAGAGGGATCTGTACGGTGGTCAGATAGATCATGAGCAGGGACAACAGGGCCATGATGGCCAGATCAATCAGCCGTTCATAGATGATCAGACTGAACACCTCTGTTTTTGGGACAGAAAAACGACTCCCAGTCAACCAGGTGCGCAAAAATTCGCCGGCGTGTAGTTGCATGAGCATGTTGGCCGAGTAACCGGTCATGTATGGGATGAAACAGCCGCGAAAAAAGGGCAGTTGACGGATGGGGTGGAGAATGATCTGCCAACGTTTGACCAAAAAAAAGAGTTTTAACAAGAAGGCCAAAATGGCCAACAGGATAAATGTATCGTCAGCCTGGATCAGGTTGTCTTGAAAACGGGACCATTCGACACCCTGGAAAACGAAAAACAGGCAGACCAGCCCGATCAGGATGCCGCTGACGAGTTTTCCGGCCATACCGACGGTGCTCCTGGGCTGGGTCACGGGCGTCTCAGTGCCTTGAACAGGGTGGGTAGGGAAAGGAGCATGACCAGGCCGTTGCGCCAGGTGGTGCCTTTGGATTTATCGTGGGTACGTGGACGGCGCCGTGTCGGTACGGTGGCAATGGGCAAATTTGCCCGTTGTGTCCGGATCACCAACTCCCAAAGGACCATCCAGCCCCGTTCTTCGTTGGTCCCCGCCAGTTCCAGGTCGATCATTGTCAGGATACGCCGCCGAAACATGAGAGGGCCGCCGATCTTGGGAATTTTTGGAAACAGCAGACGAAAAACAATATACTCCAGGGTGGATAAAAGACAGTGCAGGAACGGCAGATTCCGACAGCGATCCAGAATGCTGACAACCATATCGTGATTTTCAAACAGCGGCAGAAAGGTCTCCATGTAGAGGGCTGGAATGGGCTGAAGATCCGCCGCCATGAAATAGATGATATCCTTACGCGCCTCCCGGAAGCCGGTTCGATAGACCGCACCCAGTCCCAGGTTGGTCGGATGGGCGAACAGGCGTACCTTTTCATGTTCCCCGGCCAAGGTTTCAGCGATTTCCAGGCTACCGTCGGTACTGCCATCATCGATGATCAGAACCTCATAATCCCGCTCCAGGGGGCGTAAGGCCGCCAAAACTTCTTCCACGGCTTTCTGGAGGGTATGTATTTCATTACATACGATGATGATGGCTGAAATACTTTCGGGCATCATGTGCCCCATGGTTTACACATGCTGAGGGTCCATCAGGGTAGACATTCCATGACCATATGGGTGAAGGGAAAACGCAGACGATTATGTGTCACCTTGTGGGTTACCTCGGAAAAGAGGGGTTTGGTCAACTGTAAATAGGCCTCCCTGTCACGAACGAACCGGCCTCGATCCCTCTTTGCCAGATAACGGGCCACGGGGTGTTGGTCGGTCGTGAAACAGGGATCCGAGGTGATCAAACGTCCGCCGGGAACCAGGACGTTTCGTGCGGTATTCAAAAAGGTTTGGCAATCCTTGTCATCCAGATGGTGCAGGATTCCCATACCCAGAACGATATCGAACCGTTGATCACCCATGGCTACGGCATCGACATGGGCGCAATGGAAACGGCCCCGATCACCGAACCGTTTACGGGCTGAAGCGATGTACGATTCGCTGAGATCGTACCCGACGTAATGAACCTCTGGAAGAAACGCCAGAACTTCCGCTGTGCCGCAACCAATGTCCAGTATGCGGTCTCCGGGCCGGGGGCGGATATGGTTGCGAATCAGCCACTGCCGGGAGGCCCGGGCGCCAATCAACCGGTTGAACAGGATAAACAGCAGTGCCAGGGCCAGAGTGCGGGAGAGAAGACGAATCATGGGGCTGAACGTTCCCCTTTCAAAGGCGTTCCGGCTGGATCATGCCAGCGGAACCTTGAGCTTGGATTCGTGGATGACCAGGGGTTCGGTATCCAACTCCCGGATCAAAAGATGACCTTCGTCGATATCGATGGGATCGGCCTGGGGGAGTGGCAGGTTCATGGCGCTGCGTACGTAAGCTTCGGCGGTGTTGATTTGGCCGGTTTGGTCAAAAATGGTGGTGATCATGCAAAAACGCCCGATATTGACCTCGGTGATATGCATGACCCCGTTCGCATCCCCTTTGAGGTCCATGCAAAAGTTGCCATGGGGATGGTCGGTGAGTGCGTGAATGGTGGCGAAGATGGTCTCCAGGGCGCTCTCATCGCGTAGCGTTCTGGCAATTTCCGGTGTGCTGGACATACCGCTCAACCGCAACGCCCCCATGAAATAGGCCAACCGCTCGCACAGTTTGGCCACGACGAGTCTGCCATCTTTCCAGACGCTCTGAAATGCGTAGTCCCGACCGGGGAGGAAACTGCAGATCTGGAAATCCGATGGTTGGTAGCCGCGCAGGTCGGTCCAGAGGCGGATCCAGTCGGCGGCCTGTCCGGGGGTTTTGACCCAGGTGGCTCCCTTGCTTCCGGAGCCCCGGCGCAAACGCACCCAAAATCGGTCGCCGGGGGGGAGTGCCTGGAACGCCTCGTCCAGATTTTCCAATGTTTCCAAGGCCACGGAGGGGGCCAGTTTGATCCCCTTGGGAGAGACGGCCTGGAAAAATTTCCATTTGTCCTGGCAGGTCTCCACCACATCGTGGCTCGGTAGAAACACCTGACAATCGAGCACGTGACGATTTTTGGAAATTTGGGCAACCTCCCGTTCATTTTGGGGGATGACCAGATCAACCCGTTCACGACGCACAACGGTCTGCAGGGCTTCCAGGTAGCCCTCTTTGGAGCTTTCCGGGAGATGGAAGGTTTCACTGGCGGTAGACTTGGCGACGCACTGCGGCAGACAGTTCGAGCCGAGAATGCGCAGATCCAGACCGCTTTCGCGCAGGGAGCGAATCACATTGTTGCCGCCGCCGGAACCGGCGCCCTGCACCAGGACTGTATAGGCCATTCTGTTTTATTCCTTGCAGCCGAAACGGCCATGATCTTCAGGCCGCATGGGTGCGCCGCCGCGCCGGTCAGAGGCGTATCCGTCGGATCGTCCCCGTTGGAGAATCCCCACCCCGGCTCCAGAAAATACTCCCGAAATTATCCAGAACCAACTCATTAAATGCAACCGGTTTTTTCAATTTCAAGAATCCATTGCACTCGCAACCGGGCTCGAATAATGTCGGATTTCGAGCCAGGATGGCCGCCTCGGCGATGTTGGAGATGTCGGTGGCGGCTCCGTTGCCGAATACCACTTTCAAACCCATATCCCGTGCCAGTCGGGCCAGTTCGACGGTTCGATTCATGCCGAAATGTTTGCACAGTTTCAGTTTGACCGCAGCCGCTCCCACCGATTTGGCCTGACGGATGTCGGCAAGGGTATAGATGCTTTCGTCCAGCATCAGTGGTATGACCGTCGATTCGGCCAGTGTCCGGGTATCCGCCCAGGCGGAAACCGGAAACGGCTGTTCAAGCCAGGTCATACGGCTGGACTGGATCTGCTCCAGGAGTTGAACGATACGTCGTGCCTCTTCCGGGGAGTAACCTTGATTGGCGTCCATGCTCACCTGGAACCATTTGTCGGTGGGAAAGGTGTCCAGATAGCGGATGGTGGCGATATCGGCGTCGCAATTGCTGCCCACTTTCAGCTTGAAATACCGGTAACCATTGTCCAGGGCGGACTGCATACGGCTGTGCATCTTTTCCGGATCGGTATGGGATGCCAGGGGAAAAACCATGGGAAATCCCGGAAAGCCGTTCAGCTCATGAAGCCAGCCGGGCAATTCAAGGGCGGTGATGATGGCCGATACCGCAAAGGGGTGGGACGATTCAAAGGGGATGCAGCGCCGTTTCAGTTCATGAACGGTCAAACCCCGGCTCCCTTCGGCCAGACGTCGTACCAACTCCAGAGAGATTTCAGCCGTCTCCCGGCCATACCCGGGCAGGGAGGGTGCTTCGGCCAGGCCACAGTGCCCCCCGTCCAGCGTGATGCGCACCCAGACGGTGGTAAAATGGTCCAGGGTGGTAAAGGAGAGGCGGTATGGAACCTTCAGCGGACGCTGTAACAGCCCGTACTCAAAGCGGGTGACACGATCCTCATCGGCAACCTCCGGAAGTTCATGCCTATTGTCCTTCATCAGCCAGCCGCTCTTTGGTCTGTCTACGGACCAGGTCGTGTCGACCCCGGGTGGCTTCCGCCCGTTTTTTCAAACGTTGGTCCTCTTTTTCCTTGTCGGCGCTGAGTACATAGCCCACCGGATTGTACTGTGGGCAATCCTCAGTGAGATTACCGCTCAGGCGGGCGATGGTCAGACGCCGAACATTATTCAGAAACGCTGAAAAATCAGCGGACATCTGCTGTTCGTTCAACCAGTTGCCCTGATGCAGATAGCCAACCATGGGTTTGCTCATGACGGTGTGGTGCCGAATCAGGGAGGTCACCATGCGAACCGTATGGTAGTTGTTGATGCCCACCTCCAGAAAACTCATGGGGGCGACCAGCAGGTCGGAAAACAGATAGTCCCCGCGCCGCAGATAGCGGGTCCGTTCCAAAAACACCTGATAGTTGCCGGCGGCGACCCGGGGGTCGCCATCGGCGGCGGTCACGGGAATGATCGCATCAAAGTTGAGCAGTTCTGAATGCAGTTCTTGAAAATCGTCTTCCTTATGTTTGATAATGCAGCGATAAACCTCATCCCGATCAATGTGGGTGGGGCAGATGTCGCAGGCGATACAGCGCCGGATGGTGTTTTCATGGATGTTCAATATTTCCGCCGACACCGGCTCCCGGCACCCCTGAAGCAGTGATTCGACGTGACGGCGTCCCACGCCCTTGGCATCCTGAAGCATCAAGAACAGCAGACGGACCGGCCCCTTCAACGTATTCCTGTTGTTGAAGTTCATCATCAATCTTCCGATTCGGTAACCGGTACCCATGGAGGTCTTCAGTCCATAGGTATCCTTGTGCATCTGACCGACGTCCCCGGCGTGTCCGGTGCCTCCGTATTGGGAGGTTGTATCGCTGTCATTGCCGACACAGAGAAAGCCGAGGTCCAACATGTCCAGCATCTGGTAGATCAGGCAGGTCTCCTGCCCGCCGTTGCGTTTGGCGCCGACGGCGATGCCGGCGTATAGTCGACCGGCCATGTGTTCGCGAAGATCCTGATCCTGACGGAGCAGGGTGATCAATGATTCGGCCAAGCTGCCGCGGTCGCCAAAGTAGACCGGGCCGGATATCAACAATCCGTCTGCGGCGAGGATACGGTTCCGCAAGGTTTCAAGGTCGCGCACCCGGCCCGAATCGGGAAAAAATTCGGCCAGGGAGAGATGATCAATGGCCACCCCCTTTTGATGGGCCGCCCAGAGACCGGCGGCCAAAGCGGTTTCGGAGTTGCTCAAACCGGCATCGGAGCGCCTTTTTTTCAGGTTCCGATAGATTTCCGAAAAATCCTTGCCCTCTGAACGACCGGCCTGTAGAAAGCTTTCCAGACGCAGCGAGGATTGTGTTTCCAGATATTCAAACAGGGCTTCCTTGGTGGGTAGATCACACAACTGTGCGATCAATGTCTCATTTCCCTTGCCCCAACGGGCGTTTCGCAGACTGCCGGCAATACCCAAAAGCCTCGGCTGTTTTCCCTTTTCGTTCATCAAAAACCCTCTCCGTATCGGTTCGTTGGCGATCCTTCAGCAATACCATGAATCATCCAATCTTGTCACACAAATATCGGCTGACAAAGGCGGACCCATAAGTTACATCAGGTTGTAACAGATTGAAAATAAATAAAATAATCCTCAGAGAGAATGGGTAGGTTCAAGAGACATCGTGGGTAAGCAGCAATGAGACAAAATACCCTTCCGCTGGTTTGGTTCTCCAAACCGGATTGGCACGCTCCGCCGTATTTTTCAAAAGGATCATCATGTTTGACATGACCTCACGAACCCCTCTGTGGCTGTTGTCCGCCATTCTCGGTTTACACCTCCTTTTGGTGTTTGTGGCACACCCCTTTATTGAGGGTAGTGATGACATAGCCTATGCCGGATATGCCTGGCGCATCCTGAATGGTGATTTCCAACTCACATCCCATCCCTTTTCCCACCGGTTTTCGGCCCTGGTGCCCACCGCCCTGTTCTTTGGGATGTTTGGCGTCAATCCGTACTCATCGGTTTTATGGAGTCTGATCTCGGCTCTGTTGCAAATCGTGGTGGTGTTCGTCGTGGCCTACCGTCTGGCCGGTCTCCTTCCCGCCATTATTTCCGGTTTCATGTTGGCGGTCAATCCGTTTCAGTTACACCACAGTCTCCATTTGAATCCCGACATCGTATTGTCTCTGTTCATGTTTCTCAGTCTGGCTTTTTTTTATGAGGGACGGCGGACCGAAGGGGTGGGAAATCGGGCCGTTTTCGGTTTTTTGTCGGTGTTCTGTTTTTCGGTGGGGCTGGTCGGAAAATTGCCGATCGTCTGGATATTGCCGTTTTTTCTGTTTTTTCTGGTGCGGGACCTGCTCCGGGGGGGAAATGGACCGTTTTGGTTTGCCGCCATTCCCACGGGTCTGATTTTGGGGGGTATGTTTTTGCTCTCCTACTATTTGGCCACGGGCGATCCGTTTTACCGGATCACCGGTATTGAAAATTTGCAGAACGTCGAAACGCTCACCGCAAAGCAGGTGAGCGGTTATTATATCAACAAACCCATCAGCGTAATCTGGCCGCGCCTGACCTACCAACCAGCGGTGTTGATCCTCTCAACGCCCGGTCTGCTCATGGCCTTGTTGTCGAATCTGCCCTTGCTGATCCCCGTTGTTCGTCGACGTATGCGTCTGCCAGAAGGTGTCGGCTACTGGGGGGGTGCATTGGTGATATTCCTCTCATTCTATTGGTTCGGGAGCATTTCCCTGAAACACTACAATCCGATGACGCTGCACGGTTACTATCTATTGCCGATATTGCCGATTTTGACCCTTCTCGGAGGAGTGGTCCTGGGATGGATCTTTGGTAGTGAAGGGGTACGGGATCCGGACAGGCGCACCGTTACCATGGTTCTGGTCGTGACCTTCCTGACAATGACCGGAGTTCTCGCACTGATGAAGGCCTACAAGTTCGTGGCGCTGGTTATGGCGGCGCCACTGATTTTCTATCTTCTGTGGGGGGTGGTGTTTGGGAAAACACGGTGGTTCTGGAAAGGGGCTCCTGCCGCATTTGCCGCCCTGTTCATGTTCTGTATCACGATTGTACCGGTATTGCTCATTCAACGCGAACAGTTGGGAGAGAGGGCGGCGCAGGCGGCGGAGAGGGAAATTTTGACCCGTGTTTTCGAGGATATGGAGGAAAAAACGATCGTTCTGACCAATCGTCGCTCCATGTCCACCGTCTCCTATTATCTCGGTTTTCCCAGTGAAGACAGGTTGGCGGTGAAAAACTGGAGCCACCCCACCCCGGGAAACCCCTCGGCAAAGTCAAGGAGATTGGTGTTCGTCAATCTTGAACGTTTGCGGGCGGTTCACTCTTCGTATGGGAGGAAGATGCCACCCTTTGCGAAAAATCCTCCGGACGGTTGGCGGGTCATCGCCACGCGGGATGGTGTGACCCTGTATGATATCGGTGATATGGAAATTCCTCCAGCCGTAGAATGAACGGTGACCGGGGCGGGGATTGAAGATCAAGAAATCGGTCGACAGAATCAATCTTTCATTTATGGGGAAATAAAAACCTATTATACCAAGGGATGCTTTCCCTCACCCCCACTGCTCAGGGGTTCAATCCACCACCACCCGGTTCCGCCCGCCCTGTTTGGCCTTGTACAATGCCTCATCCGCCCGGCGATTGAGTTCTTCCGGGTGTTCGCCCGCCCGGTGCAGAGCGAGACCGCAGGAGAAGGTGGTGTTGAAAATGGTCCCCTCGTGGGCATGTTTGATCTGGGAAAAGGCGACGCGTAGTTCGTTGAGGATGGTGGCGGCGGTTTCAGCGTCGGTTTCGGGTAGGAGGACGACGAACTCCTCGCCGCCGAAACGGCTGAGAATATCGGTTTTGCGCAAACGCTGTTTGAGCACCCGGGCCAGACTTTTGATCACGCGGTCACCGACCGGATGGCCATAGGTGTCGTTGACCGATTTAAATTTGTCGATGTCGAGGACCGCAAAGGTGAGCGGGGTTTCCCGCCTTTGGGCGCGGTCCACCTCGATGACCATCAACTCCTTGCAGTGGGCGTGATTATAGAGACCGGTCATGCCATCCCGGACCATCATGGCGCGCAGTTTTCGATACCGTTCGATGCGGGTGGTCACCGAAGCGATCAACTGCACCGGCTGGATCGGTTTGGTGAGAAAATCATCGCCACCCTGGGCGACGGCATGACGCTGTTTTTCCGGATCGGTTTCACCCGATAGATATACGATGGGAATGCCGTCGAAATTGCGCTGTTGACGAATCACCGCCGCCAGTTGCACGCCCGAACAGTGGGGCATGTAGATGTCCATGAGCACCAGATCGGGCTGAAACTGTTCCAATGGCTCCATGGCCAACAGCGGGTCGGTGACCACCCGCGTCTCCATGCCGGCCCCCTGCAGCAAAATGGCATAATATTCCGCCAAGGACACCGAATCATCGACGATCAAAACCTTGCCCGGCTCCGAGGGTTGGTCATCGGTCAAAGTGTCGAGCAGATCGATCAGATAGGAAAAATCGATCGGTTTCGGACAAAAAGCGGCACCGCCGGCGTTTACCGTTTGCAGACGGGTTTGCAGATCATCCCGGGTGGAGATGAACAGGGCCGGGAAGGTGATTTTTTCCCGTTCGCGCCAGGCCATCAGCGCCTCGGCGCCGTTGCCATCGGCCAGGGCCACATCCAGAACCAGCGCACTCGGGGACCGTTGCCGCACCGCATCCTGAAACTCGGACCAGGTGCCATATTTTTCGACGAGATAGCCATAATAACCCACCTGGGTGGCCAGTTCCCGTCTCAGGTCGGGATCACTCTCGACGATCTGGATCAATTTCCGCCCGGTCGGGGGGGCGGTCGGTTTTTCCGGTTCACCGGGGGAGGAGGGATGGGCCGGGGTGTCATCGACGACCGCCGGTTTCAGGAACGGTTCCAGGTCCAGCAACCGTTGACGGATGTGGCGTTTTTCCGCCAACCGTTTCAGCAGCAACTCCCTGGCCGCCTCGTTCATAGGGCTCTCCCCTGTTTCCAAGCCTGATATTTATCTTTGGTACCGGGCCGAAAAAACACCCCGTTGCATCCATCCCCGCCATCATACCGGGAAATGGACCGACATGGGCAAAAAATTCGGCACCCCCGGGGAGTTGGCGTAAAAACGGTGTTACAACGACCAGGGCCAGATGCGATTTTCACCGCCACAGCGGGAGCAGCTCCCTTTGTTGTGCCCGCCCTGGCGGGTGACGGCATCGGACCAGGCCGTCACCAGGGCCGACAGGATGAACAGGACCGCGATCAGCATCAACACCAGAAGAGCGCCATTGTAGTGATAAGCCGGCTTCAGCAATACCAGCGTCAAGATCAACAACCAGAAAAAAACCCCCGGCGGATCGGAATCCCCCATACCGCGGATACCGAGGTTCAGGATAGCGCCACAGTGGCGGCAGGTGGATGAAAAAAAACGTTTTTTCCGACCATCGGCTCGACTGGTCGACCGGGATTCGGCTTCGGGCCGCTGGCGGACCGGAACCGGCGGTTGCATGAGGCGTCGTTCATGGTCCCGTAACTCGGCAAGGAAAGCGGCGGGTTCGCTGCTGAAAAAAATCACCTCGCCGCTTATTTTTTCCACCAGCAGGGGACCGTTGCCGATCAGGCAATACTCATGGTTGCCAGTATCGATGAACCGCTGACTGTCATAGGAAAATATCCAGCCGTAGGGTTTTTCCTCCTCGCTGACCAGTCCCATGCGGTCTTCCCTTTTCCGTCCCCGGTTCAAGGTGTGCAGGGCGCGTTTCCGCGCTTGCGGTAGAGAGAGCATGGTCCTGACCTCTGAAAAGATGATCGTCGCCCGGTGGTCAGCTTAACACCGTGCCCCCCTTTTTCAAACGGCCTCCACCAGGATCGATCGGCGGAGATGCCACCGGGGACGGTGAGAAGGAACGTCACTCCTTTTTGATCAGGCGGGACAGCTCCTGATATTTTTGTTGCATCTCCAGACTTTCGAAAGGGATGATCTCCGGTACCTGCAGATTCATCACCGTTTGGAAGGATTCTCCGCTGTTGTTGAGCAGGTTCACCAGATCGGCGCTGACCTCGACGGTTTCATAGGTATTGTTGGCCAGGCGAAAATCCTCCATGGCCCGTTCTTTGGCCCGCAGGACCTTTTGCCGTTGTTTTTTCAGGTTGTCCACATAGAGACGGGCCACCCGCAGGGTCAGCTCCTGGGCTTGCAGATTTTTTTGATAGATGACCCGGCGGGCCGGCTTGGACTCCCGGGCGATGTTCCGTTCGGTCTTTTGCAGCAGGGAGACGGTCTTTTCGGTGATGGCGTCGATCCGGGGTAAAAAATCGCTGTTGATTTTACCGACATATTTGTTCTGCATGTGGATGACCATCTCCATCAACACCACATGCATGCCATAGTAGCGTTTGGCGGTCCGCACCTCTTCGCCGCTGTTCCGGGTCAGCTCCATAAGTTGTTTGGTGATTTTTTTCAGGACATCGAACACCACCGACATCTGGATGATGTTTTCCGAGTCCACCCGCGACAGCAGGGTGGTGACCTGGCTCAGGTTCAAATCCAGACCGATGGCCCGGAACCGGTCGATCAGCTGCCGGTGAATGGTGTCGATCTCCTTTTCATGATCGGCGATATCCAGTTTGGCCAAACGGATGCGTTTGTCATATCCGCCCTTGGTGGTCTGGACCATGCTCTTTCGCGGGGCGGTGATGCGCGCTTCCCGATAGCCGGCGATCTCGGCCCGGATCTCCTCGATTTTTTGCCGCAGGGATTCGATCCGGTCCCGGTCTTCCCGGATGCCGGGATCGTCCAGCAGGAGGATGATATCGTCGAGGATTTCGTTGAAATCCGCGCGCAGGGACTGTTTGTCCTCACCGATGAACACCGATTCGGGGGCGGTTTTGATGCGGTCGAAAACGGCCAGTCCATCATCGAGATGGTTCAAAACCTTTTCCCAGATATCGGCGAAACGCTCTTCGGGGGTTTGCGGTTCGCCGGCGAGGGTTTCCCGGGTGGCCGCCACGGCCTTTTCACCCGCTTCCCGGGAGGCGTCCCAAGCCTTTTCCCCCACTTCCCGGGAGGCGTCCAGGGCCTTTCCGCCCGCCTCCTTGGAGGCGTCCAGGGCCTTTCCGCCCGCCTCCTTGGAGACTTCCAGGGCCTCGGTTCCCACTTCCAACGCCTTGCCACCCATCTCCTTGCCGGCCTCGATGGCGTCATCGGTCACCTTTTGGGTTTTTTTCAGGGCCTCCCCGGCGGCATCCATCCAACCGGCGTCGGCATGACCGATCCCCAGCAAAATCGCGGCGGCCAGTGCCCATTTTACCGCCGGTGGTGCGGGTCGTTCGGTTTTTTCCCTTGATTCAGCCATTGATGGAACACTCCCGTTTTTTTCATTTCATTCAATGAGATAATCGCCGCCGATCTCATGACCGGCGGAAAGCATGGCGCCATATTCGGGAACCTGGGGCGCGGTTTGCGTCACCTGGTCGCGAATCTCCTGGAACAGTTCGAAGCCGGTTCGGGTCTCCTCGGTATGATCCAGCACGTTCAACAGACTGCGTGCGAACACCGAATGACCGTCCCCGCCGCCATCCATCACCGGTTCCTCGCCACCCGAGGAGAGCATCATCACCGAACGGCGGCTTTGAATCTCCTCGACATTGCGGCCAACGCTGTCGGCGGTGAAGTTATACTCCCGGGTCAGGGATCCCGAATAGCAACTGTCGGAGATCACCATGATCTTTTGCGCCTTGATCCGCGACAGGAAGTCGGAGAGATGTTTGGTGGAAATCCAACTTTTCGCCGAGCCCGGATCGGTGTCGCCGGGGATCCAGTAGCCGGTATCGGTATTCTCCTTGAGATAACCATGGCCGGCGAAATAGACCACCAGTTCCTGACCATTTTTGATCTTTTGCGCCACGGCCTGGAAGGCGCCGACGATATCCTGTTTGCTGGCATTGCGCAAAACAATGCTTTGATAGCCCCGGGCCTCCAGGCGCTCGCCGACCGCCGACACATCCTTGATGGCGGTGTTGAGATCGGAGATGGGGGCCTGATACTCATCGATACCGATGAGGACCGCCACCTTCTCCTTGGTCAACTCCGGAAACCACTCGGGAACGGGGGCCCTTGAACCGCCCTCGGCCACGAAAAACTCATTTTCCCGCTCCAACTCCGGCAACTGTTCCAGGGCATCCTTGAACAGTTCGGTGCGCTGGGCCTTTTGCACCCGTTGAAAGGCCAGCAGATGGGCCTTCATCGTCTCCCGGTCGAAACCTTTTTCACTCATCATCCGGATCAGATCGGCCTGATTGGGACCGGTGCCGGCGGCCACCCGTTTGAGGATATTGCCGATTTCCCGGCTGTCGGCATCGTGGCTGTTTTCATAACCCTGTAGAATCCCCTGGGCGCCGATGCCGATCATGACCTGCTTTTGTTCGCGCAGGGAAAGCCCGGTATCCCGTATCCGATCGATCACGGCACCCATATCCGGGACATCGGGCCGGTTTGGGAGGGGTTGCACGGTCTCCAACACCGTTTTGGCAATCGGGGTAATGATCGTTTCCGGTGGCGGCGGCGGTTGCGGTGGCGGATCGAAGATCGGCGGTGACACCGGATCGATGTCCGGTGGCGGCGGGAGGGGCGGCGGGTTGAAAATGAGGGTTGGCGGTGGTTCGATCCGGGACTTCTTTCCCCCGTCGTCGACAGTGGTGACCGGATCATCCACCGGCGTGATGGTGATGGTCACCGTCGCCGTTTCGGAGTCGGCCGTGCCGTCGTTGGCGCGGAAGGTCAGGGTATCGGTCCCGAACAGGTCGGCCCCGGGGGTGTAGGTGAAGGCGCCACTGGCCGGATCGTCGATGACGGCGCTGCCCAGGTTGCCGTTGTCGACCAGATGATAGGACAGGGTATCGCCATCGATATCCTCGGCGCCGACGTTCAGGACCCCCTCGACCGGCGTATCCTCCAGGGTGGTCAGTTCGGTGGAAACGACGGTGGGAATGTCGTTGCTGTTGTGGACGGTCAGATCGAAATCGTTTTCGGCCGACAGACCGAGATCATCGGTGGCGGTGACCCGGATGGACAGGCTACCGGTGTCATCATTGCCCGGCGTACCGCTGAAAGTGCGACCGGCGGCCTCGAACGACAGCCAGGCCGGCAGGTCCGAACCGTCGACGAGGGTGGCGCCGTAGGTCAGGGTGTCGGTGGCATCGACATCTTCAAAGGTGTCGGCGGCGAACACAAACGAAAAATCCGTATCCTCGGTGGCACTCTGATCGGTTATGGCATTGGCCACGGTCGGCGCATCATTGCTGTTGACGACGGTGAGGGTGAAGGTGTCGCTGACCGACAGGGCGCCACTGCAATCGTCGGTGGCGGTGACCCTGATATCGATGCTACCCACATCATCGTTCAGGGGCGTACCACTGAAAGTGCGGTTATTACCATTGAAAACAAGCCAAGAGGGAAGAGCCGTGTCATCGCTCAGGGTGGCGCTGTAGGTCAGGGTGTCGGTGGCATCGACATCCACGAAGGTGTCGGTGGCGAAAACCAGTGAAAAAACGGCATCCTCGGTGGCATTTTGATCGGCAATGGCCTTGGCCACCGTTGGTGTGTCATTGCTGTTGGCAATGGTCAGAGTGAACGTATCGCTGACCGACAGGGCGTCGCTGCCATCGTCGGTGGCGGTGATCTTGACATCGATACTGCCGACATCGGCATTCAGGGGCGTGCCGCTGAAAGTTCGGGTGGAGCCGGTGAAAGAGAGCCAAGCGGGCAGGGCGGTGTCATCGCTCAGGGTGGCGCTGTAGGTCAGGGTGTCGGTGGCATCGACATCCACGAAGGTGTCGGTGGCGAAAACCAGTGAAAAAACGGCATCCTCGGTGGCATTTTGATCGGCAATGGCCTTGGCCACCGTTGGTGTGTCATTGCTGTTGGCAATGGTCAGAGTGAACGTATCGCTGACCGACAGGGCGTCGCTGCCATCGTCGGTGGCGGTGATCTTGACATCGATACTGCCGACATCGGCATTCAGGGGCGTGCCGCTGAAAGTTCGGGTGGAGCCGGTGAAAGAGAGCCAAGCGGGCAGGGCGGTGTCATCGCTCAGGGTGGCGCTGTAGGTCAGGGTGTCGGTGGCATCGACATCCGCGAAGGTGTCGGCGGCGAAAACCAGTGAAAAAACGGCATCCTCAATGGCGTCCTGGTCGGCAATGGCATTGGCCACGGTCGGCGCATCGTTGCTGTTGGCGATGGTCAGGGTGAAGGTGTCGCTGACCGACACCGTGCCATCACTGGCGGTGACATCGATATCGATGGCGCCGACATCATCATTCAAGGGCGTACCATTGAACCTGACGGCGCCATCGTCAAAGGTGAGCCAAGCGGGCAAGGTACCGCCACCGTTCAAGGTGGCGCTGTAGGTCAGGCTGTCGCCGACATCGACATCATCGAAGGTATTGGCGGCAAGGGTCAGTGAAAAAACCGAATCCTCGGTGGCGTTTTGATCGGCAATGGCGTTGGCCACCGTTGGTGGGTCGTTGCTGTTGGCAACGGTCAGAATGAACGTATCGCTGACCGACAGGGTGCCGCTGCCATCATCGGTGGCGGTGACCTTGATATCGATGGCGCCGACATCATCGTTCAGAGGTGTGCCACTGAAGGTGCGGTTCGTGTTATCGAAGGTGAGCCAAGCAGGAAGAGCGGTATCATCGCTCAGGGAGGCGCCATAGGTCAGGGTGTCGGTGGCATCGACATCCGCGAAGGTGTCGGCGGCGAAAACCAGTGAAAAAACCGAATCCTCGGTGGCGTCCTGGTCGGCAATGGCGTTGGCCACGGTCGGCGCATCGTTGCTGTTGGCGATGCTCAGGGTGAAGGTATCGCTGACCGACAGAGCGCCGCTGCCATCGTCGGTGGCGGTGACCTTGATATCGATGGCGCCGACATCATCGTTCAGGGGCGTGCCACTGAAGGTGCGGTTTATGTTATCGAAGGTGAGCCAAGCAGGAAGAGCGGTATCATCGCTCAGGGAGGCGCCATAGGTCAGGGTGTCGGTGGCATCGACATCCGCGAAGGTGTCGGCGGCGAAAACCAGTGAAAAAACCGAATCCTCGGTGGCGTCCTGGTCGGCAATGGCGTTGGCCACGGTCGGCGCATCGTTGCTGTTGGCGATGCTCAGGGTGAAGGTATCGCTGACCGACAGAGCGCCGCTGCCATCGTCGGTGGCGGTGACCTTGATATCGATGGCGCCGACATCATCGTTCAGGGGCGTGCCACTGAAGGTGCGGTTTATGTTATCGAAGGTGAGCCAAGCAGGAAGAGCGGTATCATCGCTCAGGGAGGCGCCATAGGTCAGGGTGTCGGTGGCATCGACATCCGCGAAGGTGTCGGCGGCGAAAACCAGTGAAAAAACCGAATCCTCGGTGGCGTCCTGGTCGGCAATGGCGTTGGCCACGGTCGGCGCATCGTTGCTGTTGGCGATGCTCAGGGTGAAGGTATCGCTGACCGACAGAGCGCCGCTGCCATCGTCGGTGGCGGTGACCTTGATATCGATGGCGCCGACATCATCGTTCAGGGGCGTGCCACTGAAGGTGCGGTTTATGTTATCGAAGGTGAGCCAAGCGGGAAGAGCGGTATCATCGTCCAGGGTGGCGCTGTAGGTCAGGGTGTCGGTGGCATCGACATCCGCGAAGGTGTCGGCGGCGAAAACCAGTGAGAAAACGGAATCCTCGGTGGCGCTCCGGTTGCCGATGCCGGTGGCCACGGTCGGCGCATCATTGGTGTTGGCGACGGTGAGGGTGAAGGTATCGCTGACCGACAGGGTACCGGTGCCATCATCGGTGGCGGTGACCTTGACATCGATACTGCCGACATCGGCATTCAGGGGCGTACCGGTGAAAGTACGGGTACCGGCGGTAAAGGTGAGCCAAGCGGGCAGATCCGTATCATCATTCAACGTGGCGGTATAGGTCAGGGTATCGCCGACATCGACATCATCGAAAGTGGTATCGGCAAAGGTCAACGAAAAGGCGCTGTCCTCGGTGGCGCTCTGGTCGTCTATGGTGCTGACCACGGTCGGTGCATCGTTGCTGTTGGCGACGGTCAGGGTAAACGTATCGGTGACCGGCACCGTGCCATCATTGGCGGTGACCTCGATATCGATGGCGCCGACATCATCGTTCAACGGGGTGCCACTGAAAGTACGCGTCGCCGTTGCAAAGGAGAGCCAGGTGGGCAGGTCGGCACCACCGCTCAAGGTGGCACCGTAGGTCAGGGTGTCGCCGACATCGACATCATCGAAAGTGGTATCGGCAAAGGTCAACGAAAAGGCGCTGTCCTCGGTGGCGCTCCGGTTGCCGATGCCGGTGGCCACGGTCGGCGCATCATTGGTGTTGGCGACGGTGAGGGTGAAGGTATCGCTGACCGACAGGGTACCGGTGCCATCATCGGTGGCGGTGACCTTGACATCGATACTGCCGACATCGGCATTCAGGGGCGTACCGGTGAAAGTACGGGTACCGGCGGTAAAGGTGAGCCAAGCGGGCAGATCCGTATCATCATTCAACGTGGCGGTATAGGTCAGGGTATCGCCGACATCGACATCATCGAAAGTGGTATCGGCAAAGGTCAACGAAAAGGCGCTGTCCTCGGTGGCGCTCTGGTCGTCTATGGTGCTGACCACGGTCGGTGCATCGTTGCTGTTGGCGACGGTCAGGGTAAACGTATCGGTGACCGGCACCGTGCCATCATTGGCGGTGACCTCGATATCGATGGCGCCGACATCATCGTTCAACGGGGTGCCACTGAAAGTACGCGTCGCCGCTGCAAAGGAGAGCCAAGTGGGCAGGTCGGCACCACCGCTCAAGGTGGCACTGTAGGTCAGGGTGTCGCCGACATCGACATCATCGAAGGTGGTATCGGCAAAGGTCAACGAAAAGGCGCTGTCCTCGGTGGCGCTCTGGTCGTCTATGGTGCTGACCACGGTCGGTGCATCGTTGCTGTTGGCGACGGTCAGGGTAAACGTATCGGTGACCGGCACCGTGCCATCATTGGCGGTGACCTCGATATCGATGGCGCCGACATCATCGTTCAACGGGGTGCCACTGAAAGTACGCGTCGCCGCTGCAAAGGAGAGCCAAGTGGGCAGGTCGGCACCACCGCTCAAGGTGGCACTGTAGGTCAGGGTGTCGCCGACATCGACATCATCGAAGGTGGTATCGGCAAAGGTCAACGAAAAGGCCGTATCCTCAGTGGCGTCCTGGTCGGGAATGACCGTAGCCACGGTCGGCGCATCATTGGTGTTGGCGACGGTGAGGGTGAAGATATCGCTGACCGACAGGGTACCGGCGCCATCATCGGTGGCGGTGACCTTGACATCAATGGCGCCAACGTTGGCATTCAACGGCGTACCACTGAAAGTACGGGTGCCGGCGGTAAAGGTGAGCCAGGAAGGCAGATCCGTATCATCACTCAACGTGGCGGCATAGGTCAGGGTATCGCCGACATCGACATCATCGAAGGTGGTGGCGGCAAAGGTCAGGGAAAAAGCGCTATCCTCGGTGGCGCTCTGGTCGTCTATGGTGCTGACCACGGTCGGTGCATCGTTGCTGTTGGCGACGGTCAGGGTAAACGTATCGGTGACCGGCACCGTGCCATCATTGGCGGTGACCTCGATATCGATGGCGCCGACATCATCGTTCAACGGGGTGCCACTGAAAGTACGCGTCGCCGCTGCAAAGGAGAGCCAAGTGGGCAGGTCGGCACCACCGCTCAAGGTGGCACTGTAGGTCAGGGTGTCGCCGACATCGACATCATCGAAGGTGGTATCGGCAAAGGTCAACGAAAAGGCCGTATCCTCAGTGGCGTCCTGGTCGGGAATGACCGTAGCCACGGTCGGCGCATCATTGGTGTTGGCGACGGTGAGGGTGAAGATATCGCTGACCGACAGGGTACCGGCGCCATCATCGGTGGCGGTGACCTTGACATCAATGGCGCCAACGTTGGCATTCAACGGCGTACCACTGAAAGTACGGGTGCCGGCGGTAAAGGTGAGCCAGGAAGGCAGATCCGTATCATCACTCAACGTGGCGGCATAGGTCAGGGTATCGCCGACATCGACATCATCGAAGGTGGTGGCGGCAAAGGTCAGGGAAAAAGCGCTGTCCTCGGTGGCGTTCTGGTCGGCGATGGCGTTGGCCACCGTCGGCGCATCATTGGTATTGGCGACGGTAATGGTAAACGTATCGCTGACCGACAGGGTACCGGTGCCATCATCGGTGGCGGTGACCTTGACATCGATGCCGCCAACGTTGGCATTCAACGGCGTACCACTGAAAGTACGGGCGCCATTATTGAAAGAAAGCCAAGTCGGCAGGGCTGAATCATCACTCAGGGTGGCGCTGTAGGTCAGGGTGTCGCCGACATCGACATCATCGAAAGTGGTATCGGCAAAAGTCAACGAAAAGGCGCTGTCCTCGGTGGCGCTTTGATCAGCGATGGCGTTGGCCACGGTCGGTGCGTCGTTGCTGTTGGCAATGGTGATGGTAAACGTATCGCTGACCGACAGGGTACCGGTGCCATCATCGGTGGCGGTGACCTTGACGTCGATACTGCCGACATCATCGTTGAGGGGCGTACCGCTGAAAGTGCGGGTACCACTGTTGAAAGAGAGCCAGACCGGCAGGGCGCTGTCATCACTCAGGGTGGCGCCGTAGGTCAAGGTATCGCCGACATCGACATCATCGAAGGTGGTGGCGGCAAAGGTCAGGGAAAAAGCGCTGTCCTCGGTGGCGTTCTGGTCGGCGATGGCGTTGGCCACCGTCGGCGCATCATTGGTATTGGCGACGGTAATGGTAAACGTATCGCTGACCGACAGGGTACCGGTGCCATCATCGGTGGCGGTGACCTTGACATCGATGCCGCCAACGTTGGCATTCAACGGCGTACCGCTGAAAGTGCGGCTACCACTATTGAAAGAAAGCCAGGCCGGCAGGGCCGAATCATCGCTCAGGGTGGCGCTGTAGGTCAGGGTATCGCCGGTATCGACATCGTTGAAGGTGTTGGCGGCGAAAGTCAGTGAAAAAGCGCTGTCCTCGGAGGCGTTCTGGTCGGCGATGGCGTTGGCCACGGTCGGGGCGTCGTTGACGGCGTTGATGGTGATGTCGATGTAATTGGCGCTGTCACTGAAAGCGGTGGTGCCGCCGTCGGTGGTGATGTCGGCCGTGGTACCGGCGGTGCCGGTGGTCATATCCCAGGCGTGAAAGCGCAACTGGGCCGTGGAACCGTTGTAGTCGGCACTGGGGATGAACTTGATCATATCATCCGCATCCAGCAGACGGGCGCTGCTGGTAAAATATTCGTCGCTCTGGGAGGCGTGAAACTGGGTCCAGGTGGTGCCGGAGTCGGTGGAGTAGTACCAAAAACCGTTGGTGTTATTCACGCCATCGACGGCGATGGCCTCGACGGCGGCGCCGTCGGCATCGGTGATGTCATTGCTGAGCAGATCGGCGACGGTGCTGCCGACGCCGGTGGCATGATCTTCATCGATGGCGGTCAAACTGCCGCCGCCGACCAGGACCGGGGCATCGTTGATGGCATTGATGGTGATGGCGGCGGTATCGCTGACGCTGCTGTAAGGGGTGGCGCCGCCGGTGGTGCTGGTATCGACGCTATCGCCACTGCTGCCGCTGGTCTCATCCCAGGCGCGGAAGGTAAAGGTGGCGCTGCCATTGAAATCGGCATCGGGCACGAACCGTATTTTTTGCGCCGGACCCTGGGCCAACAGGATGGCGCTGGCGGAGATATCCACCCACTGGCCGGTGGTGGCGGTAAAATCGTTCCAGGTGGCACCGGTATCCAGGGAGTACTGCCAGACATCGTTGCTGTTGTCCACCGCCACCACCGCCATGGAATCGTTCATCGTCGCATCGACATCGGTCATGCTGCCATCGACGATGATGGTGGCGGCGCGGTCACCACCGCTGGTGAACACATCCTCATCGATGGCGGTCAATACCGGGCTGTAACCACTGTTCAAAACCGGCGCATCGTTGACGGCGGTGATGGAGATATCGACGGTGACCGGATCGGAATCGGTGGCGCCATCATAGACATAATAACTGAATGAATCGGTGCCGTTGGCATTGGCGTTGGGCACATAGATGGTGCGTTTGGAACTGTCGGTGAGCCAATCCCAGGTCGACAGGGCGCTGCCGGTGGGGGTGACGCCGTCACTGGTCTGAAAGAGCAATCCCTTGCCGGGCAGGGAGTAGAGAACCGGTGTCACCCCGTCCCCATCCCGATCATGGCCGGGCAGGGTGAGGGTGAGATTGGTATCTTCGGTGGCGATGGCGGTGGTCCAGGCCGGGGAACCCTGGAGGGTTCCGTCGTTGGCGCTGGCGGTTCCGTCGGCGGCGGTGGTGCCGGAGGCATCGTTCAACCGCCAATAACCGACCAGATTGGCCTCGCTGGCCGGGGTCAGGGTGAGGGTTTTGTTATCGCTGATCTCCGGCTGGCTGCGCACATCATCCCACAGGCGCACATCGCGGATGGTGCCGGCGAAATATTGACCGCTGGCGGCGCTGTGACGGCCGATGAACAGGGATTCCCCACTGGCCACCGGGCTGGCACCGGTGGCGACGGTGTGGGCGCTGGTGCCATCGTGAAAACGGACCGCCGCCTTGCCGGTGTTGC
>CAYFNE010000009.1:21849-83014 GCA_964344355.1 uncultured Magnetococcales bacterium
ACGGTGTGGGCGCTGGTGCCATCGTGAAAACGGACCGCCGCCTTGCCGGTGTTGCCCGAATCGTTGACCAGCAGGCTGAACCGTTCATTGCCGGAACCATCGGATTTGCTGACGATTCGGGCATCGGTATCGGTGGTGGTGGTGTTGATCCAGGCTTCCAGGGTGAAATCGGCGCCGGATTGATTGGCGTTGTGGGCGATTTCGATATAATCATCGGTGCCGTCGAAGGTCACCGCCGTGCCGCCATCGGCCACCGGCGTTTCATCGACGGTGATGATGAGGGTGACGGTACTGGAATCGACGGTGCCATCATTGACCTTGAAGGTGAGACTGTTGCCGCCGCCGGCCCAACCCGCATCCGGCACGAAGATCACCTGCCGACCACTGTTGGTCACCACATCGCCATCATTGATCACCGCCCCCAGGCTCCAACCGTCGGGGGTTTGGTAGAGGGTGCCATTGGGCATGGTTTGACTGACGACGGTGGCGGTCACCGTATCACCGCTGTCCGGATCGAAGGCGGCCAGGGTCAAGGTGGTGTTGCTGTCGCGTCCGCCGCGGGTGTCAAATTCGGTATCGAGGGGCGGTTCGGCGGTGGCGAGGGTATCCCAGGTCAGGTTCATGTTGTAGACGGTGCCATTATAGCCGTTGGCGGTGCTGTCGGCGGCAGTACTGCCGCTATCCTCCCCCAATTGCCAATATCCCACCAAACCGGCCTCGTTGCCGACCAGCCGGCTGTTCATGTTGGCGGCGATTTCCGCCTGGCTGCGGATGTCGTTCCAGAGCCGCACATCGGACATTTGCGCATCGCTGTAATACCCGGATTCCTGGCCGATCAACACCTCCTGGGTAACGGCATTGAGCGAAAAGGCCGCCAGGCCGGTTTGTGAGCTGACCTCGACGCCATCGATATAAATTTTGCCGGTGTTGGTGGTGGCATCGTGGCTGAAGGCGAAATGGTACCAACGGTCCTCGACGACGGTGAACCCGCTGGAGAGCATGGCGATGCCATTGCCGCCTTCACCCATCCAGACATAAAACTGATTGTCCGACCCTTTCACCGGTACATAACGGTAGGTATCGGTAACGGTGTCGCCAACCTTCAAAAATCCCTGCTGTCCGGTCAGATCGTCAAAGCGCACCCAGGTTTCCATGGTCACCTGGTTGCCGATGGTGCCGGTGCCGATGGAAGCCTGGACATAATCCTGCCAACCATCAAAATTATACACTCGGTCATTGCCGGCCAGGGGGGCGTCCTGGACCGCGGTCATGGTCAGGTTGACGGTGGCGGTAGCGTCCGAATCGGACAGGCCGTCATTGACGCTGAAGGTAAAGGAGTCACTGCCGGCATAATTGGCATCGGGCACGAAGATGACCCGGTTGCCATCGGTATCGGTGACGGTGGTATTGGCACTGGTGATGGGATCACCGGTGGCGGTGCCGGCGCCACTGGTCTGATAGAGGAGACCATTGTTGGGCAGGCTGGTGATCTTGGCGGTGAGTTCATCGCCGGCCGTATCCCGGCCGCCCAGGGAGATGGTGATGTGGGTATCCTCCAACTCACTGTGACCATGGGCCGCCACCCAGTCGTTGACGGTATCCATGTTGGTCAGGGTGCCGGTGTGGGAACCAGCGGAGTCGCTGGCGGTGGCGCCGCTGCCCTCATCCAGTTTCCAGTAGGCGACCAGTCCGCTTTCGGTACCGGCCAGGGTGCCGGTGGACTGGTCGCGGATATCGGTGACGCTCCGGGCGCTGTTCCAGATGCGTACCTCGTAGATGCCGCCATTGGCATAGCGGGTCTGACCGTACTCGACCGAACCGCGGCCGATGTACAGATCGTCATAACTGGCGTTGGCGGTCACCTGAAAATTGCCGGTGGCGGCCTGGGTGGCGTCCTGGACGCCATCGACATAGATGGTCATGTCGGCGCCGTCATAAACACCGGCGATGTGGTGCCATTGACCATCATCCACATCGGTGGCACCGACCAGCCAGGGGTTGGACGGACCGTTGCCACCGAACACCACCTTGCCCAGATAGGTGCTGTCGGCACCGCTCATGCCGCCGACATGGAGCACATAGTCGTTGGAACCCTTGGTGACGATGGCGCTGAACGAGGTCAACGGGTCGGTATCCCCATCCTTGCGGGAGATTTTGACCCAGGCTTCGATGGTGATGGCGCTGGTGATGTCCAGCGTCGCGGCGTGGGGGACATCGATATGATCATCGGTGCCATCAAAATCGAGACTGCTGCCAAAGCCGGCGGTCGGTTTTTGGTTTTCCACGGCGCCGATGTCGATGGTGCCGACGGAACGGGTCAATCCCCGTTGATCGCTGTCGGGCGGATTGCCGATGGCGGCGTTGCCGGCGTTGGCCGCCGGACTGCTGGCGCTCAGGGCGTGGGTTTGCACGGCGCCGCCATAATCGGAAAGGGTCAGCAACAGCGGATCGGCCGGAGAGGCGTCGGTACCGGTGATATTGCCGGTGGTGGTGCCGCCGATGCTCACCCCATCGGTGCTGCCGATGAGATTATAACCGAGACTGTTGATGGAACCGGAAGCGATGCGCAGATCATCGGCATCGGCGGAACCGTCGGTGCGCCGGGTATTTTGGGCAACGATCGAATGGTCGAGATTGATGGTGCCGCTCCAGGTGCCGATACCGCTGCTGTGGCCATCGCCGCTGTTGTCATCGTCGGACACATTATAGGCGATGGTGCTGTGGGAGACGGTGAGGGTGGCGGTGTTGGCGATATAGATGCCACCCCCGTAGGAGGCGGCGGTATTGCCGGAAACGGTGCTGCTGGTCAGGGTGACGACGGCGCCGGCATCGGCGTAGAATCCGCCGCCATAACCGGTGGAAACATTGTTCGAAACCGTGCTGCGAACCAGGTTGACGATGCCGGCGGTGGTAAATGCGCCACCGGCGCTGGAGGTGTTGCCGGTAATGGCGCTGTCATAAATATCGACCCGGGTGTTGGTGCCGAACACCACGAACGCCCCGAGATTGCCACCGGTCAGGGTCAAGCTGTTGAGGGTGCTGGTGGTGCCCTGGGTGTTAAAATTGAAAATACGCGAAGCGCCGTTGCCATCGAGGGTGATGTCGGCCTCGCCGTCGCCATCGACATCCCCCTCGATGGTGATGCTTTTGCCGACGGTGATCAACCCGCCGGTCAGGGTGATGGTGCCGGTGCCCATGCTGGCGGTATCGAAAGTGATGTAAGCGCCATCTTCGGCATCGGTGATCGTCTGTCGCAGGGTGCCGGCGCCGCTGTCGCCGGCATCGGTGACGATAAAATGACGCTCATAGGCGCCGATATCGATCCGCCCGTCCATGGTACGGAGAAATCCACGTTGATCGGTGGTTTCGGAACCGGCATAGGCGGCATCGCCGGCGTTGAGCGCCGGACTGTTGGATGGCAGGGCGTGGGTTTGCGTCGGTCCGGAATTATCCGCCAGGGCGGTCAACAGCGGATCCACCGGTGAAGCATCGGTGCCGGTGACATTGCCGGTGGTGGTGCCGGTGAAGGTTACATTATCGGCGCTGCCGATGAGGTTGTAACCGAGGCTGGCGACGGTGCCGTTGAGATCGGTGATCTCTTCGCCACCACCGGTATAGCGTGTGTTCTTGGCGACGATGGTGTGATCCAGGGTGACGGTGTTGGTACCGGCCTGATAGATGCCGCCGCCGGGTTGGCTACCGCTGTTGTCCACCTCACTGACGTTGTAGGCGATGGTGCCGTGGGCGACGTTGAGGGTGCCGCTGCCGCCAATATAGATGCCAGCGGCATACCCATCGGAGGTGTTGCCGCTGATGGTGGAACTGGTCAGGGTCAAGGCGCCGCCATTGATGAAAATGGCACCACCGCCATCCAGGGCATGATTGCCGGAAAAGGTGCTGCCGGAGATGGTGACGCTGGAACCGGAATTGATATAAAGCCCGGCCCCCTGGTTGGCGCTGTGACCGGAAACGGTGCTGTCGGTGATGGTCAGACCGGCGCTGTTGTTGACGGTGATGGCGCCTTTGTTGCCATTGACGACATTCAAACTGTTCAGGGTCAGATCACCGCTGGCGGTATCGACCCCGATCATCGCCACGCTGTCGCCACCACTGCCGGAGAGGGTGACATCGGCGATGTCGTCGCCATCGACATCCCCCTCTATGGTGATGGTTTTGTTGACATAAAGAGTATTGCCACCGGACAGGGTGATGGTGCCCGAACCCATGCTGCCGGTATCGAAGGTGATGGTATCGCCATCGGCGGCATCGGTGATGGCCTGGCGCAGGGTGCCGGCGCCGGAATCACCGGCACTGGTGACGGTGATGGTGGCGAGCAGTCCATCATAACCGGCCCGGGCCGCCGGTGTGACCATCACCGTGGTTTCAACGGAACCGCTGATCCGTTCCAAATCCCAGTCGCCGCCACGATCCACGGCGCCCGTCGGGTCATCCGAGGCGGCGATATCGGCCCCGGTCAATCGAGCCAGGCGATCGATGAGGGCGGCCCCGTCATCTCCGGCACCGACATCACACCCATAAAAGAGAATATCCGCGTCCGCCGCCAGGGACTCGCCCCATTTCGACAAATTTTCCGCTTGTTTTTCAATGGTATCGATGGAAAGTTGACCGGTACCGAGTTGAACTCGGGCATCATCGCCGTGGGAGAGGATATGGATCGCATCCAGCCGCTCCAGACCGGCCAGGGTTTCGGTGATCTGCGCCACGCCGTCACGACCGGCTTCCAGAAACACCATATGCCGCCCACTCTGGTCGCCGCTCAACAGTTTTTGATAATCCAGTACCGCGGAGTCGATGAAGACAATCTCCCGGACGGCCTGATCCCGCCGCTCATCGATCCCTTGCCAGCGGCTGAACAGACGCTCGGTATCATTGGGCAGGCACCGCTCGTCAACCGCGGGCAATGGCATCTTTTCAACCGTAGCGGCTGGAGAAAAAGCCGCCAGCGCCGCCCGGCTCGGGGCGGGATCATCCTTTGCCGGGGCGTGGGATGGGTCGTGAAGGGCGTCGGCCGCCCCGTCATCCACCTCGGTCAGGGTGGCCACCGCCGCCGCATCGAATAACAGGCGCGGTTCCAAAAGCCGGCGCAGGGCCTGGAGCGGTCGGCCCATGTATGGCGGGTTTTTCTTGCCGGGCAGCGCCCGTTTGCGATTGAAGAACATCCCCGTCCCCCAGTTCAGCGGTCCCGAAAAAGGCCAACACCCCCATAATAGATGTTTTTCCCGTTGGAATCGACCGGAATCCACTATCGCACCCCAGATCGAACCGCCAATCCTGACTTTCATGGTATGGATTTTGCGTAAGTCAGCATGGTCAGGATTCCCCTTTTCGGGAAACCCTTTCACCAATGGATTGGTTGAAATCGGGGGCGGGCACCATTTTTTCGGGCAACTGTGGACGGATCATCAATTAATCCATGATCTTTCGATTTTTTCATCGCTCACCGGGCAGACGACTGCCGATGATTTCGATCCTGGCGCTGTTGCTGACGGGGTGTTCCGTGACCCCCGAACCACTGACGCTGGCCGAGCGTAACCGTCAGGTTGTCTTCGACATGGCGCAACGGTTCGCCGGCAATCACCGGCCGGACCAACCGATCACCATCGAGCAGGCCCTGGCCCGGGCCATCCGTTTCAACCTGCCGCATCGGCTGCGGACCATGGAAACGGCCCTCTCCCGGGACATGGCCACCATCGCCAACCAGCAGATGTTGCCGCGCCTGGCCGCCGATGCCGGCTACAGCACCCAAAACCGACTCTCCTCGGAAAATGGCCAGCTCACCACCAGCACCGCCGATCTGAACCTATCCTGGAACGTGCTCGATTTCGGCGTCAGTTATTTCAGCGCCCTGCAACAGGCCGACCGCGCTCTGATCGCCACACAACTGGAACGCAAGGCGGCCCATATCCTCACCCGGGAGGTACACAACGCCTTTTGGCGGGTCATCGCCGCCGACCGGTTGGAAAAAATGATCCGCCCCTTGAAAATCCGTTTGCAAAACGGCCTGGAAAACGCCCGCAAGGCCGAAAAGGAGAAGATCGAACCGCCGATCCCGGTGCTCGATTTCCAGGTAACGTTGCTGGAAAACATGCAACGGTTGCAACGGTTGGAACGGGAACTCTCCGGCGCCCGCATCAAGCTGGCCGAGTTGATGGATGTCGATCCCGGTTTTCGCTATGTTCTGGTCGAGCCCGCCCGTACCGATCCCTTGCGTCCCGATCAATTGCCCAAGGTCGAAACCCTGGAATATTATGCCCTTCTGCACCGTCCGGAACTGTGGGAGCGCAGTTATCAACGCCGCATCAAGGCCTATGAAACCAAAAAGGCCCTGTTACGTCTGTTTCCCGGGCTCGATTTCAGCCAGTCCGGCAACTATGACAGCACCAAAACCCACATCAACAATCTCTGGACCGCCTTCGGCCTCAACCTGACCTGGGACCTGATGGGTCTGCTCCACGCCCCGGACACCATCGCCCTGGCACGGAGTGAGGAACGGTTGGAGGATTTTCGCCGTCTGGCCCTGAACATGGGCATCATGGCGCAACTGCACGTGGCCTTGCGCCGCTTGCACGAGGCCCGCGCCGCCCACCGGATCGTCGCCCACCTCAGCGCCGCCAAGGAACGGTTGTTCCATCATGCCCAAGCCGCCAAAAAGGCGGAAACCCTGGATGAACTGCAATTGATCAGCCGGGAAGGGGAGCGGATCGAATTTCTCACCCGCCACCATATCGCCTACGCCGAACTGCAAAATGCCGCCCACGCCCTGCTGGTCACCCTGGGCGTCGATCCATTACCGGAAGGATTTCAATATCTGTCCGTGGAAACCCTGGCCAAGGCCATCGGCAAACGGTCGCGAACCTTGCCGGACAGCCTCACCGATCAAACGGAACCGCGCCCTGAAAAACCGGTGGACGAAGCGGATGACCAACGGCCCGTTGAACCCGAAAAAAGGGATGAGGATCTGGACCAACCGCAGTGGGAAATCGAACCGGCCGAACCGCAACCGACCACCGATTCGGGCTCGGACCAACCACAACGGGAGCCCGAACCGGCCGTGGATGCCGATCTGGATCAACCGGACTGGGAAATCGAAGATCACGGCGAGGAACAACCAGCCACGGTTCCGAAAATCGACAGCGGGGCAAAACCGGGCCAATTTCTCATCCGCGCCGGTTTTTTCAGCCGTCCCGAGTATGCCGAGCGGATGCAACAACGGCTTGAAAAGGCCTCCGTATCCAGTTTCAGAAAAAAATCCGCCGGTGATGGCGGCGGCGAACAGGTTTTCATCGGCCCCCTGGACGACCTGGCCAAAGCCCGGGAACTCACCCGCCGTTTGCGCCGTACCATCCGCTCGCAACTGTTGCTGTTCCGCAAACGGGCCGATGGCCGGCTGCGGCAGTTGTATGTCGATCCCCCACCCGGTGAAAACGGCGAGGGGGGCCGATCCCCGGCCTTTTTCCGCCTGAACATCGGTCCTTTCATCACCGTGAAGGAGGCGCAACGGTGGGAGGAGCGGTTGAAAGGGGAGGGGTTGCCGGCCTATTATTCCAGCGACAGGGATGAACGGGGCCGCATGGCGCACACCATCTGGATCGAGCTGCCGGCCAACGGCGAAGAGGCCGGCGAGGTCATGCGTTCCTTTTTGCTGAAAAGAGACCTGGGGCGTTTTCTCGGCAGCTCGCACATCTATTCGCTCTGATTTCGCCCGCAACCATCGCCGCGTGATGTCAAAACCCCTCGTCACCCTCCTGGCCGCACTCGTCACGACCTTCGTGGCCGGGTCGCCACGGCCGGCGCCGGCCCTGGAACCCCTTGACGACCAGGCGGCCGGCCATCGGGCCCGGGTCATGTTGTCGGTGGAAGATGAACTGCCCCTGGCCAGCCAGATCGATGGGCGCATCGCCGCCATCAACGCCCGCGAAGGCGACCGGTTCAAACGGAACGATATCCTGGTGAAGATGGATTGCCGGATTCAACGCGCCCGGCAAAAAAAGGTGGCGGCGGAACTGGATGCCGCCCGGCAAACCCTGGCCGCCAAACAACGGTTGGTCAATCTGCTCTCCGGCAGCCGGATGGAGAGCAATCAGGCCGCCGCCGATGTCGCCAAGGCCGAAGCGGACCTGGAGGTCTATCGGGCGGTGCTCGACATGTGCGATATCCGCGCCCCTTTCGACGGCATCGTCGTCCAACGGCGGGCCGCCGCCCAACAGTATGTCACCAAGGGTCAACCCTTGCTGGAAATCATCGATGACACCACCCTGCGCGCCCGGGTGATCGTCCCCTCCACCTGGTTGCTCTGGTTGCGGCCGGGACAGGTTTTTTCCTTCCATCTCGAAGAGACCGGCCAACGGTACGATGCCCGCATCCAGCGCATCGGCGTGCGCATCGACACCGCCAGCCAAACGGTGTCCCTGACCGGCGTCATCGAGGGTCACCATCCGACCTTGCGGGCCGGCATGGGCGGCATGGCCCGTTTTTCCGTCCCCGGCGCCCCACCGTGAATCCCCCGGTCGACAAACGGTTGAACGGTTGTCTGCACATTTTGCAGTTGGAGTTGGAAGTCAGGCAGGCGGCCAGCCGGGAAGCATTGGCCTTTTTGCTGGTCAACCGCGTCCAGGCGGTGTTGCCGGCGGTTACGGTGTTGTTGTGGATCGGACGAGCCGGTGAAAAGGGCCGCATCGAAGCGGCCTCGGGCATCGCCGAAATCGACGGCAACGCCCCCTTCATCCGCTGGATCCGGCCGATCCTGGCCAGGGTGGCCGGATCGGATCGGCACGGGATCGCCCACATTATCGCCGATACCGATCTGAACGCCGATGATCGACGCGCCTGGCGGGAGTGGTCCCCCCCGCATGCCCTGTGGTGTCCCCTGGCCGACAGCGATGGATTTTTTCAGGGCGGCCTGTGGCTGGTCCGGGAACAACCCTGGCAGGAGGGGGAGATCGACCTGGCGCAACGGTTGGGAGAGGCTTTCGCCCAACGGTGGGCCCTGTTGGAACGGCGCCGGGCCGGCGGCCGGGAGCAACCGTGGTCACCGACCGGATCCCGCCGCCGGCAGATCCTGTTGTGGGGACTGTTGTTGCTGGCCATGGCCTTTTTGCCGGTGGAACAATCGGTCCTGGCGCCGGCAACGGTGGTGGCGCGGGAACCGATGGTGATGACCGCCCCCCAGGACGGGGTCATCGACCGCATCGAGGTGACCGCCAACACCCCGGTGCAAAAGGGTCAGGTGCTGTTCCGCCTGCAACAGGCGGAAATCCGCAATCGCCGGGATGTGGCGGAAATGGCCCTGCGGGTGGCCCGCGCCAAACGTCTCAAGGCGCAAAAACGCGCTTTCACCGATGCCGACGCCAAGGCCGTCCTGCCCTTGTTGACCGCGCAAATCGAACAACGTTACACCGAATTCATCTATGCCAAGGAGCGCCTGGAACAGACCGTGGTACGGGCCGAAAACGATGGTATCGCCATTTTCGGCCATGCCGATGACTGGCGGGGTGAACCGGTGGGGGTCGGGGAGCGGGTGATGGTCATCGCCGATCCCCGGCGGGTGGAGCTGGAGATCCGGTTGCCGGTCAACGACGCCCTGCTCATGGAACCGGGCGCCGAGATCCGCCTGTTTCTCAACACCGATCCCCTGCATCCCCGGACCGCCCGGCTCCATCATGCCGGATTCGAGGCGGAAACCACCCCGGAAGGGCAACTGGCCTACCGGTTGACCGCCCGTTTCACCGACACCGGTCAACCGCCACCGCGCATCGGCCTGCAAGGCACCGCCAAGATCAGCGGTGAAAAAATTCCTCTCTTCCAGTATCTGTTCCGCCGGCCGTTGGTGAGCCTGCGGCAGACCATCGGTTTTTGATCGGCAACCGTGACCGGCGCCGTCCCCCAGTCCGATCCGGAGACCATCCCGCCACCCCTGCGCCGTGATTTGATCCTTCATCGTGGACCGGAGATCGACGGTCAACCGACCTGGACCCTGCAGGATCCCCTGCGCAACCGTTTTTTCCGCCTCGGCTGGCAGGAACGGTTGTTACTGAACCATTGGCAACCCCTGGAACCGCAGGCGTTGACGGCCCGGGTGTTCCAGGACAGCGGTGTTCACATCGACCCGGAACGCATCCACGAAATGTCGCGTTTTTTGTCCGGCAACCTGCTGTCGCGTCCGGAGGATCCGGCCACCATACAACGGTTGTTGGCGCAAAAACGGGCCAAACGGATCGGTTTTTGGAAATGGTTGTTGGGCCACTATCTGTTTTTTTGGCTGCCGCTGGTGCGTCCGGATCGATTTCTCAAGGCGACCTGGCCCCTGGTACAGGTTTTTCACAGCCGCCGGTTTTTGTGGGCGGTGGTGATCCTGGCCGTCGCCGGCCTCTATTTGACCCAGCGCAACTGGTCGGTTTTTCAGGCCACCTTCGTCCAGTTTCTCTCCCTGGAAGGGATGGTCTGGTATGCCGCCACCCTGCTGCTGGTCAAAATCATCCACGAGCTGGGCCACGCCTATGCCGCCCACCGGCATGGTTGCCGGGTGCCGAGCATGGGCGTGGCCTTCATGGTGTTGTGGCCGGTGTTGTACACCGATACCAGCGAAGCCTGGAAACTGACCCGGCGCCGCGCCCGTCTGACCATCGGTCTGGCCGGCGTCGGCGCCGAATTGATCATCGCCGCCCTGGCCACCTTCGTCTGGTCTTTTTTACCCGCCGGTCCCGCCCAGAGCAGCGCCGTGCTGCTGGCCACCGTCACCTGGGTCGGCAGTTTGATCATCAACCTCAATCCCTGCATGCGTTTCGACGGCTATTATCTGCTGTCGGACCTGCTGGGCATGGACAATCTCCAGGATCGCGCCTTCGCCCTGGCCCGTTGGCAACTGCGTGAATGGCTGTGGGGGTGGGGGGAACCGGCGCCGGAACCGTTTTCCCCCCGCCGCACCCGGCTCCTGTTGATCTACGCCTACGGTACCTGGGTCTACCGGCTGTTGTTGTTTCTCGGCATCGCCCTGCTGGTGTACCATTTCGCTTTCAAGATCGCCGGCATCCTGTTGATGGCGGTGGAGATCCTCTGGTTCATCGTCCATCCCCTGTGGCGGGAACTCCGGCAGTGGTGGCGACATCGGGAAAAAATGCGTTTCAACCGCAATACACGAGTGACCCTGCTGGTCCTGTTTTCGTTGTTGGCCGGCTCAACCCTCCCCTGGCAGGGGGCGTTGCACGCCCCGGCGGTGCTCACCCCCCGGCAACACACCTGGTTGCACGCCCCGGATGCCGCCCGGGTGGTGCGGTTGCTGGTGGCGCCGAACCAGGAGGTACGGGCGGGGACACCGCTGCTGTTGCTCGAAGCCCCGCAACTGGAACGGTCCCTGGCCAAAATCAATGCCCGCATCAACGCCCTGCGCTGGCAAATCGACCACGCCTCGGGCCGCTCTTCGGTCCTGGAAAATGAACCGGTCCTGCAAAAGGAGTTGGTGTTGTTGTTGACCGAAAAGGGCGGTATTGAGGAAAAAATGGCCCGGCTGCGCCTCACCGCCCCTTTTTCCGGCCGGGTCGGCCACATCGAAAAAGGGTTGCGCCCGGGCCGTTGGCTGACACCACGAACCCGCCTCCTGGAGCTGGTGGATCCCCACGCCCCGCACGTCGAGGCTTATGTGCCGGAAGAGACCGTGCATCGGCTGCGCAACGGTGTTGGCGGACGTTTTGAAAGCAACGGACCGGAAGGTCATCCCCTGGCGGTACGCTTGACCCGCATCGACCCGGCCGCCAGCCGGTTTTTGCCCCGCCCCTCGCTGGCGGCGGTCCACGGCGGTCCCATCGTCACCTGGCGGGATGACCGGGGCCGGCCGGTGCCGGTGACCGCTCGCTATCGTCTGTTGTTCGATCCGTTGCCCGGAACGAAATTCGATGTGCCGCGCACCCGTCCCGGTACGGTCGCCATTCCGGTGGAAAAAGAGAGCCTGCTGAAAAAATTTTCAACCCTGGCCGCCGCGGTGTTGATCCGCGAGAGCGGATTTTAAATCATCGGGAGGGACCGCCCGCGAAACGGAAAACATCACCCGTTGAGGGTTTGGCTTTCCCTCTCCAGCAGTCGCTTGGCGTGTCGCAAGGCGTGCAGTCGGATGGGGTGCCGGTTTTCCGGTGGGATGAATTGCATGATGCCCATGTCATCCATGATGTCGATCACCCGGCCGCCGGCGCAATCGCCGCTACAGGAGAGCAACACCGACCGCTGGTTGCTCAAACAGAGCCGGATCATCTCTTCAAAGGCCATGGCGATGGAGGTATCGATCATGGAGACGTTTTCCAGATCGAAGATGACCACCCGATAGTTGGCGTCCACGGTGGCCAGTTGACGGACCATGTCCTTGGCCGAACAGAAGGAGAACGGTCCGGAGAGGTGCAGCACCAGGATGCGGCCTTCGGCCCAACGGAGGATTTCCCGTCCTTCGGGGGTGATGGGGGTATAGTTGCCTTCCGAAGTCACCATGCGGAACTGGGACAGTTGATGTTTGCTCATCTGGCTGGCGGAGAGCAGGGCGGCCATGACGATACCCACCCCGACCGCCGTCACCAGGTCCGCCACCACGGTGAGAAAGGTGACCACCAGGGTGACCGTCACCCCCTCCCTGGGGGCCGTCGAGAGCCTTTTCAGATAGTTCCAGTCGATGATGTCCCAACCCACCTTCAGCAGGATGCCCGCCAGCACCGCGTGCGGGATCCGTTCCGCCAGGGGGCCGAGTCCCAGGACCAGGGCCAGCAGAACCAGGGAGTGGATGGTCCCGGAGATGGGGGTACTGCCCCCGGAACGAATGTTGATGACCGTGCGCATGGTGGCCCCGGCGCCGGGCAGGGCGCCAAAAAAACCGGCCACCATGTTGCCGATCCCCTGACCGATCAGCTCCCGGTTGCTGTTGTGTTGGCTGCGGGTGAAGTTGTCCGCCACCAGACTGGTGAGGAGGGAGTCGATGGAGCCCAGCAGGGCCAGTACGATCGCCGATTGAATCATCCCTGGCAGCATCGCCAATTCGACGGCGGGAAATATGGCCTTGGGAAATCCCGAGGGGATATCGCCGATCACCGGGACGTCCTTGAGGAGAAAAACCGAGAGCAGCGTGCCCCCGACCAGGGCGATCAGCGGCGCCGGCAACAGTTTGGCGATGGATTTCGGCGTCAACCAGACGATGGCCAGGGAGAAGAGCCCGAGAATGGCGGCGTGGCCAAAGGGAGCGGAAAAGAGGGCGGGCAACCCGGTGAGGGCATGGAGCACGCCCTTGGAGGCGGGGGGATGGCCCAGCAGGGGACCCAGTTGCAAAATGATGATGATCACGCCGATACCGGTCATGAATCCGGAAATGACCGAGAACGGCATGTAGGTGACATACCGCCCCAACCGCAGGGAGCCGAACAGGATCTGCAGGGCCCCCCCCATGATCACGACGGTAAAGGCCAGGGCGGGGTTGTGGGAATATTGGCTGATGACGGCGGCGAAGACGACGGTCATGGGACCGGTCGGGCCGGAGACCTGGGTGGGGGTGCCGCCGATCAGGGTGGCGAACAGCCCCAGGAAGACCGCCCCGTAAAGCCCGGCGATGGCGCCGGCCCCGGAAGCGACACCGAAGGCCAGAGCCAGTGGCAGGGCCACCACCGCGGCGGTGATACCGCCCGAGAGGTCCCCGCGGATGTTTTGGAAATGCAGACCATTGATCAAAGGCATGTCAGGAATTTTCGCTCCTCGGTTATTGGGGTGCGTTCGTAAAAATAAGATGCGGGATGTTTGGGGGTTGCGGAAAAAGCCCGATGGCGGGTCTTGTCCGCAACCCCTGGACCGGGACGTTTCAACATCGGGGTATCGTCCATTTTTTGTACCTTTCCAACAAATGCTGAACCATCACGGGGATGATGCCCCGGTCCCAGTGACGCAGGGATGGGCGTCCCCCCTCAACTCCTGTCCAGGTATTCGGCATGGGTTTTTTCATAGAGGTCAATGATGGTGATGGCCAGGGCGGCGATCATCGGCCCGAAAAACAGCCCCAGGATGCCAAAATTGATGATACCGCCAAAGGTGGCCAGAACGATCAAAAAGGTGTGGCTCAATATTTTCAGATCGCCGCCGACACCACCGCTGGGCACTTTTTCGGAAAGCCAGTTGATCATCAACGGTCGGGCCAGATTGTCGATGATCATGCCGATGACCACCGCTCCCCAGAAAATGATGAACAGCGCCGCCGACACCCGCCCGTCCAGGTAGAGCCAATAGGCCAGGGGCCCCCAGACGATGAAGGCGCCGATGGCGGGGATGAAGGAGGCGACGGCGATGGCGATGCCGAAATAAAACCACGGCAGCCCCAGGAAACCGGTCACCAGGGAGAAGGACACCCCCTGCAAAATGGCCACGCCGACGGTGCTCAACACCAGCACCGTGGCGACCATGTTGAATTTGCGGAAAATGATTTCATCATTTTCATTGCGAAGCGGCGTCAGGACCTTGATATGCTGCAAAAGCGCCGGTCCATCGCGATAAAAATAGAACAGGGAAAAACCGATCAGGACCACCGAGACGAAAAAACGGGTGCCGTTCTGGGCGATGTGTTCAAACAGGAACATGATCGACTGGCCAACCAAGACGCCGATTTTTTCCTGATTTTCCATAACGGCCGCAAAGACCGTCTCCCGGACCTCCCCGGAGAGGGGCAGCACCGACATTTTTTCCATCAACACCGATTCCAACTCACCGGATTTGATCAAACCGGCAATGGCCTCCCGGGCCTTGACCGCGGCATGGCTGACGTGAATACCGGTGGAGATGAGCAGATAGACCACCGGGGCGACGACCATGGAGAACACCAGCAGGGCCATGGAAAAGGCGGCATGTTGGATGCGGTGTTTAAATTTTTTTTGCAGTTTCAGATAATATGGATAGGTGGAGGCGGCCAGGAAAATGGCGAAAAACAGTCCGGGAATGAATGGATAGAACAACCAGACCAACCCCGACAGGGCGGCGATGAGCAAAACCAGAAAAAAACCTTTTTCATATGGATGGCCGTTCAACGGTGTTGCCACGATACTCCCTCTCGCTTCATTTGATGATCTCGTCGGTCAGGGTGACAGCGGTGCCACCCTCCCGGAAGATGGTTCCCTCGAATGCATTCCAGTCGCCTCCATATCCATTGAGACCATAACCCCGGCGCGACGGGGGCAGCAACAAAAACCAGCCCCCGACCAGGAGAAACAGGGCCCGTTTCAATTCATTCATTTGATTTGCACCTGTTCGATGACACGGTGTATCGAACTGAAATTTTCTCGGACTTCCCGCAGCATTTCCGTCCCTTCCTTTATTAAATTTCGTCTCATGCTCACCTGGGGGAAAAGATCGATTTTTTTCTCCACGGCGAAATGAATCTGACGATCGTGGATGCAGCAGACAAATTTTTTCGTATTGAAAAGCCGCTCCATGGAGAGAAGGCGTTCAACCAGGGTGGGCGTCAAAATGTTCAGGGCCTCCTGGGCATCGTCGGTAAAAATATCGTAGCGTGCCATCAATGGCGGGGTGGATTCTCCAACCGGTCCATCGTAAATTTGGATCGGCGAAACCAATTGCGGATCATTCCCCGGCGATGCACGAACAGAATGCGGCCGGAAGTTGCAACGGGCAGTTTTGTACGGAGAGCAGATTCCCCGAAAAAACGGTTCTTTTATAACGTCCGTAACCCTTGGTGAAATCACACTCCACCCACTGGAAATCAATTCCCCGGTGTGTGCCACTGACATGATCTTCCAGATGCTCCATGCGGCTGAAGGCGGGCAGAAGGTTCAGATCGTCCATCTCCTCGATGGGCAGGGATTCCGCGTCCGGTTCCCGTTCATATCGGGTTCCGGGTATCGATTTCAAAGCCTGTTCAACCAATGACAAGCGCACCTTGTTTTTGAACGTACCCCGCTTGTCGATCCAGTAGACAACGGGCAGGGCGGCCAGAAAGAGGGCGGACAGGATCTGCCAGAAAAGATTTTCCAACCATGAAAACAGCACAACTCCGGAGAGCAGGGCGCCAATCAGGATGAAAAGGCTGTACAACCAACTCTCCCGGCTGACCTTGAGACGCTCTTCCTCCAGGGGGACCAATCCGACCCGGAACCGTTTTTCGGCCTCAGGATGCGGGCGATGAAGGAGGCGATGTCCATGATGGCGCCGTTATCCACCCGCCCGTTTGACGGTCAAACCCTGTTTTTTGAGATGATCGATCACCCGGACCACGTGATCGCCCTGAATTTCAATGACCCCCTCCTTGACCGTGCCACCGGAACCACACATGGTTTTGAGCGTTTTGCCCATCTTTGCCAAAGTAGCCTGATCCAGGGCCAACCCTTTGACCAAGGTCACCCCTTTGCCTTTTCGACCCTTGGTCTCCCGGGAAACCCGGACGATGCCATCGCTGTTCGCCGATGATCGCGCCGGTTCGCATCCGCATCGTTCAACGGATCGGTGACACTCGGGACAGGTCCGGCCCCGCCCGGTGACATAGACCACACGATCTTTGGAAAAGTTTGATTTCATGGCGAAAAAAAAGATCGTTTCAGGCTTTTTTGACAAACTGCGATTTTAACATCATCGCTCCGAACCCGGCAATTTTGCAATCGATATCATGGTCGCCGTCGACGAGGCGATTGATTTTCACCTTGGTGCCGACTTTCACCACCGAGGAGGAACCTTTGACCTTCAAATCCTTGATCAGGGTAACCATGTCACCATCGCGTAGACGATTGCCATGGGCATCCTTGACCACCAGGGCGTCCGTTTCCGACGGTTCGATCCCGGGATTCCACTCATGGGCACACTCCGGACAGACCAGCAGATCGCCGTCCACATAGGTATAGATGGAGCCACAGTGCGGGCAGGGGGGCAGTGGATCATTCATCGTATCAGCCTTGCCGTTTTAAGGTTGGTTGCGAAAGGAGCCGAATCAACGCTCGGCTCCAAAACTCATGCACGCCGTACCGGAACATAATAGTTTTTACACCACAAATGATGTGTTGAGAAAATACGACTGGTCAACAAATCATAAGTCCGGAGCCAACAATGTCACTTTCTGAAAATAGTCCCTGAAAAACCCGGCATCCCTGGTCAGCAGACGATCACACTGAACCATGGCATGCCCTCCAATCAAAAAATCAGCGGCAATCCGATTTCTCTGACCGCCGCGTTGTCGGTATAGGGACCATTGTTGCGCCGCTTTCATGGATGCCTCCTTGGTGTGGGGAGAGAACGAAATGTTCAGACGATCCATGATCCGCAATAGATCGTCCTTTTTGTCCCCATAGGCGGTTGCCACTTCGGCCCAGACCACCTCACAAGCCACCACGGCCCCTTCCCGTAACGCCCGTTTGAGAATTTCTCCGGAAGCCCGGCCGTAGGTGGGGTCTGGTTCCAAAATGTCGATCAGGATATTGGTGTCGACAGCGGTAATCATGAAGGGTCACGCAGGGAGCGGATGATATCGTCTGCCGAGCGGCCAGAGCCCAGCGTGCCAAAAACCTCATCAACCGGGTTTTGGGTCTCGACCTTGGTGACGATGAGACGGCCATGATCATTTTTAAAATCGAGCACGGTTCCTGGTTGAATGCCAAATTGGCTTCGGATGGTTTTTGGGATCGTCACCTGTCCCCGTTCCGCAACTTTGGCTTTCATGGTGTCGGGTCTCCGCAAGTATGAATGCCCTCACATGAAGTATGGAGTATGATGCGTTCCTGTCAAGATCATTTCCCCTGGAATCTCGACGAACGGGATAAATCCTTACAGATCAATCGATTGAGTGCCACAGAAAACCAAGGTCGAACCCTTCCGTCCCGTTTTCAACTGATTCTCCTTGCCTACAAGACGCGGGTGATTCAACGAAAATACGATGCAATGTGCATTCACGGTGAGGCATGAAAATGCGGACAGTTGGCCAAGACCCAATACCCGGACCAGAATCATGGCTTCATTCATTTCATGACAAGCACCCTTGTGTGACTGGCTGAAAGTTTGGTATAAAAAGCTGTTAAAAGGTGTTAGATTAGCTGAAGTCATTATTTTTTAGCACTTGGATCCAGTTCTTGGAAAGTTTCAGATCGCACAATATTAGTGCAACAGATGCAAGCTTTACAACCTTGTAGCGCCATGTTAATGAACGGTATTTTGCGATTCGCACATGTTGCCGACTTGAACTTGGATTGGCCTTCTTGCCACCCTCCTGCCATTTTTTTACGGCAGATGGTGATGGCACATGTACACAGGCAAAATCGTTTTCTCCCAGGTGATTGCTCACATGCCGAGCCACACCTTTCAACGCTGCGCTCAGCGATATTTTGGCAACTGGCAAGTCAAACATTTCGCATGTCTGGACCAGTTTCCGGTGAAGCTCCATACCCAGTTGGATTTGCGAGGAAACACTCCCACGTTCATCCAGATCAGCAACGGCCAGATCAGCGACGGCAAGATTGCTCGCCTGTACTTACTGACCCAATGCGGGGCATTCTTCGTCACACGGGCCAAATCGAACCTCAGACCACTCACTTTTACCACATAGGCTGTCGTCATCTTTCAACATAGATCAAAACAATAGCTTGGTATTCTGGAAAATAAAATGGCTAAAGATATACAAAAAAACGACTTATTGCCTGGCGAAACCATTCTGAATGGTTCTTTTTGTATTCAAAAAAAGCTTGGCGAAGGAACATCTGGGGCTGCGTATGTTGCATCCGATGTGACAGCTGGTGTTCTTGTCACAATTAAGACCGTTCCAAAAGAGGTCACGAAAAACGATGAAGGATTTGATGAATACAAAAGAAACTTCAATTTAACCCATCGATTAACACACAGCAATATTCGTACTCCATATTTACTTCAATATGACAACCATTTGGAAAGATACTTTTTAGTAATGAAATACGTTGAAGGTGAAAATTTATCCAAATTTCGTTTAAAACAAACCTCTGGGAAAGTTTCATTTGAGAGAGCTCTGGATATATGCAAACAGTTAGCCAATGCAATTGACTATGCTCATAATAACAACGTTCTCCATCAGGACATCAAGTCAGCAAATGTCATAATTGAAGCAAACAGTCAAAATGCAGTTCTTGTAGACTTCGGAGTTGCAGAAAAAATTCAGACTGTAATGCTTCAACTAACAAGGCTTGCTGATGCGCCAAATAACCATAAACAGCCTGGAACACCACCTTTTATGGCACCTGAACTTTTCCGCGGTAAGGTTGCCACGAAAGCATCTGACATATATGCTTTCGGTGTATTATTCTATGAGCTGGTTGCTGGAAAACTTCCCTTTAGCAGCAAAGACTACAATATCCTTAAGGATCTGGTGGCTACAAATTCACCTGATGATGTGAAAGGTTTATCCAAAAGCCAAAACAGTGTTCTAAAAAAAGTTCTTTCAAAAAACCCAAAAGAGCGGCACGCTACAGCACTTGCATTTATTGAAGAGATAGCAAGTGTTTCTGACAAAACCGTATTTGCTATCGGCGTATGGGAACTGTTCAGTAGGTTTGCTGTTGTAGTGGCTATTTTTGCAGGTTTTTTTACTATTGCCGATAAAATGATTCAATGGGGATGGATCCCAACAGAAAAAAAAGACCATCAACCATACATTAATATCAACAGAAAAAATAACAGTCCAGAAAAAAACATTCATTCAGAAGAAATAAGCTATGCATACAAAATATTCAGGCCTGTTGCATCAACATATAAGGCAGCCAAGTACAACTTTAAGCTTCTTAAAGAGTCGCTTGCAACAGATGATAATAGTGATGCGCCCGGCCCAACAACTGTACCAAAAAATCACTATGCCAACACCTCAGAAACCAAAAAACAAAAAGAACCTATAATAACAGCAACTGAAAAACCCAATGATGATCCTGCTGAAATAGAAGAGAAAGAACCCAATGATGGTCCCGCTAAAACAGAAGATATCGTCAAAAAACAAAAAACAGAACCCAATAACCAAGATGAAACCATACGGAATAGAATTGACCAGCTGCTCCGTGAAGCAAAACAAAACCTGATAAACAACCAACTGACACTTCCCTCAGACAATAATGCTTTAAAGAAATATAATGCTGTCCTCCAGCTTGCTCCTTCCAATAAACAAGCTTTGAAAGGCTTGAAAAAGATCTCAAATATTTTCATAGATATGGCCAAAAAAGCTGAGAAAAATAAAGAATGGAAAAAGACTTTAATTCTACTCGATCGAGCTAAACTAGCAGATCCTGGATCTATCACAATCAAAAAAATTATAGCCAGGATAAACAAGAAAATAGCACTCAAAAAACAGCCTAAGATCTGGACTGAGCCAGAAACAGGTATGGAGTTTGTCCTCGTACCTAAAGGGTGTTTTATGATGGGGAACCCAGAGGGAGATGAAGATGAAAATTTTGTTCACGAAGTATGTCTAGATTCATTTTGGATAGGACGGTATGAAGTGACCAACGCCCAGTTCCGCCAATTTCGAATGGAACATAATAGCTTTTCAACATATAGTGGTACTCTAAATAGTGATAAACAACCAGTAGTGAGTGTGAGCATGGTAGACACGAGAAGTTTTTCAAACTGGTTATCAACAAAGGGAAATGGTTTGTTTCGTTTACCAACGGAAGCTGAGTGGGAATATGCAGCTCGCGGGAATACTGGCAAAGTAGTACCATGGAAATACTATTACCAAGCTTGCCAATACGGAAACTTTTCAGACACAACAGCGGAAAATGATTCATCTAACTGTACAGACAAATACAAACCAACTACATCTATTGGAAAATTTCCACCAAACCATTTTGGGATTTATGATATGCTTGGAAATGCTGGAGAGTGGGTGTCTGACTACTATAGCAGTACGTACTACCGTATTAGTCCTACCAATAACCCTCAAGGTCCAGCCAACGGATCAGCACGTGTATTCCGTGGCGGAAGTTGGTATCACCAATCAACCGAATCTAGCTATACTCAGCGTATGAAAGGTGGATGGGGTGATTCTTATTTTTGCAGCGAAGTTGGGTTTAGGTTGGTACGCCAAACAAAATAGAGCTATCTATGTTATCATAATTGCTTGAAGTTGAAACGGAAATCGAAGGGAGCATATCCCGGAAATCGGAGGGCAGTATGTAATTTTTTCTTATTCGCCCATAAATCAACAAATTGAGTACCACAGGAAACCAACGTCGAACCCTTCCGTCCCGTTTTCAACCGAATCTCCTTGAAGCCATTGTTGCCGGACCGTTCCCGGGGTTAGGATGGTCTTTTTGTCACCTGCTCCGGGGGTCGTCGTGATCTGGTTTCGATTGTTGGTTTTTTTCTGTTGTCTCTCCTTTTCCATGGCCGCCAGCGCCGAAGAGACGGCGGTGGACTTTGAACGGCAACGCATCACCATTGCCATCAGTCAGGAACCGCCGCAGTTGAACACCCTGCGCGCCACCGATTCGGTCAGTTTTTTCATTTTGAACCATGTCGGCGAAGGCTTGCTGCGTTATGACCGCCGGCAACGGTTGGTGGCCGGGGTGGCGGAACGGTGGCGGGTGGACGAGGAGGGGGCCACTTTCCATTTGCGAAAAGAGGCTCGGTGGAGCGATGGTCGGCCGGTGACGGCGCACGATTTCGTCTTTGCCTGGCGCGGGGTGGTCGATCCGAAGACCGCCTCGGAATATGCCTTCATCATGTATCCGCTGAAAAATGCCCAGGCCATCAACCGCGGGGAAAAACCGGTGACGGCACTGGGGGTGAAAGCGAAGGATGATCAGACACTGGTGGTCGAGTTCGAACGGCCCTGCGGCTATTTTGCCAGTTTGACCGCTTTCGCCAGCTATTTTCCCGTGCGGGAGGATTTTTTTCGGGCGCGGGGGGAACGATATGCCGCCGATGCCGGCGATCTGCTGTTCAACGGTCCCTTTAAATTAACCCTCTGGGATCACGGCGCCGCCCTGCGGTTGGAAAAGAATGAACACTACTGGAACCGGGAACGGATCACCCTCAACCGCATCGACATTCCCTACATCACCACCGATGTTCAAACCCATTTCAACCTGTTTCGCGATCAAAAGACCGCCCTGGCCGGGTTGAACTCCGAAACCCTGAAGTCGGCCATGGAACAGCGCTATCGCATCCGTAAATTTCGCGATGGCGCCGTGTTCTACCTGGAGTTCAACTTCCGTCCCAACCGCGCCACCCGCAGCCGGCATCTCCGACGGGCCATCCGCATGATCTATGATCCCCGGGAGCTGGTGGACAAGGTGATCGGCATTCCCGGCACCATTCCGGCTTGGTCGCTGTTCCCGGCCTGGTTGCAGGGGGAGAAAAAATCCTTCCAGGAGGAATATCCACCCGCCCGGGACGGGGTGAACATCGAACGGGCGCTCCTGGAGTTGGAACTGGCGAAAAAAGAGTTGGGCGTCGAGCGCATCAAACCGTTGACCCTGCTGGCCGACACCGGTCCCACCGCCGCCAAGCAGGCGGAATATCTGCAGCATCTGTTCCAGGAAAAACTGGGCCTGGAGCTGCGCATCGACAAACAAACCTTCAAACAACGGCTGGCGAAAATGACTTTGGGCGATTTCGACCTGGTGGCTGCCGGCTGGGGACCGGACTTTGACGATCCGATCACCTTCGGCGATCTGTACGCCTCCTGGAATCTCAACAACCGCGGCCGTTTTTCCCATGCCGATTATGACCGCTGGGTGGAGACGGCGCGCAATGCCGTCGATGTCAAAACGCGCATGGCCGCCTTTGGCCGGTTGCAGGAAATCCTGGCCGAAGAGCTGCCGATTTTGCCGCAATATGAGCGCGGCAGCGTCTATGTGCAACATCCCAAACTGAAAGGGGTGGTGCGCCGGGTGTTCGGCGGCGATCCCGATTACAGCCATGCCCGGGTGGTCAAATAGGGCCGGGGCATGGTTCGCTATTTTTTTCAGCGCCTCCTCTCCGGCCTCATCACCGTCTGGTTCATCGCTACCGCCACCTTTTTGGCCATGCACGCCGTGCCCGGCGATCCCCTGCTGGACGCCAAGGCCGGCAATCCGGAGATCCGCCGCAACCTGGAACGGCTCTACGGGCTCGACCAACCGTTGCCGGTGCAATATGTGACCTATCTCGGCAACATGCTGCGTGGGGATTTCGGCATCTCCTTCACCCAAAAAAATCGTCGCGTCAATGACATCATCCGCGACCATTTCCCGGTATCGGCTTTGCTGGGAGTGATGGCCCTGCTGTTGGCCGTGGCCGGGGGGCTGCTCTGGGGCGGTTTGACCGCCGTGTTCGCCAACCGCTGGCCGGACCGCTTGATCATGGTGTTGGTGATCCTCGCCATCTCGGTGCCCGGTTTCGTGTTCGCCGCCTGGGGGCAACTGCTGTTGATCCAGGTCAACGATTGGGCCGGACGTTCCATCCTGCCGGTGGCCGGTTGGGGGAGCATCCACCATTTATGGATGCCGGCCCTGGTGCTGGGGTTGGGCACCATGGCCTATCTGACCCGCCTGTTGCGCGCCTCGATCCTCGACGTGATGACGGCGGATCATATCCGCACCGCCCACGCCAAGGGCCTCTCGCCGTCGGGCATCTTTTTTCGCCATCTGCTGCCCAACGCCGTGCTGCCGGTGGTGACGGTGCTCGGTCCGGCCATCGCCGCCATCACCACCGGTGGTTTCGTCGTCGAACTGGTATTCGCCATCCCCGGCCTGGGACGCTATTTCGTCGAAGCGGTGCAACAACTCGACTATACCGTCATCATGGGCATCACCGTCTTCTACGGCGCCTTTCTGGTGGCCATGGTCATCCTCGTCGATCTGCTCTACGGCCTGATCGATCCCCGTATCCGCCTGGGCAAAGGATGATGAACGGCGAAAAACCGTTCCAACCCACCGCCGCCGATTTCACCCCGGTCCGGGCCATCGATCCCCATCATCGGCTGGTGCGTCCGCCCGGATCCTGGCGGCGTGATGTCTGGCGCCGTTTCCGGGCCAACCGGGCGGCGTTGTTCTCCTTGTGGCTGTTGGCGTCGTTGTTGTTTTTGACCGTGGCCGGTCCGCTCCTCTGGACCCTGGATCCGGCCAAACAGGATTTGGAACATCTGTCGCAACCGCCGGGGCTGCCGGACACCGCCCTGGTGGTGGCCAGCGTGCCGTCGTGGACCGGGGATCCCCTGCCGGAAACCGGTGAAGAACCGGAAACATACGCCGAGGATTTGGCGGCGCCGGCGGCTTTGACCGTGAAGGGGACGGCCACCACCCGGGGGGTGCGTTTGATCTGGCCACCGGTGGCGGGGGCGCGGGGATATTTCATCTACCGCAATGAGTTCCCCCCCGGCAACCGGGAGGAGCTGGGTCTGCCATTGGGCGAGACCGCCCCGGGACATATCGGTTATGAGGATCGATTGAAACTGGAGTCGATCCCGTATCATTATTCGGTGGTGGCCAGCGATGGCATCGACGAGGCCGATCGATATGTCACCCTCACCATCACCCCGCAACGGGCCATCTCCCTGGAAAAGGCGCGGCTTTTGGAGGCCGATGCACGAGCCGGCCAACGGGTGACCCTGGGGTTTCACCCCCTGGGATCGGACCATCTCGGACGCGACATGCTGGCCCGTCTGCTGCACGGGGCGCGCATCTCCCTGTTCATCGGCATCGCCGCGCCATTGCTGGCCACCCTCATCGGTCTGTTCTACGGCGGGCTGGCCGCCATCCTCGGGGGTTGGCTGGATGACTGGCTGATGCGTTTCGCCGATTTCGTCGTCGCCCTGCCTTTTTTGTTGTTCATGATTCTATTGCGCATCGCCTTCGGCATCACCTCCGGTGAAAGCGGGGTGTTTCCCCTGCTGGTGGCCCTGGTGTTGCTGGGCTGGCCGGGACCGGCGCGCCTGGTGCGCGGGCAGGTGCTGCAAATCCGTCAGGCCGGTTATGTGCAGGCGGCGACGTTGATGGGGGCCGGACGTTATTATCTCCTGACCCGCCATTTTTTGCCCAACGTGCTCGGTGTGGTGCTGGTTTCGGTCACTTTCGCCGTGCCGTCGGCCATTTTCACCGAGGCGTTCCTCTCTTTCATCGGCATGGGCGTGGTGCCGCCGACCCCCTCCTGGGGGGCCATGTGTCAGGAGGGGTTGCAAACCATGCAGGCCCATCCCCACGAACTGCTGTTGCCCACCGCCTGTATCAGTCTGACGGTGCTGGCCTTCAATCTGCTCGGCGACGGTCTGCGCGATGCCCTGGATGCCAAGGGCGGGGAGGGAAGACCGTGAGTCCGGCCACCCCCATTCTGGAAGTGTCCGCCCTGCGGGTCCATTTTCACACCCGGGACGGCGTCGTTCAGGCGGTGCGGGGGGTCGATTTTCAACTGGGGGAAAAAAGCACCCTGGCCATCGTCGGTGAATCCGGCTGTGGAAAATCGGTGACCATGCAGGCGGTGATGGGGTTGATCCCCAACCCGCCGGGACGGGTGACGGCCGAGCGGGTTCACCTTCTGGGCCGGTCCATTCTGCAAATGTCCCGGCGGCGGGCCGATGCCTTGCGCGGGGCGTCAGTGGGAATGATCTTTCAGGATCCGATGAGCGCCCTGGATCCGATCATGAAAATCGGCCATCAAATCGCCGAACCATTGCGGCAACATCGGCGCATGGGGCGTCGTGCCGCCTGGAAACGGGCGGCGGAGCTGTTGGAAGCGGTGCAGGTGCCGGATGTGGCGCAACGGTTGAAACAGTATCCGTTCGAATTTTCCGGCGGCATGTTGCAACGGGCGATGATCGCCATGAGTCTGGCCTGCGATCCACCGTTGTTGATCGCCGACGAACCGACCACGGCCCTGGACGTGACCATTCAGGCGCAAATATTGGACCTGCTGGCCGATCTGCAACAGCGCCGGGGCATGGCGGTGGTGTTGATCACCCACGATCTGGGTGTGGTGGCGCGGCTGGCCGACCGGGTGTTGGTACTCTATGCCGGACAGGTGGTGGAGAGCGGCACGGTGGAGCGGATCTTTCACGCCCCGGCCCACCCTTACACCATCGGTTTGCGCCGGGCCATACCGGTTGCGGCGCCGGGGGAAAAACAGCCGCCGGTGCCCATCGACGGCACGCCGCCGGACCTGTTGCGGCCGCCGCCGGGGTGTGCCTTTTTCGCCCGGTGTTCCGAGGCGATGCGCTTGTGTGAACGGCATGGACCACACCTGTTGCCGGTGGCCCCCGGGCACAGCGCCCGGTGTTGGTTGCACCATCCGGGAGCGCCGAAATGATTTTGCAGGCCAGAAACCTGGAAAAAAAATTTCGCCTGGACCGCAAACGCCATCTTTATGCCGTCGATGGGGTCTCCTTTGCCATGGCGGCGGGAGAGGTGTTGGGCCTGGTCGGCGAGAGCGGGTCCGGCAAATCGACCCTGGGCCGGCTGTTGGTGGGATTGTTGGACAAGAGTGGTGGTGAGGTTGTTTATCGGCAAAAACGGTTGCCGGACCGCTACCGACCGGCTGATTTTCGTCGTCTGGCCAGCCGCATGCAGATGATTTTTCAGGATCCCAACGCCTCCCTGAATCCGCGCATGACCGTCCAGGAGATCATCGGCGAGGGGTTGCGCCTGGGGGGCATGGGTTCGGCCCGGCAACGGCGGGAACGGGTGGTGGAATGGCTGACCCGGGTCGGTTTGCGCTCCGAGCATCTGTCGCGATATCCGCATGAATTTTCCGGCGGTCAACGGCAGCGTATCGGCATCGCCCGCGCCCTGGCGCTGGAGCCGGAATTTTTGGTGTGTGATGAACCGTTGTCGGCCCTGGATCTCTCCATCCAGGCGCAGATGATACGGTTGCTGGACGACCTGAAACGCTCTTTGCGCCTGACCATGCTGTTCATCGCCCACGATCTGTCGTTGGTGCGTCATGTTTCCGACCGCATGGCGGTGATGTATCTGGGAACCCTGGTGGAGACCGGTGCGGCGGAACGGGTTTTTTTTCAGCCCTATCACCCCTATACCCGCTTGTTGATCGCCGCCAATCCGGTGGCCGATCCGACCATCGAAAAAAATCGCCGCCATCCGCCCATCCGTGGGGAAATCGGTTCTCCCATCGGTCCCGCCCGTGGTTGCCGTTTTTCGCCACGCTGTCCGGAGGTCCATGAAGCCTGCGAAAAAAAAGTGCCGCCGATGGTCGAGGTGGAACCGGGCCATGAGGTGGCGTGTCATCTGTACGCACCATCGCCATGAACCATCCCTTGCCCCCAGGCGGTATTCGGGTTTCCATGGGCGTGGATGACCCCCAACCGAGGAGAAAACCATGAAATCCCCCCAGGATAAACTTTCCGCCCTGTTTCCCGGTTTGAAACAGGTCGACAACACCAGCCGCGCCCAGGAACGACCCCGGGAAAAACCGTTTGCCGAACGCATGAAACGGCAACTGGCCGGGGAAAACCAGGAGGAGGAGATCATCGATCCGGCCAATCCCAATTTGATCAAACGGGACTGAATGCCGGTGGGCGTCGCCTCGGATTTGGAAAAATGGAACGAACGTTATCGACAATCGAAAAGCGAACCGGTCCCGTGCCGGGTGTTGCTCGAAAATCAACATTTGCTGCCGGTGCGGGGCAAATCCCTGGATGTCGCCTGCGGACTGGGCGGCAACGCCCTGCTGTTGGCCGAACGGGGTTTGGAGAGCGTCGCCTGGGACCTGTCCCCGGTGGCCATCGACCGGTTGCGCCAGTGGGCCGATGAACGGGGTTTGCCGGTTCGCGCCGGGGTTCACGATTTGACCAATGGTCCCCTGCCGGAGAGCGGCTTCGATGTCATCGTCGTCAGCCGTTTTCTGGAACGGGCGTTGTTGCCGATGTTGATCGAGGCCCTGACACCCGGCGGGCTGCTGTTTTATCAAACCTTCACCCGTGTCCATGTGGGGGATAAGGGACCCTCGGATCCCGCCTGGCGATTGGCGGAAAACGAACTGTTGGCCCTTTTCCGGGGTTTGCACATTCTCGTCTATCGCGAAGAGGGACGGGTGGGGGACCTCGGCCGGGGGTTTCGGGATGAGGCGTTGTTGGTGGGGCGGAAAGGAGGGTACTCATGATGTCTTGCCTCGATCATGCAGGTGGTACACACTGGACGGTCGTGGATCAACGCCAAAGGTGAACAGGGATTGAGTGCCGATGTTCGTCGTACATGGTCTGTGGATACCCGACTCGTCAGACCCGTTTTTCCCATCGGGGGATTTTTTTCTCTGGGTGGAATCGTCGGCGGGGGGAAGTGACCGAAAGAAAGAAAAATCCCGGCATCCCCGGGCTTTATATGAAGCGGATCTCGCCGGCTTCCTGAAAGACCGTCTGCGGGTCAAAATGGCCCCTTATGAGCGGGAACCCTTTTATCAACCAGACGATTATCGGCTCGTTTCCCTGCTGTTGCCAACCGTGGACGGCCAACCGTGTCCCTCACCGGAACTGGCGCTTTTCAACGACGGCTCCCTGTCGGATGATGCCGTCGGATTGTCCCGCTGGCGGGTCGGGGCGTTCCGTCTGCCGGATATCATCGAGGATCTGCGCAACATTCACTATCTCGCCTCCTTTGCCGATGAAGGGATCATTCTCGGCAATGATCTGCGCTTTTGGGTCCATTTTTCCCAACGGCTACGCAACCTGTTGATCCGGGATCAATACATACCGGCGCTGGTGGCCAGGGATTCGGGTTCGGGTCGCCGTCGGACGAAAAAAGTGGACGTTCATGCCGGTTGGCAGTGGATCGGCCGGCAGTATGAGGAGGCCGTCGAATTCGGTCTGGCGCACCTGCCGACGGTCTGCTCCTCGGTGCAGGGAGGGGATGCGGAGCCGGCCCTTCTCCACGATCCCGCCACCCTGCTGCGTAACTTTCTCGATGTCATGCTGGACCGGACGGTGCGCGGCACCCCCTGGACCCGAACTTTCGAAAAACGGCTGGAAGGCACCTTTCTTCAGGATTGTCTGCAGGGCCGGCCCGCCGCCCTGACCCATGTGGATACCGGCGAGTGGCACGGACAATGGTTCGAATGGCGGCGGCGCATCGGCCAAGGGCAGGAACAGGCCGGTTTTCATCTCGGTTTCCGTCTTCATGACGCCGCAGGGGACACCCCCGATGAGTGGATCCTGGAATATCTGGTCATCGCCAAGGCGGATCCCTCGTTGATGCTGTCGCTTCAGGATTATTGGGAGGCTTCCGACGCCAAACGAAAAAAACTCTGCAAACCGTTCGGCCCCGATTTTGAAAAACATTTCCTCATCGGTCTGGGCATCGCCGCCCGCATCTATCCGCCATTGTGGCGCTCCATGGAGTCGGAGACCCCGCTCGGCATGTTTTTGCGTATGGAGGAGGCCTTTTCGTTTCTCAGCGAGGACGCCTGGATATTGGAGGATGCCGGTTTCCGGGTGATGGTGCCCGCCTGGTGGACCCCCAAGGGACGCCGCAAGGCCAAAATCCGGCTGCGTTCCAAGGGCAAGTCCACCGGTTCCGGCGCCGGTGTCAATGCCAATGCCCTCTCTCTCGATAACCTGATTCAATTCGATTATCAACTGACCATCGGTGATCAAACCCTCTCGGAACGGGAGTGGCAGCAGTTGGTCAACTCGAAAAGCGACCTGGTGCGATATCGCGGCCAGTGGATGCACCTCGACCGGGAACAGATGGAACGGATGTTGGCATTCTGGCAGGAGCGGGGTAAAACGACCGACGCCATCACCATGATGGAATTGCTGCAGTTGACCGCCGAAGAGGATGCCCTGGTCGAACTGGATGAAGAGGACCTGCTGGCGACGATGCGGGACCGGCTCCGGGATGCCGATCGCCTGGAGTTGATCGAGCCGCCGGCCGGTTTGAAGGCCGATCTCCGCGCCTACCAGCAACGGGGACTCTCCTGGCTGGCCTATCTGGAACAGAACGGTTTGAACGGCTGTCTGGCCGATGACATGGGCCTGGGCAAAACCCTGCAGATGATCGCCCTGTTGTTGCGGGAGGGGAAGGGCGGTTCGATTGCGGCGCCCACCCTGTTGATCGCGCCCACCTCGGTGATGGGGAACTGGCAAAAGGAGATTCAACGGTTCGCTCCCGCTCTCTCCTGTTTCATCCATCACGGTCCGAACCGACTGACCGATGCCGATGCCTTCGCCGAACAGTGCCGCCAGGTGCGGCTGGTCATCACCTCCTATGCCCTGGGACGCCGGGATCAGGCGCTGTTGAAATCGATTTCCTGGCGGCGCATCGTCCTGGATGAGGCGCAGAACATTAAAAATCCCAATGCCGCCCAGACCAAGGCGATCCTGAAACTCCAGGCGCAACATCGTTGGGTTTTGACCGGAACGCCGGTGGAGAACCGTCTGCAGGACCTCTGGTCGCTGTTTCATTTTCTCCATCCCGGCTATCTGGGCCGGCGGACGGAGTTTCGCAAACGGTTCGAGGTGCCGATTCAACGGGAGAACGATCCACTGCGCATGTCGGTGTTGAAACGATTGGTGGAACCGTTCATCCTGCGGCGTTTGAAGACCGACAAACGGATCATCCGCGACCTGCCGGAGAAGGTGGAAAACCGCCAATATTGCCAGTTGAGCAAAGAGCAGGCCTCGCTGTATGAAGCGGTGGTCGAGGATGTGAAAAAACAGCTCGAAGGGACCGAAGGCATTCAACGAAATGGTTTGATGCTGGGAACCCTGACCAAACTCAAGCAGATCTGCAACCATCCGGCCCAGTTTCTTCAGGATGACAGCCCTTTCACGCCGGAGCGTTCCCACAAGATGGAACGGTTCGTCGCCATGTTGGAAGAGGTGCTGCTGGAAGGGGACAGCCTGCTGGTCTTCAGCCAGTTCACCGACGTCTGCGAAAAGATCGATCATCATTTGCGCACGGTGTTTCGTTGTCCGACCCATTATATCCATGGCGGCACCAGCCGTACCCGCCGTGACCGCATGATCGCGGAATTCCAGGACCCGGAAACGCCGCCGTCGGCCTTCGTCCTTTCCCTGAAGGCCGGAGGCGTCGGCATCACCCTGACCAAGGCCAACCACGTGTTCCATTTCGACCGCTGGTGGAATCCGGCGGTGGAGGATCAGGCCACCGACCGCGCCTTCCGCATCGGCCAGGAAAAGCGCGTCATGGTTCACAAGTTCATCACTTCCGGTACCCTGGAGGAGCGCATCGACCAGATGATTGAGGACAAACGCCGGGTGGCGGGCAGCATCGTCGGCGGCGATGAATCCTGGATTACCGGGTTGAGCAATGAAAAATTCCATGAACTCATCGCCCTGAGCCGCGACAGCGTGTTGGAGTGATCATGAGTGCGAAAAGCAAAACCTGGTGGGGGCAGCAGTTTTTACGGGCCATCGAGGCCATCACCGATGCCGGCCGGCTCTCCCGGGGTCGATCCTATGCCGGGGATCGGCGCATCAAATCCTTTACCATCGACGCCAGCAACGTCAAGGCGCGGGTGCGGGGCAATGTCAACCCCTATTTCGGTGTTTACAAGGAGCCCACCTATACGACCCGGGTGGCGTTGCGGCCGTTGTCGGCCCGTGATTGGCAACGGGTCATCCACGGCATCGGCTCCAAGGCCGGCCTGGTGGCCAAGCTGTTGATGAACGAGATGCCGGATAACATCGGCGACGGTTTTTCCGCCGCCGGCCGTTCCCTCCTGCCGGCCAGTGGCCGGGAGTTCGTCACCGATTGCTCCTGTCCCGATTTTGCCAATCCCTGCAAACATGTCGCCGGCGTCTGCTACCGTCTGGCATCCCATCTCGACCGGGATCCCTTTTTGCTGTTCGAACTGCGGGGCATGGCCCGGGAGACGTTGGTGGCGGAGCTGGGCAAGACGCCGTTGGGTCAGGTTTTGGCCGCCTCGCTCCAGGAAAAGAAAGTGCAACCCGGGACCTCTGAATCTTTTTTCACCCGCGTCGAAAGCCGGCCGGCCCCAAAGACGGTATCGGTCAAGGCGTTCTGGCAAGGGAGCAAACCCTTGCCGGCTCAGGTCGATCCGGTCACCGCCTCGCGCATTTCGGCGATTTGGGAAAAAAAGGGTGGCGATCATCCGGCCTTCTGGCCCAAGGATGACTCTTTTCTGCGGATTGTCGAAGAGATCCATGATCGGGTCCGATGGAAAAACAAACTGACCACCACACCCCTTTCAACGACGAAAAAAACCGCCAAACGGGGATGATTCGTTCAACTTTTCATCCGCCACCCCCGCGCCAAGGCCAGGGTGCAGCCGGAAAACATCACCAATAAAATCACCAGGGCGGTGATCATGGCCGTTTCCGGGGCGTTTTGCGGCGTGTCGAGGACGCTGTGGCGGAACAGGTCGACCAGGTAATAGACCGGGTTGAAACGGGCCACCGGTTGCCAGGCCGGCGGCAGGATGGTGATGGAAAAAAAGACGCCGCCGAGATAGATCATCGGCGTCAAAATAAAATTGCCGACCATGGACACATTGTCGAAGGTACGGCTCCAGATGCCGGTGATCAGGCCGATGAGGCCGAATATGGTGCAGAGCAGGATCGCCGAGGCGGCGAACAGGCCCGGATGGGCGATGCCGAAATCAACGAACAAACGGGCGCTGGCGATGATCACCATGCCCACCAGGGTGCCCCGCAAAACCGCCCCGCCGACGAAGGCCAGGGTCATCTGCAGCGGCGAGATGGGCAGGGCCAGCAGATCGGCCGGCAACATGCCCAGATATTTCATTTGAATCAAGGATGAAGAACCGTTCTGGAAGGCATGTTGCGCCATGCCCATGGCCACCAGTCCCGGCACCAGGAATTGCAGATAACTCACCCCGTCGGTCGTACCGATGCGCTGGCCCAGGGCGGCGCCGAAAATGAGAAAATAGAGCATCGAGGTCACCAGCGGCGCCCCCAGGGTTTGGATCCAGACCTTCAGGAACCGGTGGCACTCCCGCCGAAAAAAATACCAGGTGCCGATCCAGCTTTTCATGAAGCGCCACCCTTTCGGTCCGAACCGCCGTTCTCTTCGCCGGTCAACTTTAAAAACACCTCCTCCAGGCTTGGTGGTTCAATTTTGACATCCTGGATCCACCGGGCATGACGATCCAGCCAGGAGAACAGGGTGTGGGCGTTGTCACTGGTGAAGGCGCCGTGCAAGGTGCGGCCATCGGCGTTTTTTTCCAGACCGTCCCAGCGGTCGAGGGGGGGGAATCCACCTTGAGATGGATTTCAAAACGGCGGGCGCCGAACCGTTCCAGCAGTTTTTCCGTGCGGTCCCGGGCGATGATGCGGCCCTGGTCGATGATCGCCACCTGATCGGCCAACTCCTGGGCCTCTTCCAGATAGTGGGTGGTGAGGATCACCGTCGTTCCCGAACGGTGCAGTTCGCGGATGAACCGCCACAGGGAGTGGCGCAGGGAGACGTCGACGCCGGCGGTGGGCTCGTCGAGAATCAACAGTTTCGGTTGGTGAACCAGGGCCTTGGCGATGGTCAAACGCCGTTTCATACCGCCGGAAAGTTGCCGCGTGAACTTGTCGGCATGGGGGGCCAGATCGAGTTTTTGCAGCAGGGTATCGATCCAGGGATCGTTGTTGCGGATGCCATAATAACCGGCATGGTTTTTCAACAGTTGCCGAACGTTGAAATAGGGATCCAGGGCGATCTCCTGGGGGGTGAAACCGATCAACCGTTTGCTCTCCCGGGGGTGTTGATCGATGCAGGAGCCGAATAGGGTCACTTTGCCGGAGGTTTTGGTGATCACCTGCGCCAAAATATTGATCAGGGTCGATTTTCCGGCGCCATTGGGACCGAGGATGGCAAAAAAACTCCCGGGTTCGATTTCCAGGTCGACCGCTTTCAGGGCCACGACGCCCCGGGCATAGCGTTTGCTCAGTTGCCGGATGCGCAGGGCGGGCGGTGTTGCTTGGCCGGGTGGGGAGGAGGTCATCCGAAAGAAAAAAACCTCATGATTCCGGCGGAATGTCGGCGCACTGTTGCCGGGCGAAATTCAGGAACTCTTCCACCGCCTTGGAGGAAAAGCTCTCCTGGCGGTAGACGAAGTTGATGGAACGGTACAGGGGCAGATCGCGTATCCGCCGATAGACCAGGGTGCCCATGGTCAACTCTTTTCTCAGGGAAATTCTTGAGACGATACCGAACCCCGCCCCCTTGGAGACAATGGCCTTGACCGCTTCGGAGGTGCCCAACTCCATGGCGATGTCGAGTTGTTGATAGTCGATGCCTTTGGAGGCGAGATGCTCGACGATGATCGCCCGGGTTCCCGAGCCCTCTTCCCGCGAGGCGAAGGGATATTTTTTCATCTCCGGGAAGGGGACCTCTTCCATTTGCGCCAGGGGATGGTCCGGGGTGCAGATCAAGACCAGTTCGTCGGCCAGGCAGGGGGCAACGGTGGTCTTTTTTTCCGATACCGGCCCTTCGACCATGCCCAGGTCGATGGTCCCATCACCCAGGCGGCGGATCACCTGAAGGGTGTTGTTGGTGGTGACGCGAATGCGCACGTTGGGGAACAGATCGTGAAACCGAATGAGAATTTTTGGCAGCAGATACTCACCCGGGGTGGTGGTCACCCCCAGTTTGATGATACCCCGTGTCTCCCCGGTCATTTCGAAGACCGCCTTTTCGGTCTCCTGGTACAGTTCCAGGATGCGGTCGGCATATTGATAGGCGGCCACCCCGGCTTCGGTCAGGGTGATGCGGTTGTGATGGCGGTCGAACAGCCGGGTGTTGAAATGTTCCTCCAACTGGCGGATCTGAAAGGTGACCGCCGGTTGAGTCAAAAACAACTCTTCCGCCGCACGGGTAAAGGAGAGATTTCTGGCCACCGAATGAAAAACACGCAGCCGGGTGTCGGAAAAGCTCACGTTTATTCCTCGTTTTTCTGGAGAGCCCGTCCGCCGATGATCAGACGATGGTTTGAGAACGGTCGGGACGGGTCGAAATCAAAGAACCGTTTTATCCAATGATAGATCAACCCTTGGGGGCAAGTCTGCACCCCTTTTGTCGGGGAAGCAAGTAATCCCTGTGGCAATGGACCTTGGATGGAGAAAAATACCAAAAAAAACCGGAGGGGGGCTCCCCCTCCGATCCATTTTGAAGCTGCCGTTGCCCGCTGTGCCGCTATCAGGGTGCTTTTTCCAGTGGCGGGGTTTCCTCGACCGGGGGGGCGGTCGGATTTGCGGGTTCTTCGAGTTGATCCGCTCCGGTCGCCACCGCCGACGGTTCCGCCACCGGTTCGGGTATGAGACTCACGGATGATTCCGTGACCGGCTCCCAGGACGGCCTGGCGATGTCATCATCCCTGTCCGCCGGGACCGGAGGTTCCATCACGATCGGTGATGGGGCCACTGTTTTCGGAGTTCGGGGTTCCTCTGCCGGCGGGGTTTCGGGAGAATTCGCAGCCGTTGGCGGTTCGGCCTCAGCGGCGGTTTTCGCCGGTTCTTCGATATTGGACGAAGGTTCGGTGATGGGGGACTCAGCGGGTTGTTCCACGCTGGCCGGCGGTTCCGTCACCGGGGTTTCCGCCGGTTTTTCCGCGCTGGCCGGCGGTTCCGACACCGGAGTTTCCGCCGGTTTTTCCGCGCTGGCCGGCGGTTCCACCACCGGGGTTTCCGTCGGTTGAGCGGTCGTGGCCGGAGCTGCCGTTATCGGCGGTTCGACCGGTTTTTCCGCCGGTACCGGCGGTTCGGTCACCGGCGTTTCCCCGGTTGCCGGTGTTTCCACAACCGGTGTTTCCGGGGCGACCGGTGGTTCGGCGGCGGGCGTTTCCACGGCCACTGGTGGTTTTTCGGCAGGCGGTTCCGCCACTGTCCCGGTTTCGGTGACGGGAGCTTCCGGGGCCGGGATCTCAACGGGTTCCTCCATCGTCACCGGCGGTTCCGGCGTGGTTTTCACCGTCGGTTCGATGTTTTCCGGCGTCGGTATGACGGGAGTCACATAGATGATTGGAGGTTTTTGTTTTTTTTCAGGTTTTTTGACCGTTTCGGCCGCCGGGGGCTTGACCGCCGGGGGCTTGGCCGCCGGGGGTTTGACCGCCGGGGCCGGTTTCCGGCCATATCGTTTATAGGGGTTCCATCCATATCCCGGTTGAATGCCGGGACCATGACCGGGGTAACCATAGCCGGGATAACCATGACCGGGATATCCCCAACCACCGGGATATCCCCAACCGCCGGGGTACCCCCAGCCACCGGGATAACCGCCCCAACCGCCGGGATAACCGCCCCAACCGCCGGGATAACCGTTCCAGCCGGGATGATTCCAACTCCAGGGTCCGCCGCCAGGGAAGGCCTCCGCCCGCTGCGGCAACAGGGTTGCCCCACCCAGCAAGGCCGCCAAGGCGATCACGCTCAAACTTTTTTTGTTGATCATTTTTCCTCCGGATTCCTGACCGATTCCAAAATGGAGGCGGTTTGAAAGAATGACTGAATATTATGAGCCAGCCCAACGGCAACCGCAACACGTTTGCTCAGCGATCATCGCTGCCGCTCGCGGGGGGCTGCAACAGCTCCCGTAAAAAGCCGGCAAAAACGGTTTCGATGAAAAACAGGTTCTCCAACAGGCGGTGGCCATCTTTCACCAGGTGCAACCGGCTGCCATGGGCCCTGGCGAAACGGATGGCGTTGCTGACCGGCACCACTTCATCCTGCCAGCCGTGGACGATGGAGATGGGACACCGATGGGGTACCGGGTTGGCGACGGCATAACCCGGCAGATAGACCGCCGGCGCCAGAAGAAACAGGCCGGTCGGCTGCAGGGCTTGTGAGGCGATGATGGACAGATAGGAGCCCATGCTCGACCCGGCCAACACCAGGGGGGCGTCGTTGACGGTGCAGCGTTCCAACAGGATTCTGACCCGCTCATCGGGATCACGGGTGCCGGTATAGTCGGGACTTTCCACCTGGAATCCGTGTATTTCCGCCACCCGGGCCATACGCTTGATTTTGGACCCCCAGGGGGTACCGTCCAGACCATGGGCGAAAAAGACCCGGGGTCGATTGTCGTTCATCCGTTTCCTCCGGTTCGATGGCCGTCGAAAAACCCTTCGGCAGCCCCTCATGCGGTCCCTGGAAGTGCAGGACCATAAAGCCGTCAGAATGCCGTTTCCCGGGCCGGAAATAAATGGCCTTTCCGGCCGGTCGGCAAAATTGCCAAGCCGGCAAGGGCGTTGTTAGAATGTTTCGGTCCGATGGGCACCGTTTCGACCATCGCCATCATCCTCTCAAAACCGGGAAACCCTGTCCGTGAAACCTGGGACGGATCGACGACCGTTTTTTGTACTGTTTGCCGCCATCGGGCTGTTTTCCCAGGTTGCGCAGGCCCTGCTGATCCGTGAACTGTTGGTGATTTTTTACGGCAATGAAATCAGCATCGGCGCCTTTTACGGGGGTTGGCTGTTCTGGATCGCCATCGGTGGATGGTGCGGGGTGCTCCTGGAGCGACGCCGTCCATTCGCCGAACCGTTGCTCTGGATCGTCATCGGTACCTTTTCGTTGCCACCGTTGTTGGGCCTGGAGATCGGCGCCGCCCGGGTTGTGAGACATTTTATCGATCTGCCCGCCGGTCAATTCATCCCCCTGGGCCATCTGCTGCTGGCCACCTTTCTGTTGACCCTGCCGGTCGGCTGGTTGTTGGGATTTTTGTTTCCCATCGCCTGCAAAGGGGTGTCGGCCCGGGATACGACACCGGTCACCACCCTTTATGTCCTTGAGGCCCTCGGTGCCCTGGCCGGTGGGGCGCTGTTCACGTTTGTCCTGATCGAATGGCTGGGAACCCGGGGATCGCTGGCGGTGGCGACCGTGGTACCGGTCCTGGCGATATTGGCCTTTCCGACGGTTCATCACCGTTGGCCCCGGCTGCGCGGGGTGGGGTTGATTTTAATCCTGTTGGCGGTCGGACTGCTTTCGTCACCGATCGGCCAACGGCTGGAGGCGGCCATGGAGCGGCTCCGTTTTCACGGTTTGCATCCCCAGTTGCGGTTGAAAGAGAGTTTGGAGACCCGGTATGGCCACGTGGCGCTGGCCGACCTCGGTGAACAGACCTCGGTGGTGGTGGATGGCCGCATCACCGCCAGTTTTCCCGCTTCCCGGGAGATCGCTTTGGAGAGCGCGTTTTATTATCTCCAGGGGCGACGACCGCGGCGGGTGTTGTTGTTCGGCGGCGTCCTGGCCGGGGTCTCCCGGGAATTGCTGCGTTATCCCCTGGAACGGTTGGATGTGGTGGTGACCGATCGGACCGCCTTCGACGCCATCCGTCCCCATTTGCCGGTCGCTGTGCGGCAGAGTCTCGAAGACCCGCGGATCACCCTCCATTATGGCGATGGTCGGACCTTCGCCAACCACCTTACCGGTCGGCAACGGTACGACCTGGTGCTGGTCCGCCTGTCGGACCCGGCCAGTGCCCGGCACAATCGATTTTTCACCCGCGATTTTTATCAAACCCTGCATGACAACCTCTCCGATGACGGGGTGCTCTGCACCGGTGTCGGCGCCGCTTCCAATTATTTGGGACGCGATGTGCAAAGTTACAGCGGTTCGGTGTTTCACACCCTGGGCACGGTGTTGCCGGAGCGGGTGGTGGTGCCGGGAGAGAGACACCTGTTTTGCGCCAGCGCCCGGCCCGGGGGGATCAGCGCCGATCCCGAGGTCCTGGAACACCGCTACCGGGCTTTGGATCAGCACGGCGAGCGGTTGCCGACGGGGATCTTCCAAACCCTGATCCCCCCGAAACGGGCCGCTTTCGTGCGGCAACGGTTGGCGGCCGAACGCGGGGAGATCAACACCGATCTGCAACCGGTGACCTTTTATCTCAACATGGTGCTGTGGGGTAAATTTACCGCTTCGGGCATGGGAACCTTTTTGGCGGTGCTCAAACGCATGGGCATCTGGCCCTATCTGTTGCCGTTGGCGGTTTATGTGACCATCTGGTTGGTTTCCGGGATCACCCCCGGGCGGGATCCTCAGGGATTCAACCGGGGTTCGGCGTTGTTGGCCCTGGCAGTGTTGGGGTTTGTCGCCATGGCGGCGCAGTTGATGACCCTGTTCGCCTATCAGGCGCGGGTCGGGTTCATATTCAGCCGCATCGCCCTGCTCAATGGACTGTTCATGTGCGGATTGGCCCTGGGAGCGGCCCTCTTTGGCCGGCGCTTGGCGGCGACGGCCCGGGTGGCCCGCTGGCTGGCCCTGGACCTGTTGGCCGTGGCCCTGTACGGGGTGCTGTTTCCGGTTGTTTTGTCGCTTATGGCCGGTATGACGGGGTGGTTGGTCGAAGGGGTGTTTTTTTCGCTCTCCGGGCTGATCGGCCTGTTGGCGGGCATCGGTTTTCCCCTGGCGGTGACCTTGACCCATGGCCGGAATCACAGTATCGCCACCACCGGCGGTCTGGCCGAGGCCGGGGATCATCTCGGCGGCGCCCTGGGCGGATTGGTCACCGGTGGATTGTTGGTACCGTTGTTGGGGATCACCGGCACCGGTCGTTTGTTGGCCCTGGCGGCGATTTTGGCTTTGACGCCCTTGCTGTTGGTGGATCGGGTGCCATTCCGCATCGGCTTTTTGCACCGGCGCGGACGGCCCTCCTTTCCCCACGCCGGCCCGACCGCCCTGGCCTGGTTCGCAGTGTTGACCGGTCTGTCGCTCGGTTGGCTGGCCCGGGAGGCGGACCCGGGGGCGCGGGTGACCTTCGAGCGCGCCACCCTGGCGGCGGTGAGCGGCTCCAACCGGTTTGAGTTCAAGGAGACCCCCCACCCCCACTATCTGGGCAGTGAAAACCCCGGGCAAGCCGCCGAAACCGTCTCCCTGGCCTCGGCGCCGGTGACGGCGGTGCGGGGGTATGCCGGTCCTTTGAATATCCTGGTGGCCGTGGACCGACAGGGCGTGCTGCGTGGCGCCGAGTTGATCCACTCCCATGAAACCCCGGCCTATATCCACGATCTGCCGGCCTGGTTGTCCCGGCTCAAGGGACATGATTTTTTCACCGCGCCCCTGGCGTTGAACGAGCTCGATGCCGTCAGCGGCGCCACCGTCAGCAGCCGCGCCGCCCTGGAGACCATCAACCGCACCGCCGCCGTGGCCCTGGAGAACGCCTTTGCCATTCGTCTGCCACGACCGTCGGATGCAACGGGTGAACATGAATTCCGGACCGTGGAGACCGGGACCATCCTGCTGTTGCTGACCCTGTTTCCTTTTGTCTATTTGCGCAACCGGCAACGGGAACGGTTGCTGTTCATGGCCGCATCTTTACTGTTCATCGGTTTCGTCTTCAATGCCCTGTTGACGGAGGTGGATCTGGCCAATGCCGGCTTGGGCCGCTTCCCCTCCTGGTCGGTCAATCCGGTCTGGTGGTTGCTGGGAATTTTCGCCGTCGTCATCACCCTCTCCTGGGGACAGGCCTGGTGCGGTTTCGTCTGTCCCTTCGGGGCCCTGCAGGAGTTCATCTCACGGCTGGCCGACCGTCGGGGCTGGCTCCTGCGTGCCGACCGGCGTTGGGAAACCCGGGGGCGCCATGGCAAATATCTGTTGCTGGCCCTCACCCTGACCACCGTCGGCCTGACGGAAAATCTCCACTGGCTCTCCTTCAATCCCATGCAGGGATTTTTCGCCTTCAACCTGAAACCCTGGATGCTGGCCACGGCGCTGCTGGCCCTGGGTGGATCGATGCTGTTTTTCCGCTACTGGTGCCGCTATTGGTGCCCCCTGGGGGCATTTTTGGCCTTGGGCAACAAATTGAACCTTTTCGCCAACTGGCAGCCCAAACGCCATTTCAACCGGTGCGATCTCGGCGTCGGCCACGGCCATGATGTCGACTGCCTGCGCTGCAACCGTTGTGAAAAGGAGTTGGGGGAGGGGAGCGGCACCCGTCAAAACACGCCGCTCTTTTTGCTGCTGGGCCTGCTCACCGCCTTGACCATCGCCGGCCACCTCTGGACCGACCGGCAAGCGGAAACCGAAACCCTGGGCGGCTGGCGGCGGGTCGATATCGAAATGATCGAACGGCAGATCGGCTCCGGGCGTTTGAGTGATCGGGAGGGGCGGTGGTATCGGAAAGTGGGGGAGGGGGAGTGATAATTCATGCTGTTATTTTTTTACTGAGATACCGCATGTCCCCATCAGGGCTTGTCTGGATTTGAAGTTTCCTTTTGATTGCGTAAAAAATTTCTGAAAAATGCCGCAAAAACACCCAAAAAACCACCGAGCATAAATCCAAGAACAACCATCAACCGTTTTTTCGGCTTGATATATCTATTCTCTGGGGGAACCACAGCGGGATCAATAATTTTGAAGGCAAAATCGGTCCGTACCCGGGTGAGCATGATTTTTTTGATCTGCCCTTCGAGCAGATTGGCGATAGCCTGTTTCAACTCAACAATATTGGTGTTGGCCAATTCGGTTTTGAGGTATTCCATGCTCTTCCTGGCATCCTGAATGGCGGCCTCCCGCAGATGACGGTTGATTCGCTCCACCAGGAGGTTGGCCCATTGCGCTGTTTTATCGCGGTCATGCAACTCGATGGCCAAGGTGATCAGACCGGTTTTCTTGTCCTCGGAAACCTTGAGGATATTTTTTTTAAAATATTCCACACCTTTCCACATGGTGGGAATCTGTTTTGGATTCTCTACCTGCCAGCTCTGACTCTCCGAATCCCATTTTTTATAGAACAGGACGGGTAGGAGTTTTTCATCACGCAAAAACCCCTCGACGAATGTCCGGGACTTCAGTGTGGCGATATGGAAATCCTTGGAACTGCCGCCACCACCAATATTGATCCCGGCCATGGCGGCCAAGCCCCCATACTGAGCCAACAGTCCGCCTCCTTGTTTGCCATCCGCTGAGACCGGTTCCAACAGGACTTCGGCCCGGAAGATGGGCGTCGCGTGCAAAGCAGCGGCGACGGCTCCGGCGGTGCAAAGCACGGTAAAGAAAAAAACCAACCATTTCTCGCGTAGCAAAACGCACCACAAGTCGAGAAGACTGACCTCCTCTTCAGCTGCCTGCGGTGGCAGATAGGCAATGGGGACCGCCTGCTGGACTTGGGGAGTGGCGGATGGTTGATTGGAAGCGGGCATGTGCTTCACCGTTATCTGTTCATTCTATTGGAAATCGAACCGAGACGCATAGGATGTGTCAGTTTGGCGGTCATCCAGGACCTTTTATGGCGCTGTGTTGGCTGACGTTTATCCAAGATTGGCCACGTACCAATTCATTGCCTTTTCTAAGGCCTTGGTCAAGCGAATATTTGGCATGCAACTTGCTCTTGCTTTGTTCCATGACTGCGCCGAAACACGAGGAGTGCACACGCAAACCTCAACATGGCTTAAATGTCATGATCGTAAAGTGAATGAGGTACTCCCCATCGTCAAGACAATTTTTTACCATATTGCAAGCTCTCAAATCGGTCTCCCCCTTTGGAGACTCTCTCGGCTTTTCAACTCTTGTTTCGTTACGATCTTCGTGACCCGGGTGGAGGGTAGGGCAACGCGGTGACGCGACCAGGACGCCAACTCAGGGGCCGAAGACGGGGCCACGGGACTTTCTGTTGCCCTGGTTCTTTCCTCTTTCCGCCAAACCTACCCGAAATCGGCACCAAAGCGAAAATCCAAGGAGATTTGGAGGGCGGAGCCCCCCAAGGTTTTCGTTTTCGTTTTCGTTTTGAAGCCTCAAGCGTATCGTCCCCTCCAAATATTCTGCGGAGTCCCGTTCCCTGCGCCGCCGGGAAAAAGCGGCGGTATTCCGTTCCATTTCTGAAACCTGCCCTGCGTCCTGCCAAGAAGACATCCCCATTCACAGTATCCGATGCCACGCGGCTTCGTCCAGGCACGAACTGTCCGTATGTCCGAGATCGTTGGATATCACATCGGCACGCACCCGAACATGATCGATATCTAAATGAAAATGCAAGAGATTCCCTGGTGGTCACTCGAAGTACGACAACACCCGATCAAATTTGCTGGCGGGTGTTTTTTTTGCGGGTTTCCCGTTGCGCAGAAACCCCGATTCCAGTATGTTGAAAAAGCCTCAGCCTCAAGCGAAAAGTGGACAGGGCAGGTCGGAATGTCCCGCGCCAATCGGCATATGACACGATCGTCGTTAATGATGTGAGGAATGTCCAAGTTCATCTGAATATTCGCGGGGCCTCTTTCTAAAAATATTTTGTGAGCACAAGCAGAAACGGTCATGCATCAAGGCGTTCGCTATATATAAAGCAGATCAATCCAAAGAGCAAAAAAGAGAAAAAGGAACCAAACCCAGAAGGGGGGATGCGGAGATCTTCCTGTCTGGAATCGAGGCCTTCTCGAAAAGATTTGGGTGTCTGATCGTAGAAGAAACTGGATGAGAATAAAGTTCATGAGATCCAGTCCACGTTGCTCGAATTAATGGGTGAGATTGAAAAAAATATTGAAAAACTGGAAGCCGCGTAAAAGTCAGACCGGGGTGAACGGATACGATGGGACAAACGGGACACACTTTATCGTTTGCATACTCATCGATTTTCTGTGTTTTAGAGAGGCAGTCAGATGAGTGATTATCGTATATGTACCCGCTGCATAATGGACAGTAGCGACAAGTTCATCGTTTTTGACGAAAGCGGTGTTTGCAATCATTGTCACAAATTCGATAATGTGTTAAAAAAAAACTGGTTCCCCAATGAGCAGGGACGGTTGAAGCTGGAGGTGTTGGCTCAAAAAATAAAAAAAGACGGAAAAGGCAAAGAGTTTGATTCGGTCATGGGGCTGAGTGGCGGGGTGGATAGTTCCTATGTCGCCTACCAGGCCAAAAAACTCGGTCTTCGTCCTCTTGCGATCCATGTTGATTGCGGATGGAATTCCGAACTGGCAGTTAAAAATATCGAGAATATCGTAAATAAGCTTGGCTTTGAACTCTACACGCATGTGGTGGACTGGGCCGAAATGCGGGACTTGCAGTCTGCTTTTCTTGAGGCCGGAGTTCCAAATCTTGATATTCCGCAAGACCACGCTATTGCCAGCTCTGTTTTTAAAATGGCCAGGAAGCATGGTATTCGGTATTTGTTGAGCGGCAGTAATTTTGCCACTGAAGGTATTTTACCGTCCTCTTGGGGCTATACCCATCTGGATACTTACCACGTCAAATCCATCCATAAACAGTTCGGCAAACTGAAATTAAAGAGATACCCTTTTCTTCCGTCCACTTTATACTATTGGTATATTCGGCTCAACTTTATCAAGAGAGTGGCTTTTCTTAACTATTTGCCATACAATAAAAACGAGGCTATCAAAACTTTATCGAGTGAACTGGGTTGGCGCTCATATGGAAGCAAACACTGTGAATCACTGTTCACAGCATTTTTTCAGACCTATTATTTGCCACACAAATTTGGATTTGACAAAAGAAGAGCACATCTGTCCAGTCTTATTGTGTCCGATCAAATGACTCGGGAAGAAGCTCTTAAAATCATGAAAGAATCCGTGTCGGACGAAAAAGTGGAGGAAGAAAAAATCTACTTTGCAAAGAAGCTTGGGTACACACTGGATGATTTTGAAGCTATAATGCGTCGGGAGCCAAAGGATCATTTTGATTATCCTTATAGCAGATTCAAAAGAAACCTGAATCAATTCAAGAATCGGCTGTTTGGTCGTCCGGTGGCGTAAAGGGTAACCATCCAGACCCTCTTGCAAAAAAAACCCTTTCTGGTGGAACCAGCTTGCTGGCGAACCTTTGGAAGACAGACCGTTACATATCTCCCGTTCGCGCGCGAGTTCGCTCCTGCAAGGGGATGTCTAGAACGGTTACCGTAAAGGTTTTTTTGTTAGGGGCAGTTTTTTTTGAAACTGTTATATAGAGATTCAAATGAATTCGGCAAATATCCGCACCAGCGATGATCTCAATGTGCATGTGGTTCTCTCCCCGTTTACCAACGAGAGTCGAGTGTTGCGCCCCATTGGATCCTTGACACAGGCGAAGCTCTTCCAGGAGATACATGTCATTGCTCTCTGGAATGAAGGATTGGCGAAAACGGATGTCCTTGCCGATGGCTGTGTTGTCCATCGACTCGCATTGACGACCAGATCATGGACGAAACACCCCATCGTCCAGTTGGTTAAATATTTTGAGTTCGTTGTGAGAGCTTTCTTTTTCTTTTCTGGAAGATCGGTTCGTGTGATCCATTGTTGGGATTTGAATACGCTATTGGTGGGCTGTTTGTTCAAGTGGTTTAAAAAAGCGAAAATAGTGTACGACCCACGAGAACTGGCCACAGAAAAATATGGTTTTGTCGGGTTTCGAAAAAAGCTGGTAAAAATACTGGAACGTGCTTTAATCGGTAATGCCGATCATGTTTTCGTGGTAAGCGAATCCATTGGTGAATGGTACCGCAAGACCTATAGCCTGGACAATGTTTTTCTTTTGCGGAATGTACCACGCCGGAAACTTGGAAAGATTGATCCTGACAAGAAAAGCTACTTCAGGGAAAAGTTTTCCATTCCCGATGGTTCTTTGCTGTTTATTTACCAAGGCAACCTGGGCAAAGGTCGGGGGTTGGAAGTCATTTGTGACGTATTTTCCAGGCTCGGCGATGACAAACATATCGTGTTCATGGGATATGGCCCCATTGTGGATACTATTCGCGAATTTGCGAGAGAGTATCCTAATATTCATTTTAAATCGGCGGTCAAACCAAATGAGATTTTAGATTACACCTGCGGTGCCGACGTTGGCATTGCCATGGCTGATGGTATTTTTCTCAGCCGGTTTTTTGGCATGCCAAACAAATTATTTGAATATATACATGCTGGACTTCCCGTGGTCGTTCCGGATTTTCCGGAACGCGCCGGCTTTGTGGATCGGCATGGCTGTGGTTGGAAGGTTCCGGTGGTTGGTTCCATAGCAGCTCCTGAAGTACTGGCCATCATCTCCAAATTGACGCCTGATGAAGTCAGAGAGAAAAGGCAAAACGTAGAGGTGATCAGAAACAGGTTCGTCTGGGAGGAAGAGGAGCATGTTTTACTGGATCGTTATCGAGCCTTGATTTGAGGCAGGGACCACAGATCAGAAACGGAATAAGGGCGAGGTTGCGCGGGATGTCCTTTTTTTGGAGGGGCGAAGTTTTTTTTTCAGCATGGAAGAAGGTTGGATGATCGCAATCATAGACAATAGTGCGGGAAATCTGGGTGCTGTTCGTAACATGTTGAGCAAGAATGGTATTGCAAGCACCATTACGGACGACCTGGAAATCATCGAGAAAGCGAGCAAGCTCATTCTGCCAGGGGTTGGCGCCTTTGACCAGGGTATGAAGAACCTGGAAAAGAGCGGGCTTTTACCTGTTTTGAATCGACGGGTTCTGGAGCATAAAGTTCCAATTCTTGGAATTTGCCTGGGGATGCAACTCTTTTGCCGGGCCAGCGAAGAGGGGGAATTGCCAGGGTTGGGCTGGATCGACGCGGAAGTGGTACGTTTTTCCTTTCCAGAGAAAGAGGGAAAACAACCGAAGATTCCCCATATGGGCTGGAACACCATCAACTTCAAATCACACAGCCGTCTGTTTGAAAGTTATGAAGAACTGCCACGCTTTTACTTTGTACACTCTTATCACGTAATTTGTGATTCAGAGAATACTTCAGTTGCTACGGCGTTTCATGGTTATGAGGTGACGGTCTCGGTTGAGAAGGACAATATTTTTGGTGTCCAGTTTCATCCCGAGAAAAGTCACAAATATGGCATTCAGTTGTTTAGAAACTTTGTGGAGATGTAATGACATGCTGAAGGTTCGGGTGATCCCATGCCTTCTCTATCAGGGAAGTGGCTTGGTAAAAACCAGAAAATTTGATGAAGAACGCTATGTCGGAGATCCTGTCAATGCGATCCGCATCTTCAATGAAAAGAGTGTGGATGAACTGATTTTTCTGGATATTTCGGCTGTCGCAAACAAACGGCCACCTGATCTTGAGGTGATCCGCGACATCGCCAGCGAATGTTTCATGCCTCTTTGCTATGGCGGGGGAATCAGCGACATGAAACAGATCGAGGCCATTTTTAAGGTCGGTGTCGAAAAAGTGGCTATTAATACCAATGCCATAGAAAACCCCTCCCTGGTTGCTGAAGCAGGACGCCATTTTGGATCCCAGAGCATTGTGGTTTCTTTGGATGTGAAACGGAATATGTTCGGAAAATATTCCGTGCATACCCATAATGGTAAGCGAAATCAAAAGATGGACCCTGTTGAAACAGCAAAGCGGATGGAGGGCTTGGGAGCTGGGGAGTTGTTTATCAACTCTATTGATCGGGATGGGATGCAAAACGGTTACGATATTGATCTACTCCACAAGGTCTCAAATGCCGTTAGTATCCCTGTGATTGGTTGTGGTGGCGCTGGAAAAATTGAACATTTGGCGGAAGCGGTGGAAAAAGGGGGCGTATCCGCGGTCGCAGCCGGTAGCCTGTTTGTTTTTCACGGAAAATTTCGAGCCGTTCTGATTTCCTATCCAGAGATGGATGAACTTGAACGGCTTTTGGGAACTGAGTCGCACTGAATTTTCGGTTTGCATTCAAATATGGACCATGATTTCCTGGTGAGAATGTCTTCAATGTCGAGTTATCCTTTAGGATGTGGCCGATGAAAGCATATCAGATTTGCACCCAATGTATAATGGATACCAGCGATGAAGAGATTTACTTCGATGATCGAGGTGTATGCAGTCATTGTTTAAACTTTGAAAACAACATAAAACCGAGATGGTTTCCCAACGAACAGGGTAGGCAACGGCTGGAGCGGCTGGTAGAAAAAATCAAGGCTGATGGCAAGAACCAGGAATTTGATGTCATCATGGGATTGAGCGGCGGGGTGGATAGTTCTTATGTCGCCTTGCAAGCAAAAAAGTTGGGTTTGCGTGCCCTGGCCATTCATGTCGACTGTGGGTGGGATTCAGAACTTGCAGTCAAGAATATCGAGAATATCGTTACCAAGCTCGGTTTTAGTCTCTACACTCAGGTGATTGATTGGCGGGAAATACAGGATCTTCAGTCCTCTTTCTTGCAGGCGATGGTGCCAAATCTCGATATTCCCCAGGATCATGCGATTTCCGCTTCGGTCTACGCCGTGGCTGCCCAACATAACATACGATACATTCTGAGCGGCAGCAATATTGCCACAGAGTGCATTTTACCATCTTCGTGGGGGCATACCAACGATGATGCGAAGCACATCCGAGGCATCCACAAGCGTTTCGGAACGGTTAAAATTAAGAGTTATCCGTATCTTGGCTACTTTAAAAGATACCTATACTACAAAATGATAAAAAAAATAGTCTCGGTCAAGATATTGAATTTTATGCCTTATGTGAAGGAGCAAGCCATTGCGGAACTCATTGACGAGGTAGGATGGCGTTCTTATGGCGGCAAGCATTGCGAATCTCTTTTTACCAAGTTCTTTCAATCCTACTATCTTCCAAAAAAATTCGGCTTTGATAAACGCAGGGCTCACTTGTCCAGCCTTATCGTTACCGGGCAGCTAACTCGCGATGAAGCCATAAAAAAGTTGGAAGCAGAGGTATTTACCCCCCAACAGGAGGAAGACGAGAAGCTCTATTTTTCCAAGAAGCTTGGCTTTAGTCCAGAAGCTTTTGAAAAAATCATGCAGTCCCCCAAACAATCCCACTTGGATTTTCCAACCAGTAGGTTTGTCAATAAATACAGAAAAAATGCAGGCAATATAATCAAGATGATTAAAAGTGTCTAACAATAACCGCCTAAACCAAAGTCCCGCCAGTCAATATATTTTTTGGGTGGTGTCCTTTACTCGACTTTGGCCATTCATGCGGTGGCGGCTAGCCGATATGGCAAGGCATCAAAACGTAGGGCCCATGGACGGCGACTCCAGGGCAACGGTACCAACTGCATTATTGAAACCCATCTCAGTCCAAAGCATTTTACGATGTACTTTTCTGACGTCCGGACTGGTTCTCGCCAAGTGCCGATATCCCGAGTGTGCCGACCTTTCCGCCGCTCAACGGTATCATCTACGCCGTTCAGCATCGGCAAAAAGGACGGCAACAATCCGACTGAAAGACCAAACAGGATCTTTGCACCCTGTCGGCCTGAACACTTGGCGCGATTGAGCACCCGATGGTATTTTCTCAAACCGTCTTTCTTTCTTCGCCCAGCCCCATGACACGCAGAGCGGCTGCGACCGTTCGCGGACCATGGCAAGGAATGGCGCCGATGAGCAGAACCGATCGTGGTTTCAGACGGGCTTGGAAAACAGTTCCGCAAACGGGGCTAATACGATTACGATGGTATCTGGCAGTGAGGGCGTGGTATCTCTCCTGAAAAAGGTTTCGACGCCTGTCAGGATACCATGCCCCTCGCTGTCATTTTATCAAAACTCAGAAACGGCCAAAGTCGAGCTTTATTAAATGTCTATTAAAGTTTGCCATATAACGACAGTACATCCTGTTTTCTGTGCTCGGATTTTTTATAAGGAGTGTCTGACTCTGCGTGCGGCGGGCTATGAGGTTCATCTTATTGCTGTTCACGACCGCAACCAAGAGGTTGACGGGGTTCATATTGAGGCGTTACCAGAATTCAAGGGTCGTTGGCAGCGTTTCCTGCTCGGATCCTGGTTGGCATTCAGAAGTGCCTGGCGCCTTGGAGCTTCAGTCTATCACATCCACGATCCTGAACTTCTTCCCATTGGATTATTGTTAACCCTGCTTGGCAAAAGGGTGGTGTATGATGTCCACGAGGATTTACCAAAGCAAATTTTAATTAAACATTGGCTGGGTAATGAGAACTTTCGTCGACTGCTTTCTTATGCTGCGGGTTGGATGGAGCGAGTGGTTGGCTGGACTTTTGCGGGAATCGTAACGGTGATCCCTGAGATCCACGCCCGGTTCCCCCCAGACAAGACCGTCATGGTGCGAAATTTTGTCCGGCTGAGTTTTATTGATTCCATCCCTCCGGTCCCTACCACCAAGACGCGTCCAATCCTCATTTATCCAGGAGCACTTACCGCCAAGCGCGGCGTTCGCGAGATGGTACGGGTTATGGAAAAGGTGAGCCCAACGGCAGAGTTATGGTTGTTTGGTCGATGGGAAAGCGATGCCTTGCGCAAAGAATGCGAGCAAATGCCCGGATGGCAACATGTGACCTATTTCGGAGCCGTCAAGCCAGAACAGGTTTATGCTTCCATGAAATGCGCCGATATCGGCATGCAGTTGATTCACAAGGTCCCGAATCATGAGGGGGGGCTTCCAGTCAAAGCCTTTGAGTACATGGCGTGCAGCCTACCTTTCATTATAACCGATCAACCGGCAAAACGAAAAACGTTTGGCGATGTTGCAATTTTTGTCGACCCACTTGACCTCAACGAAATCGTTGATCAGATCAATGGTCTGCTGAGCGATCCCAAACGCGCCAAGGAGTATGGCAGAAGGGGACGCGAACGGGTGGAACGGCATTTTTCCTGGGAGCCAGAAGGCAAGCAACTGGTTGAATTTTATAAAAAGCTTCTGGGAGGTTCCGGATCTGATACCGTGAAAGTTGAAATATAGGAGGAAAGGGCCACGCGGAGTCCTACACAGGTAAGGATGCGTTGTTTATGAAAAACTTCAAGCTCAGTCTCAAGGCGGCCCTCTTCTTTTCCAACGGTTCCCTGGCGGCGGTGATTTTTTTGGTGTTGATGGTGGTGATTTTTTTGACCGCCGCCATGAAGGATGACGGCACCACCATCAACATGGCCGGTCGGCAGCGAATGTTGACGCAAAAGATGACCAAGGAGTACCTGGACTGGTTCGCCGACCGGTCGGCGGATCACCTGGAATTGCTGCAAACCACCGTCCAGGTATTCGATGAAACCCTCAAAGGGTTGTTGACCGGCGGCACGGCGCCGCGCCATCTGGACCACGGCGATTCGGCGCGCGCGTCTTTGGTGATCCCCGAAAACGACGTCCGCTCCCAACTCGACCGGGTGGAAACCCTGTGGAAACCCCTTTATCGGGGCTTTCGTGGACTGGAAAACGGCACCACCGATCCGGAACGGTTCCGCCAGGAACTGATGGCGCAAAACGTTCCCCTGCTGAAGGCCATGAACACGGCGGTGGTCCTGCAAACCGCCGTCACCTCCCATAAAACACGAACCATCATTCAAACTGCCTATGCCACCGGCATACTGGCACTGTTGGTGGTGGTCTTCGCCCTGTGGCAGATCAACCGTCTCAACGGCCAGATCAACGGCATGCGGCAACGGTTGGGCGACATCACCAACGGCGATCTCACCGTCACCATACCGATCCTGGGACCACCCAACGAGTTGGATGACATCTCCGGAGATATCAATCAATTGGGAACCACCTTTCAGGATGTTTCCCGCAACATCAACCTGCAATCCCAGTCCCTGGAGGCCTGTATCGGCGAACTCCAGGAGAACCGGCAGTCGTTGGCGGTGATCTCGGTCAACAATCAGAAACTGGCCCAGGAGATCGTCGATGAACATTCGCACATGGAAAACCATGTTCAGGCCATCCGGGAGTCGGCGCGGAAAACCTCGGAACGGATGTCCACCACCTCGGCGGCCACCGAACAGCTCTCCGGCAGCATCTCCACCATCGCCCAATCCTCCGAACAGGCCAGCTTCAATATCAACACCATGGCGGCGGCGGCCGAAGAGATCACCGCCAACATCACCGGCGTCAACAACAGCCTGAGCCAGGTCGATTCATCGGTGGCCGACGTCGCCTCGGCGATTCAGGAGGTGACGGCCGCCCTGGAGGTGGTGCGTCAACAGTGCCAGACCGCCAGCGAAGAGTCGGCCCAGGCCGACCGTCACGCCCAGGAGGCGGGCACGGTCATGGAAAAACTCAACGTGTCCGCCCAGGAAATCGGCCAGATGGTGAAAATCATCAATAATATCGCCAATCAGACCAACATGTTGGCCCTGAACGCCTCCATCGAGGCGGCCGGGGCCGGTGAGGCCGGCAAAGGATTCGCCGTCGTCGCCAACGAGGTCAAGGAATTGGCCAAACAGACCGCCGATGCCACGCGGATGATCCAGGAGAAGACCGAGGAGATTCAAAGCAATGCCGGAGAGGCCGCTGAAGCCACCCGGGAGATCGTCACCAGTGTCGAACACATCAACCAGGGCAACCTTGAAATCACCCACTCCGTCGAAGAACAGAGCCAGGCCATCAAAACGGTCGCCGACTCCATGAACAGCGTCGCCCATGCGGCCGGAGAGGTGACCCGCAACGCCATGGAGTTGAACGAGGCGGCTCAGGAGGTGGCCCGTTCGGCGGCGGAAGGAGCGGCCGGTACCAGCGAAATCGCCCGTCAGGCCTCGGAGATCGCCGCCACCGCCAACGATCTGGCGGTGCGCAATCAGGAGGTGACCGCCATGGCCCGGGATGTTTCAGGGGCTTCCGACCGGGTGGGCGAGGCCATCGCCAGCGTCAGCTCCCGGGTCGACCACATCCAGGCCAACATCACCATGACCAACGGCGTCATCCACCACAGCGGCCTGCTCATCGAGGCCACCGTCACCCCGTGCAACCATTTGAAAGAGGCGATCGGCAGCCTGACCCTGAGCGCGGAACTGTTCAATGTCGGCCGCATCAAGCTGGCCCATTTGAAATGGTTGCAACGTCTGGAGGCGGTGGTCCACGGATCGGAAACCCTGAAACCGGAAGAGGTGACCAACCACCACGAATGTGAGCTGGGCAAATGGTATGACGGACCCGGTACCCGGTTGCTGGGCGGGCGGCCGGAGTTCAGGGAACTGGGACAGATTCACAAGGAAGTGCATGATACCGCCCGTGAGACGGTACGGATGGCCGCCGAGGGTGACCGTAAATCGGCGGAACGGAAGATGGATGAGTTCAGCCGTCTCAAAGATGGACTGTTCGTCCTCCTGGACCGGCTCTATCTGAACACTTGAGACGGGCGGTCGGTATGGCCGCCGCCATCGGCCCGGGACCGGTCAAGGGATTCAGCGTACCACCAGGTCCATGGCCACGATCAGGTCCACCAGCCAACTGCCACCCTTGGGATTTTTCGCCAAGGCCACGGCGATATAGCGGGCGCCGTCCCGTTCGACGATGGCGCTGTCGGAATGAAACTGGCTCCAGCTTCCCGACTTGCGGAAGGTCTCCGCCTCCGGTCGGATGAACTGCAGGCCGCGAATGAACTTGTGGGTGATGGCGGAGTGACCCAGGATCTCCTTCATCTTGCGGCTGGCGCCGCTGCTGACCAGTTCACCGGTCTCCAGCAGATAATAGAAACGGGCCACCTGCATGGCGGTGGCGCCATGGGAAAGATTGTGCAGGGGATCGCGTTTCCACAGACCGTGTTTGCCATAATCCTTGCCCACCCAGAGACCGCCGTTGCGTTTGGGGTTGTAGAGTTTATAACGGTCGGAGGAGAGAACCTTGTTGAGATAGGGTTTGCCGACCTTGTGGATCAGGGCCGTCGAGTCCCGATTGTTGGACCGACGGATCATGCGCAACAGCTGCTGTTCGGTTTCATGATCCAGGCGCAGGTCGCCATCGGCGATTTTTTCGAAGACCGCCAGCAGGATGGCGATTTTCGGCAGACTGGCGGCGTACATCATGCGGTCGCCGTTCAGGGAGGCCACCCGCGGACGATGGAGATTGGTGATGTCGACCAGGGCCACGGCCAGGCTGCCGGAGCGGCTGGCCTTCCACAACCCCAGGGCCTTGATGGCCTTTTCCAATCGCCGTTGCAGCTTGCGGTTTTTGTAGTCCCACAGTGGCGCCTTGTCCCTGCTGCTTTGGGTTTTCGCCTTGCCCGGTGGCGGCACATATTCGATGACGCCATCCATGGAGTCCCCGCCCACCATGCCATCGGCATGACCGGGAACGGGGGAGAGGAGCAGCAGGAGGAAACATACTCCCGGGACGAACGGCCTGAACAGACTCATGAGCGATCCCTCTAGGCGGTGGAGGTGGTCAGATGTTTATGCTCTCGAATCACCAGCATGGTGCCGACCAGCCAGATCAACACCAGCCCCACGTTCAAGATGAAATAACTCTGTACCGACAGGTTCAACATGTTGACCCCGATCAACACCGTCGCCGCGGCCATGCCGTCGCCGAGACGGGCGAAAAGGCTGTCGATGGTGGTTTTGGCCTTGAATTTCACCTCCAGGCTCAACGGTAGCCACAACACGTGACGGGCGGTGTTGTTGATGGAGTAGTCGGTGGCGTTTTCGGCGATTTTCATCACCTTGATCACCGCCAGGACCGGCAGCAGGGCGATGGTGATGCTCGATGTGAGCACGATCAGCGGCAACAACATCATGATGGCGGAAAAACCACCATATTTGAGCAGACGCGAGGCCACCACCGACTGCAACAGCAAGGCAACGATATTGACCCAAAAGAAAAACTGCCCATAAAAGGCGACGATGTTGTTTTTGAGATAGGTGCTCTTGGCCTCTGGATCGATGATGCCCTGGGTAACGATTTCCTGTTCCAGCACCTCGTTGATGACCCGGAACAGCAGGTTTTCGCCATTGGAGTTGACCCAGTTCAACAGCAGGGTGATCACCGCCACACCCAGTAACAGTTTGTTTTTCAAGACCAGATCGAAGGCTTTGCCCTTGGGCGGCACCACCTTTTCGGAACCGGGGGCGGCATGATCACCGGCCCGCTGCGCCAGACGGGCGTCGATATCCACCATCCGGCAAAGATACCAGGTGCCCACCAGGGGGATGTTGACCAGCAGCAACAGCGACTCCGAGCCCAGGAAAGGGATGACCATCAATTGTTTCACCAACCAGGAGCCGACCACGGCACCGGAGGTGCCGCCGATGGCGATCATCGGCAGCAGCCGTCGCCCGCGCTCGTTGTTGTACAGATCGACGATGAAGGTCCAGGTTTGCGCCACCATGAAGGCGCCGAACATGCCGACCCAGAGATAAAACAGGATACCGAGGCCGGGCAGGCTGGGAATGAACAGATTGGGTTGGAGAAACCAGAAGATGATGAGATTGATGACGCAAAACAGGGTCGAACGGCCAATCAACTCCACCCGTGGCATGCGGCTGACCATGCGGTCGTAAGTGGCGATGATCCAGATCAGGAACAGGCTTTGACCATAACTGGAATAGGCCTTGACCTCCATTTTGGTCAAACCGGGCAGATTTTCAACCGATATCCACCCCTCCCGCAGGGGTTTGATCATGTAATAGGCGATGAGGATCAGCATGATGTTGAAGGCCATCAACAATCCGGTGCGGCCTTCCCCGGGGCGGATCTCGGTGAACAGTTGGCAAAACCGATCAAGCCGAGTCAATCGACGACGATCCCGGACCGGAGGTGCCGTCTTTTGGGGCTCTTCCATAGAGTGAAATCCTTTTGCATTGCTTCTTTACAGTACGAGCCACCCCCGTTGGGGTGGGTCGATTTTTTTTCAGGAGGATTTTCTCCACCGCATCCGTTGTCGCGGATGCGGTGGTTCACCGTTCGTTTCCTTCCGGGTTTCGCGGTGTGATCCTTGACACCCGGAAAAAGTCAAAATTCCACCATCCAGCCATCAATCTTCCCGGCCGGAGTCGAGAATACGGCGGCTGGGATTGTCCTCAATGGTGACGACCGGCCCGGAACCACCGGTAATGGCACCGAATTCACTGATTTTGGTGACGGTTCCGCCATGTTTCTTCTCGATCAGGTTATGCAGTTTTCCGGCCATGACACGATGTTCCGTGGCACTATTTTTTTTCAGGACGTTGGACAGGACCACGGCGATATAGTGCAGGGCCGGCGTGCGGTTCACACTTTCGACGATGGCGGCGGAGTTCATGTAGTTGAGCCGGTTGCCTTGATATTTTTTACAGCTAAAGCCGGGTTCCGGTCGGCAACTGTACAGGGAGCCCGATTTGTAATAGACCGCCGAGTGCCACAACTTTCTCGAAGCGGCGTAGCGGATACGGCCATCGGTGAGATAGATCAACCGTTTCATCTCCAAACTTGACCAGGGGTCCACCAGTCTGCCCTGTTCCATGCGCACCAGGAATTTCATCAATTCACGGCTGGTGACGATGCTGGAGGTGCCGGGGACCCGGCCCTTGCCGGTACGGGTGAAAAAGCTGCCCTGACGGATTTTACCCAGGTTCAAGCCGTTGCGGCGGATCGGGTCCTGAATCGCCTTGGCGAACAGGGCGCCCAGCTTTTTCTTGGAGGCCTTGGCGAGAAAACCGTCCATCTCCGCTTGGGAGCGGGGATAGGAACGGCCATAGTGTTGCAGGAGCACCATCTGTTTTTGCACCATGGCGGCGGCGGCATTGGAACTGCTGGAGAGCATCCAGTCGAGATAGGTATAGAGGTTGGCGCGGTCACCGATCTCAATGGGCCGACGGACGATGGACTGTTGGCCCGGACGCCAGAAGGGCACCGTGTGGCTGTCCTTGATGATGTATTTGTCAGCGGTGATCATGGTGTTGCGCAAAACGGAGATGCGCGAAGAGGTGCTGTTGGGATAGATGTCGGCCAGGGTTTGGAACAAGCCCAGGGCCACCATCAACTTGCCGACGCTGCCGGGATTGACCGTCTTGTCGGGGTTGATCTCGGCATAACGGGGACTGCGGGGGTTGGTCAGATCCAGCAGGGCCATGCCGTAGTCTCCGATGTCGGCCCCCACCTGGCTGCGCAGCTCGGCGGAGAGTTCCGGATCCGGGGTCGGCAACTGAAAATTGGGTTGACCGCGCAGTTTCAGGCGGATGCGGCTACCGGACATCTTGGCGCCGGGGTAGAGACGGCCTTTGCCCCGTACCTTGCCGGACTCCTTCAGCCGATACCCTTCCAACCGGTGAATGCCGGTGGCGCCGGCGCCATCCAGGGGATAGCCGAAGACGGTCGGCGACCAGATGCCGGCAACCAGCGCCGACAGGACGAAAGGGATGATTCCTTTGTAGGGTTTATTCATTATTGAGAGTCTCCATCATCGCTGGCATATCGGTCCGTCCGATCAGTTTCGGGCGGTGGAAGAGGGTTCATCCAAAGAGAGACGCCGGTCGGCCCGTTTTTTCCCAGCGTCCATGGCCCGGGCGGAAAAGCCGAGACGTTTGGTCATCTTGGCCTCCACCAGGGGCCGGATCTGCAACAGGGCCAGTTTACCGCCGCGAAAGGCGAACTCGACGTCGGCCACCCCGGGTCCGCCGCGGTCATTTTTCAGGGAGGGCACCTTGTGCGGGATATCCTTGGCCACCTGCATGAGTTGCCGGATTTCACTGTTTTGCAAAACCCGTTCGCTGCCGGTGGCGGGAATCTTTCTCAAACCCGACCGGGTACTGAGAATACGCCGGGTCGGCGCCGTGGCCTGGGAGAGGACGCGGATGCGTCCGGTGGCCAGTTCGATGCGCAACGCCTCGGCCGCCTGGCCGTCGACGGCGCCGCCGATCCCTTCATTGACCGCCACCGAGATCCAGCCCGGTTCACCCCACTCCACATCCTTGGTCACCATCACCCCCGATTTTTCCGAGGGAAAGCTGTACTGCACCAGCACGGCGGGAAACACATATTCCGGTTGATCCATATGGGCCTGACGCCAGGCGTAGGCCCGTTCGGTGAACGGTGAGGCCCAAACCTCCTTGACCGCCCGGAGGATTCTTTCGTAGCCGACGGCGTTGGCGATGGTCCGGTTCAATCCGGCGCCGGTGAAACCGGGCAGGTCCTCGACGTTGGTATCACTGCGCACGAACACCCCATAGCTGCCGTCGGCGCCAAAATTTTCCGCCAGGGCCGTTTTCAATTTTTGCCGGAAGCCGGGACCGAGATCCCCTTCGGTGATGCGTTTGCGCAGACGCGACAGAAAGCCGCTGACCTTTTTTCGCCGGGCCCGGGAATTTTTCGACAGGGCGGCGATCTCCCGGTAGTTGCGTTTCATCCAGTCGAATATCTTTTCGCCGCCGCCATCGATGGGCTGGTCGAGAAATTCGCGAAAGGTGCCGAAGGGGATGACGACGCCGTTGGGCACCATCTCGCCGAATTTATAACGCAACTCCCCCAGATTGGCGCTTTTGGGTCCCGACAGGCGTCCCGAATCGCTGGCCCGCAGCCGTGACAGGGGAATGATGTCCCGATGGTTGAGGTCCAGTTTGTTCAAATCCGGGACGATCTTGAAATCGCCCGGATCGGCCTTGCCCTTTTTGCTCTTTTTGAAAAAGCGGTCCCACTTGGCGCTGTAATGGTCCAGTTCCACCACCCCGTCGGGACTGGCGGCCAGGATCACCTTGGCGCCGACCTTTTTTTTGACCCCGGCGAGGCGGCTGTTGCCGACGACGACGTTGGGAATGCCGAGGTTGCGCGCCAAAAGCTGGACATGGGAGAGGGCGTTTCCCTCACCCTGGGTGAGGATACCCTTGACCGGCGGCAGGTCGGAGATGGTTTCCGGCAACAGGTAAATGCCATCGGCATCGGTGATGGCGCCATTTTTTCCCGGCAGGCGCAAGGTGCCCCGGGCGATTCCCGGGTTGAGGGCGCGCAGGCCGGCGCCGACGCTCTGGCCGAAAAACCGGTGCTCCAGGTTGGCCAGACGGTTGGCGTCCTTGATCAGATCGTCGACGACGGCGCCATGGAAAAACAGCGGGCTGCCGCGCAACCGGTCCTGGGGATAGAAGTGGACCAGGGGTTCAAGGGGCGCCAGATGGTTGAGGGTGTTTTCGAAGAGAAAGGCCAGATTGCGTCCCGCCCAACCGGCGGCCCGGGCCAGATAGTGGACCTCCTTGCGGAAGGCCTCGACCGGAAGGCCGCTTTTCTTCTGAAGATTATCCAGGCTCCAGTTGAGGGCGTTGGTCTGCCTTTTGGAAATCAGGCCGCTGCCGTAGATGGCGCCGGTACCCCTTCGCAGCCAGTCCAGTTTTTGCCGCCGCGTCGCCCGGTTCAACCGTTTCACCAACTCATTGCCGTTGACGAAGGCCACCCGCTCCAGGGCGAGGCTGGCGTGCAGCATGGCCAATCGCGCCCGGGCTGAATACCGTTGGGGCAGGGCATTGCGCAAGGACACCATCAGATTGCTGGTGATGGCCAGACGTTGCGCCGGGTCGCGGCTGCCGGCCAACTGTTCGCCGGATTTTTTCAACAGGGCGTTGAGTTTGGCGTCCTTGATGCGGGAGCGGGTTTTTGCCAACACCTCTTGAATGCCGGCCGGGGAGTAGAGTTTTTCGATGAGTTTGGCCAGGGTTTCATAATCGGATCGCAGTTTGTTCCTGCCTCGGGATTTGGCGTAGGCGCGCACGCTGGCGGCATCTTCGAGACCGGGAGTGCCGTGGATCTTGGCGCGCAGGGCGGCGAAGCCGTCGTCGGCCTCGTGCAACTCCTTGGAGAGCAGGCGCACCTTGGAGGCCGACGGCGAGGTATCCTTGCGGGGAAACAGGCGCACCACCTCGCGTAGCAGCCCATAGCGGGGGGCGGTCATCCACTTGGGATCGTTCAACATGGCCAGGATGACCTTCTCGGCCGCCGCCTCCTCATCCTCGATCTGGAAGGCGCCGCGATAGTTCAAGGCGCGGCGGAAGATCCAACCCCGGTCGGCGGCCATGAGAAACCGCTCGATCAAAACCTGCTTGAGTTCGGACAGATCGGCCCGATCCCCGGTGAATTGGGACGGTTTCAGTTCCGCCAGCAGGTTGGCGATGCGATAACCTTTTTTGCGCAGGGTTTTGACCCGGTCGTTCCATTCGCCGTGTTGGATGCCGCCCCCGTGTTTTTGACAGGCATAGGCCTTGGGCGGCAGGATGGTGCCATCCTTGCAAAACCAGCGGATGCGTGAAAACGGCCCCCGGGAGGCCTTTTTCATCCCTTTGATCCAACCACGGTAGGTGGCCAACCGTTTGGCCTCGGCCTTGCCGACCCGGTGGCCGGATGCCGCTTCGACCGGCGATCCGACGGCGAAGATCAGCAAAAGCGCCAGCAACGGTCCCAGCAAAAGGTGAATCGGTGATGTTCGTCCGTCCGTCCTTCGCCCGGACGCCGTCCTTTCCCCGCCATCGAGCAGGGGTGTGCAATACGCCATGGTTGCCATGATTTGGTTATCCCGTTTTTTTTATGTGATCCGATCCGGGACCGGTGAACCGGATGATCCGGCGGTCCCCGGGAAGGGTATTCAGGATCTCGCAGCGTTCTCGCCCCCAGCCAACGCCAGAGGATATCCTGGCAGGAATATAAATTCAATAAACATTGTCTATCGACCCCCCCCATCCACTTATTTCCAAATCAATTCAGAGATGGATGTGACCCGGTTCCCGGGTGTCCCGGTGGGACTGGAACGGATGGTTCAACACTGGTAATGGTACCAACCGTTGAACCGTTGAACGGGCATCCGTGAAGAGGGGGGGATCAACCGTGGACGAGGCGGTTTCGTCCCAGCCGTTTCGCCTCGTATAAACGTTGGTCGGATAAATTCAGCAAATCCTGGGGACTGGTCGTCTTTTCCGGCTTTATTGTGGCGCCGCCGATACTGATTGTAATGTGGTCGGCGGATGGTGAATGGGCATGGGGAATTTTCAGGGCGGCGATACAGGATCGTAGTCGTTCGCCGATATGGCGGGCGCCGTCCCGGTTCGTTTCCGGCAATAAACAGACGAACTCCTCCCCACCATAACGAGCGACGATATCAGTGGCTCTTTCCAGACGCCCGGATAGACATCCCGCCACTTTTCGCAGGCAGTCATCACCGGCACCGTGGCCATAGTTGTCATTGAAAAGCTTGAAATAGTCGATATCCATCAACAGGATCGACAACAATGAACCGGAACGTCTCGACCGTTGCCACTCCTGGGTGAACAGTTCGTCGAAATGGCGTCGGTTGAAAATTCCGGTAAGACCGTCGATGGTGGCCAGTTTCTCAAAATGGTCCCGGGCCCGTTTCAGTTCCAACTGGTTGCGGATTCGCAGTTTGGTGATGTCCGGATTGATCGGCTTGGTCAAATAATCCACCGCTCCCATATCCAAACCGACGATCTCGTGTTGTTCGAGATCCAGGGCGGTCACGAATATGACCGGAATTTTCTGGGTGAGGGGTTCGGCACGCAACCGGGCGAATACACTGTAACCATCCATGCCCGGCATCATGATATCCAGCAGGATCAGATCCACTTTGTTGGTCAAGACGCTTTTCAAGGCATCGGGTCCATTGGTCGCAAAAAGGACCTGATAGTCGGATTGAAGAATTCGGTCGTGTATCGTAATGACCTAACCCGGTCTCGCTGGGAACAAAACCCAC
>CAYFNE010000010.1:0-79299 GCA_964344355.1 uncultured Magnetococcales bacterium
CGTGTTGGGGGCTACGTTGGCAAACGAATTTCCACCAACCTTCGGACACGACCGGCGTAACCCCGCCCTACCGTACCTCGCTCCGAAACGAACGGATGTCGCGGAAACTACGAATCTCAAAATGGACGCAGTTTAGCATCCTTGTGCCATTCGGCGGGGACGTAACCCCGCCCTACCGTACCGGCTCACTCCGAAACAGATGACGCCTCCTTGTCGCCGGACCGGAGGTGTGGGAATATCGCAGGTTGTGATTTCCCGGACAGGAGTCGGCCATTGCCGGATCAAATCATCCCTTACCGACGGTTTCGCTTTTGGTTCGAGGCCGATCGGGACATCGCCCTGCCGCCCTACAAGGGGTCGGCCTTTCGTGGGCTGTTCGGTCATGCCCTGAAACGGTTGGTGTGTCCCAGCGGCGATACCCCCTGTGAAACCTGCCTGCTGGCCGGGCAGTGTCTCTATCTGACCCTGTTCGAAACCCCGGCCAGCGGCGGCATGCACCGTCCCGGCCCCAACCGGGATCCGCACCCTTTTTTACTGTTGCCGCCTTTGAGCCGCGAACCGGCCCTGCCGGCGAAGCAACCGTTCCATTGTGAAATCGTGCTGTTGGGAAATCCGGAAAAAATCATCCCCCACATCGCCCTGGCCTGTCAGGAGATGGGCCGCATCGGTTTGGGACGCCAGCGGGCCCGGTTTCGCTTGACGGCGGTGGCATCCAACCGGGCCGGGGGGTGGACGCCGCTCTACCGGGTGGCGGGCAACCGTCTGCTGCCGATGCCCGAAACGCCGGCGGCATCGACGGCGGCGCCACCTCCCCCTGCGTTCCCCGGGGAACCGCTCACCCTGCGCACCCTGACGCCTTTGCGCATCATTCAAAAGGGCCGGTTGTCGAGCCGTTTTTCCTTTCCCTTGTTCCTGCGCGCCCTGCTGTTCCGCCTCGACGATCTGGCCCGCCTCTACGGCAACGCCCCGCTGCCGGTGAACATTCCGGAACTGTTGCGCCGGGCCGAAACCATCCGCACGACCGGCGAAAACATGGTCTGGATCGATTTTACCCGTTTTTCCAAACGCCAGGGCCGGCGCAAACTGGGCGGACTGGAGGGAGAGGCCCGGTTCCAGGGCAACTTGCGCCCCTTTTGGCCCTGGATGCAGTTGGGCCAGTTTCTGCACGTCGGAAAATCAACCAGCTTCGGACTCGGCGCCTATCGATTGCACCCCGAGCCCGCACAGAAAAGCAACCCCACCCCCCGGCCATCCATGAACCCCGGGGACCCCGACCGAACGGAACAGTAACCGTTCCCTTGCCCGGCAAGCCGCGGTGGCAAACGAAAAACCACCCGTGAAGGGTACCGGTTGAAACGGGGAAATCCGGGTACCGGGATAGAAGGACCGGCAAAATCAAGCCGGTTTATGAGCCTCTTTGTAAGCTCGGAGAATGGCGTTGATCCTGGTTTGATATCCCCGCCCCTGCTTTCTGAACCAGTCGATGACGTCGGCATCGATACGCAACGTGATCTGCTGTTTCGGTTCCACTGGTTTCAACCGATTACGAACCAATGCCTTGGCGAATCGCTCGGGAGGGATGGGGGCGATGTCACTGGTGTCCACCTGTTCATCGGTCATGGTTTCCAGGGCATCCCAATTGGTCTCAGATATGGGAGAAGAACGTTTCACGCTCATGTTTGACCGCCTTTCGCATGGAGATGATTCGAATGACATCCTCCTTTATAATTACTGAAAGCCCTTTCTCACCTGGACCGGTCCGAATGGACAAACCACCATGAAACAGTTCCAATTTCCAACAAAAACAGAAGATGCTCCGTTCCCCGGATCACCCATTCCTCATTTCCCGCACCATCTCCAGGGCCTCTTCAAACTCAAAATCATCCATATGGGTCATCAACGCCTGAAAAAATTCCTCTGAAACCAGCTCCGGCCGTTCTGCCCGCAGGGCCTGCAACGCCTCTTCGGCCTGGATGGCGTCGCCCTGCTCCAGGGCCGCCAGGAGTTGTTCCCGCGGGCCTTCCGGGGTGGTCTCTTCATCGGCCACGGATGGTTCGTCCGCTACGGTTGGCGCCGTCGTCCGGAAAGGGATCAGCAAGGCTTGCAGATGTCTTTCCAGGGCCGTCAACCGGGTTTCCAACAGTTCCCCATCCCCGGCGTCGGCGTCGGCGTCCGGATTTTTCCGGCGCTGGTCCATGTTGGCCTCCAGGGCCTTGGCGGCGGTGGCCAGGCCTTCGGCCGCCAAATTGGCCGCCGCCCCTTTCAGGGCGTGGGCCAGGTCGCGGGTTTTTTGCCAGTCTCCCTGTTGCAGGGCATGGCGGATATGGCGGATATCGTCGGCGTGTTCCCGGGCGAAATGGTCCAGGGCCTGGCGAAAAACCGCCGCATCCCCCCAGCGGGACAGGGCGGTGGCGGGCGTGATGCCGGGCAGGTCGGTCAGGGGGTCGTTGACAGGGGGCTCCACCGGGGTTTCGGTCGCGACCGGGGGAACCGGGGCCTGTTCTTCAATATCGGTTTCCGCCTCCGCCGGTCTCGGCGGCCTATTTTCCGCCACCCGGGCGATACAGTTGAACAGCAGATTGAAATCGATCGGCTTGGTCACATAGTCATCCATGCCGGCATCCAGACACCGTTGCCGATCCTCGGGCATGGCGTTGGCGGTCATGGCGATGATCGGCACCGGCGCCGGGCCGGGATATTTTTTTTCCAGTTCGCGGATGGTGCGGGTGGCGGTGAATCCATCCATGACCGGCATCTGCATATCCATCAAAATCAAGTCGAAACGGTCCCGTTCAAAGGCCTGTACCGCCTCCCGACCATCCCGGGCCACCGTCACCCGGTGCCGTTGTTGTTCCAGGCGCAGGACCACCAGGGTGATGTTGGCCTCCACATCCTCGGCCAGCAGGATGTGCAGGGGCGTGACGCCCCGCGCCTTGGGCACGACGGGGACGGCGGGGTTGACGGTGGCATGCAGCACGCTCCCCGGCGGGGCCACCGGCAATGGAATGTGAAACATGAACGAGCTGCCCCGGCCGACGGCGCTCTCCACGCGGATGCCACCGCCCATGGCCTCGACGATGCGTTTGGAAATGGTGGTGCCGAGACCGGTGCCGCCATGTTTGCGGGCGATGGAACCATCGGCCTGGGTGAAACTGTCGAAAATGTGCGCCAACCGCTCTTTGGGAATGCCGATGCCACTGTCGATCACCGAAAACAGCAGATGCCGCACCCCGTCACTCCCCTCCCCCGGTCGCCGCTCCCGATCCGGTTCGACGGTGACCTGGACGAATCCGCTGTCGGTAAACTTGATGGCGTTGCCGAGCAGATTCATCAACACCTGCCGCAAACGGGCCGGATCGCCGACGAACCCGTCGGGCAGCTCCGGGGCCAGACGGCTGGAAAGCTCCAACCCCTTGGCCCGGGCCGCCACCCCCAGGGTGTCCAGGGTCTCCCCAAGCAGTTGCGGCAGATGGAAAGGGATCGACTCCAGGACCATCTTGCCGCTTTCCATCTTGGAAAAATCGAGAATTTCATTGAGCAGATGCAACAACGCCTTGGCCGACTGCAACACCGTCGTCAAATGTTTGCGTTGGGAACCATCCAGGTCGGTTTCCAATACCAGCTCGGTCATGCCGATGACGGCATTCATCGGCGTGCGGATCTCATGGCTCATGTTGGCCAAAAATTCCGATTTTTGCCGGGTTTCCGCCTGCGCCTGGCGTTTTTGCCGCCGTTCCACCCCTTCCCCGTGAAAGGCGGACATGGCAAAGGCCAGCAGATAGGCCAGGGTCGGGGTGATGAGCGGAATGAGCAGGCCAAAATATTGCGACAACAGGAAACCGCCGGTCCAGAACAGCACGACGATGCCGAAGGCGGCCAATAGATTGAGCGAAAAAATCAAACCGATACGCGGCAGGAACACCCCCGCCAGGGCGGCGGCGCCATTGAGGAACAGCTCCGCCAGCGGCCCCGGTCTGGGAAAGGAACGACCATCGAGGATCTGCGCCAGACCGTGGGCGTGGATGAACACACCGGCGGTTTCACCGCCGGAAAGACCATCCGCCTCCCGGGGCAGCAGGGTGAAGGGGGTTCGATAGCGGTCGGCCCAGGGCAGGTTCCGGCCCACCAGGACGATCTTGTCCCGGAACCAGGCATCCGGCAACACCGGCACCATCTGCGCCGGAAAGGAGCGGAACGGCGATGTTTCGCTGCCGGGACGCCCGCGCCAGGAGATCAGGATCGGCTCCTCGGGCGGGTCGATACCCAGTTTGGCCGCCAAACCGCCCACCAAACCGGGAATATGGGTGCCATCGGCCATTTTGCCGCCGGGATAGATCCAACGCACGCCGCCATCATAAGGATCCATCACCATCTCCCCCAATCCGCGCAGGGAACGGGGCAACATCTCATCCTGAAAGACGCGCCGTCCGGCGCTCCAGGAAGTGCCGGGCGAACCCGGACCATAACGGGCCACCAGGGGGACCCGGGTCCGATGCAGCCAGGTTTTCAACAACCGATCCTTTTCCGCCTCGGTGGGCTGGTCCAGGGGCAGGTCCAACAGGATGGCCCGTACCTGTTTTTTCTCCAACGAGTCGAGCAGGTTGCGTAAAAACAGCCGGTCGATGGGAAAACGGTAGGGAAAAATGTCCAGGGTTTCATCGGTGATGGTGGCAACGATGATATCCCCATGCTGGGGTTCCGCCGGCAGCAGGGTGGCGATGCGAAAATCGGTCAACCAGTTGCCGGTCACCCGTAAAAAAGGCAAAAACCGCATGCCCAAAACCGCCAGCCCCACCGCCAAAATGGCGATCCCAGCCAAGGGAACATAACGGCGATATCCGGGTTTTGTCATGATTTACCTGACGTTTTTCCATTTGAGCGGACAGACGGTCAACAATCATGGTACCATCATACCGAGAAAAAATCATACAACCCTTTGGCAATGGATCACATCCGGATCTGGCATTTTTCTTCAACAATGTTCAATAATGGTTGAAGGATGTTTTTTGAACGGTATCCTTGGCGAACGAAATTTTGACCATCTTTTTCGGCGGGAGGTTGCCATGCGTATCTTTTACGGTCTTTTTCAACGAATCATTCCGAACGTGCTGTTACCGCTTCTCGTTTCAACGTTGATCCTGATGATCCCCGGGCCGGCCCGGGCCGGCGGTCTGGTGGTGTTTTCCGCCCAGGGCATCGCCCTGAAACCGGGCGACATGATCGATGACGGCAAACCCTTCATTCTCAAGATGGGACAGAGCGTCACCCTGATCGCCGCCAACGGCCGCATCTTCCGTCTCAAGGGTCCGCACCAGGGGGTGCCCGATCCCAAAGGCAGCGGCAATCAGCCGGGCATGACCGAGGCGTTGAAATCGTTGCTGGTCTCGGAAAACGCCCAGGAGAGCGCCCTGGGGGTGACCCGCTCCAACAGCGGCGTGTTCAACGACAGCGTTCAAAACGGCTGGGTGCCCGAACCGTGGTTGGTGGATGTGACCCGTTCCGGCAACCACTGCGTCCGCGAAGGGGGACCGGTGATCTTTTGGCGGCCGGACAATGGACGGACGGTGCCGGTGAACGTGCGCATCGGCAACACGGTCTGGGCCGCCAACACCTACTGGCCGGCCGGCACCAACCGTCTCGCGCCACCGAAGGAGATGCCGGTCCTGGACGGGGAGGTCTACCGCATCCGCGCCGGTTCGGAAAAGAGCCTGTCCCACTTTCATCTCATCCCGGCGACGGTGACCTCGACCATGGCGCAAGCCGCCTGGATGAAGGAAAAAGGGTGTGACGCCCAAACCACCGCCCTGCTGATCACCTTGAAATAGGTGCCGACCGCCGATCACCCGCCGTCATGGCCTTCATCCGTCAACCCCCGTCCCGGGGGAAATGACGGATGAAAACCGGCCGTGACCGGGGTGTGATCGCCCTGCTGGTGATCTGGCTGCTGGCCACCGGTCTGGCCTGGGCCGGTATCCGCCATCTGCCGGTGTTGGGAATGATCGAACGCTGGGTGGGCGATGTGCGCATCGCCACCCTGCTGCCGGCCGAACCCCAGCACACCGATATTTTGATCATCGCCATCACCGAAGAGACCCTGGAACGGTTTCCCTACCGCTCGCCGGTCGACCGCGCCTTTCTCGCCGACCTGCTGCGCAGCCTGGAAAAAAAGGGGGTGCGGGCCATCCTGCTGGACATCCTCCTCGACCAACCGACCGAAACGGCCAAGGATGCCGACCTGAAACGGTTGATCCGCGAGATGAAAACACCGCTGGTGATCAGTTATGCCGGCCGGGAGGAACGGTTGACGGCGCCACAAAAGGCCTATATCGACCAATTCCTGCCCCTGGACCGGCGCGGTTTCGCCAACCTGGTCAAGGATCCCTACGATGGCACCGCCCGATGGATCTTTCCCGGCCGCGAGCTGGCGGATGGCCCCTTCATACCCGGCGTCGCCGCCGCCCTGTCGGCCAAGCTGGGCGGTGACGCCCCGCGCGAACGCATCGCCATCTCCTGGCATGGCCGTCCCGACCTCGAAACCGAACCGTTCCGGAGTTATCCCGCCCACATGGTGCCGGTGTTGCCGGAAAAATGGTTGCGCGGCAAAGTGGTGCTGATCGGCTCCGATCTCTCCCTGACCGACCGCCACCGCACCCCCTTTTCCGTGATCCCCCGCACCGTCGGCGGCGTGGAAATACAGGATTTCCCCGGCGTGGAGATCCACGCCCACGCCCTGGCGCAACTCCTGGAGGGGCGGCAGCCCCCGGAACCGGGATTCCCCCTGTGGATCTCCCTGCTGTTGCTGGGAGCGGCGGTCGGCGTCGCCCTGGCGTTGACCAAGATCACCCTGCTGTGGCGTCTGCTCTCCGGGGCCGGGGTGATCATTCTCTACTGGGCCGGCGGTTTTCTGCTGTTCCAGCAGGGAGGGGAACTGATTCCCATCCTGCCGCCCATTTTCAGCTTCATCCTCGCCCTGGGCATGACCGATATCCACATCGGCGCCGAAGACCGCCGGCAACGAAAATTTATCCGCCAGGCCTTCTCCCGCTATCTGGCCCCATCGGTGGTGACGCGGTTGATGGAAAATCCCGCCGCCCTCTCCCTGGGCGGGGAACGCCGGGAAATGACTTTTTTATTCACGGATGTCGCCGGTTTCACCACCCTGTCCGAACAGATGGATGCCGCCGACCTGGCACGCATCCTCAACGACTATCTGGGGGGGATCTGCCGGGTGATCCTGCATCACGAGGGCACGGTGATCAATTTTATCGGCGATGCGGTGTTCGCCCTGTTCGGGGCGCCGGAACAACAGAGCGACCACGCCCCGCGCGCCCTGAACTGCGCCCGCGAGATGGACCGGTTCGCCGAATCCTTTCGCCGGCAGCAGGCGGAACGGGGGCTGACCTTCGGCCAAACCCGCATCGGCCTCCACACCGGCAGCGCCGCCATCGGCAATCTGGGTTCCGAGGAGCGCTTCCAATACACCGCCCTGGGCGATGCGGTCAACATCGCCGCCCGCCTGGAGGGATTGAACAAATTTCTCGGCACCCGCATCTGCCTCTCCGCCGGCAGCGCCGATCTCTGTCCGCCGGAGGAGACCCGACCGGTGGCCCGGGTGGTGCTCAAGGGCAAAAGCCAACCCATCGATGTGTTCGAACCGTGGCCGGAAGCGTTGCGCGGCACCCCCTTCAGCCAACGCTACCGGCAGGCCTTCAAACTGCTGGACGACGGCGAAACGGCCGCCGCCAAAACGCTTTTCGATACCCTGCGGGCGGAACAGCCAGCCGATCACTGTGTCGCCCTGCACCTCAAACGCATTGAATCCGGCCATCGGGACATACACATGGTCATGGCCGACAAATAATCATCCACCATCCGCAATCCATTGAACAGCGCGCTTTTTCCCGGCGCACGTGAAACATTTTGTCCCATCGCCTGTAAAAATCGGTTTACAGAAACACCGTTTCACCACGAAAACGGCCAAATAATGAAAGTCAGAGCGGTTTTGCACCGCAACAAAAAAAATTATTTTGTCTTTTTTCGTATCAAGGCCGAAAAACCCATTCCCACCCCTCGGCCCATTTTTCCAACTGTTTGATTTTATTGAAACAGACCGACCCTGTCGTAAAATTTGCCATTCGGGGTCCCTCGACGCCGAACCGGGGGAATACGCCCGACCTGTAACAGTCCGGTTGGAACTTTTTTCGACCCGAAAATTGTCAAACGGGGCATGCGGCAGCCGTGGCACGAGATCTGCTGTCCGCCGTTGACAGTGGTAAAACCCGTTTTTTTCCTTGTCAACCAACGAAGTCCTACTTGATGGAAGGAGTCGGTAACATGGAATCACTTCAGATCGAGATCGAGGAAAACTGTTTCGGTATTTATGATCAGGACCAGCAATCCTTCGTGATCGAGGGAATCCGCGAGTTCGAGACCGCCTGCGAACTGCACGAGATGCTGCTCGGCGAGCGCGAAGCGGACGAAGAGGAGGCCGATGAGCCCCTGACCTGTTGACCGTTGTCCATCCCGCCATAAAACGGTCCACCCGGCATCGCCGGACCGTGGAAACCGCGCCGCCAAAGCCAGTCCGGACCGAGGGGGCGCGGTTTCATCCTTCAAAAACCCGATTCGCGAATCCACAGCGCCAGCACCCCGTGCCAGAGACCCCGGGCCAGGCTTTGCCGTTCACCCCGTAGCTGCACCGTTCCCCGCAACACCCGGCCACTTTCAAGGGCCGGCGGGGTGATGATTTTCAGGCGCACGCGGTAGAGGGCCCGGGTGGGGATCAACCGGCCATCGGCCTTTTTCCGCACCGGGATCGCACCCTTGAACGACGAAGCGGCATATTTCCACTCCAGGCTCGACAGGGCCTGGGGGTCCACCGCCGTCACCCGCACCGGCAATGGCGGTCGCAACGGCTCTTCGGCATAAAACAGGCCGCGCACCCCCGGGACGACCCGATGACGGTCCTTCTCCTCCAACCAGGCGCGTACCCCATCGCTGTCCGGTCGGCGGATGTGGGCCAACCGCGCCTCGCGGCCCAACCACCGTCCCGGTTTCAAACCCGGGGCCAGCTCGGTGACGACTCCGGAGAGGGGAGCGGCAATGGTCAACCGTCGGCGATTGTCCAGCAGGCTTTGGCGCCGTTCCCGAGCCGCCCGCAGACGTTGGGCGGCCAGCAGACGATCCTCCCGCGCCTCCCGCCGTTGGCCGGGCCGGCGGCTTTCGTGTCCGAATCGTTCCAGGTCCAGTTGATTGAGCCGTAGTTGATGGTCCAAATCGGGAGCGGCGAGGATGAACAGCGGATCCCCGACCCGCACCCGCCGCCCCTCCCGGACATGGATCGATTCGAGGCGTCCCGGCACCGGTGGATGGATCCAGGCGAACGATTCACTGCGCAACACCGCCGGAACGGTGATGCGGTTTTGCCAGGGGATGAACAATACCGCCAACAGCGACAGGATCAACAGCAGGCCGGCGCCGGCCGATCCCCGGGAGACATCATCCCGCCGCCGATACCAGGCCAGCAGCTCCCGGCCGATCGGCCGCAGGATGAACCAGTGGATCTCCACCACCATGAGAAAAACACCCAACACCTTGAAAAAAAAGTGGTAGACCAGCAGGGCGATACCGAGGAACAGAAAAAAACGGTAGGTCCAGGTGGCCCAGGCGTAACCGATCAAAAAACGGCGCTGATGCCGGGGCCAGGTTTCCGGCGGCGGCTCGTCGATGCCGAGAAAAAAATGCCGCAACCTCCACCGTCCCAGGGCGAAGGCGCGATCCTGCAGGTTGGGGATGTCCAGATGGTCGGAGAGAATGAAATAACCGTCGAACCGCATGAATGGATTGGCATTGATGGCCAGGGCGGCGGTCCAGGTGACGGTGGCCAGGGAGAAGAACACGCTTTTCAAAATACCCTCGTCGACCAGGTTCCAGGCCAGGGTGGCCAGGATCGCCAACATCAATTCGGCGATCATGCCGCCGGACGCCACCCGCAACCGCTGTTTTTTGTCGGTCAACCGCCAGGTATCGCTGGTATCGGTATAGGCCAACGGCCACAGGACCAGAAAGGCCACCCCCATCACCGGTACCCGGCAACCATAAAATTTGGCGATCAGGGCATGACCGAACTCATGGCACACCTTGGCGAAAACGATGGCCAGGGCCAAAAACAGCGCCCCCTGCAACGAATAAAAAAAGGAAAACGTCCCGAGAAAGGCCTCCCATTGCCGGGAGACGAGAAACAGCCCGGTCATGCCGAGAAAAACCAGGAGAATGGCGAACCATCGCTGGAACAGCCAGCCCAGCCATGGCATCAACCGGGTTAAAAAAGGGTCTGGCCGCCAGAGGGGAATACGGAAAAACAGGTAGTGGTGCAACAACCACGTCCCCCATCCCGGCCGTTGTTGCGCCCGGGCGGCCAGTTCGTGGACCGCCTCCGTGGAAGCGGGCCGGGTGAGATCGTTGTGGCGCAAAAATTCGATCATCTCCCGCACCCGCCCGGCATCGGTGTGCAGGGTGGTCTCGCGATTGATGCGCTCGGCCAGCCCCCGGTCATCGGCGGTCGAGGCCCAGCGGATCAACAGTTCCGACTCCAGCCAGCCGAGGCGGAAAAACCGGTTGCGCGGCCGGTCATGGATCAACCAGGCCGGCGTCCCCCCTGGTCCCGGGGCGCCGGGAAACAGGTTTAAATCCTCCCGCAACGGCGGCAAAGCGGTGGAACCGTCGGTTCGCGGGGGAATCACAGGCCCACCAATCGCCGCAGGGCCGACAATGGACGGCGAAACAAGTAGAGAAAGAGAGAGACCTCCTCGCCATATATTTTGGCGGTACCCTTCAAACCGAGACGGGGCGGCGGGGTATCGGCGGCCAGGGTGGCGCGCAGATGGTGGGCCAGCACCCCGTCGCCGGTCTCCCGGGCCTCATAGGAGGCATAACGCAGGGTGGCGGTCAGCGGTTCCAGGGGGGCGATGTTCAAGAACAGCCGCACCTCGGCGCCCGGTTCCAGGACCAGGGCGTCGGCCACCGGTAAATCGATGCTGATTTCCACCCGTTGCGGATCGGCGATGGCGAGGATGCGTTCCCCGACCCGTACCGGTCGCCCCAACCAGTCATTGACATCGGCGAACACCGCCACGCCCGCCTCGGGTGACTTGATGCGCATCCGTTCCAACACCCGTTCACTGTGGACGGCCCGGGCGGCGGCCTTGTCGATCAGGGCACGCAGGGAGGCGAGTTCGGCGCCGCTGTCGGGATTTTGAAAGGTTTGCCGCAACGCCTTTTGATATCCGGCCCGGGCCAGGGCCAGCTCTTCCAACTCCACCTGGTGGCGGCCGCGAATCTCGGTCGGGTCCAGTTCCAGCAACAACTGACCGGCGGTCACCGTCTGGTTGGGCTCGACATGAAACCGTTCCACCACCCCGTCCAGGGGGGCGGCCACCACCGTCGGCCGGATGGGACCGATCGATGCCGGCGCCAACACCGACAGCCGCACCGGTACCAGAAACAGGGCCGCCACCAACGCCGCCAGGCCCACCACCTTCAACAACCCGGACAAACGGCCCAACCATGAACGACCGGGTTTCCGCCGGCTTTCCAACAGCGCCAGGGCATGGCCATACCCATCGGCCAGATGACCGGCCAGCACCCGTTCCCCCTCCTCCCAGGCCGCCTCCCGGGCCAACCACAAACCACCGAGAACGGTATCGTCGCGCGGATCCTTCAAGGGCAACCACAACACCCGGGGAAACGACCACTCCGGCCACTCCCGGAGCCGTTGTTCATCAACCCCATCGGCCCGGGCCGAATCGACATCCAGTTCCCGTATCTCCCCGCCGGCCGGCAAGGCCGCCAGGATACGGATCACCCCATCCAACCACACCACCTGCGGCGCATGGACATCAAAACGGGCCACCCCGGAAACGGCGGCGATCCGCGACCGCCCCCCACCGCCAAACCGCCAAAAAACCGCCTGGCCATAGCGCAACAGTCTCAAACTTTCATTGACCAGCAGGTGACCGAGAATCTCCGGATCCTTGGCATGACGCGCCTCCTTTTCCAGGGTCAAAAGCGTCGTCAAACCGCTGACCCGGCGATCCAGGGCGCCATTCTTTCCATCACCAGCCGCTGTCGCCGTCTCCATGCCGAACAAAACTCCCGGGTAGCGGGGCCGAAGGGAAACGTGAGTGAACCTTTGCCTGTTTTCACGTTTCGTGGATTTTGTCTTTGTGTCCTGCCTTGGTTCTCAGTGATGTCATTGGATGCCCGATGGCCTGTATCACCGGCTGCCTTTTTCCCGATCTTTTTTCGCCCGCCGTTTGGCGAACATATCCTTGAGGCGGTGTTCGAATACCGTCGATGCCTGATGTTCCGAATTGAGGTTGCGGAAGGTGCGCAGGATGCGTCCGGGATAGAGCAGATAGCCCAGGGCATAGTTGCTCAACATGAAACCGATGCGGTACAGGGCCAATTCCCGGGGACCGATGTGGCGGTTGCAGGTCAGGGGGTTGATCACCGAAAAATCGCTGTTGAGGGAGGTCAGTCCCATCAAAAAGGTGTCATCGACGCGCAATTGGCCACTGTCCACCAGTTCCTGAAAAATTTCGGTTCCCGGATAGGGGGAAAAAATGTTGATATTGACCTCATCGGCCCCCCACAAGGCCAGTTTCAAGCCATAAAACACCGTTTTGAACACATCACGGCGGGTTTCGCCAGGAAAACCGATGATCAGGTTGGTGCGAATGACCAAGCCGACCTTTTTCGCCGCCCGCACCGACTGGTTCATGTTGTCCAGGGAGATCTGTTTGTTGATGATCGACAGGGTGCGCGATGATCCGGTTTCCGGGGCGTAAACCATGTAGTTGCAACCGGTCCGCTTGAACCAGCCCAGGGTCTCCTCGTCGAGAATTTCACTGCGGGTGCCGGAAGGCAGGGACCAGTTCAACGCCAAACCGCTCTCCTGCAGTTTTTGGCAAAAGGCCAACGCCCACTTTTTTTTGGTGATGGCGGTCAGGTCATACAACTGGATGGCGGTGATCCGATAACGCTCGACCCAATGTTTGATCTCGGCGATGACATCATCGACATCGCGCAAAATATATCGGGTGGTCCACATGCGGGTGTTGGAGCAAAAGGTGCAACGGAACGGACACCCCCTCGACACCATCATCGGCATGTCCCGGGCCGACTGCACGCCGTAGGATTTACCCGCTTGCCAAAATTTTTCCAGATAGCCCTCCGGCCAGTGCGGCCAGGGCAGTTGGTCGATGTTGCGGATGCGCGGCAGTCCGGCCCGTTCGACATAGTGGCCATCGCCATCCAGATAACCGATGCCATCGACTTCATAAACATCCCGGTTTTCGCGCACCCGCTCCAGGATGCGCAAAAAGGTCAACTCCCCCTCGCCGCGCACACAGAGATCCAGTTCCGGACAATCACGCAGGGTGTATTCGGTCAAGGCGCTGGCGTGCTCGCCGCCGGCCAACAACAAAGCCTGGGGAAACCGTTGCCGCACCTGGCGCACCAACCCCCGGTGAACGGGCCATTCGCCGGAAAACATCATGGAAAAACCGATCACCTCGGCATCCCCGGGAATGCGTTCGAGAATTTCCTCGAACGGGATGCCCTGACAGCCGAAGCCGGGAAAACCCGGCAACTCCCAAAGATTGTTCAGTCCGTCGGCAATGGCATCGATCAACAACACATCGTGACCACGGCCGCGCAAAAAACCGAGGATCGAGGCCAGACCGATGGCCGGTACCGCCTCATTGTTGATGGAACGGGCCGAGGCGACGATGGGTGGCCGGATCAGGACCGTCCGGGGCCGATCGAAAAATTCCATTCCCGAGCGGTCCACCGCATCGATGGTCTCCACCGTTCCGCGCCGGGCGCGATCCTTGACCAGGGCTTCACCTTTTAAACGGGACATGGAACACTTTCCGGAACGGGTTCAAGAGGGGGTGCGCCACTGCCGGGCATCATAGACCCGATAGTGTCCGTTGGCGAAGGCCACCGGCAGGGGAAACTCCAGTTTGCGCCAGGTTTCGACGACGATGTAATCCACCCCCAATTCGGCGGCCAGGGCCGGCATGCGTTCGGGTTCGGCATACCCCCGCTCCACCCGTTTATGGCGGTCATAGAGGGCCACCAGCCGGGATTGGGAGTCGTGGGCCAGGCCGAGATCCTTTTTCTCGTGGGTGATGGCCCGTCGGCCGAACAGCCGCATGGGCATGCGGTCATAATAAAAAACGCTGTCGATGGCGGTCTCCTCCCGGGCCCAGCGATACAGTTCCCGGGCATGTTGGTTTTGCAGGACCACCTCGGGTTTGGGAGATTTCCAGGGTCGGGGAATGATGTCCTTGCGCACCGAATAGACCGACAACACCAGCAGGATCACCACCACCGGCCACACCCATCTGGCCGGCCGTTTGGCCAGAATTTCACGCAGGGCCAGGGCCACCAGCAGGAACAACGGCAACGGTACATATTTGGCGGCGCGTGCCTGTTCGACCATGAACGCGGTGAGGGAGAGAATGTGCGTCCACTCCCAGAGTTGATGGAAAAACCAGGCCAGCACCAGGGTACAAAAAATCACCCCGACCAGCAGTACGGCGGGAAACCACATCCACGGCCGAACCCCGCCCCGCATCAACACCAGTCCGGAAATAAAAGCGGCGACCACCAGGGCGATATTGTTAAAATTCAGGATCCAGTAGGCCATGGGCATCTGGATCAACAGGAGCAAGGCGAAAAACCAGCCGGAACGTTCGGGATTTTCACCCCGCCGCCAGCGTTGGATGAACAGCGCCAACCAGGGCGCCATGGCCAACAGATAGAGATAAATGAACAACCGCTGGCCGGGACCCGCCAGCGATTCACCGAGAAATGTCATGTTTTCGAAGGGGAAAATCATATACCCCATACGATAGAGCAGGGCCTCGCGGAACCGTTCGAAAACGATGGTGACGGCGCCGATTTCGGTGTGTTGCACATAGTTGATCAGGAAGGGCCAGACCCCGGCCACCGAGGCCAGGGCGATCAACAGCAACAGCGACAACCAGCGGCGATCCCAGGGCGGTTGCACCGCCACCATCAGCAACAGCAGTTCGACGAACATCATTCCGGAAATCGGATGCAGGTTGGCCGCCAGACCGCCGGCGAAACCCAACAACGGCAAGCGCCACAGGGAGCGATCCCGGTAGTACTGAATCAGGACCAGGAACAGCCAGGGAACCAGCGCCATGAACAGGGTGCGCGGCATCACCGTGTTGCCGTGAAACACCCCCCAGAAGGTGCCGCCAATGGTATAGCGTTGGATCGATACCAGCAGGGTGAACACCAGCGCCGTCGGCGCGTGCTGGATCAGTCGATGGGCGAGCAGGAACATGCCGGTGAGAAACATCAGGCCGATCACCGGCAAATAGACCAGATAGGCGGTGATGATATCGCCGGTGGTCCGGTAGGCCCAACCGATCAGTTTCAGGAAGGACGGGGTGTAGAACGAAAACAGGCTGTCGTCCTTGAAGATGTAATCCCGGGGATACAGCTCCGGGTGCAACGTTTTCATCACCATCACGCTGTTGATGGTTTGATCACTCGACTTGAACGGGGCGTCGCCATAAAAAAGCGCCCCGCTTTGATAGACCGTGAACAGCAGGATGATGGCAAAGGCGCGGAGAAAGGTGTTGCGGTCGGGAAGCGGGCCGATCATGGCATCATCCGATGGTGAAAGAGGGCTTGACGCCAAGGTTTCATCAAGCGTTTACTGAACAGGGTCCGCATGCCGCCCCCTTTTAAGCCAAATCGGAGTTGGACCAGCGGGTTTTCTCCGAATGATCAATGAGATCTTGAACGGTATGATTCTACCATTCGATAATGAGCTTGTCACCCTGCTGCGTTGCCCGAAATCGGCACAACCCCTGACCTGGGACGGAACCTCGTTGCGATCGGCCGATGGCCGGTTCGACTATCCGTTGCCGGAGGACGGCATCCCCGGATTGATGGTTGAAAATCCCACCCCGGCGACCCGCATCCAACAACAGCACTATGACAAGGTTTCCGCCCAATTCATCGAAAATCTGGGTTACCCCCATACCCAGGAGTACCTGGCCTATCTGGATGAGGCCCTGGCGCGGACCGTCGGTCCCGACCCCTTCGAACGGACCGCCGAGATCTGTTGTGGCGCCGGCGAGGCCATCACCCTGTTCGGGGAACGCCTGGGCCGGACGGTGGCGGTGGATGTGTCGCGCAACATGTTGCGCGTCGGCCGCCGGCAGATCGATCGAACCAGCGTCGCCTTCATTCAGGGCGACGCCACCGACATCCCCATGCTCGACGACAGCGTCGAGGCGGTGTTCATCATCGGCGGCATCCATCATGTCAACGATCGGGACGCCCTGTTCGGCGAGGTGTATCGCATCCTCAAACCGGGCGGGCGGTTTTTCTGGCGAGAACCGGTCAGCGATTTTTTCCTGTGGCGTTGGTTGCGGGCGGTGATCTACCGGCTGAGTCCGGCCCTGGATCATGACACCGAATCACCATTGCTGTACGAGGATACGGTGCCGGTGCTGGAACGGGCCGGCCTGAAGCTGGAACAGTGGCGAACCTACGGCGTTTTCGGCTTCGCCCTGTTCATGAACAGTGATGTGCTGGTCTTCAACCGGCTGTTCCGTTTCATACCGGGAATCCGTGCCATCACCCGTCTGTTCGCACGGCTGGACGATTGGATCACCAACACCACCCTGTTTCAACGTTCCGGCATGATCGTCATCGGGTCGGCGCGCAAACCGGATTGATGGGCGGTGAAATGGTGATGCAGGGTCATCCAGCACCACAGTCCATGGCGATCGTCGATGCGCCCCTGACGGTGGGCCCGCCACCGTTTTCTCAGCCAGTCGCCATCCATCAACGACTCTTCCACCCCCCCGGCGGCGGGCGGCGGCAGGGCGCGTAACCAGTCGGCCAGCGGGATGCCGAACCCTTTTTTGCGCCGCTGGATCAACCGCTCCGGGACGATGCCGATCAGGGCCCGTTTCAACAACCATTTGCCCTGGCCGCGGCGAAACTTGAACGAGGCCGGCAGACGGCTGGCGAAGGCCGCCACATCGTTGTCCAGGAAGGGGGAGCGCAACTCCAATGAGGAGAGCATGCTGGCCCGGTCCGATTTGATCAAAATATCATCCTGCAGATAAAACCGGGCAAAAAAGGTTTGCGTACGGTCCACCAAGTCGGACGATGGACAGGATTCCCAGGCCGACAAGGCCTCTTCGTAGAGAATTTCCGGATCGACCGGACCACCGAACAGTTCCGAAATCTCCTCCACCGCCAGGGCCCCCATCCACAGCGGATTCCAGTAGGCCGGCGGATGACCCACCCCGCGCAACCAGCGGCGCACCTTGAAATCCAGGCTCATGTTGCGCCGTGAAATCGGCATCAAACCGGCGAAATATTGAAAAAGAGGATGCACCCGGGCCGGCACCAGCCGCCGGTAGAGCCGGGAGGCGTTGAGGGCCTTGAACGGATCATAGCCATCGAACAGTTCATCGCCGCCATCGCCGGAGAGGGCGACGGTGACCCGCTGGCGGGCGAACCGGTTGACCAGAAAGGTCGGCAACAACGACCCGTCGCCGATCGGTTCATCCCACCGTTCGAGCAGGGACGGCAACTCGGAACGGGCGGTCTCCAGATCACACATCAAGGCATGATGACGGCTGCCGATCCGGTCGGCCATGAACCGGGCATGGGCCGACTCATCATAGGATGCCTCGGTGAAGCCCATGGAGAAGGTTTCCAGTTGGTCGCCCGACCGGTATCGACTGGCCAGGGCGAGCACGGCGCTGGAGTCGATGCCGCCGCTCAACAAAAATCCCAACGGCACATCGCTCTCCAGACGCCGTTCGACGGCGGTGGCCAGCAGCTCCCGCAGCTCTTCAGCCCATCGCTCCTCGGCATTTTCCGGGACGGTTTCCACCGGTTGAACCTCAAAACGCCAGTAGGTTTCGATGTGCGGTTCCCCACCGGTCAAATCCAGGCTCAACCAACAACCGCCCGGCAATTTGCGGATCGCCCGATAGGGGGTGTGGGGGGCGGGAAAAAAACAGTGGGCGAAATATTTTTGCAGGGCCAACCCGTCCGGGGTGTCCGGCACACCGGGATGCAACAACACCCCCCTGAGTTCCGAACCGAACACCAACATTCCCGGCCGATGGGCATAAAAAAGCGGTTTTTTGCCAAAACGGTCCCGGGCCAGGAACAGGCGGCGCCGGTTGGTATCATAAATGACAAAGGCGAACATGCCGTTGAGACGCACCGGCAACCCCTCCCCCCACTCTTCATACCCATGCACCAGCACCTCGGTATCGGAGTGGTGGGATTGGAACCGGTGGCCCCGGGCCTCCAGATCGGCGCGCAAACGGTCATGGTTGTAGATCTCGCCGTTGAAAATGACCGCGACGCTGTGGTCTTCATTCCACATCGGCTGCCGACCGCCGGCCAGGTCCAAAACCGCCAAGCGGCGATGGCCGAGAAACACCCGGTTTTCAGGATCACTGTGGAACCCCGCCCCGTCCGGCCCGCGATGGGCCAGGGTTCGGGTCATCGTTTTCAGGAGATGTTCATCCCCCGAACCGAAAAAGCCGACGATGCCGCACATCAGCCCTTGCCATCGAGATTGACCCGTTTGCGGATGAAATAGGTGGGTTTGCTCTGGGATTCATAATAGATGCGCACCAACATTTCCGCCAACAGCCCCATGAGGATACAGAGCACGCCGGTGATGAAGGTCATCACCACCAACAGCGGCAAGGGGGTTTGAATGAAGGTGATGCCCATGAAAAAACGCAGATAGACCGCCAGCAGGCCGGAAAGAAAAGAGAGAAAGATACAGAACAGGCCGAAAATGCCGAACACATAGATGGGCTTGGTGTGATAATCCTCCAAAAACTTGACCACCATCAAGTCCAGAAACACCTTGAAAATACGGTTCAGACCATATTTGGAGTCGCCATGCACCCGGGGATGGTGTTTGACCGGGATTTCGGTCAGCTTGGCGCCGTGCCAACTGGCATAGATGGGCACGAAACGGTGCATCTCCCCGTAGAGCTTGATGTCCTTGACCACCTCCTTGCGGTAGGCTTTCAAGGTACAGCCATAGTCGTGCAGATGGACCCCGAACATGCTGGAAATCAACCAGTTGGCCATCCGGCTGGGCAGCGTACGGCTGAGCTTTGAATCCTTGCGATCCTTGCGCCAGCCGGAAACCACCGAATAGCCCTCCTCGATCTTGCCCACCAGGTGACGGATGTCATCGGGATCGTTTTGCAAATCCCCGTCCATGGGAATGATGACATCGCCGCGGGCATGGTCGAAACCGGCCATCAGGGCGGCGGTCTGGCCATGGTTGCGGCGAAAATGGATCACCTTGAAACGGGGATCGCCGCTGGACAACCGATCGAGGATGGCCTCGGTGCCATCCTCGCTGCCGTCGTTGATGCCGATCACCTCATAGTCACAACCAAACCGCTCCATCGCTGTGGTCACGCGCTGGAACAGCGGCTCCACATTTTGCTCTTCGTTGTAAAACGGAATGATCAGGGAAAGAGTGAGTGTCGTCATGAAAGGATCACATTGAAAAGGGTAATAACCAAGTGGCCGGTTGTGGAATGCCGACGGCAATAAATTTGATCCAATCGTTCTGGTAACGATTTCGCTGGCAGTTGATTATCGAACTCCAGAGACGGCTTGTCCACCTTTCATGAATCGCGGCGGAAAAACCGGCTGGCCGATTGCCAGGTTTTTTTTGGGGGGGGAGAAACGGTTATCCGTTCAGTGCCGACCATCGGCCTGGCGGCCATGGTTCATTACGGTTTGGCCCAGCCGGCCATCCGAGGCCGTTGGGGAATCGAGAAAGGATTGTCAATCCCCCCTTTTCCAACAATTTCCCGTACCCTCGTATGCACGCCGTTTTCGAACCTTGATGAAGGCCAAAAAAATCAACCAGGTGAGCACGGTAAGGGTAATCACCTCAAGGACATGGAAAGAGGATTTCAAAAACAACCATAAATCGATATGTGAATGACGCCAATATGAATCCCAGCCCCGGAAAGTGACGGTAATGACCAGACCGACCAGAAGCAACATCGGCCAAATGAAAACAGTCCACTCCAGGATACGATATCTGTTCGACCTGTCGATCAGGGCGACATAGATCAACCCCAAGAGACCAATGGAAAGGGAAACATGGATACCGAAGGCTTCATGCAAACCCGGCATCAGGTGGAAGGATCGACCAGACGACAGGGTGGCGGCTTGGACAGATCATGCTCACGCCCCGCTTTCATGAATCTGTTTTTCAACCCCGCAATCTTCTTGAAATCGTCATCAATCGGCGTCAAATAGCGAAAGACGGCCGCTTGCCGCGGTCGAAATGGCAAATGCAAATCCTCAATAACCACCAACGGAAAACAGGGTCCTGAATCCCTATCGCCAACTACGGTATCGACCTCAATGATCGCCAGATGACGACGCGACAGCAACGTCGGTCCTTCAGGACTCATTTCCTGCAAAATATATTTGCAGGCAGCGGCACGGTCCGGATGACGTTTTTGAAACTTTCGACAAAGCTGAATATACGGATGGGCTTCTTCGGGGGATTCATTCCCGATCTCATAATAATCCAGAATCTCTTCATTACTGGAAAGATCGAAACCCAAACCCCGCAATTGAAAAATAGAGCTACCCGCGGGCTCCATCCGTTCAACCCGGCTCCGTTCGATGGCGATGCCCGGACCGCCACCGATGATCAATTCATCGATATGCTCGAAACACCCCTCCAGAACCTCGGCGGTCTCCCTGGAAGGTTGGATGCTCTGTTCTCCGGAGAGGATGAACAAGCGCATACGCCGCCGCTCAGACGCCAACGCCCGGCATGTTTTGACAAACTGCTTGCGCGCCCCCCCATAACCTTTGATTTCCGGATCCGGAAAAACCAGACTCACCAGCCAATGCAGATGCCGACTGATGCCGAAATGCCCTGAAAAGTGCATGGAATCGAGCCCTCAAACGGTTTTGCCAACAAATATCGCCAGGATCCGAACTCCAGACTATACGGTTTTTCCCCACAGCCGCAAGCGGGAACCCGGGGCGATGAGCCGTCAACCATCCCGTTTGACCAGCAACCCTCGAACGCTGTCCACGAACAGGCCGTCGCTGTCGCGCAGGGTCAGGGTCAGTTCGATACCGCCGCTGATTTTGCTGTAGATGCCGCTCAGGATCAGGTCCAGGTCGACGTTTTCATAGGCGCCGTCGACGCCGACACAGCGGTTGACGGTGCCTTTCATGCCGCTGGCGAGATGTTTCAGGATGGCGCTGTCGATGGCCTGGGAAAATTCACAGATATGGTTGCTGCTCACCTCCTGGACCGGCGTGGTGCAGACGTTGCGCCGCGGCCAGCGTTTGATGAAACGGGTCACCATTTTCCCCACCCGGCCGTCGATGTCATCCCCGGGCATGATGGTATACCCCCGGGCGATGAACAGGTCCTCCAGGCTGCGGCGTGGTTTGTTGTCCCGCAACCCTTCGCCATCGGGCCGCAGGGAGAGATATTCCGCAACCCGTTCCAGAAGAATGGCCGGGGTCACCGGTTTGTTGACATAACCGTGGCAACCGCCGTTCTGGAACGCCTCCAACACCTCGTTCGGCTCCTCACGGCTGGTGATCATCATGATCACCGCCCGCCCGGCCCAGGGGACATCCCACTCCTTTTCCAGGCCGCGCATGGTCCGCAACGCCTCCAGACCATCCATCCTCGGCATGGCGATGTCCAGACAGACCAGATCGAACGGTTTGCCGGCGGCCAGTTGCTCCTGGAACCGTTCCACCGCATCCTTGCCATCGACCGCTGTCGTGCATTGACCATACGGTGAAAGGATGGTTTCCAGCAGACTGCGATTGGCGAACTCATCATCAACGATCAAACATTTCATCGACTCCATCTCCGATCCGACCAATCGATTGCCACATGCGGCTCACCCGTCAACGGCCATCCTGCAACAGGGCCACCGTCTGGGCGGAACACGCCTTTTCGTTCATCCAGGCGGCCAACGCCCCTTTGGACTTCACCGTTTGTGGAATGATATGAAGGGTCAGCGCCGTCCGCTGTCCATTCATGATCACCTCATACCCCCCACCGTCACGATACGTCATCGTTCCCGGAGATGCCAGTTTATCCATGCCACGGGGCCAACGGGTCCGGGCCACCCATTCACGTTGCCGGTCGCGCAACAGGATGGCCGTCTCGCTGTCCGGACTGGGACGCCAGAAAACCGCCGGACTCCCTTCGCGCAAGCAGTGGTCACCGGCGCGGGTCACGTCGATGAGCCAGGGATCCGGTACCCAGCCCCGGGCCAGGAGGCCCTGCAAAAATTCGGTATCCCGCGTGCCTCCCAGGCCGCCCATGGTGACATGGAACGGTACCACCAGGGATTTCAGGGCCTTGGAGAGACCCTGCCGGTTTTTGTCCTTGCCCGGGGGTTGCGGGGCCTGATGATACGGTCCCGACAGGCGCAGAATGCGGCCGTTGTCGGCGATCAGGGTCAGGCGTTGCCCCGCCTCCAGGCGCAACGGCATCGAACCATCCAAGGTATCCCCGGGCGAAAAATCACCACCCTGGGAAGAAAAAACCACCAGCTCACCGGCCCGGGCCATGGGAGCGGCCAACAATCCACCCAACAACATCATCATCGCCATCCATCGGCCCGCCACTCGTCCAGTCTTGTTCATCGTCCGTCTCCTTTGCACAGGCAACCCACTCACCATGCAGACTTTTTTTTCATCAGCCAGTCTGTTCCCGGTTCCTTTTACCGTCCGAAGCGCAAATATCGTGCCCTGCCGGTTTTTGTTATATTTTTCAATATATTGATAGCAACAACCGATGGTTGGCCGGTTTTTTGCGGAAACAGGGTGAGGAAGGGGGGGAAAACTGTCCAAAAAAGTGCGGGAAACAGGGGGGATGTTGATAAAATACGACAGAAATACCAATATTTTTCAACGGGATAAAAAACATGGCAGGAGCCAGTAAAAAAACGCTTACACTGTAAGCGTTTTTTTACTGTCCCAAAAAAAACCACCCCGATGCGGTTGGGCTGGCGGCGGGAACCGCCGTTCAGATCAGATTGTGTTTTTTCAGCTTGTCCAACAGCACATCCTGGGTGACCGGTTTGGTGATGTAGCCGTTGCATTTGCCCTTGAAGTAGGACTCGACCAGCTGTTTGGGGTCATCCAGGGAGGTTTGCATGATGATGAAGGAGTAGTCCTTGGCGTTGAGGGAGGTGCCATAGACCTCCTTTTCCGCCCGTCTGATCTCCCGCAGGGCCTCCTGCCCATCCATGTTGGGCATCATGATGTCCATCAGCACCAAATCGAAGGATTTGCCCGCCTTGAGCTGCTCCTTGAAGAGGGTGAGGGCCTCCATGCCATCCTCGGCCATGGTGCATTCACCGTATGGCTGCAGGATATATTTCAACAGTTCCCGATTGGCGAACTCATCATCAACGATCAGGATTTTCATAGAATGGACGCTCCACGACAGTCACCGGTTTCGTCGCTCGACGGCGAGGACGATAACACTCAGGATTCGACCTTGGAGAGGGAATGATGCCGCCCGCGGAGCAAAAGGTGTATTTTGAGGCCGCTGAAACATCATTTCGGGTCACAAGATCCGGAAGGGGGAATTCTAGAATCGAGACCGTTATTTGTCAACGGCATCCATCACCTTCCTGACCCGGCTGTAGAGAATGCCGGCCTTGTTTTTCAGATGGGCCACTGTTTTGAAATTGACATCATTGAACAGTTCTTCCTGCTTCAGCACCCGCTCGCGCTCGGCCAACAGGGCTTCCGCCACCTTGGGCGCCCCGACCAGCAGGGCGCTGTTTTCGTTCATGGTCCTCAGTTTGGCATGGGGCAGGGGCCGCAGTTTGCGCAGTTCCAGGCCGAGAAAGTTGATTTTCACCAACATCCGGTTGACTTCATCACAACCGGTCTTGATTTCGTCAAGACCGGTTTTGATGGTGTCGACGGCGGTGTTTTCAATCTCCCGGGCGGCGGCGACGGCCTCTTCGGCATCGTTCATCAGCGCGTGGATGCGGTCATAAAAATGGGAGATGTCGCCGCCATCGGCCAAAATATCGGTCAGGCTGGAAATATCCGGTTTATTGAGTTGCACCCCGGAACCGCCCTCATCGCCCAGCAGGTGGGACACACAGGCCCCCCACATGCCCAACGACTCCTTTTCAAGCTCCTGCAATTTTTGATTCAGGACGCCGGTATCCGAGATGCCGCGCTCGCTGCAACTCTCCGGAAAACGGGCGCAGATGCTCTCCAGGGGATCCAGGGACTCCTGGATGACCGGCAGGGTGTTGGTCAACACCTTTTTGAGCATTTTCACGAAATCGGGGATGAAATCGTGCAGGGTGTCCAGGTCCTCCAGGGACTGTTCATCCACCGACGACATCTCCAACAACCAACTGCGGCGGGTATGGGTGAACCGGGGAAAGGGGCCGTGGAAGGCCCGTTCGAAGAGCAGTTCCCGGAGAGTGACGACCAAACCGCCTTCTCCGGCCGGTTCAGCCTCCTCGTTCTCCTTTTCCACCTTCTTGTCGACCGTGCCGGCGGCGGCCTTGACCATGGAGGTCCACCGGTCCGGATGTCGCCCTTTGCCGCGCGGCACGATGCGCCCGATGGATTTGACTCTGGTACTCACCGTGCCGAAAAACCGGGATATTCTCGAGACCGGCCGTCCATCCTCTTCCGGTTCATCGAAAACCAGGGTCGGATCGTTGGCCATCGCCACCCGTTTCAACTCCAGGGAAAACTCCCTTTTATCCCGGGACTGGCCCTCTTCGGTATTTTGATACAGGTCCAGGAATGAGGCGGACTTGGGAAATTTTCCCAGTTGCAGGCCCGGGAGCAGGCGCTCGAAGATCCTGGGAAAATAGGTATTTTTTTTCGTCAGCAGTTTATCGATGGTCAGGGCCCGGGTGTTGTAGCCGGTGATATAGAGGGTCCTCGTCGGTCGGAACAGCTCCCCCCACCACTGTTTGAACCGTTCGCCGGAGGTCATGTCGGCCGCGTCCTTGACCCGGGGCTCCACCTCCTCCAGCAACTTGTAATAGGCGTTGCGCACCCCGGTTTCGTTGGGAAAGGTCATCCCCCGGAACACCTGCTGCACGGCCGGTCGGTAGAAGAACGATTTGTAGAGGTCCACGAAGGCGTTTTCCCACTCCCGGAGATATTTCACGATCTCCTGGGAGACCAGCCGGTCCGCCGCCCCCTGACGGGCGGTTTTACGGATGTACAGCAGCACGGTCAGAAAATCGATGGCGAAACTGGCCAGCAGCAACACCATCAACAACACCTTGCCCCGGCCGGAACCGTGTTCGGCAACGAGACCTTTTTTCAGTTGTTCGAACGACAGATCGGTGGCCGGGGGAATATGGGTGGTCCGCAACGATTCGATGGCCGGCAGACCGAAAGTGGCGAAGCGCCACTTTTCTTCAGCGGCCCGGAACTGGCCGTCCAGTTTGGGATCGATCTCCCGGAGCAACTGGAGATAGGGCGGGAACAACCGGTTCAACTCCGCCAAGGATTCATCGAACAGGCGTTTATTGGCCACCACCGCCTGGACGATCTCATCGAGGGGACCATTGAACTCCCTGGGAGCGGCGGTCAACAACGCCGGCAGGTTGGCCAGGGTCAACGACTCCACCCGCATCAAACCGTCCAACTCCGCCATCCGTTTTTGCACCCGTTCCACGGTGGCATCGAAATCCTCGTTGTATTTGTCGACGATCTTTTGAATCTTTTGCGCCAGGGACGTGCTCAGGTCCAGGCCCGATCGTTTCAGGGCGTCATCCTTGCGCCGGGCGTAACCGACATTTCTGAAAGAATGCGCCACATCGCGCTTGCCGGGTTGATACCCACCGAGCACGATATAATGTTTGCTCCAATAGCGGGGACCCTTGCGCGGATCCCGACCTTGCAGCTCCCCTGGGGGTATGTCTTCGAAAAAGGCCACCGTGGCGCCGGTCCGTTTTTTCAACCAGGCGCGCAGATCGTACAGGGTGACCGGATTGTCGGCGTTGACGGTTCCCGGCCCCCCCAGGACCCCGTTCACCGTATTACCGACCCGGGTGGATTGTTCGGTGAGGTAGGCCCCTTTGGAAACGACGGAGACGATGGCGTCATAGTTGGTCTTGACGGAAAAAAAGACCACGAAACCGGCCACCAGCATCCAACGGGGATCGACCAGGAAGGCGGTGCGCAATCCCTTGAGGACGCGCCCGGATTCGGCGCTGGCCAAAAACAGCCGTCTCTTGAAGTCCAACACGGTGGTACCGACGAAAAAGGCGGCTGTCAACGACAACAAGAACCGCAGGGTCCCCTCCTGACGACCGTCGATCAAGGCCAACAGGAACCGGCTGGCCTCCGGAGTCTGCAACAGGCCGTCCACGGCCAGCCAGGTGGTGAAACCGGAGACCAGTATCAACACCGTTTCCAGCAACGGCTTGGTCTTGTAAAACAGCAACCCGACGGTTTCGAACAGCCGGTTGAGGGGGCTCCGGCGTTTTTTGGACCGTTTCCAGATGTCCCGCAGGGGCCGGGAAAGACGGACCGGTTCCGGGGCGTTGCTGGCCAACTCGGTCTGCAGATGGTTCCACAACACCACGGCGCCACTGCAATTGAGTCGAAAAATCAGTTTGGCCAGATCGTAAAAGGGGTTGCCGGCCAACAACGATTCATCACCGCTGGCGATGGCCTTTTGAAAGGCGTCCATGTGAAAATGGACCTGCTGGATGCCTTCGGCCTGTCCTTTGACCGCCCGCACCCGATCGGCCATCTTGGCGCGCCGTTTGGTTCGGTCGCCCAGGGAGCTGGCCATCTGGTTTTCCCGGCGCAACGCCTCCCGGAGTTGATCGACGGTTTGTTGTATTTTTTTGATTTCCGCCGCACCGGGCTGAAAAAATTCCAGGTCCGGCTTATAGGGCAGGGTGTCGGCCTGGGATTCGCGTTCCAATCCCGGAAAGATGGCCACCGGATCGCCCACCGCCTTGCCGGGTGCGAAAAACCCGGTGACGACCGATCCATAGGTCTCCAATAGTGGATTTTTGATAGCAGATCCGTGTTCCATCATTAACCCAACAGTCCATCCCCCGGACCGGACGAAAGCCGCGAAACCGACCCGGACCGAGCCGTCCGGAGGCAAAGGGACGCCCATGCTTCCGGATACGGCCCTACCGCCGGCAACGACCCGGCCCCGTTTCCCGACGGGTGAACAGCCGGCGGCAACCGGTCGATGGGTGATCAACGGATTGAAACGGCTGTTTTTTAACGAGTCAAACGAAGAAGGTCGTACAACCGCAGGTGAGACACCCCGCTCCTGCCACCCGATTGGCGGTTCAGTATCGTGGGCAAAAGTCGAAAATGTCAACGGATAACCCGGGAGCCCGGCGCCCGGTCTGTTCTTCCACGCCGATATGGTTGAATCAACGTCGACATTGGACCAAATCGGCGATGCTGAAAAAATTAACGTGCGTCAGTGTGTCGCCCGTGCCACAATGCCCCCGTTTTACGCCACCCGGATCGATCGATGCAAGGCCGAAACCGGGGAAACGAGGGGGAAAGCGGGCGGCATTTCTTGCCAACCGCAATCATTTGGGCTATGCTTTTCGACCGGGGACGAGAGACACCGGTCCCGAACCGGCTCCGGGTGCGGCCATGCCCGGAATCTTCCGTCGAAGGGAACACCATGAACGGAGACATTTCCAAAAACAACGAGACACCACCCCAAAGCAAGCTCCGCATCGGCCATGCCCTGCTGGAGGGGGAAGGCGGCATGGTCATGGCCAGCACCACGCTCATGAGACTGACCGCCCCCTGGAAAACACCGGAACAGTGGTGGCTCGAAGCCACCTCGCGCCTGATCCTGCCGGCGCCGGTTCTCTGCCCGGTCTGCCAACGGGATCAACGGCTGGGGGTACTGGAAGTGAGCGTCCCGCTGCCGACCCAGATCGATATCCGCGTGTTCCGCCTGGAATTCACCGGCCACACCCACGAACTGGAAAACGTCACCCCGCCCCGGGAGATGCTCCTGGTCCAGGACATCACCGAGGAAAAACGACGGGCGGATGCCACCCGGCAGGCCATCCATCAATATGAATCCATCTGCAACACCATCGAGGAGGTCTATTTCCGCATCGACCCCCGGGGCCGCATCCTGTTCATAACCCCCTCCTGCCAAAAGCTGGTCCTGTATCACCCCGACGAGTTGATCGATACGCCGTTGGACAAACTTTGTTCGGCGCCGGAACTGCTGGCGGAATTTCTCGAAATCGTCCACGGCCAGACCCGGGTCAAAAATTACGAGTTGACCCTCTTTTGCAAACAGGGCAAACAGATCCCGGTCAATATCAACGCGCAACTGTTGCTGGACCCTTCCGGTCAACCGATGGTCATCGAAGGGAGCCTGCTCGACATCAGCGAACGGGAACGGCTGGACAATCTGCTGGTGGAACGGACCCGCACCTTTCAGGAGTCCCTGGCCCATCTTGAAAATTTGCGCACCGCCCAGGACCGGCACGCCCTGGTCACCATCACCGACGCCGAGGGAACCATCACCCACGTCAACGACCTGCTGTTGCGGACCAGCCGTTTCGACGCCTCCGAGGTGATTGGCAAAAACCCCCGCCTGTTCAATTCCGGTTATCACCCGAAACCCTTCTACCAGGAGATGTGGCAGCGGATCTCCTCCGGCCGGATCTGGAAGGGAGAAATCCGCAACCGCAAGAAAAACGGGGACCATTTCTGGGTGGACTGCACCATCGTGCCCTTCTTGAACCCCATCGGCAAACCCACCCACCACATCGCCATCGCCACCGATGTCACCGAGCGGGTACGTACCGGCATGCGCCTGGAGCGCAACCGCAATTTCCTGAACCGGGTCCTGGACGCCATGGGCGATGGTTTGATCATCCTCGACCTCGAAGGACGGCTGCTCTCCATCAACCGGGAGGGGGAACGGCTGCTGGGCTGGCGGGAGTCGGAGCTGGTCAACCGCAATTTTCACGATACCATCCATCATAAACATGTCGACGGCACCCCGTTCCGTTCCGGCGACTGTCCCGTGCATCACAACGTCCTGGGACGCACTTTCCGGGTGGAGGAGGACCATTTCATCCACAAGAACGGGGCCTTCATACCGGTCTCCCACACCACCGCCCCGTTGCGGGAGGCGGGAGAGATCATCGGCTCGGTATCGATCTTCCGCGACAACACCCTCTCCCTGGAACGGCACCAGGTATTGGAGGAGACCCGCAAAACCGCCATGGCCTCTTCGCGCATGAAGTCGGAATTCCTGGCCAACATGAGCCACGAAATCCGCACCCCCATGAACGCCATCGTCGGCATGAACGACCTGCTGATGGACACTCCTCTCAACGAGGAACAGTATGAATTCGCCGAAATCATCCGCGAATCGTCCCTCTCCCTCCTCTCCCTGATCAACGATATCCTCGATTTTTCCAAGATCGAGGCGGACAAGATCGACATCGAGGAGATCGATTTCAACATCGTCACCGTCGTCGAGGGATCGGCGGAGTTGCTGGCCACCCAGGCCCAGGAAAAGGGCCTGTCGTTGATGACCTACATCTCACCGCGCATCCCCAGGATTTTGCGCGGCGATCCCGGGCGGCTGCGGCAGATGCTGCTCAACCTGATCAGCAATGCCATCAAGTTCACCGAAGAGGGCGAAGTGGTGGTGCGCGCCCATGTGGAGTCGGAAGCGGCCGATCGCGTCATCGTCCATTTTTCAGTCACCGATACCGGCATCGGCCTGCCGGAAGGCAACAAGGAGCGCCTGTTCGAACCGTTCACCCAGGCCAGCCGTGATACCACCCGCAAATATGGCGGCACCGGGCTGGGGCTGGCCATCTGCAAACGGCTGTCCGAGTTGATGGGCGGCGGTATCGGCGTGGAGTCCGGCGATGGCGAGGGCACCTCCTTCTGGTTGCGCATTCCCCTCTGGACCCGGCAAACCACATTGGAGGAGGACGACGGGTCCGACCGTCTCGATATCGAACCACTGTGCAACCTGCGCATCCTGACCATCATGGACCGGAGCACGGACCATGAAATCCTGGAAAAATATTTTCGTTCCTGGGGCATGTTCCACCGTGGCGTCCTCGGCGGGGAACAGGGGGCCTCGGTCATGCGGCAGACCGCCAAGGGCAAAAAACCGTTCGACCTGGTGATGATCTCCTCCGGCCTCACCGACGTCAATCCCCTGGCCCTGGCCGAGGATCTGCAACAGGACCCCCCCCTCGGCAACACCCGGCTCGTGGCCCTGATGGATTGGGAGGACAAGGAGTTCCGCGAATTGGCCCCGGACGCCGGTTTTTCCGGCACCATCACCAAGCCGGTCCGCCAGTCGACCCTGGTCAACACCCTGTTGGAACTGGTCCACCCGGAGGCCCTGTCTCCACGGATCGAGGCGATCAGCGACAACATCCCCACCCGGGAAGCGGCCAAACCGGAACCGGACGCCTACGAGGCCCTGGAGTCGGGCAAACTGTTGCTGTTGGTGGAAGACAACCCGGTCAACCAGAAGGTGACCTTGCTGCAACTGAAAAAAATGGGCTTTGCCGCCCACGCGGTCTTCAACGGCAAGGAGGCACTCGAAGCGGTCTCCCATCTGCCCTACGCCCTGATCCTCATGGATTGCCAGATGCCGGTGATGGACGGTTTCGAGGCCACCCACGCCATCCGCAAACTGGACCGGGCCTCCTCCCGACACATCCCCATCATCGCCATGACCGCCAACGCCATGAAAGGGGACCGCGAACGCTGCCTGCGGGCCGGCATGGATGATTATTTGAGCAAACCGGTGGCGCCGGAAACCCTCAAGGAAAAACTGGAATACTGGATCCCCAAACGGTCCGGGGAGACGCCTCCCATCGAAATCAACCAGTTGCGGCAACTGTTCGGGGATGATGATGAGATGATCCGCGAACTGTTGCAACATTTTCAACCGTCGGCCCGTGAACTGTTGGACAAATTGTGGCAGAGCATTCAGGAACGGGACGAGGACCAGCTCATCGATTCCGCCTTCGAACTGAAAGAGGCCTGCTCCAACATGGGGGCCACCGGCATGGGCCATCTGGCGCGAAACATCGAACAGGGACTCAACAACGACGGCTGGGAAAAAATGGGGGAAATGATGAACGACATGGAGGAAACCTTTCAGAGAATCGGCGTTTTTGTCAAAGAATATTAGCCAGTTGCACCATTCTCCCCAAAAGACCGCCGACCATTTCCCCCCGCCCTCCCCCCACCGGCCCCCCGCTTTCCGCTCCCCGCCCTTTCAAAGAGGGTGGACGAAATGATCATCAAGACCGATACTCTTGACGAATTGAATGAATACCCCTTTCAGTCGAGGAGGCAGGTGTGCCGGAAAAGCGGCCCGACAATGACGATGAAGCCCGTTGGTTGGAAGAAATACTCGAACATACCGGGTTTCTTCTGAAAACCACCCTGGACGACCGACAACGGGACCGGCTGACGCTCATCCAGCAGGCGGCCCGATCCCTGGCCGCGGCGCGAACCGCCCCCGCGCCGAAATCCCGAAACAACGATCAACACCCGGCCAACACCCCCGCATCGGCTCCGCCGCCGGAAACAACCGCCCGCACGCCGCTGAACGCCCTGCTGGTCGAGGACAACCCCTTCACCCAAAAATTGATCAACCGGCTGCTGACCAACCGGGGTTACCGGATCCAGTTGGCCAACAATGGACGGGAAGCGGTGGATATCGCCCGCAACAACCCGTTCGACCTCATCCTGATGGATGTGCGCATGCCGGTCATGGATGGACTCGAAGCGGCCCGGACCATCCGCAGGATGGAAAAAGAACACCGCCGGGAGCCCACCCCCATCATCACCATCTCCGCCCTGGTCAGCGAAGCGGACCGCGAACGGGCCAGAGAGGCGGGTATGGACGGTTTTCACGGCAAACCGGTGCGGGCGACGGTGCTGTTCAATGAAATCGACCGGATCGTGCAAAAAAATGCCCCGCCACCCCTGGTGAACGAGGCCGAACCACCCCCGGTCAAACCCGGGGACGGGGACTGCACCCTGGACATGGAACGGTTGTTGAAAACCGTCGACAACGACTGGAGCCTGTTGGGCGACGTGGCACAACTCTATTTTATCGATACCCCGCGGCAGATCGAAAACATCCAGCAGGCCATCATCGACAACCGACCGGATGAGGTTCGGGAGGCGGCCCACTCGGTCAAGGGGGCATCGGGGGCCTTTGGCAAGAGCCGGGTATACGACCTGGCCCTGGAGTTGGAACAAATGGGCCGCACCGGCGACCTCTCCCAAGCCGAACCCCGCTTGGTGGAATTGAAACACGCCTTGAAAAATCTGGAAAAAAAATTGCGCCAGGAGTTGGCCGAACATGGAGTAACGGTGACGTGACACTGATTCAACCCTTCCGCGGCTGGCGGCCGAAACCCGGTCTGGAACAGCGGGTCGCCGCCCCGCCATACGATGTCCTCAGCAGCGCCGAAGCCCGGCAACTGGCGGCGGGCAACCCCCACTCCTTCCTTCATGTCTCCAAGGCGGAAATCGATCTTCACCCGTCCGTTCCCGCCTACGATGACCGCATCTACGAGACCGCCCGGGAAAATTTTGCGCGACTGTGTGAGGAGGGCATCCTGATACGGGACCCCCGGGACTGTTTTTATCTCTATCGGTTGATCATGGATGGACGGGCCCAGGTGGGCCTGGTCGCCGCCGCTTCGGTGGCCGCCTACCGGGCCAACCGCATTAAAAAACATGAGTTCACCCGCCCGAACAAGGAGACCGACCGCACCAACCATGCCGACCGCATCGGCGCCCATTCCGGCCCGGTCTTTCTGGTCCATCGTCACGATGACACCATCGAGGCCCTGGTGCGGCAGGGCATGAAAGGCAAACCGGTCTACGATTTCACCAGCGCCGACCTCATCCATCACACCCTCTGGCGGTTGGACGATCCCACCCTCAACCAACGATTGATCGAGGCCTTCGAGGCGCTGCCGGCGGTCTATGTCGCCGACGGCCACCACCGGTCCGCCGCCGCCCTGCGGGTCCAGGAGCGGGCCTTGAAACGGCTGCGCCAGGCCAACCGCCAACCAACCGGCGATGAACCCTGGAACCGGTTCCTCACCGTGTTGTTCCCGGACAGCCAGGTGCAAATTCTCGACTACAACCGCGTGGTGCGGGATCTCAACGGGTTGACGGCGGAGGCCTTTTTGCAAAAACTGCGGGAAACCTTCACCGTCACCCCGGTCGAACGGCCGTTGCGGTCGGATCGACCGCACCGTTTCGGCCTCTATCTGGAGCAACGGTGGTACCGTCTCGATCTCGACCCGGAACACGTCGATCGATCCGATCCGGTGGCCCGGCTCGATGTCGCCCTGTTGAGCCAGCACCTGCTGGAACCCCTGCTCGGCATCACCGATCCGCGCCGCGATACCCGCATCGATTTCGTCGGCGGCAGCCGGGGACTGGAAGGACTCATGGACCGGGTGGACTCCGGCGAGATGGCCGCCGCCTTTTCCCTCTATCCGACCAATCTGTCCGACCTGATGGCGGTGGCCGATGCCGATCGGGTGATGCCGCCCAAATCGACCTGGTTCGAGCCGAAACTGCGCGACGGCCTGGTGGTGCAGGCGATCTAAGAGAAAGGTTTTTCGACAGTTCCTTTAAAAAGGGAAAACAGCCGAACCATGGCCACCTGGTCCGACCATCCCGCCGCCCCACCCCGGGGCTTTCGACTCTGCAACCTGGACGAATTGCCCGAATCCGGCGGCAAGGAGATCATTTTTCAAGAGGGAAAGGCCACCCTGCGATTGGTGGTCTTCCAATATCGGGGACGGGTGATCGCCTACGTCAACGGGTGCAAACATTTTGTCGGCACCCCCCTCAATCCCAACCGGGTCGGCAATTTTTTGCACCCCGACCGCCCGGACCTGATCCGTTGCGGCGTTCACGGCGCCCTGTACCGGATCGAAGACGGTGAGTGCGTTCACGGCGATTGTGTCGGTGAATTCCTCGACCCGGTACCGGTGGGGATCCGGGACGGAGCGGTGGTGATCGACTGAAAGGGCAACCACGCCACGAGAGGGGATACCATGGCCCTGATCGCTTGTAAAAACTGTGATTTCGAAGCGGCCATCGGCTGCATGCCCACCACCACCTGTGGCGTCCTGGTCACGGTTGGAATGAGTTCCGGCGTCCTCCTGGGATGGGAGATCGGTGGTTTCATCTGGGAACGATACGGCATGATATGGGAAATATCGGCCGGCGCGGCGGGAATGGTGGCCGGGACCTTCATCCTGGTCTGGGCGGTCCATTTCATCCCCTGGACCGTGGAGTATCTGCTCGCCCATCTGCAAAAATGCCCGGAGTGCGGCAGCCGGCGCTGGCGTTTTCCCTTCACCCGGGGGTTCGGTTTATAACCCCCGCCCCCTCACCCCTGCAACAGCGCCTGGATCGATCGTTGAATGTCCTTTGCGGTGATGTTTTTGCGGATGAAACCCATGGCCCCCTGATCGAGACAGGCCGGGCCGAGCTCGGGCTGGTCCACGCCGGTGATCATGATCACCCTGGCATCGGGCCGATGGGCCTTCATCTCCTTCAAACAGTGCAGACCGCTCATGATCGGCATGTTGATATCCAACAACACTAGGTCGGGCCGCTCCTCCTTGAACCGCTCCAGGGCCTGCCGGCCATCCCCGGCCTCGATGGTTTCATCCAGGCCGATGCGCCGGCAAATTCGTTTCAGCATGGTTCGAACGTAGTGTTTGTCATCCACGACCAACACTTTCATGTCATCCCCCCATCCGACGGTTCAAATCTCGGCGACAACCGGTAACAATACCGAAAAGGTCGCCCCTTCACCGGGCTCGCTGTCGATGCGTACCTCGCCCCGATGGGCGTCGACGAGCTGTTTGACGATGGAAAGCCCCAAACCGGTACTCCCCTCATTACCGGTCGGCACCCCGCTCAATCTTTTGAAAGGGACGAACAACTGTCCCTGTTCCTCCTTCGAAATACCCGGTCCCTGATCAATGACCTGGAAAAACACCCGACCCCCATCCCTCCCCGTCCGCACGGTGATTTCCGACTTGGACGGGCTGAACTTGAGGGCATTGCTCAACAGGTTGTCCATCACCTGGGCGATCCGACCTTCATCATATCGGGTCAGATCGGTTTCCCGCAGTTCGGCTTTTATGGTGCTGCCCTTTTTTTCCACCACGCATTTCATCATCTCGATGCGGGTGGCCGCCAATCGGGCTAGGTCTCCCGATTTCACATTCAATTTCAATTCCCCGCTTTCAATGATCGACACATCCAACAGATTGTTGATCAGGGTCAACATCTGCTGGCCAACATCATTGATCGTCGACAGGAGTTCCCGTTGGGAACTCTTGTCCACATCCGTATCGAGCAGCATGGAAGAGAGACCGCAGATGGAAACGAGCGGATTGCGCAGATCGTGGGCGGCCATGCCGAGAAAACTGTTTTTCAACGCATTCAATTCAACCAACCGCTTTTTCTGTTCCTGAAAAGCCAGGTGCGTTTGTATTCTGGCCAACACCACGCTGGGGTTGAACGGTTTGCGAATAAAATCCACCGCCCCGACTTCGAGCCCCCTGGTTTCATCCCAGGCATTATCCTTCACCGTGATGAATATGACCGGTATACCGGCCGTGGCCGAATCCTCTTTCAATTGTCGACATACTTCAAAACCATCCATGTCCGGCATCAAAACGTCCAACAGAACCATGTCGGGCGGCGGTGTTGTCCGCGCCCTCTTCAACGCCTGCTCGCCGTTCTTGGCGACGACCGTTTTGAAACCATCGGACAAAAGCCCAACCAGGACATCGACATTGGTTTTTTCATCATCGACGATCAGCACCTTGAATCGCTTGCCGTTCATTTCAGCGGATTCCTTCATATTTTCCCTTTGAGCCAAAACATTTCAGTTCAACATCAATACACTATAAATCTTTTTCAATGTTTCCTGCGCAATGTCAAATTCATAATCATTGATCTGTGACTCCAGGGTCAAGATATCATTTTCGATTTCGGAGTGGGCGAACAGGGTTTTGATTTCATCGATTGCCACGGTCGCATCCGAATCCCCTTCGCGGATCAGGCCGGACAGTTTTTCCAGTACCGGTTTCAGTCGTTCCGGGTCGACCGCTGCGCGGGTCTTGTTCTCAGCGGCCCCCTCCGGGGCGTCCTTCTTTTGGAACAACGGTTCGATGGCCGAGACCACCCGTTCCATCTCCGGCGCCAGCATCTCCAGATGACGCCGGATGCCATCCATGTCGCACTGGAGAATGACCGTCTCCAGATCGACGGCGATTTCCTGCAATTTTTTTGCGCCCATGGTACCCGATACCCCTTTGAAGGTATAGACCAGACGATGGGCCGTTTTGAAATCACCCTGGCCGACCGCTTCCCGAACCCGTTCGATGGTATCCCGGTTCCGGGAGTAAAAATTTCCCAATATCTTCAGATACAGGGAGCGATTGCCATTCATGTTGAACAGACCGGCCGCCATGTCGATGCCATCCAGGCCATCCGGCAACGGGTCCGAGGCCGCCGGCGGCTCTTCTTCCCGGGATGGGACCGGCTGGTTCCCATCCACCGCCGGCGGAACCGGGCGATCCCTGCGGGCGATCAGCCGCCCCAGGGTTTCGAACAGCTTCGGCGGGTGAATCGGTTTGCCGACATGTTCATTCATGCCCGCGGCCAGACATTTTTCCCGATCACCGGCCATGGCGTTGGCGGTCATGGCGATGATGGGAAGGTCCGCGAACCGGGAGTCGGCGCGAATGGTCCGGGTGGCGGTATAGCCATCCATCACCGGCGTCTGGATATCCATCAAAACGGCGTCGAAGCGCCGGCCCTTGACCGCCTCCACCGCCTCCTGACCATTGACGGCGATGTGAACCGTTACCCCTTCCGCCCGCAACAACTCCAGACCCACCTGCTGATTGATCTCATTGTCATCGGCCAGCAGCACCACGAGGCCGTTCAGGTTTTGGGCATCATCGGCGGTGTCCACATCCGGGGCATGCTTCGTTACGGCACCCCCGTCCCGGCCGAAGACCGACATGAGGGTGTCGAAAAGGAGGGATTCGTTGAAGGGTTTGAGCATGAACCCATCGAGTTCGACCGCTTCGCCCTGTTTCATCACCTCTTCACGGCCATAGGCGGTGGTCATGATGATGGCCGGCGGTCTGGACAACCTCCGGCAACCCTTGATGCGCCGGGACGCCTCGATGCCATTCATCTCCGGCATCTTCCAATCCATGAAAATCACTTCATAAGGCGGCAGGTCCGGCTCCAAGGCCACCCGCTCCACCTCACTGACCGCCGCCTTGCCGGAGTTGACCGTGCGCACGTTGAAACCCATGTTGGTGAGAAATTCGTTGAGAATCTGGCAGGACATGGCATTGTCATCGACCACCAGGATCCATTTCCCCTGCAGGTCCGAACTGACGATCGGATGGTTGATGATATCGTCGGAACCGAGACCGAACTGGGCATCGAAATAAAAGATGCTGCCCTGGCCGGGAGTGCTTTCGACACCGATATGGCCGCCCATCATCGCCACCAACTGTTTGCTGATGGTCAGTCCCAGGCCGGTGCCGCCATATTTGCGCGTCGTCGAGGCATCGGCCTGGGAGAAGGATTGGAACAACCGGCCGATCTGCTCTTCGGTCAGACCGACTCCCGAATCCCGAACCTCAAAATGGAGGGTGGCGACATTGTTGCTCTTTTCCACGACATCGACCGTGACGACGATCTCACCCCGGTCGGTGAACTTGATGGCGTTGCCGACCAGGTTGGTCAAAACCTGCCCCAGGCGCAATGGATCGCCGAGCAGATTGCGCGGTACCTTGCGGGGACAGAGAATGGTCAACTCCAACCCCTTCTCCAAGGCCTTGTCGGCCACCAGCGTCGACAGGGTGTTCAGGGATTCATCGATGTTGAAATCCACATGTTCCATCTCCAGCTTGCCGGCCTCGATCTTGGAAAAATCGAGAATGTCGTTGATGATGCCGAGCAGCGACTGGGAGGAGGCATTGATTTTTTTCAGATAGTCCCGCTGTTGCCCGGTCAGTTCGGTCTTCAGGGCCAGATGGCTGAGACCGATGATGGCATTCATCGGCGTGCGTATCTCATGGCTCATGTTGGCCAGGAACTCACCCCGGGCGCGGTTGGCGTTTTCGGCGCTCTCCTTGGCGGCGCCCAGTTCGGCGATCATGCGGTGCCGCTCGGTGACATCCCGGGCGGTGCCGATCATGCGCAATGGCGCCTCTTCCCCGCTCCCCCCCTGGATAATACCCTGCACCGATACGTGCAGGATGGAACCGTCGCTGGCATCCACCGGAAACTCGATCAACAACGGTTGGCGGCTGCGGACCGCCTCATCGATGGCCGTTCGGACCCGCAGGCCGTCCTCCTGCCGCAGGCCGGCCAACAATGTCTCCAGGGAGTCGCCGAAATCCCCCGGTGAGCGGCCGAACAGATTTGGCAGATGATCGTCGAACTCCAGGCGGTCTTCCGCCGCGTACCAGACCAGGGTGGCGACCCGGCCGGCATTGAGGGCCAGGCGCATGCGGTTTTCCAGTTCATCCCGGGCGGCGTACAGTTTGGCGGCGCTGACATTGAACGCCTCTTCCAACAGTTTGAGTTCATTGCGCCGTTTGGCGTCGATATCGACATGGAAATCTTTCAGGTCATCCGCGGCCAGACGTTCGGTGGCCGCGGTGAGGATGGCCAGGGGACGGGCCACCATGCGGCGGCTGACCACCAGGAAGATGAACCACATGGCGATCACTTCGATGATCTCGCTCAAAATGATGACCAGCACCGAAAAGCGGATCCGCTCCAGCACCACCTGAGGGCTGGAAAACACCGTCGCATGGGCGACGATCTCCTCGGCGCCGTCCTGCCGGTAGACCACCGCCATTTTTTCGGAAAACAGCTCGCCGGAATACCCCGGCGCCGGGTGCGATCGTCCCGGCGTCGCCACATGGACCGCTTTACCGGTCAGATCAATGATGTTGCCGGCGGCACCGAGCAGCTCCCCCTCCCCGGGATCGGTGACCATGACCCCGAGGATGCCGGGAATCTCCAGCAAACCGTGAATGGACGTTTTCAAACCGGCGGCATCGAACTCCCACAAGGCGTTGGCCATGCCGCGTTCGAAGGAGCCGGCCAAAATTTTCAGTTCCCGATAGACATCGTTTTCCGCCCGGGTATAGGTTTCGACGATCTGCCCGGCGGTGATGAGAACCGAGATGACCAGATAGATGCCGAACACCACCAGAAAAAGCTGTTGGGAGAGGGATTCCCGAAACGGCAACAGGGCCGCCGCACGACTTTGAAACCGCTTTCCGAAGGACATCGCCCGACCCCCGACCTATCGAATGGATTCCTGCCAATGTTTGCCCATGGCGGCGGTTTTCCGCCGCCATTTTTCCACCAGGCCCCGCCCCTCTTCCAGATTGACCGTCCCTTGTTCGGAGACGATTTTCTGTCCCTCCGCACCGAGCAGAAAATCGACGAAGGCCTTGACCATGGGATCGTCATCGTGTTTGTTGATGGCCAGATAGAGAGGCCGGAAAAAGGGGTAGCGGCCGGAGGCGACATTCTCCTTGGTCGGCTCCACGCCATCGATGCCGATCAGGGCCACATCGACCTTTTTCGCCGAACTGATGCCATCCAGGGCGATGGAGCCCTCGAAATTCATCGCCGCCTTTTCCAGCGGACCGGTGGAACGATAGACCCGACCCTTGTTTTTGAATTCATAATCGGCATCGCCGAAAATCAACAGACGGGCCATATAGCCGACACCGGAATCGGTGCCCCGGCGGGTCAGGACGCGGATCGGCCGATCGGCGCCGCCGAGCTCCTGCCAGTTGGTGATTTTACCGTCGAAAATATCGCGTAAATTTTGCGAGGTGATGTTTTTCCGGGGATTGTCCCGGTGGGTGATGACCACCAGGGCGTCCCAACCGACATGAATGAGTTCGATGTCCTTTTCGGCTTCATGGAGGGTCCCGCCGATATCGGCCAACCGCTGCCGGCAGGTGGCCCCGACCTTCACCTTCCCCAGTTGGGTCAGGCGGATGCCCTTGGTGGCCCCGCCACCGGAGAGACGGTGACGGATCCCATGTTTTTCCGCGAAAACCTGCAGCGCTTTTTCCAGGTAAGCCTTTTTGCTGATGCCACAACCGGTGACCGTCAATGGATCATTGGCCCGGACCTCGGCCGCCATCGACACGATGACCAGGATGGCGGAGAGAAACAGGACCCGTGTCATTCCAGTGTAAACACCCATTTTTCACTCCCCTGCCGGTGATACCCACCCGCCAACCCGTCGACCATCCGAATGCCCGCCCACACGGATCGGACCGGTCCAGGGTGGGGTAGGAACGGTATTCATCGGAACCGGATCAATTCTTTATTGACGGGCCGGTCTGGTTCAGAGGCCGGGAAACAAAAATCCCGCCTTCCACCAACAACTGGTGTTTTCACCATCACCCCGAATTGATCCAACCAGCCGATAAAGTAACATTTTGTCGCAATGACCCGCCCGGGTCAATCCGAAGCATGCCATTCATGGGAGGGAAAACCATCATTCCGGCCGGTGTCGGCCGACTATTCGGGAGTTGGGAGAAAATCGGAAAAAAACGGTAAGGGCGTCGGCCCCCCGGATCGATGACCGGTCCGGGGAGCGGAGAAGATGTTACCGATTGGCGGGAGGCAACCGGCCACACCATGAAAACACTTATTGAAACTGGGGGACCACATTTTTCGGCGGTGGTTCGTCGTCGGGGCGTTTCCGCCCGGCCAGGACCGCATAGAGGAACAGGGGGGGCAACACCAGCCAATATTTTTGTTCAACCCCCACCAGGTCGGCCAACACACCGGGGCGGAACAGGGCGATGCAAATGCCGAACAGCAAAATGCGCTCCCACCAGGGCGCCCGGCCCCGGTTCCAGCCCATCATCGCCGAAGCGAAGGCGAACATGGCCAATATGGAGATGGAAAAGATACCCAGGGCCGGCAACCAGCCTTCGATCCAGATCCAGGCCGAGGCGTCCATCGGCGAACTGCCCGGCATGACCCCCTGGATCAACAACATGTCGGTGTTGAAAATGAACATGAAGGGCAGGACGGCGGTACGCAGATCGTAGGTGAACCCCTGAACGCCGGTGCGGATGGGGTCGGAACGGGAGATGGCCGATGCCGCGTAGGCCGCCAACCCCACCGGTGGGGTATCATCCGCGAGAATGCCGAAATAGAAGACGAACAGATGGGCGGCGATGGCCGGCACCAACAATCCGTTGGCAGTGCCCAGTTGGACGATGATCGGCGCCGTCAGGGAGGCCATGACGATATAGTTGGCGGTGGTCGGCAGGCCCATGCCGAGAACCAGGCTGGTGAGGGCGGTAAAAAAGAGGATCAACATCAGGTGGCCCATGGAGACCACCTCGATCACCTCCAACAGCCGCTGACCGAGACCGGTGAGGGTAATGGTGCCGACGATGAGACCGGCGGCGGCGGTGGCGATGCCGATGGGTACCATGTAACGCGCGCCGTTGGTCAACCCCTCGAACAGATCGCGCAGACCGGCCATCAGGGCGGGAAACATGTTTTCCTGACGGATGTAGGCCAGGATCACCTTTTGAAACACCAGCACCACGATCACCAGGACGATGGCGTTGAAGGCCGCCAGGCCGGCGGATTGACGTTCCACCACCAGGCTGTAGAGCAGCATGGCCACCGGAAACAGATAGTGAATGCCGGACAGGAAGGTTTCCATCACATTGGGCAGCTGCGACCGGGGCACCCCTTTCAACCCCATTTTGCACGATTCCAGATGGACCACGTAGAACAGGCCCACATAGGAGACCAACGCCGGAATAATGGCGGCCTTGACCACGTCCAGATAGGCGATGCCCAAAAATTCGGCGATGATGAAGGCGGCGGCGCCCATGATCGGCGGCATGAGTTGGCCATTGGTGGAGGCGGCCACCTCCACCGCTGCGGCCTTTTCCGGGGAAAACCCCACCTTTTTCATCAACGGGATGGTAAAGGTGCCGGTGGTGACGGTGTTGGCGATGGAGGAACCGGAGACCATGCCGGTCATGCCGGAAGCGGCGATGGCGGCCTTGGCCGGTCCGCCCCGGAACCCACCCAGGGCGGCATAGGCCAGACGAATGAAATATTTACCGGCCCCGGCCTTTTCCAACAGGGCGCCGAACAGAACGAACAAAAAGACGAAACTGGCCGAAACCCGCAACGGTACCCCGAAAATCCCTTCCGTGGTCAGATACATGTGGTTGATAATCTTGCTCAGGGAGGCCCCGCGGTGGGCCAGCAGATCCGGGGCGTAGGGTCCGAAATGGCAGTAGATCAGAAAAATGGAACCGATGATGGTCAGGGCCGGTCCCAGGGTACGGCGCGCCCCCTCCAACAGCAGGATCAGCGTCACCCCGCCCAGCACCAGGTCCCGGGGAATGGGCAGGCCGGGGCGTTGGGCGATGCCTTCGTAGTCGAGAAAAAGATAGAGCGCCCCCAGGGCCGCCACCCCGGCAAGGATGAAATCGGACCAGGGAATGTAGGTTTGGGGCGATTTTTTCCGCGCCGGATAGGCCAGAAAGGTCAATATCATGGCGAAGGCGAGGTGAATGCTGCGCACCAGGGTGTCGTTGATCGCTTCCCGCACCACCCAGAGCTGAAACAGGGTCCAGGCCAGGGCGACCAGGGTCAACAGATGGCGGCTCGGCCCCTTGGGGCGGCGGGCGCCCCGTTCCAACTCATCGCCAATGGCCTGCGGTGAGGGAGACACTGAATTAGTCGTCGCTGTCATCAACTGATCCCGGGTAGTTGTCGAAATGATGTTATCCTCGCATGGATTCCCTTTCGGAACAAAGGGAGTAGCAAAATTCACACCAATTCCCATGGCACGCCTGGCCTCCCTGGCGCTGCTGACCGCCCTCCTCTCCCATCCCGCCGCGGCCGCTTCGCGAGCGGCTCCCGTCTGCCCGCCACGGACGGTGCCGGTTACGGTCGATCTCGAGTTCCAGGAGGCGGTACCGGTCTATGACAACCGGAAAAATCTCGACTGGATCGCCCGTGAGGCACGGACCAACCGCCGCACCGGCAATCCGGTGGGCCTGACCACCACCCGTCTGTACCATCGTCTCGACGCCCATTTCCAGACGGAAAACGACCTCTCGGGCCGCTCCCACTGCACCACCCTGGTCAAGGTCCGGTTGTTGATGGGTTATACCGAGACCGTCGTACATATCGCCAGCAAATATGCTCCCGGCAGTTGTCAATATTGGACGATCCACCACCATGAGGCCGATCACGTGCGCATCCTCAACCTCATCCGCCAACGGTTCCTGCCTCGCATTCAACGCACCATGGCGGTGTTCGCCAACCGCATCCCCATCCATCACGGCGACCGGCCGAAACGGGATCAACGGCGGATCCTCAAACGACTGGACCGGTCGGCCCGCATCATCGAAAAAACCATGGCCCGGGCCCTGAACCGGGCCCATGCCGCCATCGATACCCCGCAAAATTATGCCCGCATCCGTGCCCAATGCCCGAAATGGTGAGATCCCCGATTCTCATCCCGGCCAGAGTGTGGCATAATGGCATCGTCTCGGGTTGATTGTTTCACGTTTGATGGGGAGGGTTCGTCATGAAGGCCGGACGGGTATTTATGATCGTGGTCATTGTCCTCGCCTTTTCGGTACTGGCCATAGGGGGTTGGATGCGGATGCTGCCGGATGTCGAGACGGGCAAACGCCTGGCCGAAAACAATTGTGGCGTCTGTCACGATTTGACCGCATCCGCCGAAAATGAAAAAGGCCCCTATCTGCGGGGCATCGTCAATCGTCCCGCCGGCGCCGCCATCGGCTATGATTACAGCAGCGCCTTTCTGGAGATGAGCAAAAGCCGAACCATCATCTGGAACGAAGAGAACCTGGAACGGTTCATTGCCGACCCCAACCAGTTCATTCCGCAGACCCGCATGGCCCAGCGCAGTTCAAAACACCCGATCTCCTTCGACGGTATCCGTAGCGCCGCCAATCGGCGGGATGTGATCGCCTTCCTGGAAACCCTGAAATAATGGCCCGTCCGCCCCAAGGCCACTCATGAACGGATGACCCCACCTTCCCGCAAAACTCACCCTTTTCCGGTCCTCCATCCATGACCCGCTCCATGCGTCCCTGGCTGATCACCCTGCTGAAACTGACCATCGCCGCCGCCCTGGTGACCTTCCTGTTCAACCAGGGCACCCTGGACTTTTCAATGCTTCTCGAAGGACCGATCTCCATACCGGCGACCTTGATCGGTCTGGCCCTGTTCCTCCTCACCTTCTCGTTCAGCGCCATCCGCTGGCACCAACTCCTGAAAATTCAAGGCGGGTTCTTTCCCTTCCCCTGGGTGTTGCGGGTCACTTTCATCGGCATGTTCCTCAACTATTTCCTCCCGGGAAGCATCAGCGGCGACGCCATGCGCATGGCCTATACCCACCGGGCCAGCCGACGGAACCGCGGCGCCCTGATCATTTCCGTGGCCATGGACAAAATTTTCGGCCTCTACTCCCTCTCCGTCATCTGCCTGATGGCATCGTTGTTCCATATGGAGCGGATCCTGGCCAGCGAGCCACTGACACTGCTGTTTTCGCTCTCCCTGCTGCTGGTGATCTCGGCGCCGGTGGCCACCGGCCTGATCTGGTTCCTCACCCGCCCGGGGAGCCGCATGCGGGACTGGTTGAAAAAATCACCGAAAAAAAACTGGGACCGTTTCATCCACCTGATGGTTCGATCCTTGAGGAGCCACGCCTGGAACCTCTCTTCGACCTTCCTCGCCCTGCTGACCTCGATCGTGAGTCAAGGTTTCGCCGTGGCCGCGATGGTCTGGGTGGCACACGCCGCCGATATCGGCGACCTGCCCTCCCTTCAATACGCCATCGCCTGCACCTGGGGTTGGATCGCCGCCATCATCCCCATCACCCCGGGTGGACTGGGGATCTCCGAAGCGGCCTTCGACCAGGTTTGCCGCTGGTTCGACCCCGTGGCGTCACCAGCCCCTTATGCCACCATTTTTTTGACCGCCCGTTTTCTGGCCATGGCCGCCACCCTGCCGGGACTGTTGGCCTATCTCACCCATCGCAACGAAATCCACGAACGGGGGGGGCAGCAGCCACCGGAAACCCCCTACGCCGCCGCCTTCGACTGACCCGTCAACCGTTCCCCGTCCCCGACTCATTGAGTGCGCAAAAGGCGACATTGCGCGCGAACAGACGCATGGAAAACCGGGTCCAGGGTTCCCCCTTGAGCACCTGGACATGGTTGACCCGGAAAAATCGGCCCAACATGGTCAGCAGGTCGTCAAAGGTGAAATATTGCAGATGGGTGGGATCGCCACCGACCACCAGTTTGCGGCCCCGCAACACCTGGTACCGATCCTTGAGATGATAGGCCAAGGGCACGTTGCCGACGAATTTGCCGCCCGGCCGCAAAATGCGTGAAATTTCCCCCAGGGTGATGGCCGGATAGGGCAGATGTTCCAACACCTCGGCCATGATCACCGCGTCAAAGGCGTCATCATCGAACGGCAGGGTGGTGTTCAGGTCCACCACCCGGGTTTCGATACCGTGGGTCTCCCGGGCGTGGGCCAGGGCGGAACGATCGATATCACCACCGGTCACCCGGTTGCCGGCCACGAAATGACGGGTCAGGGTACCATCCCGGCAACCGAGGTCCAACAACCGGTTGCCGACACCGAGCCACTCGGAAAAAATGGCCACCCGCCGCTCCTCCAAAAAACTTTGACGCAACCGGTTTCCCCGGTCATGGTGCGTTTCATAGTGACGTTGCAGCAGATCGTTCAAGGGTTCATCCGTTCACATGGGGGATCGACCAACCGTTCGCTGCGGGCCAAACGGTACCTGGCATAACCATTCCGAAAAGTTGACACAACGGCCGCCTTTTCCCTATAACCTAACGGAAACCGGTTTAAAAATCGTCTGGTTTCCATCATCCGTTGCCACCGCACCACCTCCCGGGACCACCGATCATGCATCCCACCCTGAAAAAAATCATCCATGCCCTGGTGATCGGATTGATGGTGGGGATCTGCTTTAAATTTTTGCTGGTGGCGGTGATCGTCCTGACCAAATGATCCGGACGACGGTCAGCGATACCAATCATCGGGCCGGGTCACCTCCTTGAAACCCTGAAACGCCCCCGGCACCCCCTCCAGCGCACTTTTCGGCAGACAGAGCAGATTGACCGACAGCAACCCCGGAAAAATATTGGTTTCCGCAGCCAAAAAATTATCCGGATTGAACAGTGGCGGCAGGTGCCAGAACAGACGATAGTCCAGGGCGAGCAGGAATTGAATCAGAGGCGGGGATTTTTCCCGGCGATCGTTCTCCAGGTAAAGGGCCGGCTGGAAACGTTCAATGGTCCGGACCGCGCCCCGGAGTACGTCGATCTCCATCCCCTCGACATCGACCTTGATGAACCGGCAGGCCGGGAGTTGCAGTTGATCGATGGGAATGACCGCCACCGGCTCGCCCCGGGCATAGCGTTCCCCCAGCCCCAACCCTCCGAAATTGTTGTCGCGGCCATAGTCCAGGGGCGGGACGAGGAGCGTGCCCGGGGCCCCGCCCACCGCCCCTTGACGGCAATCGACATTGGTGACGCTGTTCAGGGCCATGTTGGCGCACAGCAGTTGAAAAATGAGCCGTTGCGGTTCGAAGGCGATCACCCGCCCCTTGGGACCGACGAACCGCGACAGCGACAGGGTGTGATAGCCGATATTGGCGCCGATATCGAGTACCGTGGCGCCCTCACGGGCGAAAATGCGGAACAGCTCCGTTTCAAAGTGGGAATATTCGCCATAGGTGGCGATGGAGCGGCCCAGATAGATGTCGTGCCGGTTGTAGAGAACGGGACCGAACCGGGTCCGTCCCAGGGCGTTCAGGGCGCCGGTATCCAGCGCCCCATCGGATCGGTCCCCCGTATCCTTCCTGTTTACGGTCAACTCCCCATCCCGTCAGCGGTTCTTGAGTTTTTCGATGATGGAGAGAATGGATTGACGGGAATTTTTTTCGCAGGCCGCCTCGATATGTTCGGCCATGTATTCGATCCATTTGTCGCTGTAGCGGGTATCTCCGGTACGGCCGCTCAAATAACCGTCCAACCAGTAGAGCAACAGAATCGTTTCATCGGTACCACCGGTATCCCGGCAGGTGAGTTCCCTGACATCGAACGATTCCGCCTTCACCGGCAAGGGTGCCAAAAGAAGTCCGCACAGCAGAAGCGTCATCACGGTTGTGTTTTTCATTTCCATCTCCTTTTTTTGGCTCGACTACCCACCCAAAACCGGTAATTGAATGGACTCCAGGATCCGCTCGCGAATCCGCTCGACCGGGGCATTCTTGGGAATATAGCGTTTGGCCCCGGCCAGCAGACACTCATCATACATCTCCTGACTGGCCTCGGAGGTCAACATGATGACATGGGCGTCGGCATCCTCGGCGAGGATCGCCTTCAGGGCCGCAGTCCCGTCCATGACCGGCATGTGGAGATCGAGGATAACGGCATCCGGTTTCAACCGACGGTACTTTTCCACCCCCTCTCGGCCGTTGGACGCCTCACCGATCACCTTATAGCCGAGAGAGCCCAACAACAACCGGAAGAGTTCCCGGATATGGTAGTCATCATCCACCAGCAAGACCGTCCTGGCATGTTTGTCAACCATAACCCACCTGCCTTTACCCAACCATCGAAGATCGATCCCCCGCACCATTCCCTGGATGGTAAACACAGACACCTCAAAAAGCCACCCGTCCCAACCGCACCCGGACCGCCTCCTCCTGCTCCATCTCTTCCAGACGCATGTCCATTTCATGAATGGCCTCATCCAGCTCCGGCAGGACGACATCCTCCAGCGCCCGGGCGCGGCGTTCGGTTTTTTTGTATTCGCTGATCAACCGATGAAGATTGCCGCTGATGGCCGCCAGGGTGGCGCTCGAACGCATCAACTCCTCAAAGGCCCGTTGACAGATCCGCGCTTCCGGGGAGGGATGGGCCGGCGGCCTCGGTGGCGGCGGATCGCCCCACTCCCAGGTGACGGAAACCACCAGGGTGACACCGAAAAACGGTTTGATCTCCCGCTTCAGATGCGCGTCGTCATTGACCCGGGCCGGATAGGCGCCGATCCCCTCCAGGCCGTGACGGGCGATGGCGGCCTTCAGGGCGGTGGTGGCGTCGGCCCGCTGTTGGTCGAACAGGGCGTGCTGTTCCCGGTAACGTTCAACCTGCCGCACCATCTCCGCCGCCAGCAGCATGCGCTTTTCGTCGAGAAAACGAAAGCCCTCGCCCATGACATGACGTTCATCCCGGGCTTCCAGCAGGGCACTTCTGGTCGGTGTGATTTCCATGGGTTCAAATGCTCATCGATGCCAGCGAACAGAGCCGGTAGCGTCGCCGACCGACGCCGCTTCCCCTGCCGATGACGAAACCGTCCTCATCCCGACTCCGGCTTCCGCCCGCGGATATGACGATCCAACTGTTCATCACTCAAGCGCGCCATTTCCGACTCCGGCAAGGCGCGCAACAGTTCCCAACCCAGGGCCATGCTCTCATCGAGGCTGCGGGCGCCCTCCTGGTTGGCGAACCGCTCCTCGAAAGCCTTGCCGAAATCCAGGACGATGCGATCCACCGGCGTCAAACCGTCGGCGCCGACGACATTGGCCAACAACCGCACCTGCATGGTGCGGGCATAGGCGGCATAGAGTTGATTGGCCAGGGCCGGATGGTCCTCATGGGTGTAGCCTTTGCCGGTGCCATCCTTCATCAACCGGGACAGGCTCGGCAACACCCCCACCGGCGGATAGATCCCCTCGCGGTCCAACTTGCGGTCCAGGGTGATCTGGCCTTCGGTGATATAACCGGTCAGGTCGGGAATCGGATGGCTGATGTCATCCGAAGGCATGGTCAAAATCGGCAGTTGCGTCAAGGTGCCCGGACGCCCTTTCAGGCATCCGGCCCGTTCATAGAGGGTCGCCAGGTCGGAATACATGTAGCCGGGATAGCCCTTGCGGCTGGGGATCTCGCCATGGCTGGCGGAAACCTCGCGCAACGCTTCACAATAGTTGGTGTAGTCGGTGATGATCACCAGGACGTGCCGTCCCTCCTCGAAGGCCAGATATTCGGCGGCGGTCAGGGCGAAACGGGGCGCCAACAACCGTTGGGTGCTGGAGTCGGAGGCCAGGTTCAGGAACAGGGCGGTATGCCCCAGGGCGCCGCTCTCCTCCAGGGTGCGGCGAAATCCCTCGGCGGTATCGAACGGCACGCCGATGCCGGCGAAAACGATGGCGAACTCGCCCTTTTTCACGGCGCCGCCGCCCTGGGGCCGCAAGCGGGCGTGCAGGGCGATCTCCACCGCCAAACGGTTGTGCGGCAGGCCGCCACCGGAAAAGATCGGCAGTTTTTGGCCGCGCACCAGGCTGTTGAGCACATCGATGGTGGAGATGCCGGTTTCGATGAAATCCTCCGGCGGCGCCCGGCGCAACGGATTGAGGGCCGCCCCGTCCACCGGGCTGCGCAGCCGCGCCGCCACCGGCGGACCGCCATCAATCACCCGGCCGACGCCATCGAACACCCGGCCGAGGATGCCCGGCCCCAGGGAGAAGGAGATCGGTTCGCCGCCGAAACGGATACGCGTTCCCGGCAGGTTGAGACCCGAGGTCGACTCCAATACCTCGATGGTCATGAATTGATCGTCCAGGGCGGCGATGCGCCCGAGACGGGCGCCGCCATCGACACCGGTCACCTCGACGGCATCGCCGAGACCGACATCCACCCGCCGATGGGCGAACAACAACGGTCCCTCGATGCGGGTCACCGCTTCGGACAACGAGAGATTCACATCAATGCTCATGACTCCCCCCCCTCCTCGACGACGGCGCGCAATCCGTTGAACCCGGTATCCATCTCCGCCTCCAGGCGGTCGAATCCCTCCAGATCATCCTCGCCGATCTCCTCACCCATACGCTGCAGACGGCGTGTCATCGGCAAGGTCTGGATCCGATCGACCGCCACCCCCTGATCCACCGCCTCTTCGGCCCGTTCCAGAAAACGGTCCAACAGCGCCATCATGCGGTTTTGCCGTTGCGGCGAGGCGAACCGGTCGTTTTCGGAAAAGGCCGATTGCCGCAAAAAGGCCTCGTTGACCAGACCGGCGGCCAACAACACCAGCTGTTGGCGCGGCGGCAGGGCATCCTTGCCGAGGATGCGCGCCATGCGCTCCAACCGGGTCTGCTCCTCCAGCAGGGTCAAAAAACGGCGCCGTTGGGCCGCCCAGTTGGGATTGCCGCGCTCATGCCACCATTTGGCCAGGACCGGCGCATCCTCGGAGTAGGAGTTGAGGGGATCCACCGCCGGATAAAACCGGGCCCGGGCCCGTTTGCGGTCCAGGGCCCAAAAATTTTTCACATAGCGTTTGGTGTGAATGGTGACCGGTTCGGAAAAATCGCTCGACGGTGGGCTGACGGCGCCGATGATGGTCAGACTGCCCCCCTTGCCGCCCAGGGTCCGCACCCGGGAGGCCCGTTCATAAAAAGAGGCCAGGCGGGTGCTCAAATAGGCCGGATAGCCCCCCTCCCCCGGCAGCTCGCCCAACCGTCCCGACACCTCGCGCAACGCCTCGGCCCAACGGCTGGTGGAGTCGGCCATCAAGGCGACGTTCAAACCCTGGTCGCGAAAATATTCGGCCACCGTCACCCCGGTATAGATGCTCGCCTCCCGCGCCGCCACCGGCATGTTCGAGGTGTTGGCGATCACCACCATCCGTTCCATCAACGGCCGGCCGCTGCCGGGATCCTCCAGCTCCGGGAACTCCGCCAACACCCCGGCCATCTCATTGCCCCGTTCACCACAGCCCAGATAGACGATGACATCGGCGTTGCACCATTTGGCCACCGTCTCCAACAACACCGTCTTGCCGGTGCCGAACCCCCCGGGCACCGTCGCCTTGCCGCCCCGGGCCACCGGGAACAGACAGTCGAGAATGCGCTGACCGGTCAACAACGGCGGCCCGCTGGTCAACCGTTCACTGATGGGCCGTGGCGTGCGCACCGGCCAGAGATGGCTCATGGCGATATCGTGTTCCCGTCCCTGGCCGTCGCGCAGGGTACAGATGATCGCGGTCTCGGAGTAGGCCCCGGCCTCGGCGATATGCAACACCTCGCCCGGCGTGTCGGGCGGCACCAGACAGAGTTGTGGTTTGGTCGGCAACGGATGGGTCTGCACCGTCCCCAGCAGATCACCTCCTTTGAGGATCCGTCCCTTTTCCACCTGGGGGGTGAACGGGAACACCGACGGTTCCGGCAGCGACTGCCCGGGCCGCAAAAAATCCCGCTCCGTCCCCCCGGACAGGGGACGCAACAGACCGTCGAAAATGTTGCCCAGCAATCCCGGCCCCAGGCGCACCGCCAGGGCCATCCCCCGACCCACCACCGGATCACCGGGCCGCAGGCCGGCGGTCTCCTCGAACACCTGAACGGTGATCTCCTCCCCATCCAGCCGCACCACCTCCCCGAGCAACTCCTTCTTGCCCACCAGGACCGATTCATGGATCTGAAACGGCTCCTCACTCACGGCCCGCAACACGGGGCCACTGATCCAACGGATGACGGCTTGGCTCATGATTTATATTCGCCCTGCAACGACAGTCGGGAACGATTCCCGTATTTGAACGAATCGACCGGCAAACGGCCTTGACTGTTTCATCTTTTCGACTTTCCAGCACCCTCCGGAGGGGGGCCACCCGGAGACCACGGGAGACAGCTGAACGATTTGTTGACGGCCTCTCAAGCCCCCGGCCCACTCCCCTCCAGCATGGCCAACAACAAGGCATCGATCTCCTCACGGTTGGCGAGGATGCCGATGATGGTGCCATCGACCACGGCCCCCCGGCAGGCGATGCGCAAACCGGCCTCGATCGCCTGGTCGGCCTCGAAACGGATCTCATCGGCCGCCGTCGCCTGGAGACGGGCCACGAACGGGTGCAGTTCCGCCACCTCCCACGCCGCGGGATGGATCACCGACCAGTTGCCCACCGGCAACAGCCGGTTGGCGCGGTCGACCAGAAAACCGAGCCAGTGACCCCGATGGGCCGGATCGCGCCAACGCGCCCGCAGGGCCTCGATCAACCGCTTCCGACCCTCGGTCAACAGTTTGCCGGTGCGGTTCAACCGATACTGGCGCAGTTCCGTCTCCTGATGCGCCCGCGCCGCCTCCAATACCCGGGTGCGGTTGGCCTCTTCCGCGGCCTTGGCGCGGTTTTCCCGCACCCGGGCGCTCTCCTCGGCCCGCCAGAGGATATCCGCCGCCTCCTTTTGCGCCGCCTCCAGGATGTCGTTGCAACTCGCCTCGCGGTTTTTTTCCACCAGGTCCAACAACTCGTTCAGTTGCGGGGGTGCGGGGTGCGTCATGTCAGTTTCCCAATCCCAGTTGCGCCTGCAGCCGTTGTGAGAGGTCCACCGGCGAGACCCGGTCCCGCACGTCCGGTACCACCAATACCAGCGGCGAGACCGCGGCCAAACTTTTTTCCAACAGGGCTTCGGGCAACTCCCGGGCCACCTCGGCGGTCAACAACAACAACTCTGCCCCTTTCAACGCCTCCCGGAAACGGGCCGTCTCGCTCCCCGGCTCCGGCACCACCACCCGCGCGCCGGCCAACCGCCAACCGGCGGCGCTCACCGCATCGCCCATGAAAACCGGGGCCGGCATCAACCCAACCGGTTGAGGATCAGGATGGAGATGATCAGACCATAGATGGCGATCCCCTCGGCCAGTCCCACCAGGATCAACATGCGGCCCATCAGTTCCGGCTTTTCGGTGATGGCGCCGACCGCCGCCGCACCGACATGGGCAACGGCGAATCCGGCGGCGATGGAGGAAATGCCGGTGGCCAGGGCGGCGGCCATATAGCCCATGCCCGGATCGAAACCGGGCGAACCACCGGCGGCGGGGGCGGGGGCGCCGGCGGCCAGGGCCGGCTCGATGCCGAACAACACGACGGTGGCGACGGCGGCCAGGATGCCGGCCAGCAGGGTCGAAAAAAGGGCGAATCGGGTGCGTGGGGACATCATCCACTCCTTATACGGGCATTGGGTGTTATCATTGACGATTCAAGCACGTCCATTATCCCCATCGCGTCGGCGGTGGTGGCAGGGGCCGGAAAGGCCGGCCGGTGCCACGCAGGAAACGGACGAAAAATTCAAACAGGATCAGGCGGGTGGTCTGTACCGAAACCACCAGCCCCTCCAGGGCCAGGATCAGCAGGTTGCCGAACAGCAGGATCAGGGCCGCCGAAACCGTGCCACCGGTCAACCCGGCCAGGGTCACCACCGCCTGGGAGAGCCCGGCATGGGCCAGGGCGAAGGCGCCGACCCGGGCGAAAGAGAGGGAGTTGACCGCCAATTGCATGGTGGTTTCCAACAGATGGCCCAACCGCCCCAGAAAGGCCACCGGTCCAGCGGCGGCCAGCCAGTTGCCGAGCAGATAGAGGAACAACCCCGATGCCGCCACCCACCAGCCCAGGGGGTGGAAAACCGCCATCACCACGCCCAGGTAGAGAACCACCACCCCGGCATCACGCCGCAACCAGCGTTGCCACTCCCCGCTCCAGAGACGGCCGACCCCCTCCAACCCCAGCCCGACGGTGATCATCAACACCCCGAGGACCAATGGCATGGCCAACACCTCCAGGGGATGTTGCGCCGGATGCAGCCACAAGGGGGGAATGAGGGTTTCGATGCAAAACAGACTGCCGAACAAAAAACCGAACAGCGTCGCGGTGATGCCGCCGAAAATGAGCAACCAGGCCGCCTGGAGCCGTTTACGCAACATCCAGCCGACACCGGCCAACACCAACCCCTGGCCGACATCGCCGAACATGTAACCGAACAACAGCGGGGCGATGAAAAACAGCAGACGGCTGGGATCGGCCTCACTGGCGCCGGGGGTACCCAACAATCCGGGAAACAGTTCGAACGGTTTCGCCCACCAGGGATTGTTCAGGATCAACGGTGGATCGTCCCCCACACCCGCCGGTCGGGCGCCGTCCAACGCCACCAGGGCCCGGGCGCCATGACGGTTCATCATCCCGTTGAGGGCCCGCTGGTCGCCGCCATCGGTCCAACCGGCGACCAGGGCGAAACGGGGGTTGCCGTCCACCCGCCGCATGGCTGAAAAAAACCATTGCAGACGGGCCGCCGCCTGCAGATGACCGGGAATGCGATGGCGCAGACCGACCTCTTCCAGGGCTTGCCGCAACCGTCCGACCTTTTCCTGGCACCGTTCCAGGCGGTAATGGAGGTCCGGCAACACCTGCCGGGGGGTTCCCGGCAACCAGTGGGGAAAGATCATGGCCCGCCCCTGGGCATTGGTCACCGCCGCGGAAAAATCGTTCAACGATGTTTTCGAACCGGTGGCGATATAAAACCGATGCCGATCACCGACGACCGTACGCAGCAGGACCCCGGGCCGTTCCGCCAGGGGGTCGGTCTCCAGAGAGAGCACGAACAGTCCCGTATCCAACCACGTCCCTCCCCCCTGGCCGAGACGGGCCAAATCCAGGGTGCTGTCGCCGAGATGGGTGGCCAACTCGATGTAGAGGGCCAGTTCCGCCCGATAACCGCGCTCTTCCTGCAACCGTTGCACCAGGGGATCGGCATCCAGGCGCCAGGCCTCCAGGGCCTCCAGGGCCCGGTCCAGCACCGTCAAGGGGTTGCCTTCCTCCATCCCGGAGGGTTCCGGGACGATTTTCGGCCAGTGGGCCCGATAGCGTTGCGCCAACTCCTGGAACCGTTCCAACAGCCGTCCCAACTCCGGGGAGAGGGTCGGATAAGCGGCGCTGTCAAGCATTTGCGGCTCCACCCCCTGACGGCCGGCGAACAGCGACAACGCCCGGGGCAGATCGTCCCGGGCCACCAACATCTGGAACCAATGGGCCGGTTGCGGGCGGGAAATCATGAGCTCCCCTCCCCGTCCCCATCCCCGCTGCCGCTCCCGGAAAACAGGGCGCGTTGCAACAGGCCGCCGCGCAATCGTTCCAGGTCCAGGGCCGCCAACAGCAGATGGATGAAAACCGCCGGTGGCCGCCGGCCTTGACGACGAAACAAAAAAATCAACCGTTCCCGCAGCCGCGACCGGGCCTCCCGCGCCGCCTTGGCATCCGGCAGATCGGCAAAGGCGGTGAGGTGATCCTGCAACAGGCGGATCAACCCCTCCAGGGATCGGGGTTGGAAACCATCCCCTTTCGGCCACAGCCGGCGCCATTGGTTCACCCAGGCCTCCAGGAGCGGAACACCCCGCCGCCAGGCCCGATCGAGGACCGGCTCCGGATTCGGCGTCCAACCGCCCGGTGGGGACGCCCCCTCCAGCGCCGCCTGGCGGAGCGGCAGGTCGATCAACCGGTCACACCAGGAGACCGCCGGCCGCCAAGCCGCCGGTACCCAGCCGCACACCTCCTGCACATGATTGAGAAAGACATCCCGCAACAGGCGGTCGAGATCGCCGGCGCCGTCCCGTTCGCCGATGGTCGGCAACCAAGCGGCCAGGGAACCCTCCCGGGCCTGTTTGAGATAGAGATCATAACCGGGGACCGCTTCCAGACGCCGCCACTCCGCCGCGTCGGGGCGGCCACCGTGGCGGGCCTGCAGCCGGGCTTGAAGTTGACCGAATACCGGGTTCATTCCGTAGCCGCGCCTCCCTCCCCCGCCCGTTCCTCCGGGACCGGGTCGGCCCCGGCCGGTTCCGCATCCGCCGGACCATCGACGAGCAGCGGATTTTCACCACCGGTCAGGCGCGAGGCCAGACGGGCCACCGCCGTTTCGAGTTCGACATCATGGCCCGCGGCACTGCCCTCGAAGGCCACCCGCCGTTGATACTCCAGGGTGATCTCCTGGACCTGTTTTCGGGTTTTCTTGGCCATCTCCTTGTGGATGGCGCTGATATTCAGATCGCTTTCGGCGGCCAACTCCGCCGCCCGCCGCCGCGCCTCCAGGAGGATCCCTTCCGCTTCGACCCGACTCCGGTCGACCGCCGCCATGGCCCATTCCTCGGCATCCAACACCTGCTGGATGGCCCCTTCGACCGCCAACCCGGCCGGATCCGTCATATCCGTTCTCCTGCCCGCCATGCCCGTTTTTCCGACCCCCTCGCCCCAGCACAGACAATGCCCCGTTGCCCCGAACAGGGATAATACGACAATACAATATTTTTATGAGACGGGTAAACGGTGAAATGACGGGAAACCATTCATTTTGGGACGATGAGGGTTTCCCGGTGGCGACAGGTCGCTGAAAGCGGCGTGTCCGGTCAGACCCGGCAGGGGTTTTCACCCGCCGACAACCGTTTGCGGGCGGTTTTGAAGAGTTGGCAGGGTTCCCGGTTGGCGATCAGGGTGTTGACATAATCCCGGGCCACGGGATCATCCATCCCCTTGCCGTTCCCCAGTTGATGTTTGCACAACAACAATTCGCGGACATATTGTGCCAGGGAACCGTCGGTGGGACCATAACCGGATTGATAGATGCTCTGGCCGATGGTTTCCCGCAGTTTCAGGGCCGAGTTGAACCGGTCGGCGGGATCATACTCCATCAGGGTCACGGCGATTTCCGAAAGCCGTTCATCCACACCCCGGGCGATCTCATGGGGCGGGATCAACTCCCGTTCATAGATAGCCCGGAGCAGATCCTTGAAATTTCTGCGGGTAATCCGCTCACCGGTCTCCTCGAAACGGTTGGGGGAGAGACCGGTCAGCAACTCGTACATGATGGCGCCGAGGCTGTAGAGATCGGCGGCGAAGGTGACCTTCTGTTCGTTGACGATCTCCGGACTGACATATTTCGGTTTGCCGACGAAACTCCAGGGTTGATCCGAGGCCAGGATTTCGCCCATGCGCGCCGCGACCCCGAAGTCGGACAACTTGATCAACCCCAGGGACTGGTTGATGAGGATGTTGCCCGGAGAGATATCCAGATGGACGATGCCCCGGCTGCCGTCGGACAGTTGCAGGTTGTTGGCATAGTCCAGGGCATTGGCGATCTTGAACAGGATGAAACCGACCATTTCGGAAGGGATCTTGGCCGGATTGCCACTCAGCAGACCATCGGCGGAGAGGTTGTGCAACTCCTTGAAACCGTTGAGATCGAAACCACTGACATACTCCATCACGAAAAAGACTGTCGCCTTTTTGCCCGACTCGCTGGGAATGATGTTGGCCCCTTTGAAGGAGACGATGTTGGGGTGGCCGTTCAACTCGGAAAGGATGGCGATCTCCCGGTTTTCCGGCAAATTTTCCAAGGCGCTGTCATCAGAGGGATAACCGGGCATTTTGGAGTTGAGCACCTTGAGGGCGACGATTTCCGAACCCTGGAAATTGGAGTGCATGCGGGCCCGGTAGACCTCCCCCATGCTGCCACGGCCGATGGAGTCCAACAGTTCGAAGGTAAAGGTCACCTCCAGGACCTTTTTGACGGAACCCTTGTCGCGGCGGCTGCCTTTTTTCAATCCTTGCGGTTTGTCGCTGATCGGCAGATCGATGGTGGAACCCTCACCACGCCCGGCGCGCAAAACCTCCGAGTACATCCGGTCGCGCGTGCTCTCCAACAGATGGTGATTGATCCATTGGCTCAACAACCGCACCGACTCCTGGCCACCGATGATCAACGGTGGAATGGATATGAACGCCTCCTGGGTGCTGTTTGAGGCCGGCCACTCCTTGCCGATCCTGGCTGCCAGATAGCTGCGAATATCGTCGAAATTGTCCGCCGTCACCTCGAACAACGTTACCTGCTCAACCACGCCCACTCCTCACGACCCTCTGGAAAAACCGAAAGACGGACACCCCATCGACCGATCCCGTAACAACCGCAATTGATAAAATATCATGGCGTTGTCGAACAGATAACCCCAAACGCGCCAGTGGTGCCCGGCATCCATCCGGGGCAAGCCCCTCGACCAATGATGCTGGTAAAAAATTTTTTACTTTTCTGTAAAATAACTTTCCATGCATCCAAGCCGTGTATTTTTATACAAGTTTGATTTTACGGTAAAAAAAACATAACCGCCTCTGGCACGAAATGTGGAATTCATTTTTTATCCGCAAACGAACCATCTTTGCCAGGAGATCCGAAACGATGCCATCCTGTCCATATTGCAATATGGAGACCAACAATCGGGCAGTCCGCAACCGCCGTTTCGAACCGGTCTGCACCTGTCGGTCCCGTCAACGATACGACCGCTCCATCGTACAAACCGTCGATATTTCCCCGGAAAGCCAGGCGATCATCAACCGGCTCAACCGGACCACGATCGTCAGACGGCCGGCCGGCCACAAAAAGCGTTCGGAACTGACACCGCACCAGGAGACCCTGATCAAACAGATTTTCGCGGTGGTGATCGTCTCCTGTTTACCGGGAGTCAGTTGGCCGTTCGATATCCTGGAAACCTTTTTCCATGAGTTGAGCCATGGTTTGACGGCCCTGCTCCTGGGTGGGGAAATTTATCGCATCGATGTGGGATTTCATGGTGGACGGATCATGTCCAGTGGTGAAGGGGGAATGTCACGATTCCTGGTCAGTTGGAGCGGCTATGCCGGTGCGACCGTCTGGGGGGTTTTGATCTATCGCACCGGCCTGCTCGGCAGCGCCAAACAGGTGTTCACCCTGGTGCTCGCCCTGGTGACCCTGTTGGCCGCTTCAACGATTTTGTGGGTGTATGACCCCGACACCATCCTCTGCCTGTTGGTCACCTATTCGATGCTGGCCTGTTCCCTGATGTTGCTGGGCAAACCGCAATGGGCGCAACGGATCAACCTGTTCATCCGTTTCGTCGGCCTCTATGTCATCGTCCAGTCGATCATCTCCCCCCTGAACCTGCTGCAACACCCCAACCTCGGCGACGCCGGCGCCCTGACCGCTGCCACCGGCATCGGCGATCTGTTCTGGATTTATCAGTGGATCCTCATCGGCCTGGGCGGCTTGATCTTCACCTGGCACCTGACCCTGAAAGCCGACTCACGGCGCAAACGAAAAAAATCGCCCAAGACCGCTCAGCAACCGGGGGAGGTGAGGGTGTGAATAGTCTCCGCCTCCCCTTGATGAACCGGATACCGGCCGGGATCATCGCCGGAACCCGGAGGCCCTTCTACAACCAATCCTCCCATTCCAGGTTCGATACGCGCTGAAACTCACGATAATTGTGAGTCACCAAAATGGCAGCCCGCGAGCGGGCATGAGCGGCGATCATCAAGTCCATGCAGCCGATGATGCGGCCCTGGCACTCCAGTTCAGAACGAATGTCCCCGTAATGAATCGCGGCCTCCCTATCCCAGGGTTCCAACCTCACATGCGCCAAAAACCGGTTCAACACCCGCTCATTTTTCTCTGCAGCACTGGACTTGACGACACCATACCGCAACTCGGCTTCGCTGATGACCGACAGGCAAACCCGGTCCAGAGGAATCCGCCGCAACCGTTCCAAGACCGATGGCGTTTTTTTTTGATGATGTGGATACAGATATTGGTATCAATTCCTCCGGCATTTTCAGCCACCCCCCCTCGCCCTGGAGAAATTCGCGAAAATTGCCCTTGGCCATGTGCAGATAGTGATGCCAGGAGCCCTGGGCGGGAAAATATTTTTTTGCAATCCTCACAGGGTCTCCGGGGTCGACCCCCATTGCCGGTAGACCAACGGTGAGTTCAACCACGTCATCAACGGCGGATTGGATTTGCGCTACAATCCCAGGGCCTTGTACAGGTCCCAACCATTGATGTCCAACTCCCCATCCAGAGACAGTTCGATCACATCCCGTTTCTGTTCCAGATCGATAACCAGATACCACGTCACCGGTAGCACGTAGGCAAACTGCATATCCCAATCGCTGTCCGGAGACTCGAACCCCCAGACCCCGCTACCGGACTCACAGGCATAAACGATCCGCACTGTTTCCCGGCGTTCGATTTTCGTTCAGTTTGGGTTGGATGATTTTCTCGGCTCTTCCGCCGGAAGAGCCATAATGATGTTGGTTTTTGGGACCGTATCCATGAGCATTGCTCGCATTGTGCAACGAGACTGACCGAAGAACTTGCAGAGATTGAACAAAAAGGATGATTTAGCCAGAATGAAACAAGCGCTCCTGCCTCCTGGCATACAAGATAGTTTAATGAAGCACCAGTACTGGTGTTTAGGCTCGCAGAATCAGCAAATTGACTCCTGGGTTGTGCTACGACCTGAAACCGGGACGTCATTTGGCCATTTACTATAGGAACACAAAAAGACCAACCCAAGCACCCAAAAAAGTCGAATTTTTACCATCTACGCAACCCGGGCATATCTTTAAATGTCAAAGCACCCAACAATTAAAAAAATTGACTTCTGCCATCCCTTAAAGAGTTAATACCCGCTCCTCAACACACAACAGTCACCTTCATCAGTTCCTTTTCATTCACCTAAAACCGAATCTTCAATTTTCCGGTCCGGGGTATTTACAAGGATCTGGTGTTGGACAGTCCAGACGACCGACAAAAGTATTTTCATGCAGAACAATACACTTTTCAGCACAACATGTTTGCCAATGCTGACTACTGACAAGCTTTCGCAACTGTCTCAAAATTGCAAATCGGCCACATTTGGATGCAATCAACACAACATCACCTTCTTTCAATGCTGATTTTCCAGTTCCATCAAGGACGGAGTTGAGAGGCGAAATCAGAGCGATACGACCATGATCCACTCCACACTCCGTTAAAGAGCCGCCATTGACCACCATGCCGACATGGTGATCTTTGCGCAGTTCGGATTGGCATTCCCGCATTTGTTCCTCCCAGTCGGAAACACCAACCCTCTCCATGTTCTGGATATCCAGTTCATCCATACTCCAAGGTCTGTCGGGCTCATGCAAAAAAGTTGCCTCGGCTCGATTGCCAGCATTTACGGAAATACCGGTCAGCCCTCCACCACCCTCGATTCGCATATGTTTGGGCAACAGGATGGGCTTGTTTTTTTTGCTGGAACGGTTTTCATGAATAGCTCCGCCGATGAGAATGGCAAGGGCCGCCAATCCAATTCCCTTGACACCGGGTTCATCCCAAAAAGAGTTGCTCATTCTGGAAAAGTCCTCTTGATAATGATGTACGTTACCGTACCATAACTTACATGTGGATACGAAAGCAACGACTTACCGACATGCCCGGGTTTGTGCGTGAGATCTTTTCACAACGAACCAAGAGGCCTACTGCGGTACGGAAGAGAACGAGCAAAAAACCAACCACTTCAATCCACATTTCAATCGACATATAAAAAGTAGCCGGGAGAAAGGTGAGAATCACCATGAACAACATGCCGGACAAGAACCGCAGCCAACATGGAGAGTCGCTGTCAGGACGAACAAGGCATGACAGGCTATCCGCCATGACAAGTGCAAACAGAATGAACAAGGGATCCTTGATACCAGTCAGCAAGACACCGACGCTTGGCTTACCGAGGGAATCAACCAGGAGATGTGAAAAAATTTTCACAACTATGATTCCTGCCCAAAAAATCGACACAGAGAGCTCAAGCAGGTAATCCCAAAAAGTCAGACGGTTTGGATGAAAAAAGTTACTGGTCATGAGCAACCCAAACTCCATTAATACCGACAACGGGAATCTCAGATCATCCCAACTGAAAACCAATAAAACTACTAACGAACTAATAGAAAACAACAAAAATAAATTAATTGAATTGCTCGCCAGTCCTCCTCCTGTTCCTGTGAAAACAACCAACTTTAACTTGACCCGCAGGAAATCAAAGAGTGCGGTTCATGATTCCAACATGATGTACGTTTCGTTAAAGGCGGGTAATCCTAGTAGATTGTCAAATGATTGACAAGAGGGGTTATTGTTTTTTTTTCCTGTCACCTCTCCCCCCCGAACCATCCACTTGAAGAAACACGAATTTCAATGAATATGGGTAAAAAAGACAAGCCTCCCTCAAAAAATGGAAATTTTATGCCGACAGGCCAGATAGCACATTGATATTCATTGACAAACACTACTGCACCACAGAGAGAGGGGGGGGAAGGGGTGTTTCAGAGGGTGTCCAAAAAACGCCATCTATGGACCGCACGAGGCTGTCGAAAGGTTTTTCGACGGCCTCTCATACAAGACGCGGGTGATTCAACGAAAGTACGAGGCGAGGTGCATTCGGGGTGGGGCATGAAAAATTCGTCAAGTCCGCCGCGTCTCGTATCAGGATACTCGGGGATGGTGCTCCACATTACCGGTAGAAAGTATCAGCCCAGTCACTATCAAGCCTCCATCCATTACCTGGAAGCCATTCCGGTCGTTCTTCATTCGCGGAAAAGCAGTTTACAGCAAAAAAATCTTTACAAATCAGTACAGTCCAAGCAGATATCATTCAGAGCGGGAAAACGTCAAGCTCCTCATCATACCTATGAAATGATAGCCATATCTGTGACAAATATATACATTTTCTAATGGAACATTCTTCTTCTTCGTACTGTCCAATAAATCAGGATGAGTCGCAAGAAACCCGGCAACCATGAATCGGCACAGGATATGCAGATGAACAGGCAGGCGCAGATTGATCTCTCAACGTCACCTGTTATAATTCCAATGCAAAATGGCAAAAACACATGTCCACTCTGTTTCCTTTCAAAGGCATTATCCTCGGGGCCATCCTTGTCTTGATCCTTGCCGCCTTTCAAGAATGGCGCATTCAAAAACGGGAAAGCATGGATCACCATGACGCTCATGAAAGCAAGCCCTGATCAATAACCAACCCCTAGCTCGACATTGGAAAAGACGAACACCAAAAACTACCGACACTCCCTGGCGGTTCTTATCAATCGCAAAAAACCAACAAGCTTAATAAATCGCCATATTACCCTACCTTCATTCCTTCCACATCCCCACCAACCCAACAAAAACTTGTCGTTAAGAAACACCATTCACTTTTCTATCCATCCCCACCCCGCCCCCAAACATCCGGGGCGATGCCGTCGAGCAGGGCATGACATCCATCACAGCCGGCCTGCACCTCATCCAGGGCCTTAAGCACCGTCTCGGCTTTGGTGGCGCCGTCCACGAGGCGGATGGACTCCTGGTGCAGATCCTTGATCGATTTTTGGCAGTGGCCGGCCATCTTTTCAAAGGCGGCGGCCTGCAGTGGCACGAAGCCGGACTTCTCTCTTTGCAGAGAGGCCGATTCGGCGGCATGCCAGCTCATGGGACCGAGCAGACCGAAGGTACGGCGCAGGGCGTTGGCGTGGCGGGCGATGTTGTGGCTGTATTTGAACCGGTGGCTGGCCAGTTGCCGGATGGCGTCGGCATGCAGACGCAGGATGGTAATCACCCGGTCCAGATAGATCTGTTTTTGCGGTTCGGCGGCCCCCAGCGGTTTGGCGGCAGTGGCCAGAAGGAGGGCCGATAAAACGATAGCCAGCAGGTTTCTATTCATGATGGTCTCCACACGGCAGTAGACTTTCACGAAACCGCCCGACAACCCCGAATCAGGGCGCCTCCTCCGATTCTTCGGACTCTTCGGGTTCGTCCGGCTCCTCATGAACCAGGCCGGAGTGGCAGTCGATGCAGGTTTTCGCCCCGGTTTGCATCATCCGTTCATGTTTGTTGGCGGCGGAACGGTCCTGGTCGGCGAGCTGCATCGCCTCGTAGGAGTGACAATACCGACACTCCTTGGAGTCCCGCAGGCGCATCTTCGCCAAAACCCCTTGCGCCAACCGCCAACGGGCCTTTTCGAAAGAGGCCCGGTCGGGATAGGTGCCGATGAGATGATGATAAAGATGACGGCCACCGACGAACACCTTGTCTTCCAATTTTTCCAGATAGCCGAACAGACCATCCTTGCCATGGGGGACATGGCAATCGGAGCAGATGACCCGCACCCCGGAGTTGTTCTTGTAGTGGCTGCTCTGTTGATACTCCTCATAAACCCCGTCCATCTCATGGCAGGAGATGCACATCTCCAGGCTGTTGGTGAAACCATCCATGATGAACAGTTGGAAAATGAGAAAACCGATACCTCCCACCCCGAGCCCGGCCAGGAAAGTCACCCAGAACGGTTTGCGTCGGGACGAATCGGTTTCACCGTTGGAGATTCGATTGTCGGCCACGGATGGATACTCCGGAAAACGGAAACAGTTTCGAACTTTCGCCGTTATATAACCCGTTGGATCGTCAATTCACGAGTCGGTTCCCAAGAGACCGCCAAACGGCGCTGACGCCAGAAAAAAACCGGCCCGGAACGGACGGGAAACGAACAACGGTTCAAGTGGTGATCAACAACGACACATCCTTGCTGCCGGCGCTGTGGGTCAGGGCGCCGACGGAGATCAGATCGACGCCGGTTTCGGCCACGGCACGGACATTTTCCAGGGTGATGTTGCCGCTGGCCTCCAGCAGGACCTTGCCGCCGGCGATGGCCACGGCGCGCCGCATGGTATCCAGGTCCATGTTGTCGAGCATGATGGCCTGGGCCCCGGCGTCCAGGGCTTCGCGGACCTGATCGAGGTTTTCACACTCCACCTCGATGCGGTGCAGATGACAGGTCGCCGCCTCCAACAGTTTGACAGCCTCGGTGATGCCGCCGGCCAGGGCGATGTGGTTCTCCTTGACCAGGATGCCATCATCCAGACCCATGCGGTGGTTGTAGCCCCCACCGATGCGCACGGCATATTTTTGCAGTTGCCGCAAACCGGGGGTGGTCTTGCGGGTATCGACGATGCGGGCATCGGTGCCCTCGATCTTTTCCACGAATTGACGGGTCAGGGTGGCGACGGCGGAGAGGTTCTGGAAAAAATTGAGCGCCACCCGTTCACCGGTGAGGATGCCGCGGGCCGGGCCGGTGATGGTGCAAATGGTATTGCCGGCATGAACCCCTCCCCCGTCCGGGGTTTCCGGCAACATGCGGATGCGGCCGTCGAGGATACGGAACACTTCGGAAACCACCGGCAGGCCACAGACCACCAAATCCTCCCGGGCGATCAGGGTCGCTTCCGCCTTCTGCCCGGCGGCGACGACGATATTGGTGGTGATATCCCCCCGCCCCAAATCCTGGGACAGGGCGTTGTTGATGATATCGGACCAAAGAGGGATCATGTGGCACTCCGCAATGATTGAATACGCTCCAGGGCCTGTCCGAGACCCTGGTGTTTTTCCTGAATCGCCTGCTGCTTGGCCCGCTCCCCGGCCACCACCTCCGGTTTGGCCTTGGCCAAAAAGTTGGGATTGGCCAGTTTTTTCTCCACCCGCGCCAGTTCGCCGGCCAATTTTTCCATGCCCTTGCGCAATCGGGCGAACTCGGCATCCAGGTCGATGATGCCGGCCAGGGGGATGAACAGGTGTAAATCCGGCACCACGCCGGTGGCACACCCTTTGGGCGCTTCTCCCTCCAGGATCTCCCAGGATTCCAGCCGGCACAAGGGTTTTATCAATGTTTCATGACGCCGCACCATTGCAATAGCAGCCTCGGCGCCCGAAACCAGCAACGGCAACCGTTGGCCCGGGGGAAGGTTCATCTCGGCGCGGATGGTACGCAGGGCGGTCACCAACGCCTGGACGAAATCCATCTCCCGTTCGGCCCCGGCATCGCGGGCGCCGGCATCGACCGTGGGCCAGGGGGCTTGGATCAACGCCGCCCCGTTCAGGCCGTCCACACCCCGGACCAGGGGGGCGACCTTCTGCCACAGCTCCTCGGTGATATAGGGCATGATCGGATGCAACAGGCGCAGGGCGCCCTCCAGGGTCCGCACCATGGTTTGCCGGGCGGCGGTTTTCCGCGCGGGTTCCACCATTTCGTCATAGAGCACCGGTTTGACCATCTCCAGATACCAGTCGCAAAAGTCGCCCCAGAGAAACCGGTAGATGGCGGCGCAGGCCTCGTCGAAACGATATTTTTCGAAGGCGGTGTCCACGGTTTCGATGACCGTTTGCAGACGGGAGCGGATCCAGCGGTCCGGGGCGGAAAGGGGCAGGTCCCCGGTCCCGGCCCCGCAATCACGACCCTCGGCGTTCATCAACACGAAACGGGCGGCGTTCCACAGTTTATTGCAAAAATTCCGGTACCCTTCGATGCGCCCCAGGTCGAACTTGATGTCCCGGCCCTGGGTGGCGAGGCTGGCCATGGTGAATCGCAGGGCATCGGAACCGAAGGCGGGAATGCCGTCGGGAAACTCCTTGCGGGTGGCGGCCTCGATTTTTTTCGCCAGATGGGGCTGCATCATGTCGCGGGTGCGCTTGGCGACCAGGGACTCCAGGTCGATGCCGTCGATCAGGTCCAGGGGGTCCAGGATGTTGCCCTTGGACTTGCTCATCTTGTTGCCTTCACCATCCTTGACCAGACCGGTGATGTAGACATCGCGGAAGGGCACTTCACCGGTGAACTTCATGCCCATCATGATCATGCGCGCCACCCAGAAAAAGATGATGTCGAAACCGGTGACCAGGACGTTGGTGGGATAGAAGTCGGCCAGATCGCGGGTTTTTTCCGGCCACCCCAGGGTGGAAAAGGGCCACAACGCCGAAGAGAACCAGGTGTCCAGCACATCGGGATCCCGGGTGAGGGAGACCGGCCGGCCATAATGTTCGGCGGCCAGCTCGTAGACCTCCTCTTCACAGTTGCAGACGAACACATGGCCGTCGGGACCATACCAGGCGGGGATGCGGTGTCCCCACCAGATCTGCCGGGAGATGCACCAGTCCTGGATGTTGCGCATCCACTCGAAATAGGTCTTTTTCCAGTTTTCCGGCACGAAACGCACCCGGCCATCCTCGACCACCCGGATCGCCTCTTCGGCCAACGGACCGGCCTTGACGAACCACTGGTCGGTGAGATAGGGCTCCACCACCGCCTTGGAACGGTCTCCGCGTGGCACCATCAATCGATGTGGAACCACCTTTTCCAGCAGGCCGGCGGTTTCCAGATCGGCGACGATGCGTTTGCGCGCCTCATAGCGGTCCAGGCCCCGATAGGCCTCGGGACCGTTTTCATTGATGATGGCATCGATGGTAAAAATGTTGATCAACGGCAGATCGTGACGTTTGCCCACCTCGTAATCATTGAAATCATGGGCCGGGGTGATCTTGACGCAGCCCGAACCGAACTCGGGGTCCACGTACTCATCGGCGATGATGGGAATGGTGCGACCGGTCAACGGCAGGGTCACCGATTGGCCGACCAGATGTTCATACCGGTCATCCTCGGGATGCACCGCCACCGCCGTATCGCCGAGCATGGTCTCGGGCCGGGTGGTGGCCACCACCAGGGCGCCCCCGCCTTCAACCAGGGGATAGCGCATGTGCCACAGGTGGCCCGTCTCCTCTTCGGAGAGCACCTCCAGGTCGGAGACGGCGGTGTGCAGGACCGGATCCCAGTTGACCAACCGTTTGCCACGATAGATCAACCCCTCCTCATACAGGCGGACGAACACCTCACGCACGGCGTTGGAGAGTTGCCGGTCCATGGTGAACCGTTCCCGGTTCCAGTCGCAGGAGGCGCCCATGCGCCGCAGTTGACCGACGATGGTGGTACCGGAACTGTTGCGCCACTCCCAGACCCGCTGGATGAAGGCGTCCCGTCCGAGGTCGTGCCGGGTTTTGCCCTCGGCCCCCAACTGCCGTTCCACGACCATTTGCGTGGCAATGCCGGCATGATCGGTACCGGTCTGCCACAGGGTCTGTTCACCCGCCATGCGCCGCTGACGGATCAGGGCATCCATGATGGAATCCTGGAAGGCATGGCCCATGTGCAGGGTGCCGGTCACATTGGGCGGCGGAATCATGATGCAGTAGGAGGTGCGGTCCCCCTTGGGACCGGGGTCGAAAAAACCGTTGCTTTCCCAATATTCATACCAGCGCCGTTCGACGCCGGCCGGATCATAGGTTTTTGGCAGGGATGGTTCGTTGATTGCGTCGTTCATTCCGTTCCTTAGGGTGGTATCAAAGGCTGTTCAAAAACGCCATCCGTGGTGTTTTTGAACATCGCCCGGTTCAAAATACGTTCGAACAGGTTCTCAGTTGCCGCGCGTCAGCCGTTCCAGCTCTTCCCGGATGATCTCCTCCAGTAGATTGGGCAACATCTCCTGAAGCATCTCCCGGGTCATATCCCGGACGATCCCCTCCACCCGCTCCCCCCATTCGGCCCGCAATTGCGAAGGGGTGGGGGGCGGCAACGACGCGGCGGTTTCCGGCTCCGGCCCTTTTTCGGCCGCAATCATCTCCGGAACCACCGCCGGCGGTGGTTCCTCCGCGACCGGTCTCTCCACCGGCACCATTTCCGGCACGGTCTCACCGGGCGGCTCCCCGTCCATCGCCGGTTCCGCTGAAGAGGCCTCGTCAATGGCCGGCTCCGGCGCCATTTCCCCGGTCATCCCCGTTGCGAGCGGTTCCTCCGTCTCCGGCATCGGGACCGGTTCCCCTGCCACCGCGGCATCCGCCACCGCTTCGTCGACGGCGGACCCTTCGTCCAACTCCGGCCCGGTCAACAGCGGTTCTTCCGCAGGCGGTTCCTCCTCCAGGACCTCCACCAAGCCGGTCTCTTCCTCCACCTCTGGCTCGGGCGGCTCCGGTGCCACCGGTTCCTCTTCGTCCAACACTTCTTCGAGGGCCGTCTCTTCCAACAACGCCTCTTCCGCAACCGCTTCCTCCCCGGCCAGGGGAGCGGATGAGGGCATCTCTTCGGAAGTGAACTCTTCTTCGACGACCGGTTCCTCTTCGATGAGCGGCTCCTCTTCGATGGGCGGTTCCTCTTCGTCGAGCGGTTCCTCTTCGTCGACCGGCTCCTCTTCGTCGACCGGCTCCTCTTCGTCGAGCGGTTCCTCTTCGACGACCGGCTCCTCTTCGTCGACCGGCTCCTCTTCGACGACCGGCTCCTCCTCGACGACCGATTCCTCTTCGTCGGCCGGCTCCTCTTCGACGACCGGCTCCTCTTCGTCGACTGGTTCCTCTTCGTCGACCGGTTCCTCTTCGTCGAGCGGCTCCTCTTCTTCGACGAGCGATTCCTCTTCTTCGACGAGCGATTCCTCTTCGATGACCGGTTCCTCTTCGATGACCGGTTCCTCTTCGATGACCGGTTCCTCTTCGACGACCGGCTCCTCTTCGTCGACCGGCTCCTCTTCGTCGACCGGCTCCTCTTCGACGAGCGATTCCTCTTCGACGACCGACTCCTCTTCGTCGACCGGCTCCCCTTCCTCTTCCGATTCTGACCACTCCTCTTCCGCAACCGACTCAAACGCCTCGTCGGAAAGTGGATCGACCACCGGCGCCTCTTCAACACCCGGCGCCAACGCCTCGCCGGAAAGCACTTCATCCGCCGGTTCCTCTTCGGCAACCGGTTCCATCTCCGGCTCTTCGTCGGCAGGCGGTTCGGCAACCGGTTCCTCTTCTTCGGAGGGCGGCCCGTCGTCCAGGTCCGTGAGGGGCGGCAATTCCTCTTCGAGTGGCATCTCTTCTTCCAGCACGGTTTCATCCGCTGGCGAAATGTCCTCTACAACCGCCTCCGATTTCGGCGTCGATGATGGAATATATTCCATCCCGGTGAGATCCAGGGGTTCTTCATCATCCTCTTCGGGAACCGGTTCGGATTTTGGCGCCGGTTCGGGTTCAGAAACGGCTGTCAACAACTCATCGGCCAGAGTGGCATCCGGATCTTCTTCGGCCAGAGTGGCATCCGGATCCGACGCCACCTCTTCCGACGATGGTTCCATCCCTTCCTTTTCAGCATCCACCGCTTCGAGGGGAAAATCCTCCTCCACCGCTTCGAGGGGAAAATCCTCCTCCACCGCTTCAAGGGGAAAATCCTCCTCCACCGCTTCGAGGGGAAAATCCTCCTCCACCTCTTCGAGGGGAAAATCCTCCTCCGTCATGCCGGCGGATTTCGGCTCCTCTTCCAGGATCCCTTCCAGGGCCTCTTCCAGTCCTTCCACCGGCTCCCCGTCCAAGACCCCTTCCAGTGCCTCCTCCAACCCTTGATCCGACTCTTCCCCCATGACCGTTTCCAGGTCTTTTTCCAGGACCTCTTCCGGAACCTCTTCCAGCCGTTCATCCACGGCCGCGGCCGGGTGGGGTTCGGTCAGGTAGTCGATCAAGGTGTCGTCCGCATCCTCCCCGGTGATTTCCCCGGTTTTCGGGGGGGAGGGATCAACGGTATCCGGAGAGATGGCCGCGCCGGAGGAGGATTTCAACTCTTGTTCAAAATCATCCACATCTGGAATATCAACCAGATTGGCCATGGTGAGGGGGTCGTCATCGTCGTCGGCAAAGACGGGGGCCTTTTGGCCCTGTTTTGCAGCCAGGAGGGTTTCCATGCCCTCCCCCTGCGGGGGAACATCGACATCGGACCGGGAAAGGATGACCGTTTCCGGCGAATCATCATAGTCATCCAACGCCATCTCCTGGGCTTCCGGCACCCCATCCGGTGAGTCCCCGGCCAGATCATCATCCAGGTCCAGGGCATCCTCATCGGCATCCAGGAACGCCTCCTCCCCTTCCAGGATGCCCTCCAGCGAAGAGAGGATCTCCTCCATGGATGGCCCTTCGCCGATGGCGGCGCCCTCCTCGTCCGGAGCCTCTTCGGCAACGACATCAAAATCGAGATCGTCCAGACCGTCATCCAGGGGGACCTCCTGGATGTCCATGGTCTCCTCCAGGTACTGCCGGGACGGAGCGGAAGATTTTTTCTTTTTGGATTTTTTGTTTGCCATCTGTCTCTGTCCCAAGAACCTTCGGCGACCGTTACCGCCCTTTCGGTCACATGGACGGCCCAAAAACGTCGTTTTTGAGAGCTCGGTTCGAATTCACTTCGAACCGGGCGACCCCCTGAAACGCCATGGGTGGTGTCTCAGGACATCCTCTGGAAGATCACCACCGTCCTCCGGAGCCCCTTTTCAAACGGCCACCGTTACCGGTTCACCAGCCGAGATAGAGCCGGGCGGAATCGACCAGGTTGTTGAAGATGCCACCGGGTTTCACTTCGGTGTGGGCCACCACCGGCCGGGTCAATATCTCCTTTTCCCCCAGCCGGACCACCACGGTGCCGATCTGCTGCTTGGCGCTCAACGGCGCGATCACCGGTTCATCGTAGAGCAGCCCCACTTCCAGAGAGCCCCGTTCCTTGCGCGGTACCGTTACCAGTACCGGCTGTTGAACGCTGACGTCCACTTTGTCGCGATCCCCTTTCCAGACCCGCAGGGTGCGCACCACGGTATCGGCCTCGAACAACCGCACGGTTTCATACATACGGTTGCCATAGCGCAGCAGGCGCAACGCCTCCTCTTCGCGGGTTTTGCTGTTCTTGGCCCCCATCACCACCGCCGCCAACCGTTGTCCATCCTTTTCGTTGGTGGCGATCAAACAGTAGCCCGCCGCTTTGGTATGACCGGTTTTGAGACCGGTGATGGAGGGATCGCGCCACAACAGACGGTTGCGGTTATACTGGCGGATACCATTGAAGGTATACTGTTTTTCCCGGGAAAAATGGCTATATTGGGGAAAGTCGCGGATGATGGCCCGGGTCAACAGGAACATGTCCCGGGCACTGGTGCGGTGATCCTCGTGGGGCATGCCGGTGGCGTTGACGAAATGGGTTTGCATCATGCCCAGTTCCCGCGCCTTCTGGTTCATCATTTCGGCGAACCCCTCCTCGGAGCCGGCCATGTGTTCGGCCACCACCACACAGGCATCGTTGCCGCTCTGCACGGCGATGCCGCGGATCAGGTCCTCCACGCGCACGTTTTTGCCGACGCGAACGAAGGTTTTGGAACCACCGGTGCGCCAGGCTTTTTCACTGACCGGCAGTTCCATGTCCAGTTGCAGATCGCCCCGGGCCAGGGCCTCATAGGTGAGATAGAGGGTCATCACCTTGGTCAGGGAGGCCGGGGGCAACAGTTCGTCGGAGTTTTGGTTGAAAAGAACGGTGCCGGAGTCCACATCCCCGAGAATGGCCGACTTGGCACGGATTTGAAAGGGGAGCCCGCCGGCGGCCGCCACCGGTTGACTGAAAAGCAGCAGCAGAAAAAGGATCGGGATCAGCGCAAAAACGGTTCGACGACTGCCCACGGTTCTCAACCAGAGTTGATTGCCCATCATGAAAAATTTTTCCTCTATCGATAATTAATCGGTCCCGACAGCGGGACCTTTCCATCATTATTCCCGGACGATTCGGGGTTTGTTGATACCCAGACGGGAGAGTGTACGCACCATGCCATCCGCCACCACCGGGGTGGTGAACGGACCAAACAGGACGCGATAGTAGGTTTTGTTGCCGACATGGCCACTTTGAATGTGCGCGTTGCCGGCTTCGCGCAACTCTTGTGCCATTTTTTTGGCGTTCAGATGATGACGAAAAGAGCCGGCCTGAACGAAATAACCGTTGCGGCCGTTGCTTTTGGAACGGAGCATCGGCCTGGAACGCTTTTTGACGGTCCGCACCTTTTCCCGCTCGATCCGCCGGGATGGTTTGGCGATGGCGGGACCGTTGCGGATCGACTTGGCGTTCATGATCCGCTTTTTCGGTCTCACCGGAATGTCGATGGCCTTTTTGCTCTTGAAAACCTGGCCGGTACCGTCGAAATTTTGATATTTCCCCGGTGTGAGGGCTTCGATCCGCACCGGAGCGATGCCCTGTTTTTCAAAGCCCAACTCCTTGGCGGCGGCATGGGAAAGATCGATCAACCGTCCTTTGACGAACGGTCCGCGATCGTTGACCCGGGCCACGGTCCAACGACCATTTTTCAGGTTGGTGATCCGTACCTGGGTGGGCAGGGGCAACGTGGTGTGGGCGGCGGAAATGGCATGCATGTCAAAGCGTTCGCCATTGGCGGTCAGCCCACCGTGAAATTGGTTGCCATACCAGGAGGCGATCCCCTCCTCGACGTAACCCTCGGCGTTGGCGATGGGGTGATAGGTCACCTTGCCGACGGTATAGGGCTGGCCGACCTTGTAGTGACCACGCAACACCTTGTACCCCTTGGTATAGGGTTCCAGTTTGACCGGGACCGGCTCCGGGACCCGGCCCGACAGGGAAGCGCATCCCCCCAGCAGGAGAATCGAAACGAGAGGGACCAAACACCGGCGAAGAACTGGGAAATAAAAACCATCCATTTGATATCTATGACATTTTCCGTAAATGATCGGCCAACTCACGCACAACCATGGCAAAACGGGTGGAGCGGTTCCAGCGGGTGATCACCCAAAAATTCCCGAACACCATATAGTAACGAGGTCCCCGCTTCTCTTCCAGCATGATTAATGCCGCCGGTTCCTCCTCACCCGGTTGCGGTCCCGCATCGCTGATGCGAATGCCTGATTCGTGCCACTCCCGCCAAGGACGCATGCGGCTCAGCGAAGGGGAGAGCCGTTCCGCCAATCCATCGCCGGCCGTCACCGCCAGGGCATAGGGTCCGCCCGGTTTCCAGCCGTTCTCTTTCAGGAAGGCGGCGATGGAGGCCAGAACATCACCGGTGTTATGAAAAATATCCCGTTTTCCATCCCCATTGAAATCGACGGCATAGCGCCGCATGGTTTCGGGAATCATCTGTGGCTGTCCCATGGCGCCGGCATAGGAGCCCAGGGGCACCCGTGGATCCCAGCCCTCATCACGGCACAACAGGAAAAAAGCCCGCAATTGCCGTTGAAAAAATTCACCGCGGCGTGGATAGTGGGCGGCCAGGGTATAGAGGGTGCGCAACACGGAAAAACCACCGGTTTGACGACCATAGTTGCTTTCCAAACCCCACAAGGCCAGGATGATTTCCGGCGGTACCCGATATTTCCGATATACCCGGCGCAAAATCCACCGATAGCGTTTGACCCGGTTGAGCCCCCGCTGGATGCGGTTTTCGTTGATGAAAATTTTTCGATATTGATAATAGGGTTTGCTCTCGGCCTGGTTGTCCATCAGCCGAATCACCCGTTTATTGACGGTCAGGGGTGCCAACAACCGGTCGATCCAGGCGGGGTCGAGACCATCGTTTTTGATCCAGTCGGCCAACCAGGGATAACGGACACTCGGTTTTTCCCCGGTGGCGGTCACGGAAACCGGCAGGATCGGCAGCAGGGCCGCCACCGTCAACCAGGGGAGGACGGTACGACGCGACAACAACGGCCCGCTCCCCCCCGGAAGGGCCTCGGCCCCCGCGCCAACGGCCCGCCCTTGATTCAAGGACCCGCCGGGTCCATTTTGAAACCATGTCTCCATCAGGATCGCATCGACCTGTTTCGTTGTCCAATGAAGGGTCCGGGCAACTCCCCGGCCTTGAGTAAATTTCCATAATACAGGATATTCAGTCGTCACATACACTGTTTTCAATCATTTTTTGTTCATCCAACGGCAAAAACCGGAATTTCGCCGGCCATTGCCCATCGATTTCCGCCCTGTGAATCCATGAAAACCGCGCCATCGGTCAATCAACCCCTCAAACAGCGTCTGCGTCATCTGCTGCCCCATTATCGCCGTCACACCTGGCGTTTCGTCGGCGGTTTTTTCCTGTTGGCCGCCACCAGCGCCACCATGGCCGCCATCCCCTACGTGATGAAACAGGCCACGGAACGGTTGATCGATGTGAACGATGATCAGGGATTGGCCAACCATGCCGCCGTCCTCATCGTCCTGGCGGTTTTGCACGCCGCCCTGCGCATCCGATCGCGGACGTTGATATTCGGCATCGGCCGTCAGGTGGAGTATGAATTGCGCCGGGATTATCAGGCCAAACTGCTGGCGTTGGACGCCCCCTTTTTCGACCGGCAGAAAACCGGCGACCTGGTCTCCCGGGGCAACTCCGACATCCTGGCGGTGCGCATGTTCATCGGTCCCGGTTTTTTGCAGGTGTCCAACACCTTGATGGTCTATGCCGTCACCCTGCCGGTGATGCTGGCCCTGGATCCGCTCCTGACCGCCCTGACCCTGGCCCCGTTTCCGATCATTCTCGGTTTTTCCCGGCTGTTGACCGGCCGGCTCTACCGGTTGAGCCGCACCGTGGCCGACCGTTTCGGGCTTTTTTCCGGTTTCGTCCAGGAGACGGTATCCGGGGCGGCAGTGCTGCGCGGCCATGCCCGGGAGGCGGATTGGAACCGGCGATTTTTCGATGAGGTGCAGGAACTCTACCACGCCCACCTCAATCACAACCGGTTGCAAAGCCTGTTCGCGCCAATGGTGTTGCTGGCCGGCGGCATCGGCGGTTGGATCATCCTCGCCCATGGCGGCAGCGCCGTATCGGCCGGCACCCTGACCATCGGCGATTTCGTCGCTTTCACCGGATATCTGGCCATCCTCATCTGGCCGACGGTCGGTTTCGGCTGGATCCTCACCGTCATGCAACGGGGATTGGCGGCCCTGGAACGGATCGGCGCGGTGTTGGACCGGCAACCGTTCCTGCCGGCCCGAAGCGGGGAATCCGCACCTGAACCGCCACCCGGGCCGGTGGCCATCGAAATCAACGATCTCCATTTCGCCTATGAACCGGACACCCCGGTCCTGTCCGGCATCGACATGGAGATCCCGGCCGGCGCCTTTATCGGCCTGGTGGGCCGGGTCGGCTCCGGTAAATCGGCCCTGCTCAATACCCTGGCGCGGCTCTATCCGGTGGCCGGGGGATCGATCCGTCTCGGCGGACGGGATCTATTGCATTGGGAGGAGGCGCGGTTGCGCCATACCCTGGCGATGGCGCCACAGGAGAGTTTTCTCTTCTCCACCACCATCGGCAAAAACATCCTCCAGGGCTGTCCGGACGCCGGGCCGGAAACCGCCTGGGAGGCGGCGCGGATGGCGGCCTTCGATGGCGAGATCCACCGATTTCCCGATGGTCTCGACACCATCGTCGGCGAACGCGGCATCACCCTGTCCGGCGGTCAACGACAACGGGCCGCCCTGGCCCGGGCCCTGGCCATGCAACCGGCGGTATTGTTGCTCGATGATGTCTTTTCCAGCGTCGATGCCCGTACCGAGGCGGCCATCCTCGATCATCTCCACACCCACAGCGGTCAACGGACGGTGATCATGGTCTGCCACCGCACCGCGGCCCTGCACCGGGCCGACCACATTTATCTCCTCGACCGGGGCCGTATCGCCGCCCGGGGCCGCCACGAGGAACTGTTGGCCGACAACCCCCTCTACCAGGACCTGCACCGGCAGATGGTGCGCGCCGAAGAGTTGGAGTCCCTGACATGATGCCCGCCGTCCTGGCCGAAACCGAAGAGACCCGTTATGGACGGTTTCTCGACATCCGTCTGATGGCCCGTTTTCTCGGTTATGCCACCCCCTACAAGGGCTGGATCGCCTTCGCCCTGCTGCTGTTGCCGTTGACATCGCTGTTTCAATTGACCCAACCGTTGGTGATCCAGCGGGCCGTCGATCAACATCTGGCCACCGGCGATCTGGACGGATTCGGCCTGGTATTGACCCTCTATGCCGGACTGGTGGCTTTGCAATTCATCGGCGGTTATCTCCAGTCCACGGTCAACGCCCTGCTCGGCCAACGGGTGATACGCGATCTGCGCCGGGACCTGTTCGCCCATCTGCTGGTGATGGATGCCGATTTTTTTTCACGCAACGCCAGCGGTCGTTTGACCAACCGCATCACCAACGACACCGAGGCGGTCAGCCAGATGGTCAGCGCCGGTTTGATCAATCTCATCGGCGACGTCCTGCTGTTGATCGGCATCGCCATCGGCATGGTCTATCTGTCGCCACGCCTCTCCCTGGTCAGTCTCGGCGCCATGCCGTTCATCCTGCTGGGCACGGTGCTGGTCACCCGCACCATGCGCCGCGTGCAGCGCGATGGCCGGCTGATCCAGGCGCGCATGGCCGGCCGTCTCACCGAGGAGGTCGAAGGGCGCGAGGTGATCCGCCTGTTCCACGGCCAGGCGGCCAGCCGCGCCGATTTCGATGATCTCAACGGCGATTATCTGAAAACGGTGCTGAAGAGCAATTTTTTGGAGGCTTTCCAGTTCAGTTTCATCGAAACCGCCTCGACGGTGGTGGTGGCCTTTTTGTTCTGGTACGGGGGGGTGCTCAAGGCCGAGGGAACGGTGACCATCGGTGTCATGGTGGCCTTCATCGACTATATCCGCCGCCTTTTTTTCCCAATCCGCGACCTGTCGGGCAAATATACCACCATGCAGGCGGCGATGACCGCCCTGGAACGGATTTTCGGTCTGCTGGACACCCCACCGGCCATCACCGACGGCCCGGAGACGGTCTCCCTGCCGGCCTCAAAACGGATGCGCGGTGACATCGCCTATGAAAACATCACCTTCGACTATGGTCAGGGACCGGTGTTGCGGGGGGTGAACTGTCACATCGAACCGGGCGAACGGGTGGCGGTGGTGGGGCCGACCGGCGCCGGCAAGACCAGCCTGATCAAACTGCTCAACCGCACCTATGAACCGCAGCAGGGGCGGGTAAAAATCGACGGCGTGCCGATCCGCCGCATCCCCCTGGCCCGGTTACGGCGCCTGGTCGGCATGGTCCAGCAGGAAACCTTTCTGTTCGCCGGCACCATCGCCGACAACATCGGCCTGCACGATGCCGACATCTCCCGGGAGCGCATCCGCCAAGCGGCGACCGACACCGGCGCCCTTGAGTTCATCGAAACCCTGCCCAAGGGGTTCGATACCCTGCTGGCGGAACGGGGCGTCAATCTATCGGTCGGCCAACGGCAACTGTTGGGTATCACCCGGGTGTTGGCCTTCGATCCCGACATCCTGGTGATGGATGAGGCCACCAGTTCGGTGGACACCATCAGCGAACGGTTGATCCAAAAGGCCATGGACCGCCTGCTGGCCGGCCGCACGGCGGTGATCATCGCCCATCGATTGAGCACCATCCTCCACTCCGACCGGATTTTCGTCCTCTCCCACGGCCAAATCGCCGAATCGGGCACCCATACCGAACTGTTGGCCAAGGAGGGTCTGTATGCGCGGTTGTATGCGTTGCAGTTTCAGGAGGAGAATGGAACCCTGCCGTCGGAACCGGAGTCGACACCACGAGGACCACGGCATCGAATATCCGCCACCGGACATTCCCGTCGGTAAAAAAAGGAAAATTTCACCGGGGGTTGATCTTTTTTTACCATTGGCAACCCGATTTCAGATATGCTGATTGGCGATGGATATAGTCGGACAGACGAATTATTGGTGTGTAAGTTCCGATGAAGACTGAGAGGTTGCCCAGCATCTCCTGGAACATGGAAAAATTCGTCATGGCCTGTTCTTTCTCCATTTGAGCCTCGAAAAACTGCTCAAGGCCCATGTCATCAAATGCACCGGGGCGCATCCGCCGAAAAGTCACGATCTCGTCCGCCTGCTGCGATTGACAACACTGGAACCCCCTGAAGAATGGAGACTCCTGCTGGGACGCATCAATGCTTTTTGTCTGGCTGGCCGTTACCCGGGCACCGTGGAAAGTCAACGGATACCTCCAGAATCCGCCCGCCACTATCAAAGGGAAGCATCCGAGGTCCGATCATGGCTGCGGAACGAATTGTCAAAATGGTAAAAACCTACCTGCACAAACTGGAAGAACGGGGCATTCCCGTTGCTTTCGGTGTTTTATACGGCTCTCATGCCCGTATGGCGGCCCGGCTTGACAGCGATGTCGATCTGCTGGTGGTCTCCCCCCGTTTTGACCAACCGAACAGTTGGAAAGATACGGAAATCCTCTGGGAAACCACCGTCCATACCGATAGCCACATCGAACCGGTTGGAATCGGTATCGAACAGTGGCGAAGGGACCATGCCACGCCTCTGATCGATATGGCTCGCCAGGAAGGAGAGATCATACGGGCGGAGGAAACAGGAGCCGCGAAAACCCCCTGACTCTAGTAGAACCCATGGTTTTCATGGTTAGCGTTCGGGCCGCTCATGCCAACACGGATGTGAACCCGGAGGAAAAGCATGGCAAACACCCCTCACCCAGCATGGAGGAGATGTTATACCCGCCCCCCGGGCCGGGGAACCGGTCGATCCCGGCTATCGAAACAACCGGAAGCGCGGGTGCCGGTGGTGCGTCCATTTGACCTAACGTACGTTAAAGTGTAGATTTTCTCTGATCC
>CAYFNE010000011.1:0-24788 GCA_964344355.1 uncultured Magnetococcales bacterium
CTTATTCTGGAAGTTTTTCAGGTTGTTTTAGCCTGAGGCAACCGGATACCCATGCGCCCTAATATTAGCAAAATCCCCAAGGTCAATATACTCTAACAACCCCAACCTTCTCAGCATTTCTTTTTTTTGCTTATCGTTGGTCAAATAGTTGATGAGCTGGTCAACTGCAAAAGTCAGAAGCACTTCCGCTTTCCTTAATGTGTGAAAAATCATCCTGGTTATATGAAAAGGAACGTCACCATATCCATATTGATCAAGCAAAAATACCGCATTTTTAATCTGTTCCTTTCCAAGATATCTAAGGACAGACAAGTACTCTTCAGAGAACTTTGAACAAATAAACTGTGACTTGTTAAAATATTCCGGGAACCTTTCCTTTACGAGTTTTTTTGCAAAGCAGATATGCTGCTCCCTGCTATCCAAAAAAATAAAATGCGGACTCAACTCGAATGGCGCGCTCCTTTTTTTCTGAATGTCCTCGAAAGCCTTTTTAACCTGTCTCATGACGATCAGCGGGCTACCCTCATGATCAGAAGCATGACCAGGCCTACTGTAAAGCCCGCCCCCACAAAAACCGTCGATGATGGCTATCTTGAAACTTCTAACCCTCGGATTCTGAGTACGAATCAATAAATAATTATAGATGTATATTTTGAGAATTTCATGCTTGACCGCACTGTGATCATCAAGAACGGGAATAGTCGAAGGCCATTCCCAATCATACTTTTTCACCATGAACCAGCCCCCTAAAGAACGAAACAAATATTACTTTCACTCATGATATGGTAGCGGATAATCATTCCAAACTCTACCATCCAAAAGCTTTCCGTTGTTTTTTTTCGCCCTTCGAACACCGTCGGGTCCGTAGGTTCCCCATTGTTTAAAAAAGAAGGCACATTGTGAATTTTCCACCTGGTTACGCAAAGACCTCACCCAGGCCGGTTTCATCGGTCGTGCCTTTGGCCCGGATTCGCCACCTGCAATCAACCAGTCAATTCCGTCGATGTTCAAAATCCCAAGGTCTTCAAGAAGAGGCTCAACGGAGAGAAAGCGAACCGTGGCTGAAACCTGTAAAAGATGCTCAATACGAGGAATGCCAGACCTCCTGTCCTCGACCGTGACACCGATCCATGCATTTTCCGGTGGATTCCTGACCGAAAAAAAGTCGGCCAAGCGCCGGGAACGCTTGGTCAGGATTTGATAGGTATGCCATGGCGTCTGTTCAATGACCTCAACCACTTGTTCAATAAAGGAATCCGGAATCTCATCGAGGAACAGATCACTCATGGAGTTAACAAAATACATCGTGGGTTTCTTGCGATTGAGCGGTTGAGAAATTCGTTCCGGCATTAAGGTGAGACCAAACCCATTTTCATAACCGTTGACCCCCATGGCCTGAAGACGTAAGGCCATGGACTCCGCATAACAATTGGCACAGCCCGATGAAACCTTCTTGCAACCAACGGTTGGGTTCCAGGTTTGTTCCGTCCATTCGATGGCCGTTCGGTTACTCATGACGATTATTCCTTTTCCGTAAATATTTGCTCATTTTATACGAACAATCATCGACTGGTCCACTTGGTTGACCATTGGCCCCCCAGCCACTAAAATTATGCAACAAGAATCAAAAACCGGGATGAAGGAACAAATCATTGGCAGAACTGGCAGTCACTGGTTGCACCAAGTCCACCATTTCCCTGTTTTAGGAAGAAGGACCAACCACACAAAAAAAGAACAACAACCGGTCACCGACAACCCTCACCCCAATCCCGCGAAAGCCAAACCAGTACCCCGGGCCAACTCCTGGTCGAGGGAAGCCAAGTCTTCCGGACCCAGATCGGCCAGACGCTCCTTGCCGCAGATGCGGGTGAAGTCGGCCAGTTCGTGGCCATAGACCGTCAGCAGGGTTTTCAACATGGTCGCCGAACGGTCGATGTCGAGGCGGGCGCGCAGTTTCGGGTCCTGGGTGGCGATGCCCACCGGGCAGGTGCCTTTTTGGCAGACCCGGTACTGTTGACAACCGATGCCGATCATCGCCACCGTCGCCAGGCCCACGGCGTCGGCGCCCATGGCCAGACATTTGGCGATGTCGCCGCTGTCACGCAAACCGCCGGTCATCAACAACGATACCGGCCGCGACGGTTGGGCATCGTCGAGAAAACGGCGGGCGCGGGCGACGGCATAGGGGGCGGGAATGCAGACATTGTCCTTGATGTGGTTGGGCGCGGCGCCGGTGGAACCGCCCCGGCAGTCGATGGTGACGAAATCGACCGCCGCCTCAAGGGCCACTTGAAGATCGCGTTCGATCCAGCCGGCGGCGATCTTGACCCCGACCGGAACGCCGCCACCGACCCGGCGCAACCAGTCGACCCTGGCCCGCAACTCCTCCGGCGTCCGGATGTCGGCATGGTTGGCCGGCGAGATGACATCCTTCCCCGCCTCCACCCCCCGGGCCCTGGCGATGTCGGCGGTCACCTTGGCCGCCAGCAGATGGCCGCCGAGACCGGCTTTGGCCGCCTGACCGATCTTGATCTGGACACCATCGGCGGCGGCAATGTTCTCCTCGCTGGCGCCGAAACGGCCGGTGGAGTATTCGAACACATAGCGGCTGGCGGCGGCCCGTTCCTCCGGCAACACGCCGCCTTCCCCGCCGAAAATGGCGCTGCCGACGGCGGCGGAACCCTTGGCCAGGGCGATCTTGGCCTCCCGGGAAAGGGAACCGAAACTCATGTCGGAGACATAGACCGGCAGCTCCAGCCGCAACGGTTCGTCCGCCCCCGGACCGATGGTCACCGACAGGTCTGGTCGACTTTGACGATGATCCAAAGGACGCCGCGCCAGTTGCGCCGGCAAAAAGACGATTTTGCCGAACAGATTGTCAAACCGCCGGGTGCGCATGGCCGAGACCTCTTCCCGACCCTTGGCGGCCTTGGTGAAAATGGTCCGCAAGGCCGGCTCCACCTCATCGCTCTCCCGCTCCCAGTCGGCCAGATAGGAGAGCCCGCCGCGAGCCTTGCGGACGACGCGCGTGAATTGATCCTTGTCCATGCCACAGACCGGACAGACCCAGGCATCGGGAATATCTTCCCAACGGGTGCCGGGTGGAATGCCACCATCCGGATCGCCGATCGTTTCATCGTAGACCCATTCACAGGCATCACACTCATAATATTCCAGCGGCTCTTCCATCGGTCCGGTCTCCCAGGATGGTCTATTGAACGGTGGAATAGGCGGCCTGTTTGGCATTGCACACCGGACACCGGTCGGGGAGCTCGCCCAGGACGGTGTGGCCACAGATCGAACAAACGTGGACATCGGCCTCGGAGATGTCCTGGCCGTTCCTGACCGCCGCCAGGGCCGCCTCGAACAGGGCATGGTGCACCTTTTCCACCTCCATGGCCCCCTTCATCGATTTCATCGCCCGCAGCTCCCCGTCGGCCTCGGCATCGGCGATGAAGGCGGGATACATGTCGGTGAATTCATAGGCCTCGCCGGCGATGGCCGCTTCCAGATTGGCGGCGGTGCCCTGAACCCCGTCCAAAACCCGCAGATGGGAGTGGGCATGGATGGTCTCCGCCTCGGCGACGGCACGGAACAGCTTCGCCACCTGGGGAAATCCCTCCTTGGCGGCCTTTTGCCCGAAGGCGAGATATTTGCGGTTGGCCTGGCTTTCACCGGCGAAGGCGTCCTGAAGATTTTTTTTGGTTTTCATGATGTCGCTCCTGTTGAGTGAAACGGAATGACCGCAACGTACGGCCACCACCATCGGAAAACGGCTCCTGCCCTGGTCCCAAACAGGTTAACACCAGTTGGCATCCAGGGCAAACCACTGCCGGACCGGGAAAAAAACACCTTTTTTTGTAGAGAAACGACCGGAAAACGACCGATGCGGGACGCGGATCAGACTTGGCCGCGCAACCAGGCCCAGGCGATGCCCAGATATTCATGCAGCGCCTCGCCGACCCGGCCCAACCCTTCGGGGAGTGGCCGGCCGATGGCCGAAATGGCATTGCCGACACCAGGCTGCGACACCTTGTGGGCGGTGGGGGCCGGAATCGGATCGAGGCCCACCCCCCGGAACAGGGCCATGGCGCGGGGCATGTGGATGGCGGAGGTGACCAGCACCATCGGGGTGCGTCCGATCATCTCCAAGACGAAAACGGCCTGATCGCGGGTATCCCGGGAGTGATCCTCCAGCAGGATGCGATCCCCGGGCACCCCCAGTTCCCGGGCCAGGGCGGCCATGATCGAAGCCTCGCTGTCGGCCGTGAAAACCGAACCGCCGGAGAGCAACAATCGGCTGCCGGGATGGAGCCTGTGGATGCGAATGCCTTCCACCAGACGGTTCAGGGCATCGCCGGTGAGACGGCTGCTGAACGGCAGATCGGGGTTGTTGAAATGGCCGCCGCTGAGGACGACGACATGAGTCGGAACGGGCCCGGCATCGGGCGCATAAACGGCATGGCGTTGTTCAAGGGGCAGCCGCACCAGGTCCACCACCGGACCGATGCTCGACAACAGCAGTATCAACGCCCCCAGGGTGACCCAGCCCCGACCGGCATGACGCCGCCGCCCGAACCAGAGCAGCAGCAGGCCGACCAGGAGCGACAACAGAACAAGCGGCAATGGCTGGAGAAGACCACCGATGATTTTTTTCAGGATGAACATGAAAATACTCGAAAATCGCCCGGCGACATGTCCCGGCGCGCCCTATCCGCTGGCCGTCGCCGGCACCCTATTGGGACACCTTCACCAAAACCAGGGTCAACTGATCGGCGCTGGCCAGTTCCTTAAACTGATAACCGGCGCCATCGGCGATCAGACTGGTGGTGAAAACCGTCGAAAAGGTGCCGGGACCGACAGCCGTCGAATCGGTGGACCAGGTTTTGCCATCGCTGTTGGCGGTCAGGGCCACCTGGGGATCGCTCTCTTCCGAAGACATGTCGAGGATGCCGAAGTTGGGCAACACAACGTCGGAAGAGGCGGTGGTGATGGTCACCGCGCCGGCATCGGCCAGGGCCGTCCCGGCGAGCAGGACCTGGTCCAACTGTATGGCCGGATCGAACAGATAGAGGGTGAAACCGATATAAGCGGGCATGGGATAGCTGGTGTTGACGGCATCGGTGCCACTATCGATCAATACCAGATTACGCCGGTTGGACGACGGCGTGACATAGGCCCTGCCAGTAACTTCGGCGCTGCTTTCAACGGCATTTTTCCGAATGCCGTAGAGCGCCCAGCCTTTTTCCACATATGTTGAGCTCACCCCCCGGTACATCTCCCGGAACAGGGTGCCACCGGAAGAGGCGCTCAGGCTCCAACTGCCATTGGCGGTATAGAGCCCCAGATCACTGCTCCAGGTGGTTTCGGAAAATTGCACGGAAAAGGTGGTGTCGCTCAGGGCACCGGTGGCCACCTCCACCGTCGCCTGCAGGACCAGGGTGGTATATTCCGAACTGGCGACCGAGAGCCCCGGGGTGATGGTGGTATCGCCCAGGGTGATGGTGGCCTTTTCGGCATCGGCGCTGCCACCGGCCAGTTTGGTGATGGTCAAACGGGCCTTGCCATTGCCGAGGTCCTTCACCGCCACCGTGGCACCGTTGATCGGCACGGTCAGGGTGCCGCTGGTGGTGGTGCTTTCGGTGACCGCCGGAGTGGTGCCGGTGGCTTCGGTAACGGTCTTGACCACCGGCACGATCAGATCGGTCAGGGTCAGGGTGCCACTGGCCAGGGGCGTATCGTCGGGATCATGATAGACGAACTGTCCCGATGTTTGCGTCTCCTTGGCGGTATGGGCCAGGGACAGGGCCAGACTGCCGCTGGCCTTGGAGAGAATGGTGGTGTTGCCGGACGGCGTCAACGTCACGGTCCATTTTTCGGTCAATCCGCGAATGGTGCCACGCAGATGATTCATGGCCAGTTCGGTCGGCACCAGTTGACCATCGATACCGGCAGCGGTGAAATAGTCCTTCAAACGATTGGTGGCCTGACCATTTTCCCCGAAACCGCCGTTGAGACCGCCCGATTTGAAAAAAGCCGTATAATCCTGCCCTTCCGGAAAATGGACCGCCGCCTGCGTCTGGGCCTGCGAGGATATTTCAATACCGTTGGCCGAATTGCCATCCACATCCAGGGTTTGCAGGAAACGGGTGAGATTGATCACCTGCTCCTGTTCCACATACCCCCCCTCCACCAGGTCCGCCGGGGTGATCACCGTTTTGGCCGTGGTGCTGCCCAGGGGCAGCCCGCCCAGATAAAAGGTGATGGTTTCGCCGGAACTATAGAGAAACTGACCATTGGCATCGGTTTCGGTACCCGACTGGCTTTCGGTCCGATATTCGAGCCGCTGGGTGGGACCGTCAAGAAATTGGCCGGAAAGTACCGTGGCACTGGTCGATGTCGTCGATGAACCGCTGCTCTCCCCACCATTGCCACCCCCGCAACCGGCATAAAACAGGGCGGCGGCCGACAGGGCGACCAGAGACAATAACCGTTTCGTTCGTTGCAGTTTCAACACCGGATAACCTTTCATGGTAGGGCGCTCGACATAAAAATGGAGGACCGAAGCGGTGGTTTCGCGGTGGATTAATGCAAAGTACGTGCCCGTTTATCGGAATCAACGGACACCGGGAACGAAGCGGGGAAATGGGTCCGGAACGGACCGACAACGACGAAAAAAAGGACCGGCGCCGGAAAACCGTCACCGGTACGGCAGAGCGGCCGAACGCCGGCGATGACGTGCGGTCAGGGAAAATGGGTCAGGGGATGTGGAACAGGCTTTGAAAATTGGCCAGTTTCAACACGTTCGAAACCATCTCCCCACAGTTGACGATGGTGATGTCCGCGTCATCCCCGCCCGAGTTCTCCCGCAACATCAACAACATGCCCAGGGCGGTGCTGTCAATGGCATCCACTTCCCCGAAATCGATCACGAAAGACCGGTCGCCGGCAAAAGCGCCACAGGCCTGGCGAAACGCGCTGCGGGTGGAATAATCAAAAACACCGACTATTTTGATGTGAACGGCATCACCGGTATCATGGGCTGTTATGGACATGGGCGCTTTCATTCGAATGAGTGGGTTCAGCCAGGGAATGGGTTCATGGATCGGGGTGTTTTTCCCACTCCAAAAAAGCTATAGACCGTCCCGAGACGTGAAGCAAGGTTCAATAAAATTGAAATGTGGATAAACGCAGGCGCACCCCCGGAGCCACCATCGGCCTCCCCGGCTGATCCTTCATACGGTGACGAGCCTGGATGCGGATGTCGGGTTACCGGACACCGGCAATCACCCCAACCCCCACCGCCTCGCCGGCAACCGCACGGGAGACCGTTTTTTTTCATCCACACCCCGGCAACGAACCGCGAATTGTGGGCCGCCCAACACGGTCAACCTTTCGGATTCGAAACAAAATGGGATATCATGGATCGATTGAGAGGGTGGCCACCGCTATCGGAATGCTGGAACCATCTACAACGCCATGACAACACTGTTTTTTTCAAGCCGCTATCGCGGGATGGGGATGGGCAGCAAGTTCTACCTGTTCCTGCGCAACCTGGCCCTGGTCCTGGGAGCGACGTTCCTGGTGTTCGCCATCCAACCCCTGGCCAAATTCCACAGCACCTCCGACTGGCCACAATCCCTGGGCACCATCACCCGCGCCAAAATGACCAAGGGAAAATCGATCTTCCTCGGTTTCCACGAGTTTCACCGCGTCAACATCGAATTCACCTATCGGGTCAACGGAAAACTCTATCGGGGCAACCATATCAACTATGGCATCGCCTCCGACTCCTTTCTGTTCGAACGGTTCGCCGAGGTGGTGGTGCAACGCTATCCGATCGGCAAGACGGTGCCGGTCTACTACAACCCGGATGACCCAACCGACGAAGTGGTCGAACGCATCCCCATGCCGGGCTTCAGCATGCTGTGGATCCTTCTGACCTTTCTGTTTTTTCTGCTCGCCGTCTTCATCACCCTGCAAAAAAAGAAAATCCAGTCGGCCATCGACAAACCCCTGCAACGATCGCTGCGCCCCGGAGAGGATGGCGAGGGGGCCGATTTCAAGGATCACTATCCGGCCGCCATCTACAACCCGCCGCCCGAGTCCGAGCGGAACCTGCAACCCACCCCCGTCGATGGCGAACCACGCCCCAGAAAACGGCCACGCAGGGAGGGCGAGGAGCAGGAGGTCGACTTCAAGGATCACTATCCGGCGGCGGTCTACAACCCACCCCCCGAAGCGGAGCAAAAACCCCACGCCACGCCACTGCAACCGGATGGCGAAGAGAACGCCGGGAAACCGCGCCTGAAAAAACGGCCCCCCCGGGAAGGCCATGATGAAGAACTGTTCAAGGCCCACTATCCGCAGGGCATCTATACCCCGCAGCCCACCGAAGAAAATCAAACCAAACAAAAACGAATGAAAACCATCACCCGCATCAAAAAAGGGTGATCGCCCGGGCGAAGGATCGATGGCGGCCGGCGACCATTCCCGATCGGGGTCCGCCCCGCTGTTGGGAGGCACGGTAGCGACACGATCGGGAGAAATTGACGGGAAAATACCGAATGTTCTTCAATCGAACCACGGCGGCACGATTACGGGAGGAGGTCGGGGATGGTTTCATCCCCATTGTCGAACTGTATCTGCAACGGCTGCCGGAAGTGCTGGAAACCATGGAGCGGGCCATCCGCGATCGGGATGCCCGAACATTGGAACGCACCGCCCACAACCTGAAAGGCGGCAGCCGTCACCTGGGATTGGAAACCCTGGTCGAACGGTCCCAAACCATCGAAGACCACGCCTTCCACAAGCGGATCGATGCCGACACGCAAACGCTGTTCGACGCTCTGAAACGGTGCATCCCCGAGGCACGACGGCAGATGGAAACACTCCTCGCCGATAGTCAACCGGCTGAAAAACGTTAAAAAACCGCTTTGGCTGCAACAGCGGCCCGCCGGTGCCCCGGGACAGACCGGAGCCGGGTCAATCCCCGCCCGGCAGATGCACGGTGATGGTGGTGGTGCCGGCCTCGTCGAAGGTCTCCAACCGGATATTTCCGCCCAGGGTTTCCGCCATCAGTTTGGCGGAGTGGGTCCCCAGTCCGGTACCGGTCTTTTTGCCGGCGGTGACATATTTGTCGAAAAACCGCTGGCGGATCTCCTTCGGCACGACGCCATGATTGCGCAGGTCGATGCGTACCCGGTCGCCATCATGGATCATGTCGACCGTCAACGGTCGCCGCGGCGGCGAGGCCTCGACGGCATTTTTGAACAGGTTGGCGAACAGGTTGTAACAGATGCTCTCCTCGCCGATCACCACCATCGTGCCCTCCGCCTCCATCGGCGAGGCATCGATGCGCAACCGCACGTCCAACTCCTTGATTCGAATCTGCGAACCGTTGGCGCTCTCGATATCCCGCAAAATGGGCACCAGGTCCACCGGCCGCGGCACCAGTTGATAGTGCCCCTGCTCCATCTTCAACACGTCCAGGGCCAGATTGACCATCCGCAGGGCCTTGTTCCCGGAGTCCCGAATGGTTTGAATCAACTCGCGATGATTTTCATTCAAACCGGGATCGATGAGCAGCAGGTCGGCCAGACCGATCACCCCGTTCAAGGGGGATTTCATATCATGGCGGGTGATGTGTTCGACGTCCTTCTTCAGCCGGTCCAACTCCAACAACGACGCATATTCCCGCTTGACCGCCGCCGCCTCCCGTTCGGCGGTCAGGTCCCGGGAGTACCCCACGGAACCGATATTTTCCCCCCGATCGTTTTTCAACAGCTTGGCGACGATGCGGCTGGGAAACACCGAACCATCCTTTCTCCGGCTCATCACCTCGCCGCGAAACTGGCCATGCGCCATCATCTCCCGGCCGACCCGTTGCGCCTCCGAATCACTGGCATAAAGCATGGCCACCGGTTGGCCGGCCACCTCGGAAAAGGGGTATCCGTAGACCTCCTCCGCCGCCTTGTTGAAGGTGCAAATGCCGCGATTGCCATCCACCGCCACGATCATGTCCTGGGCGATATCGATGATTATTCGGGAATAGTCGTTCGTCTTCGCCTCACTCGCCACCGTTTTCCCCATTCACCTTTTCCGCCGGCCACCACCCGGTCCCAAAACGATGATACCGGATGCGGGCCAACATGCCGATTCAGTTGTCACCCGTTCCCCGCCGCAAACCGTCCGCACCCGTTCCCGGGGAGTCCCCCGCGAGAATTTTCAGGATCAATGCGCCATCCCCGTCGTTCAGCTCATGCCCGCCGCCGCTGTGAACGGCCTCGGTCCGTCCTTGAAGGGCGGCGACCCGACCCAGGTCCTGGCTCCAGTCCGGCACCGTGTTGTCGCCGGCAAAGGCGAACGATTCCTTGCGGATGATCCCCACATAACGCCCCTGGGGATGGGGTTGCCGGTTCAACCAGTGCAGAAAGGAACCGGGCCGTTCCCGCACCAGGTCCGAGTAAAGACGGCCGGACCGGTTGAGCGTGTCGGCGCCACTGAAAAAGGGGGTGACCATCGACAGGGGGGAGTTGGCCAGCATACCGGCCATTTCCGCCTTGTCGGTACCCAGGTGCGGGCTGGCGATGGTGATCAGGGTGTGAACCGTCGGTTGGGCGTTCTGCACCATCGCCAGGCGGGCCACCACCCCGCCCGCCGAGTGGCCCACCAGGATCAACCGTTCGTCGGCATGGCGTTTGGCCACCGCCCGCATCATTTCCGCCAACAGCTTGGCCTGCAGGGCGATGGGGGCCTCCGATGGCAGGTCCACCGGGTAGAGCCCCTTTTCCGGCCTCTTCCCCGGCCGCCAGAGCCGTTTCAGACCGGTGGGCGTGGCCACCAATTGGCCACCGGACCGCCAGCCGGCCGTGGCCAGGGTGTCGATCACCCCCTGTTCGGTCCAGGTCTCCACGCCGCTGAAATAACCATGCACCAACAACAACCCGTCGGCCCGAACCGGAACCGCGAGCGACAAGGACGACAGGAACCAAACGAGAAACAGCCGAAAAACCAAGCCCCGACCCCGCCCCGCCATCGACGAATCAACCATTCCCACCATTCCCTTCTCCCGTTTCGTCCGCCGCGTCCCAGGAGGGATCGCCCCCCCAGAAATGGCCCCGGTCCAGCACCATATCCCGCGCCTCCCGCAGTTGATCATCATCCAGATGTTCCGCCACATGATCCCGCACCTCGGCCATGCGATCCTTCAATTCCTCCGGCACCCCCTCCACCGCCAGGCTCAACCAGAAATAGGATTGCACTAGGTCCTTCTCCACCCCACGCCCCTCGAACAGCATGGCGCCCAGGGTGTGCTGGGAACGGTGGTCCCCCTGTTCGGCGGCCATGCGAAACCATTTTTCCGCCTCCACGGCATCGACCGGCACCCCTTCGCCCTTGAGGTAAAGGATTCCCAGGTTGTGCTGGGAGAGCACCACCCCGCGCAGGGCCGCCTGCCGGAACCATTTGATCGCCTCGGTCACATTTTTTTCCGCCGCCCCCTGCCCGGTCAGATGCATGGCCCCCAGGTTGTGCTGGGCCTTGCCATTGCCCTGTTCCGCCAATAAACGAAGCATCTGCAAATATTTTTCCGGCGAAACCGGCATGCTGGCATCCATGGGATCGACCTATTCCCCCTGATTCGGGGTGGGGGCGTGGGCCAATATGCGATCGGCCAGCCGGGCGAAAGGCAAACTTTGCAACCAGACGCTGCCGGTCCCGGTCAAGGTGGTGAGAAACAGCCCTTCACCCCCAAAAAACATCGATTTCAACCCACCGGACATTTCGATCGAATAGTCGATGCCGGGGGTGAAAGCGACCAGGGCGCCGGTATCGACCCGCAAACTCTCACCACGCAACTCCTTTTTGACGATGGCGCCACAGGCATGGATGAAGGCCATGCCATCGCCATCGAGCTTTTGCAGGATGAACCCCTCGCCGCCGAAAAATCCGGCCCCGAGACGGCGGGTGAAGGCGATGCTCACCCGGGTTCCCAGGGCCGCCGCCAGAAAGGCATCTTTTTGACAGAGGATCGAACCGCCGATTCCGGCCATGTTCACCGGGATGATCTTGCCGGGGAACGGCGCCGCGAAACCGACCCGTTTTTTGCCGCTGCCCCGGTTGGTGAAATGGGTCATGAAGATCGACTCGCCGGTCAACATCCGTTTGCCGGCGCTGAACAGACCCCCGAACAGACCACTGGACATGTCGGAACCGTCCCCCATCTTCGCCTCGAATTCAACCCCCTCCTCCATGTGGCTCATGGCCCCGGCCTCGGCGATCACCGTTTCACCCGGATCCAGCTCCACCTCCACCAACTGAATGTCGGATCCGATGATTTCATAGTCCACTTCATGGCATCTCATGATGGTTTCCCCGGTTGACAACAATGGGAGATATCCCGTCGGCGACGGGTCCGGTCAAGGAGTGTAATCGATTTTTGGCGTCGGCGGAGCACTTTTCAATCGGGAACGACGGAGGGATTGGCAAAATTTTTCCGGCAAGGATGGCGAAACCGGAAGAAGAGTGGCTGGAAACGGTCCTTGGAGAGTGGCGAAAGTTTTTTATGCAACCTCCAAAAAAGCGGACGACCGCCACCAAGACTGTAACAATGAGGTATCATGACAACCATACTCGCATCCGGAAGAGTCATCATGCCGCACCGCGTCAATATCCTGCTCGACAACCCGTCATGGTCGTTTTTGCAAACCGTTGCCAAAGGAAAACGCAGCCAGATCGTCAATCTGGCCCTGGCGGATTGGGCAACGAAACAAAAAAGAACCGCAGCCGCCAAAAAGATGGATGATCTGCGCGTTCAGCTTGCCGGAGTGCCTACGGCGGAGCTGGTCTCGCAGCCTCGAGAGGATCTGGACGGCAGTCGATGACCATCCCGGTCGCCGACGCCACCGTTATCCCGAAATGACTTTTACCGGAGTGTCGAAAGTTTTCATGTTGGCGCAACCAAAACACCGACCCACGGTAGGCCGGGGTTACGTCCCCGCCATTGCCCCAAGCCATTCGGCGGGGACGTAACCCCGCCCTACCGTTCCAGGAAGCCTGGTGTCTGATCGCTCCCTTACACCAACCAAACATACCACGCCAGCCACATCGCCCTATTTGGAATCCTGGCTACCGCACCGGTTCAGCCACCTTTTTTGATCGCCTCCGGCACATGTTCCAGGATGCGCGTCAATCGATAACCAACCCGTACCGACCAGAGCGCCATCACCAACCCACCGACCACCACCGAGACCAGAATGGCGTCATCGTCCACCCCGCCCATGGGCGACAGGGTGCGCACCACCGCCACGCCGGCCCAGATCATCACCAGCCACACCACCAGCCGGTCCGACGGAAAGATGGGGCCGGCGGAAAAAAAGGCCACCACCCGCGCCACCACCCCCAGGATGAGAATGGTCAACACCCCGGCCCCCAGCAGGTGAACCGCCGCATCCACCGGCCACGCCCCGGCCAGGCCCAGCATCAACCCTTCACAGGCGACGATGGCGGAAAACCCCAACACCAGGGTGACGTTGATGGCGGTAAAACCGGATTTGGCCACCGCCGGCACGAAACCGGTGCCCTGGACCATCACCAGGGTGGCGGCCAGCCAGACGGCCGCCGCCAGCGACCAGGGGACCAGGGTCCCGAAGGCGGCCAACCCGGAGAGGATCCAGGCCAGGGTGATAAGTCCGGCGAACAGGTGGCCCGCCGTTCCCGTCAACAGGCGTCCGCCCAACACATTGTGGATCAACTGTTGTCCGGCCACCATGGCGGCGCTGATGGGACCACACCAGAGGATGAAAAGCGCCGCATCGGCGTCATCCAGCGGCAACCACGGGGCCGCGGCCAAAAAGAGAAAGGCGGCGGTCATCGGATAGCCCCGGGAAAAACGGCGTTTCGGGTCCCCGCCCCGGGTGATGTCGGCCAAAAACCAGGCGGCGCCACCATAGGCGCCCGAAATCAGGGCATTGCCAACGATATCGGCGCCGGCCATTGGCAGCAATGTCAGCAAAAACCCCATCCACAAGGCCCGCAACAACCACAGCAAACGACTGGAAGGTGGCGGCGTTCCCCCGATCACATGGGGACCGGACTGCAGACCGAATCCCAGCAAAAAGGAGCCGGCGAACAGCAGGATCTGCAAACGGCCATGCCACAGTTTCATCAGGGCATACGCTTCCGGAATGGCCAAAATACCCTGCAACCACATCCACAGAGCGAAACCCAGGGCGAAACCGGCCACGGCGCCGACCAGGCCACCGGCCCAAAAAAGATGCACCACCGGCATCCGGCTGAAATTCATCGGCGACATGGGCGGATGCGGCGGGGCGATCCAGTTCAAGAGCTGTTTCATCATCGAAAATTCCGTTTCAATGGCAAAGGGAAACGACACGGTCGGATGGGTCCGCACCGGACGGTCCTTGACAAGGCCGGTTCGAACCGGACGACGGCCAAAAACGCCATGTTGGGCACTTTTTGGACATCACCCCGAGTATGCGTGGTCGCCCGGCGGCGGGAAAGCGAAAAAAACAACGAAATAAAAATGGAATGGTTCAGCGGAGGACGGCAAGGCCGTCGGGGGAAATTTCGGGCAAAAAAAATGCCTCAGAGGCCTTGGCTCAACCTGGCCGTCTGGGGCAACCACCACTGCCGCCCGGTGATCAGGACCACCGGACGCCTACTCGTTGGTTTCAAGACGTTTTCAATCGAACATGAGCGGCTCCTTTCCGTTGATGATGGTTGACGGTTACCAACGTGAGTCCAGCCCGTAACATTGGTTACCGGATATGATTTGCGCGCTACTCTAGCCGATCCCGGCTGCCGACGCAACAATTTTTTTTGACCTCCCCTAACACGTTCTGGGAAACCGGCCGCCCCCGGGGAGTGGGGCCCCAAAAAACCGTTCACCGCCGGAACTCCGAACTATGGAAAACCCCCGCACATGGGGTATACTGCCCCATCCATGGAAAATCTTCAAAAATCGTTGCCAGGCAGGACCCTTACAGACCCATGAAAAAATACGCCTGCCCCTTTGCGGTCCCGCTTCCCTGCCTGGCATTGATGATCCTGATCACGATCCTGCTCCCGTTCCCCCTGCCGGCGGCGCAGATCGAACGCATCAGCGTCAAACATGTCAACGGCACCTATCACGCCACCGCCGAGGTGCTGTTGGACACTTCCCAAAACCATGCCATGGAAATTCTCACCGATTACAACCGTCTGCACCGGCTCCACGCCGAAATCCTGGAAAGCGGCGTCGTCGAGTGGCGCGATGAACGGACCCCCATCGTCCACATCAAGGTCAAAACCTGCATATTCATCTTCTGCGTCTCCACCACCACCCAGCAATCCTTCGAAGTAAACGAAGAAGAGATCCTGGTGACCATCATTCCCAAAAAAGGGGAGTTCCTCTCCGGCTCGGTCCATTGGCGCCTGCTGCCGGAGGGCCATAAAACCCGCCTCTCCTATCACTCCGAGCTGGTACCGGACTTCTGGATACCCCCGGTCATCGGCCCCTACGCCGTCAAGGCCAAACTGCGGCACAACACCCTGGCCACCTTCAACATGCTGGAAAAAATCGCCAGCATCCGCTGGCCCACCGAACGCCGCCCCCTCCTGAACAGCCCCCGGTAAATTTTTTGGGTGCGGATCAGTTGTTTCCTGGCGCCGTGTTTCGTTTCCGCTTTTCTTCGTGAATGACGCAAAAGCGGAATCATCTGGTAGACAGGCTTTGACTTGGAAAGTTGAAAAGAGTTTGGAATCAATTGGTTAACAGGGTTCCAGGAAGCTCTGCTTTTGCAAAAGGCGGAAGCAAGAATGAACGTGAATCATCAAATAAATGTTGACTTTCCTGTTTTTTTGATACACTCTAGCAGGCAGAAAAAAAGTTTCTGTACGTCGTTCTGATTGAAAAGCTTTAGCTTGATTTCAGGCGGCAGATCCTACGGCTACCCTCAGGGGTAGCCGTAGTTGTTTGTAGGGAATCTAATGAAAATATGTTTCGTAGATGAATCTGGATGTACTGGAATGCTCCAACCAGTATTAGTGAATGGTGGTGGTGCAACACCTGTTTTCGTCATTTCAGGAATAATTATTGATCATTCTCTTCTTAGTGATTTTACGCGAGATTTCATATCAATCAAACAACGTTTTTACAATCGGCTTGTTCATAACTCTTCACGTCATCTTGATAAGATTTTAAAGGAAATAAAAGGAAGCGAAATAAGGAAACAAATTCGCATTGGTGGAAGAAAAAAAATCAGGCACGCTTTTGGCGTTATTGATTCAATTCTAGCTCTCCTTGAGAAATATAATGTTAAAATAATTGGCAAAGTGCTTATAAAGAGCGTCTCTTATCAAAATTATGGCAGAGGAGTTTATACATCTTCTATACAATCGCTGTGCGATACCTTTCAAAACCATTTATTGTCATGCAATGGAAGCGGTGTAATGATCCTTGATTCTAGAAATCAAAATCAGAACGTACAGGTGTCTCATTCAATTTTTACTAAAAAGTTTAAGTCCTCAGGTGATGATTATCCAAACATAGCGGAGTTGCCAGTGTTTTGTCACAGCAACAATCACTCTGGTATTCAGGTGTCTGATATCATTAACTCTGCTCTAATTTTCCCTCTGGCAACGCTTTACTGTGTTGGACATATAAACAACATTCATGTTAGTAGTAATTTTTCCAGAATAAAAACTCGATATGGTGTTAGGCTGATGAGATTGCAACATCGATACCAAGATATTAGTGGTCAGTGGCGAGGTGGTATTGTTGTAAATGACACTCTCAACAAAAGATCTGGAAGTATTTTTTTTAAATAATCACCCATAGATCCTCCTTCCGCTTTTGGTAAAAACAGAAGTACGTTTGAGATGACAGGGCGTGCAGTTCCCGCAAACAGCAGGCAGTGCGTTCCAGGGGGCCTTGGCTCCAATCCCGCTTCTTGATCCAACAAAGACACCAACGCTTTCCCCGGATGCAACAGACACGACCAGCCAAATGCGTATCCCGTCGTTCCAAAGGAGCCGCAGCCAAATTTTTTCCACCCCGCGCTTGACAATCGCCACCCCGGTACAAACATGACAAGTGAGGCCGACGACAGGAGCCTCGATGATCGGACCGGATCAACCGGTCAACGGCGCATCGGCGTCACGGGAAATGAATGACAGCGAAAATGACAAGCCTCGATCAACATGATTCACATGTGCATTTTCGCATTCGAACAAAAATGGATGAGACAGAGAGACCAGGGAGAAAGATCATGGCTTTGATTCACTACGCTTCCATCCCCTCGCAGCGTTTTTTCGAGGAAGGCTTCAATCACATGTGTGACAACTGGTTCGGTCCCGGTGAGGTGCCGGCCCGGGTGAACAACTCCTGGAAACCGCCGGTGGACATCCACGAGGAACGGGATCGTCTGGTGATCCTCGCCGACCTGCCGGGTGTGGAACGGTCCGACATCACCGTCAAGGCCGAGAACGGTCTCCTCACCATCGCCGGGGAGCGCCGCCCGCAAACGGCCGCCAAGGAGGAGAACACCGAGACACGTTATCATCATCGGGAACGGAACCAGGGTCCCTTCGAACGGGTGTTCCGCCTGCCGGAAAACGTCGACAGCGAGGGCATCCGGGCCAACCATGCCCAGGGGGTGCTGGAGATCACCCTGCCGAAAAGCCAACGGGCACGGTCGAAAAACATCGACGTCACCTATCTGCAATAACCCGCCGACGGCGGCAACCGGGAACCCCCGCCCGGGAGGAGACCACCCTCCCCGGCGGGGCCGGTTGATTTCGATAACAAGACCGCCACCCCCCCACCCCACCCGCCGGGAACGGAAAAACCCCGCCAAACGGGCCATCATCCCAAAATAATTCCCATACTATCAACAAAATACCCTTCCACCCCCCTTCCCCGGACAAACCACCGCGACCGACGATCGGTCACCGGTTTTCCGTTGACCGCACGCAAAGCCCTTGGATATATTACGGTTGGTTTATACTGTGACGATATTTTTCTGAAATATCAGCGAACAGGGCGGCTTTCCACGGGGAGAGGGAGAGCCGGCGACAATCAATACAATTCGACCAGTCAACGGAGAGGATCCTCAACATGACACCGGCAACCGCTGCCAATACCGGAACCGCAACGATGCAAGGCATGACGGCCCAGGGCGCCGCCATGCGTGAAATGGAGTGGGAACTGCCCAAAGTGGCCAAGGCCGCAACCGGCAAGGGAGCCGCCGCCAAGGGGACCGCCATCAAAGGGGCCGCCATCAAGGGGGCCGCCGGTGCAAAGACCGCCGCCGTGGCCACCCCCGCCGCCGTTCCGGGCATGGAATGGGAATTGCCCGAAGCGGCCAAAGGGGCCAAGGCCGCCGCCATGAAAGGGGGCGCCGCCAAAGGGACGGCCGTCGCCGGTGCGGGTGCTGGCGTGGCCAAGGGTGCGACCGCCACGACGGCGACCGCCACGACGGCGGCCACCGCCGGAACCGCCACCGGTACCACCGCCGCCACGGCCACCAAGGCCACCGGCGGCAGCATCTGGACCGGCTCCGGGTCGAACCTGGGATTGGGGCTCGGCCTCGGCGGCTGGGGTCCGGTGATCCTGGTCGGCGCCGTCGCCGCCATCGGTGTCGGCATCTACAGCTACATGAAGAAAAATGCCGGCGCCAGCGAGCTGGAAGAGGCGGTCGGTTAACCGCGGCCCCACGGTCAACCGACCGGCGCCGAAACATCCGTGCCGGAGTCGTTGAGTCTTGGCGCGAACATTGCTCTGGACCGGAGATGGCCAACCATTGACGGTCCATCGCCCGCACCCGCCCGCCGTCGGTGACGGTAGGCCGATCAGGCGGATGAGCGATCGTCCATTCACGACGCCCCGGTCGGGGCCATCGGATCGTTCCCGGCGTGATGCCGCACCCATGGCCCCAGGGGACAACCGGATCAACAAGGATTCCAAGGAAACCGACACCCATGCCAGGACAGATGGGAAACCCAACACCCCACATCGCCGGGACCGGCGCGCCGGCCCGGGTGCCGGTGGAAACCCTCGGGAGCGGACTGTTCATCGCCCTGGGGGAAGCGGTCGGTTCGGTGGTGGAAATGGGCCGTAGCGGCTCCGCCGCCATCGCCCGCCTCCAACCGGTGACCGCAACCCCCGCACCGGCGGAACATACCGTCGAACCGGCGGAGAAGGCCTCCACACTGGAAAAAAGCCCCTCCGAACCGACCGACAAAGCGGCCACCGAACCGGGCAACAGCGCCGCCGGCCTGACGGAAACCTTGGAAAAACCGGCCGTCGCCCAACCCATCGCCCGGGCCGCCAACGGGATTCGCCTGGTGGCATCGGGAACCGGACGGGTGGTTCAAGGCGGCGCCAACATTCTCTTCGGCATGGGCGGCTGCCTGACCGGCGCCGTGGTCTGCATGGGCAAAACCATCCGCCAGGCGGTCGAAGAGGCCCGGGAAGAGTCCCTGGCGGCGAAATGAACCGGTCGCCGCCCCGGCCGGCGAGGGCGGCGACAACGATACGGCATCAACCTTGACCCGATCCGGGAGCCAACCCGGCACGGGAACTTGACGGCACACGGGCGCCAAACCCCCGCCGTGCCGACGGGATCGGAGACGATTATGGCGGCTGAACCAAACACACTCCTGGTGGGCATCGACCTGGGTACCGCCCGCACGGCGATGATGAGCAACCGCAGGCACCAGGAGATCATGGAATCGGTGGTCGGCTATCCCCGGGACATCATCGGCGTCAAAATTCTCAACCGCACCCGGGTGATCGGCCGGGAAGCCATCTCCCGCCGCTCCTATCTCGATGTTTACACCCCCCTGTCGGGCGGCGTACTCAAGGAAGCCAGCGAAAAAGACATGGAGGCGGTCCGGGAATTGATCAAACACGCCGTCTCCCTGGCCGACCCCCAACCGGGGGACCGGGTGTGCGGCATCGTCGGCGTACCGGCCCGCGCCTCGGTGGCCAACAAGGGACAGCTCCTCAAAATCTGTGAAAACCTCATGGACGTCTCCATGGTGGTTTCCGAACCGTTCATGGTCGCCTACGGGCTGGGCATGCTGGAAAACAGCATCATCGTCAACATCGGCGCCGGCACCATCGATTTTTGCGCCATGCGCGGCACGGTGCCGGCACCGGAAAACCAGATCAGCCTGCTCAAAGGCGGCAATCACATCGATGAACTGCTGGAGATCGCCATTCGCGACGCCTATACCGGCGTTCAGATCGACCGCCCCATGGCCCGGGCCATCAAGGACCGTTACGCCTTTGTCGGTGAACCCGCGCAACGCATCATTCACCCGATGCGCATCAACGGCAAACCGGCCGACCTCGACCTGACCGAACCGATCCGCAACACCTGTGAAACCATCGTCGTCGATATCACCGACAACATCAAAAAACTGCTGGTCTCCTTCGACCCCGAACATCAGGACACGGTGTTGACCAACATCGTCCTCTCCGGGGGTGGTTCCCGCATCCAGGGATTGGCCACCATGATCGAGCACCATCTGAGCGATTATGGCGACGTCAGCGTCGGCATGGTGGCCGATGCCGACTACAGCGGCGCCCAGGGGGCCCTGAAACTGGCCGTGGAGTTGCCACCGGAATATTGGAACCAGGTCGGTGACATGATCGGCGCCTGATGCGATCCCCCGCCACCGGACCGAAAAATCGGTTCACCCGCAAAAACACCAGGGACTGACCGTTGCACCGTTCAACCATCCCACTCAAACCGGAATCCGCCATCAGCAACCGGATCGAGGTCCCCATCGAACCCCTGGCCGAAGGCATCGCCAATGTCCTGGCCGACCTGATCGATGGCGTGGTGCGCGGACACATGTTCATCGCCGCCGCCCGGGGTTTCGGCCATTTCCCGCAACCGCCCGAACCGCGCCGACATCGGAAAAAACCACTCTGCCGTAACGCCAGCGACCTGCCGCTGAACCTCGATCAACCCACCCATCCGGCAAAGGCGTTGTAAATCGATGTCCGTGGATTTCACCGACTGGGACGGCACGGTGACCGAACGGCCACCGGCGGGATTTTTCCAACGGCGACCCGTCCCGGAGAACGATGAAAAAGGCGCCGTTGCCGCCGAATGCCGCACCTGCCGCACAGAATCGGTGTGGTGGGACCTGTTGGCGGCCCTGGCCGACGCCCTGTTCATGAACCTGCTCGGCTTTCTCACCGGCAGCATGGCCCTGCACGCCCAGGGATTGCACTCGTTCGGCGATTTTCTCACCAAAGGGGTGACGCTGGTCAGCGTCAAATCTTCGCAAAAGGCCCCCAACCCCCGGTTTCCCTGCGGGTTCGGCAAGATCCAGTTCATCTCCGCCGCCCTGGTCGGCCTCTCCCTGATCGGCGGCGCCCTGTTTTTCATCTATGAAAACATGCGCCACATCAACGAAGGGTTGCTCGACCCCCCCAGCGCCCTGGCCCTGATCGGACCGGTCCTGAGCATCATCGCCAGTTGGCTGCTGTTCAACTATCTCGACTGTGTCGGCCGGCAAAACAACAGCCTCGCCATCACCGCCGCCGCTTTGGACAACCGCATGGATTTCTATTCCTCCGGCGCCATCCTCGTCGGCATCCTGTTGGCGGTCAACGGCTGGCCCATGGCCGACCATCTGGTGGCGATCCTCGCCTCGCTGTTCGCCGTCAAGATCGGCTACGAAATCACCTCCCGCGCCGTGCATGGACTCATGGACATGACCATCCCCGACGACGTGTTGACCCGCATCCGCCTGGTCGCCAGCCGGTTCAGCGGCGTACAGGGGATCGACCATCTGCGTGGCCGGCTGTTGGGGGAAACCTGGGAGATCGATCTGCACATGGTGGTGCCCGGCAACATGCCGACCAGCGATTCCCACGAAATCGCCCAACGGGTCAAGCGGGAAATCTTCAAGGAGATCAAGCATACCGGCCATGTCAACATCACCGTGGTCCCCGGTCCCGCCCAGGATCTCCCCCCCCTCTCCCCGACCTGATTTTTTCTCCGGCGATTTTTTTTAAAAAAAAGCGACGGAAATCTTTCCCAACCCCGTTTAACCGGACAAACGATGAATACTCATGCACGGCAAGGGAACCCCTGGAGACCCTCCAACGGTTGCCCGGCCGCCACTCCGGGAGAACGATCATGAAAAACCCCCTTCTCATCACCCTTGCCGCCGGCACCCTGTCGTTGATGTTCCTGAGCACCGGTTTCAGCGAGACCAAGTCCACCACGCCGGTGTTCAACGGCCCACCCTGCCTGGCCAACAAAAATCTCAGCGATGTCGACGGCGATGGGGATGGCCGCATCACCCGTGAAGAGTTTCAACAATTGCGCGCCCAACGGTTTCTCGATGCCGACAGCGATGGCAATGGCACCCTGAATCTGGAAGAATTGCAGCAGATGCGGGAAAAACGGCGTCAAGCACGCATTCAAAGACGTCTACAACGCCAGTTGCAACGGATGGACGGCAACGGCGACGGGGTGATCGATCAAAATGAATTCACCACCCGCAAAACCGGTTGGTTCCAACGCCTGGACACCGACAATGATGGCGTGGTCACCCGAGCCGAAGCCAACGCCCGGCCCTTCGACCGCCAGGGTTGGCAGGGGCGGCGGGGCTGGCAGGGGAAACGCGGTAACCGGGGCTGTCCCGGTTGGGGTGGCGGCAATCCGGGTTGCCGGGGCTGGGGATACCGGGGCATGTGAGTGACCCCGGGCCGACAACCGATGCAACCGGGGAGACGATGGTGGCGGATGAAGAGTCGGAGCGGCGAGCCGATGCGCTGTGGATGGCCCGGGTGGCCGAGGGGGACGCCGACGCCTGCCGGCGCCTGGCCAACCGCCATCTACGGGCCATCGTCGCCTTCTCCCATCGTCAACTCCGGGATCATGGCGAGGCGGAGGATGTGGCCCAGGAGGCGTTTTTGCGGCTTTGGCGCCAGGCCCCGAGCTGGCGCCCCGATGCGAAAATCGCCACCTGGCTGTATCGGGTGACGAACAATCTCTGCATCGATCGTCTGCGCAAACGGCGGGAGAGGCCATCGGCCCCGCCGCCGGAGATGGTCGATCCCGAGCCCGGCCCCTGGCAGCGGCACCATCAACGGCAGGTGGCGCAGGTGGTGGAAAAACAGCTGTCGGCGTTGCCGGAGCGACAACGAACGGCCATTTTGCTGGTACATTATCAGGAGTTGGGCAATGTGGAGGCGGCCCGGGTGCTGAATATCAGCGTCGAAGCCCTGGAATCCCTGTTGGCCCGGGGGCGCCGCCGGTTACGGGAACGGTTGCTGCAGGATCGGCGGGACCTGCTGATGAACCCGGGTCCCGGCAAAGGTATCGAATGATGAACGAACTCCGGTTACGACACATTTTACAAGCCTACGGCGGTGATGAACGACGTTGGCCGGTCGATGACCGTCAGGCGGCTCTGGAGCTGTTGACGCGGAACCCGGCCCTGGCGGCCGAACGGGAGGCGGCCCGGCAACTGGATGACCTGTTGGCCGAAGTGACGGTCCCCGCCCCCTCCCCCGAGCTGTTGGCCGGCATCCTGGCCGCCGCCCCGGCCCCGCCGCCCGAACCGTTCGAGGCGTCGTTTTTCGCCATGCTGTGGCCCTTCGGCCGCCCGTGGCAACCGGCCATGGCCCTGGCGCTGTCGGCCCTTTTCGGCATCCTCGTCGGTTTGCACTCACCGCCCCCGCCCTTCAATACCGGTGACAGCGGCCGGATGATGGCGCAGCTCAGTGTGGAGAACGAGATGGAGCAACTGTTTCTGGCCACGGATTTCGACCCCGGGGCGCTGCCATGAAAACCCCTCTGCCGCCCTGGTTGATGGGGACACTGTTGGTGTCGCTGGCCTTGAATTTTTTTCTCGGCGGCCTGTTTTTTTCGCGCACTTTTTTTGCCGGGCCGGCCTTGATCGACACCCCGCCGACCGCCACTTCCGGCGAATCGGCCCCGGGAACGAAACGGGGCGCCGGCAACCGCGGCCTGATGAAGCTGTTACGCCAGGCGCCGGAACTGGTTGAACCGGCCCAACGCCCGGCCCTGGAGGCGTTACTGAACGAACGCCTCCCCGAGATAGGGGGTCAAATCAAACAGTTGCGCAGGAACCGCCAACAACTGCGACAACAGTTGACGGCGGAAAAACTCGACCGGGCCGCCCTGATGGACACCTTTCATCACCTGCAAAACCACTCCCGAACCGCCCGCACGGCGATGCATGATCTGGTGCTGACGGTGACGGAACGGTTAAACGATGAACAACGCCAGGAACTGTTTTCGCACCTGCGCCATGGCCGTCGCGGCATGGGAAGACATCGAAACCGCTGTGTTTCAAAATAGGGGGCCGTTTTTTTTTCAGGCCCGGCCCTTTTTCATGAACTTTTTTTCGCACCGCGTTACCAAACCGGAAAGACCCGGAATCCCCGGGTCCAGACCGCAACTGAAACCGGGAGACCGGATAAAAAATCGTTTGGAGACCGACATGAACCCATCCATTTTCATCTCTCGCCGCCGTACCGTTCCATTGATGCTCACGTCGTTGTTGATCGTCGCTCTCCTGGTCCCGGGCCTGCCGAGCCGGGCCGATGCCGGTGATTTTGAAACCGGCATCGGCATTCTGGGCGGCGCCCTGGCCGGCAGTTTGATCGGCCGTTCCAAAAACCGCGAACAAAACGCCCTCATCGGCGCCATCGCCGGCGGCATCCTTTCCCAATCCATCGCCCACAGCGCCCCCCGGGTACGCACCAGTGAATACACCACCTCGACGGT
>CAYFNE010000011.1:24888-53180 GCA_964344355.1 uncultured Magnetococcales bacterium
CAGTTGGGGACCGATCATCCCTGTTTACCACTTGTTTCGATGTAAAAATGTCCATATGGTCGGACAACAACCATGAACCGTTGTCTGTCGGGGCATCTGGAATTTCCAAATTGATCCAACAAAAACACCAGCCAATGGTAGGGCGGGGTTACGTCCCCGCCGAATGGCCCGGGACGTTGGTGGGGCGGGGACTGGGACTGGTACCGGTCCTGGTTGCTTGTTGACGGTTTACCGGCAATGGTCCCGCCACAGGGTTCGCAAGGCGGCGTCCATTTTTCGGGCGAAACCGGGTGCATCGCAAAGGGGCGAGGATTGCAGCCGCGACCTCAGGCCGCGGCGGAGTTCGGACAGACGGTCGTTGTCCGTGGCCAGGGCCACCGTTTTTGCCACATAGTCCCGCTCGTTTTCGGCGATAAAGGCCTCCAGGCCGGCCTGGGTCAGCAGGGAGGCGCCCATGCGGCCCACCCGGTGATCGCCGCGCAGGGTGATCACCGGCACTCCCATCCACAACGCCTCGCAGGTGGTGGTGACGCCATTATAGGGAAAAGGGTCCAGGGCCAGATCGGTCCGTCGATAACGGGAGAGATGATCGCCATCGTCCGGCAACCAGGCCTCCAGGAGCACCCGATCGGCGGCAATGCCGGAAGCGGCGAACCGTTTCAGGAAATGGTCCCGGGTGTCCGGACAACGAAAGGCCTTGCCTTTCAAATAAATCCGCGAGCCCGGCAAGGCGGTGAGAATTTCCGACCAGAGCCGGATCGCCGCCGTGGTGATTTTTGACGGATTGTTGAAACAGGCCAAGGTGGCCCGCCCCGTTTCAAGTATCGGCGGCGGCCCCGGATCCGGCGCCTCCTGGGGTGGACCATAACAGTGAAACCCATCGGGCAGCCGCACCAGCCGTTCGGTCTGGCCGGGTTCATAACGATCGTCGGGGTCGGCGACGGAGCAGGTGAGTTGATAATCCATCGCCGCCAGGCCGCTGGTGCCCGGATAGCCCAACCAGGTCACCTGCAGCGGCGCCGCCCGCCGGGCGAACACCCCCAGCCGATTGCCCTGAGTATGACCGGACAGGTCGATCAGAATATCGATCCCATCGTCGCGGACCGCCGTCAGCACCCGCTCATCGCTCCACCCGGCGATGGTGCGCCACCCTTTGCTGAGGGATTTCAAGCGCTGGGTGGTGCGATCCTCCGCCACATTGTTGGAGTAACAAAAAGCCGAAAACTGGTCCGGTCCCAGGGCCGCCAACAACGGTTCCAGGAAAAAAGCCACGGAATGGTTTTTCAGGTCCCCGGAGACGAAACCGACCCGCAAGGATTTATCGGCAACGTCGGATGGAAACCGATGTTTACCGTCCTCCCCATCGCGGGCGCCAAAAACCGTCGGCAGGGATTCCCGCAGGTCCGGAATATCATACCAACTCCCGGGTTTTTCATAGTGGGCGGTCAACAGCAGGTTGCTGACGGCGCCACGATGGTCCGGTTGCAGATCGCGAATCCGCCGATAGACTGCCGTGGCTGCCGATGCCTTGCCCTGCAACGACAGCAGACTGCCCTGGATCAACAGGGCCTTGGGGTCATCCCCGTTCAAGAGCAGACAGGTTTCGATAAACCGTATTCCCTTGCCGAGTTGCCCCAACTGCAACATGGTGACGGCGAAATTATACCAGGCGCTGGCGTTTCGCGGCGTCAGCGCCACGCACTCTTCATGATGAACCACCGCCTCTTCAAACCGTCCCAATCCCTGCAGGGTGACGGCCAGGGCGTTATGCACCTCCGGATCCCCGCCCTGCAGGTCCAGGGAGGTTTGCAACATTTCACAAGCCTGCTCGAATCGGCCCCGCAGATTGAGCGTGAGACCAAGGGCCTTGTAATAGCCGCCCCGTTTGGGATCCTGCGACGCCACGGCCCGGCGCAAATGGCTCTCCGCCCGGGCCAGATCGTGCTGTTGCAGTTCGATCCAACCGAGCAGATGGTTGCCTTCACCGTGGGTTGGATCGTCGGCCAACAGGTCGCGCAACACCCGCTTCGCCTGCAGCACTTCCCCCGACTCGAACAGTTTTTTCGCCGTATAGATCCGACCGGCGCTGCGCAGGAGCCGGTTCGGGGCGGCGGTCCGATTTTTTTTCCTGGAAGAGCGTCTGGCCATGGGTACCCTCCCCTTTCACCCGACAGTGATCTCTTTTGGGAGGTACCCCCCACCCCGCCAACGGGAGATCCCGGGCAACCCCCTTTCGCTTTCAGAATGCTATCAGGCATTCAACCCGTTCGTCACGGGCCGGATGCCCCGGTCCGGGGATGTTTCCGACCAATGGGTCAACGGGGAGGCGATGGACGCCGAAACCGGAAGACCGTTGGCCGCGGTTGCCTTCAACAATGACGGTATCAGGCGGTCGGACGGCTCTCACCGTTTTTCCTGCGCTGCCGCCGGTGACCATTGGCCACGACCGGGGCGGGGCGGAACTTTCGTTTGACGCCGGCGCCACGGCGGGTCGAACGGTTGCCGTTCCCGGGCTGGGCGGAAGTGACCGCTTCCAGGGGAAAGGGGTGATTTTCGGTCACCGGCACCGATTGACGGATACACCGTTCGATATCCTTGAGCAGGGTGCGTTCAAGGGTGTCGCAAAAGGAGATGGCGGCCCCTTCGGCGCCGGCCCGGGCGGTACGGCCGATGCGGTGAACATAGCTTTCCGACTCGTTGGGCAGATCGAAATTGATGACGTGGCTGACACCGGGAACATCGATCCCCCGGGCGGCGATGTCGGTGGCCACCAACACCCGCACCCGACCGTCGCGAAAACTTTTCAGCGCCCGTTCCCGGGCCCCTTGCGATTTGTTGCCGTGTATGGCGGCGGCACGGATGGCGTTCTTGTCCAGATGCGCGGCCACCCGGTCGGCGCCATGCTTGGTGCGGGTGAATACCAGGGCGCGCTGGATGGGTTGCTCTTCCAGCAGGTTTTGCAACAGCCGCCTTTTGTTCTCCTTGGCGACGAACAGGACCGTTTGGTCGATGCGCTCCACCGTGGTGGCCTGGGGGGTGATCTCCACCCGTACCGGATCCTGCAACAGACCGGCGGCCAGCTTGGCGATCTCCGGGGGCATGGTGGCGGAAAAGAGCAGGGTTTGCCGCTGGCGCGGCAGGGCGGCGATCACCTTGCGGATGTCATGGATAAAGCCCATGTCCAGCATCCGGTCGGCCTCGTCGAGGACGAAGGTTTCCAGCCCCTGCAGGCGGACATGGCCCTGGTTCATCAGGTCCAACAGACGGCCCGGCGTGGCGGTGAGCACATCGACGCCACGGCTCATGGTCCGCACCTGCGGATTTTGCCCGACGCCACCGAAGATCAGGCCCCGGTGCAGGCGCATGTTTTTGCCGTAGGTCCGAAAACTGTCGTCGATCTGCGCCGCCAACTCCCGGGTGGGCGTCAAAATCAACACGCGGGCGCCCCGTGGTGGCGGTTGCCGCCGGTTTTTGTGCAAACCGTCCAGTATCGGCAGGGCGAAGGCGGCGGTCTTGCCGGTTCCGGTTTGGGCGATCCCCAGCAGGTCCCGACCAGCTTTGAGCGGCGGTATGGCCTGGGCCTGAATGGGTGTGGGTTGTTGGTAACCGAGTTGTGCGATGGCGCTTTGAATGGGTTTGGCGAGGTCAAGCTGTTTGAAATTCAAAATGTTTCCTTAGGGATACGACAGAGAGGGGGGGAACGGTTGTCGGCACGGTGCGTCCTCAACCGGCATTGTTTTTGTTCATTGGTGAATCCGGAGAATGTTGGCAAATTTCATGTTGGCGTGTCAACACCTTTTTATAAATATTTTTTTTGGCACCTTAAACTCTTATATTTTTCATGGAGAGAACAAAAAAAATGGCAAACCGTCGCCGCTTTTTTCGATGACCTCCCGAACCATGCGCCACGTTGAATTGAAAATCGATGAAATGGTATGGTTCATGCTATTTTCCTAAATCGTTCCAACCGGTCCCGATCATTCCCCACCCTGGCGGCGACCGGAGATCAAGAACGTTCAACCGGGAGTCGGCATGGCATTTGGCAGCAAAAGATGGGGCGGAATCACCGCGAAACCGGGTTCGGTATGGTTGCTCCCGTTGGCCCTGACGCTGTTCCTGGGCGGCTGCGGCGGCGATGACCGTGCTCCGCAACCGGCGGCGGCCTCCACGGTCCGGGCCAACATCGATGCCTTCACCATCGGCACCGGCAGCCCCACCGGCGTCTATTTTCCCGCCGGCAAGGCCATTTGCAAGGCCTTCAAGGAGAGTTCGGCCGGTCCCTCCTATGGTTGCACGGCGAAAAATACCGGCGGCTCCATCTACAACATCGACCATGTGCAGTCCGGCGACCTGGAGTTGGGCATCGCCCAGGCCGATACCCTGCATCGCGCCTGGAGCAACGAACCCCCCTTCAAGGAAGCGGCCGATAAACTCAGGGTGCTGTTCGCCCTCCATGATGAAAGCGTCACCATGGTGGTGCATAAAAAGAGCGGCGTCACCTCCCTGGGCCGTATGCGTGGCAAACGGATCAATGTCGGCCCCAAAGGTTCCGGGGGTGAGCGCATCGTTGCCGAACTGATGTCCAGTTGCAAAATTTTCCCGGGCGACATGGCACAACTGGGACGGTTGAAAAACTCCGAGATGCCCGAAGCCCTGAAAAAACGGCAGATGGATGGTTATTTTTACGTGGTCGGCCACCCCAACGCCAACGTCGCCAACGTCGCCGCCAGCATCCCCCTGGAAATTTTGCCCCTGAACGGCGGCTGCGTGGACAGCATCGTCAAGGAAAAACCCTATTTCGACCACACCTCCGTTCCCGGCGGGCTCTATCGGGGCGTGGGCGCGGATGTGCCGACCTTCGGCGTGCGCGCCTGGCTGGTCTCCTCCGCGGATATCCCCGAAGAGGCGGTCTATGAACTGGTCAAGGCGTTTTTTGAAAAAATGGACGTCTTCCGCCGGCAACATCCCACCTTCTACCGATTGTCGCCCCGGAAAATGTTGAAAAAATTCAGCGTCCCCTACCACGCCGGCGCCTTGCGCTACTATATGGAAAAAGGTTGGTTCGTACTCTGATCCCCTGTTCGACCATCACCGCCCCCTTCCCGAACCAGGGATCAACATCGTCCGAAACGAATCCACCACACCCCGTCCAACAAGGCCAAATTGTTTTTTTGACTGAAGAAAAAATCAGAAGGAACTCGTTATGGGTGGATTGACCATCAAATTCAAAATGCTGTCCGTTTTCGCCACCATCGCCATCGTCTCCCTGATTTCCACCATAACGGTCATATCCATGGTCTCCGAAGCGGAAGAGGATGCCGCGCGCCTCAATGCCCTGGGACGGCAACGCATGTTGACCCAGGCCATGGCCAAATCGGTGTTGGGCTTTTCCATGGCCAAAGGACGGCAACGGACCATCCTCCAGCAGATTGACGACCTGAACCGGTATGTCACGAAAATGCGGGGCACCTACACCAAAACCGTCGTCAAAGCGGCCAAACAGGGAAAATGGCCCATTTCCATGACGCCCCTCGCGGACCCCCATCCATCGGTACCGTTTCCGGCCACCTTTACGCGCCTGGTCAATCAGGGCTTTGGCTCCGATGCCAACATTTCCATGGAGATCATCTCCGAGCGGCCATTGAACGCCAACCAGGGCTTGAAAGATGAAGTGGACCGGACCGCCAACGAGGCCATCAAAAACGATCCTGGAAAAATCCATATTTCCAAACCCCTGGAAACCGAAAAAGGGTTGTTCATCCACTATTACACCGCCGACCGGGCCGTGGCCCAGGGGTGTGCGGACTGTCACACCCGCATGTCCGGAACCCCGTTCAAGCTCAATGACCTGTTGGGCATCCGCCGCTATGTCTACCGCTTTTCCGAAGACATCCCCCTGGGCATGCGGGAACTCAATCCGAGCCTGAAAGAGTACAAAAACGCCCGGGAAATATTTTCCCAAACCCTGGCGGCGATGAAACGGGGTGGCCAATATCCCCTGGACATGGAAATGACCCGGATGGGACGCATTACCGCCATTGAAGACCCCGAATCCCAGGATAAAATTGCTGAAATCGAGAAAAATTTTGACGCCCTGATCCACGTCATCGATTCCATGTTCGCCGCCGAGGTGGGTTCGACCACCTATCGTCAGGCCCGCATGAATATTTTGACCGAATCGAACCGGCTGCGCACCAGCAGCGACGATCTGGTGAACATCTATCAGGCCCTGGCCAATGAAAAACAGCGAACCGTCCATTGGGCAACGATGATCACCGGACTGTTGCTCATCGGCATCGTCATCGGCGCCACCCTGTTCCTCAACGCCAACGTCATCCAACCCATCGGCACCATCTCGGCCATTTTGCGCAAAGTCGGCGATGGGGATTTCACCGTCTCCATCGATCTGAAAAAGGCCGACGAAATCGGTCTGGCCCGTCAAGCCTTGAAACGGTTGGTCGAACAGTTGCGCGGATCCTTCGGCAGCATCAAGGGGGTGTCGGAAACCCTGAACATTTTTTCCGACAGTTTGAAAAGCGTCTCGACCGACATTCGCAGCACTTCGACGAAACTGGAACAAAACTCCGCCACCTCCTCCACCGCGGCAGAGGCGATGAGAGGCACCATGACCGATGTGTCCGGGGCCTCGAAACGGGCCACGGACGATCTGAACAGCATGGCCCTGGCGGCGGAGGAGTCGAGCCGGAACATGACCACCATTTCCGCCGCCGCCGAAGAGGCCAGCACCAATCTCAACTCCATCGCCTCGGCATCGGAACAGGCGACGACCAATCTCTCGGCGATCCAGGAAGCCGCCTCGCGAAACCAGGACGGCGTCGTCAACGTTTCCCAGTCGGTACAGGAGATCGCCAGCGCCCTGGAAGGGATCCGCACCTTGTGCATGGATGCCTCCGACAAATCCCGAAACGCGGTTCAGAATGTCAACGACAATCAGGGCGTGGTCGACAAGCTCAATCAATCGGTGACCGATGTCGGCCAGGCGGTGGGTATGATCAAGGCCATTGCCGATCAGACCAACATGCTGGCCCTGAACGCCTCCATCGAGGCGGCCGGCGCCGGAGAGGCGGGCGCCGGTTTCGCGGTGGTGGCCAACGAAGTCAAGGAGTTGGCCAACCAGACGCGAAAAGCCACCGATGTGATCGCCGGAAAAATTCGCGACATTCAAAGCAACGCCAACGAAATGAACGAACTGGTCAGCGGCATCTCAACGATCATTCAAGACATCGGTGAATCAAACGGTGATATCCTGCAGGCGGTCAATGAACAGGGCGAATCGACCCGATCCATCTCTACCGCCATGGCCAATGTCTCCAGCGACAACCAGGAGGTGACCCGGCGCATCGGGGAAGCCTTCGACGGTATCAACGAGGTCACCCGCAACGTCAGCGAAATTTCCGCCGGCATCGCCGAGGTGACCCAAAACGTCGGCGATGCCTCGGTGGGCATTGAAAAGATGGCCGTCAGCGTCAAGGAGGTCGCCGGTTCCAACGCCGCCATCAATCAACAGGTCGATCGGGCCACGGACTCTTCCCAAGGCATCGTCCACTCCCTGATTGAGGTCAAATCCCTGGCCGAAAACGGCAGCAAGCTCAGCCAGAACGTCGAAGACAAGGCCCGGGAGATCGCCACCACCTCCGACATCCTCATCGAAATCACCCGCAAATTTAAAATTTGATCCCGGACGATCGAACCGCCCCGGCCGGCCCGGGAAACCCGATCGGTTGCGAACCCCTCGCATGAAAAAGCCGCCTTCCGATTGGAAAGGCGGCTTTTTCATGCAATCAGCCCACCGATGAGGAATTTTTCAACAGGGTGCCATCCATTTCCCCCGGAGGCGTTCAACCAGTCCATTTTTTCCGCCACCCCCGGCCGTCACCCGCAACGGGCGCCGACCCCGAGTGGCGTCAACGGTGGCTTTTTTTGGTCTTTTCGACGTGCCCCTTGAGCATTTCGGTCAAGGTGTCCAGGGTTTCGTTGACGGCGGCCATCACCGTCGGTGACTCCTTGCTGGCGGTAATGGTGCCTCCGGCGATGTTCACCACCACCTTCACCTGGGCGCGCTGTTCATTTTTTCGGGCATTTCTGGAAACGGTTACCCGGGCGTGGGTTATGGGGCCGAACCGGTTGTCCAGACTGTCGAGGCGCTTGCGCACACGCTCCTTCAGTTCGTCTCCCAGTTCAACCTGCCGACCTTCCAGCTTTATCTCCATATGTAATTTCCTCTCCTCATGCAAAAACCGGACACCCTGCTTGAATACTGTAATGATATTGGAGTATTGGCAAGGCAAATCGGTTCCCCGCCGCCATCAAAGGGCCAAATGGAAGCTCGTCCATGCCGATCAGCCACCACCCGCCACCGCCAACAACACACCGGCCGCCACCGCTGAACCGATCACCCCGGCGACGTTGGGACCCATGGCATGCATCAACAGGAAATTGTGATGGTTGGCCTCCAGGCCGACCTTGTTGGCCACCCGGGCCGCCATCGGCACCGCCGACACGCCGGCGGCGCCGATCAGCGGATTGACCTTGCCACCGGTCAGCCGGTTCATCAACTTGCCCATCAACACCCCGGAGGCGGTGCCGATGCTGAAAGCGATCACCCCCAACACCAGAATACCCATGGTTTCAATGTTCAAGAAGCTCTCCGCCGACATTTTGGTCCCCACCGCCAACCCGAGGAAAATGGTAACGATGTTGATCAGTTCATTCTGGGCGGCATTGGACAACCGCTCGACGACGCCGCACTCCTTGAGCAGGTTGCCAAAGGTGAGCATGCCGATCAACGGCGCGGCGGTGGGCAGCAGCAGGATGCAGAGCAACAGCACCGTCAACGGGAAAAAAATACGCTCGATGCGCGACACCGGACGCAGTTGCGTCATGACGATCTTGCGCTCCTCCTCGGTGGTCAAGGCCTTCATGATCGGCGGCTGGATGAGCGGCACCATGGCCATGTAGGAATAGGCGGCCACGGCGATGGCCCCCATCAGGTCCGGGGCCAACCGCGAGGAGAGAAAAATGGCCGTCGGTCCGTCGGCGCCACCGATGATGCCGATGGCGGAGGCATCGGCCAGGGAAAAATCAAACCCCGGAATGGCATTCATGGCCAGGGCGCCGATAAGGGTGAAGAAGATGCCGAATTGGGCCGCGGCGCCGAGGAAAATGGTCGAAGGCATGGCGATGAGCGGGCCGAAATCGGTCAGCGCGCCGACACCGAGAAAAATCAACAGCGGAAAAATACCGCTGTGAATGCCGACCTCATACACATGATAGAGCATGCCCCCGGGCTCGGCGATACCGGCCACCGGGATGTTGGTGAGTATGGTGCCGAATCCGATGGGTACCAACAACAGCGGCTCGAACTCCTTGACGATGGCCAGATAGAGCAGCAGTCCGCCGACACCGATCATCAACACCTGACCGGCGGAAAAGTTGGCCAAACCGGTGGTTTGCCAAAGCACTAACAGTTGATCCATGACGATATCCGATTGTAAAGGCTGTCCGGGAAGGCCATCCATGGCCTTCCCGGTCATCGCCTGATTGGCAGTGAACGCGAACCGGGTCTCACAAAAACGCCGTTTTCCGGCGGCCCATTCCTGGACCCCGAAGGGCTGTCAACAGGGGTTTCGACAGACCCTCAAGCCAACGTGAGCAGTTCGTCCCCGACGCCGACGGAATCCCCGACCTGCACGGCGATGGCGGTGACCGTGCCACCCCGCGGGGCGCGCACCTCGGTCTCCATTTTCATCGCCTCCAGGATGAGGATCACCTCGCCGGAGGTGACCACGGCGCCCGGTTTGACCGGTACCTTGGTCACCGTGCCGGCCAGGGGCGCGGGCACCGGTTCACCACCGGCAGCGGCGGTCGGGGCGGCGGCCGGGGCGGCAGCGGCGGCCGGGGTGGCGGCGGAAACCTCACCGCCGGGACCCACCTCGACATCGTAGACGGTGCCGTTGACCACCACCCGGTACCGTTCCGGTCCATCGGCGGCGGGGGCGGCGGCCTTGGCTGATTTTTTACCAGGGGCCACATCATTCTCCGAAGGCGCCGGTTCAAAGGCCTCCGGATTGTCCCGGTTCTCCAGGAATTTCAGACCCACCTGCGGGAACAGGGCATAGATCAGCACATCGTCGACCTGGGCATCGGCCAGGGTGATATCCTTTTCGGCGGCGATCTTTTTCAACTCGGCGGTCAATTTGTCCACTTCCGGCTTCAGCAGGTCCGCCGGACGGCAGGTGATCGGTGATTCCCCCTCCTCCAGGACCCGCCGTTGCAGGGAGGCGTTCATGGGTGCCGGCGTGGAACCGTATTCACCGCGCAGGATGCCCCGGGTCTCCTTGGTAATGGTCTTGTAGCGTTCGCCCATCATGACGTTGAACACCGCCTGGGTGCCGACGATCTGCGACGTGGGGGTGACCAGGGCGATATAACCCAGGTCCTCCCGTACCTTGGGGATCTCCTCCAGCACGGCGTCCATCTTGTCCAGGGCCCCCTGCTGTTTGAGCTGATTTTCCATGTTGGTCAACATGCCGCCGGGCACCTGCGCCAGCAAAATACGCGAATCCACCCCCTTGAGACTGCCTTCGAACCTGGCATATTTTTTCCGCACCTTGCGGAAATAGGCGGCGATCCCCTCCAATGGTTCCAGGTCCAGGCCGGTGGACCGTTCGGTGCCATCCATGATCGCCACCACCGATTCGACGGCGGAGTGGCCGGTGGTCATGCTCATGGAGGAGATGGCGGCATCGGCCATGTCCAGGCCGGCCTCGGCCGCCTTGACGATGGTGGCGGTGCTCATGCCGGTGGTGGCGTGGCACTGCATGGCGATGGGGATGGAGACGGTCTCCTTCAAGCGCGACACCAGTTCGAAGGCGACATAGGGTTTGAGCAGACCGGCCATGTCCTTGATGCAGATGGAGTGGCAGCCCAAATCCTCCAACTTTTTCGCCATGTCCACCCAGTAGTTGATGTTGTGGACCGAACTGATGGTGTAGGAGAGGGTGCCCTGGGCATGTTTATTCACCTTCAGGGTGGCCTTGACCGCCGTCTCCAGGTTGCGCACATCGTTCATGGCATCGAAAATACGGAACACGTCCATGCCGTTGACGGCGGCACGTTCGACGAATTTTCCCACCACATCATCGGCATAGTGACGATAACCGAGGATGTTCTGACCCCGGAACAACATCTGGAACGGGGTATTGGGCATCGCCGCCTTCAAGCGCCGCAACCGTTCCCAGGGATCCTCACCGAGAAAACGGATGCACGAATCGAAGGTGGCGCCGCCCCAGGTCTCCAGGGACCAGAAGCCGATCTTGTCGAGTTTGGCGGCGATGGGCAGCATATCGTCGATACGCATGCGGGTGGCCAGCAAGGATTGATGGGCATCCCGCAGGGTGACATCGGTAATTCCAAGGGGTTTGTTCTTCATGGTTGTTTCGTCTGCCTCATGAAGGGGTGAATAGTGGACTCCAAATTGATTTTATCAAAAAAAACAGCGCCGTCAGGATCGACGGGCACGATAAAGATGAACGGCCGCGGCAATGGCGGCGATATGTTCCCGGGAGCCGTCGGCGGTGGCGGCAACCGGCGGCGGTGGCGCCGGCAGACGCGATTCGATCCATTGCGCAAACCGGGACATCCGACTGACGACGAACACCAGGACGGCCAAAAAGACGAACACCGTCCCCATGCCCAGAAGCATCAGTTCGACGCCCTGCATGACCAAGCTCGAATCGGACATGAAAAACTCCTTTTTTTTCAATTAACTCCACAACAACCAAACCATCCGGAAACACTTACGGCGCGGCGGTTGCGTTCGGAATCGGGCTTTATACCACCTTTTTGAGGTCAAACTCCAGGATGCCCACCGCCCCGGCCGCCTTCAACCGTGGAATCAGGTCCCGGACCAGGGAACGGTCGACCACCGTTTCGAAGGCGCGCCAGCCCGATTTGCTCAGTTGGTTTTCGGTCGGCGCCTCCAGGCTGGGCAACAGATCGCGGATGGTATCGGCGGCCGGATCCGGCACGTTCATCTTCAACAACACCTTGTGCCGCGCCGCCAGGGCCGCGGAGAGCAACAGCGACAGTTGCCCGATCTTCTGCCGTTTCCATTCATCGTCAAGGGCGTCATGGTTGGCGATCAGTTTGGTGGAGGTGGTCAACACGTCATCGACGATGCGCAGACCATGGGCGCGGATGGTGGAGCCGGTCTCGGTGATCTCGACGATGGCATCCACCAACCCTTCCACCACCTTGGCCTCGGTGGCGCCCCAGGAAAACAGCACCTCCGCTTCCACGCCGTGCCGTTGCAGATATTTACGGGTCACCCCTTCCAGTTCCGTGGCCACCCGTTTGCCCTGCAGGTCCCGGGCGTTACGGACCGGTGAATCCTGGGGAACCACCAGCACCCAACGGCAGGGTTGGTTGGAGCTTTTGGAATATTCCAGGGTGGTGACCTCGCTGACCTTCCCCTGACAATCGCGTTCGATGATCCAGTCCAGCCCGGTCAACCCCAGATCCAGGGTGCCGTCGGCCACATAAAGGGCCATCTCCTGGGGGCGCACCAGGGAACAGTCGATCTCGGGATCGTTGATGGTGGGAAAATAGTTTCGGGAGCGGGTGGAGATGCGCCATCCCGCCTGTTCGAACAGTTCGATGGTGGCCTTCTCCAGGCTACCTTTGGGAATGCCCAGTTTTAATCGTTTCATAGCTCTCGTCCGCCTTTTTCACTCTCTCCATTCAGCCGGTTTCACCGCCAACACGGCGGGAATCCGTTGAAAATCATCCAATAGCGCATCGGCCCGCAATCCTTCCAGGTCGACACCCTTGTTATACCCATAGCGCATGAGGATCAATGGACAACCGGCGGCACGGGCCGCTTCGGCATCAGTCTCCGAGTCGCCGACCATGACCCCGAAGGCCGCCTCCACCCCCAATTTTCCCAGGGCGTGCCGCAACGGCAGGGGATGCGGTTTGCGTTCGGCGAGGCTGTCGCCGCCGACGACACAGTGAAAAAAATCGTCCATGCCCAGTTGTCGCAACATCAGATGGCTCAACGACTCGGGTTTGTTGGTCACCACCGCCATGGGCACGCCCAGGTCCCGCAGCCGCTCCAGAGTCGCCATCACCCCCGGGAACGGGTGGGAGGTATCGGTCAGATGGTCCCGGTAAAAACTCAAAAAATCCTTCACCGCCGTTTCAAAATCGGCATCTCCTTCGGGCGGCTCGGCATCCACGCCCCAAAATCCCCTGGCCAACAGCACCCGGGCGCCGTTGCCGACCAGATGCCGCACCCGCTCCAGGGCCAGGGTCGGCAACCCCCGCCGCGACAACACATGGTTCATCGCCCGGCAAAGATCCGGAGCGGTCTCCACCAGGGTGCCATCCAGATCGAACAGCAACCCCCGGCACGGTATCGTTTCAGTCGTATTCAACATGTCCAATGAATGGCAACTCCCGAAATCGATCCGCCGCATCAACGCCGTAACCGACGACGAAACGGTCGGGAATGGTAAAACCGATGAAGTCGACATGGACCAGATGTTGACGCCGGACAACCTTGTCCAACAAGACACAGCTCAACAGCTCCGTCACCCCTTTGCGGCGCAGGTGCGCCTGGGCGAAGGCCAGGGTGGCGCCACTGTCCAACACCGTATCGACCAGCAACACCTGACGTCCGCGCAGGTCGGCCCGGCAATCCATGCACACCTCGACGCGGCCACTGCTGATGGTGGCATCCCCATAGGAGGAGAGGCTCAAAAAATCCACATTCAACCGCGCCCCGGCCACCGACAGGGCGCGGACCAGATCGGCGGTGAAGACGAACGCCCCCTGCAGCACCCCGACCACCAGGGCATCGGCCCGCAACCGGGGAGCCATGGCCGCCGCCAGCGCGGCCACCCGCCGCCGGATGGTCCCCTCATCCAGCAGACAGGCCACACGCGGCGCCCCGGTCAACGCCGTTCCAACAGAAAGACCGCCATGGGGGCCAGCAGATTGGCCGCCGACAGGGGCACCAGCAAACTGGAAAAACGCCGTTTCAACGCCCCCTTGGGCTGGGTACCGGTGGCGGCCAGGGGAATTTCGCGCAGGATGCGGATATCCATGCTCCGGCACAAATCCTGAAAATCGAGGATGGTGCACATGCGGATGTTGGGGGTGTTGAACCAGTCGTGGGGCAACATCGGCGTCCGTGGCATGCGACCGCCGATGGCAAGACTGACCCGCGCCCCCCAGTGGCCGAAATTGGGAAAGGAGATGATGATTTTCTTGCCCACCCGCAACATTTCGCGCATGACGAACCGGGGCCGATGCACGGTCTGCAGGGTATGGGAGAGGATCACATAGTCGAAGGAGTCCTCATGATGGTCCGACAATCCCTGGTCGATGTCGCCATGGTAGACCGGCAACCCCTGGGCGATGCAGGCATGGACCCCCTCGTGGGAAATCTCCACCCCGAACCCCTGCACCTGTTTGTGACGGATCAGATAGTCCAGCAACAGACCATCGCCACAGCCCAGGTCCAACACCCGGGCGCCGGGGCTCACCAGGTCGGCGATGATTTTTTGATCGATGCGCAGGCTAGGCACGGTCGTCCCCCTCACCGTTGCCGCTACAGTTTTCCTGATGCAACCGCCGCAGAAAGGAGCTCAACGATTGCATGAACAGCGGATGGTCCAGCAAAAAGGCGTCATGACCATGGGGAGAGGAAAACTGTTCGTAGGTGACATTTTTCCGGTTCCAGTTGAGAATTTTCACCAGCTCCAGGGAGCGGGAGGAGTCGAAACGCCAATCGGTGTCGAAACTCATCACCAACAACCGGACATGGACGTCCTTCAGCCGTCGGGCGGTGGTCTCCGGATCGGGAAATGGATCAAAATAGTCCATCGCCTTGGTGATATAGAGATAGGTGTTGGCGTCAAATTTTTTGACGAAGCTCGACCCCTGATAGTGCAGATAGCTCTCGACGGCGAAATCGTTTTCGAAACCGTAGGAGAGTTTTTCCCGATCCTGCAGGCGGCGACCGAACTTGCCGTGCAGGCCCGATTCGGACAGATAGGTGATGTGGGCCATCATGCGCGCCACCGCCAGCCCCTGCCAGGGCCGCTGCCCATCATAATAGTTGCCCTGATTGAAATTGGGATCGACCATGATCGCCTGGCGGGCGACGGCGTTGAAGGCGATGTTTTGCGCCGACAGGCGCGGCGTCGAGGCGATGATGACGCTGGCGTCGAGGAAATCGGGATAGTCCAGCGCCCACTGCAGTGCGATCATGCCGCCCATGGAGCCACCGGCCACCGCCAACAACCGTTTGACGCCCAAATGGTCCAGCAGTCCCTTTTGCAGCCGCGTCATGTCGCCGATGGTGATCATGGGAAACTTCAACCCGAAGGGCTGGCCGCTTTCCGGATTGATGCTGGCGGGACCGGTGGTACCGTCACAACCGCCGAGGTTGTTGCTGCAAATGACGAAGAACCGCTCGGTATCGAAGGGCTTGCCGGGACCGACATAGGTGTCCCACCAACCCGGTTTGCGATCGTCGGCATGGTGCCGACCGGCGGCGTGGGCATTACCGGACAGGGCGTGGCAGAGCAAAATGGCGTTGGAACCATCACCATTGAGCCGCCCATAGGTCTCATAGGCCACCCGCACCGGTCCCAGGGTGGTCCCGCAATCGAGGGCCAGGGGGGCATCGGCGGAAAAGAGTTCCACGAATTCGGTCTTGACGATCCCCACCGATTGGGGCGTTACGACATTTTCCGGGCCGTTCATGGCGCCTCTATCCGGTCTTGGCAGATCCAAAAACAATTCCTGAACCGGTCAGTGTTTAGAGGGAATGGGGTGGCCTGTCAAGGTTGCGAAAAGGGGAAAAACTGATTACTGGTTGATTTAATTGCAAAAGACTCCTTTCCGCAAGGAGCCCGATGGGAATGCAGTTGCCCCGGTAATTTAAGCCGGGCAGACGAAACGAAGGGAACATCACCCTTTCGAAACCGCACCAGCAAATATTGATGAAATCCTGGAGCACCAAGCCATGGGTTTGCCGCTCCCTTTCCGGTTCACTGGCGGCTGATTGCCATTCCAGAGGCTTGATAACGAACGGTTCCGTCATGATCGTTGCCAGCGTTCCAGGACCCGTTCACGAAACCCGTCGGCTTCTGGCATCAGATAACCATGATAAAGTCCTTCCCCGGCACTTTTCAACTGCACCTCCAAAGGGTTGCCCTTGGCATCAGGGACTTGTCATTCTCGTCCGCAAATGGTTGATCATGCCGTAGCCGGCCACGGTATCACATTGATTTTTCAGGCCTTCACACAGCGCCTTGGAAAGGCACGAAAATCATACATAAAATCAATATGATACCTTCTAGTATGACGTGTCTCTGAGAGAGTGGCAGGAGATGCCCGTAATGAAAAGTACCGACCCAGCCAGCGCTCCATCGGCTCCCGCATACCATTCGACTTTCAAGGTGGTGCTTTTTCTTGCGAGAACAGTCTCCCGGGCGGACAGGACAATATTGATTTTAATTGCGGCAGACTGTAATATTCCATCAAAATCAACCCAGTGAAAGTATCCAGACGTGAACCTAGGTTTACCACCAGAATGGTCCGAATCACTTTCGCTTTCACGCCGTAAGGCCCCTGAACTCTACCAGGACACGGCGGAAATCGAACCTAGCCCCTATGCTGAAACGATACGGTTCGCATTAGGTAAGTTGGAACTTACTGCTGTTTTTTGTATTGAAGGTGTTCCGACAATCGGGTTTCTGACTGGACCCGACCGGACCGTTGGCCGCATCGACCGCGTTCTCCGCATTTTGTGGAATCAAGGCCTAATGAGCCTTCTGCTCGTCATCGGAGATGATGAGCTAACCGCATACTCTCTTGTCAAAAAACCTGTTGAACACGAATCTCCCCCCGACAAGGACCCTCGGTTGATCGACACCTTTTCGCTTGTCACGGATGCTTTGAAGATCCGCGAGCTCATCCATTCAACCGAATCAGGGCGTTTTTGGTACGAACACAAAGATTTTTTTGATCCAACCGAACGTGTGGATTACGTTCTCCTGTCAAACCTTCTGGAGGCATTTCGGCAGATCAAAGGTGAGTTGGGCGGAGATGGCGCACAGGCTCTTCTTATGCAGACGATGTTTATCGCCTATCTTGAGGATCGGAAAATCATCAATAGCGACGTATTCCGCAAGGCGTCAGGCGACGCATTTTCCACATTTGGGGAGCTGCTTGAAGCGGAGACCCCAACCGCTTTCGAGAATTTGTTCATCTGGTTGAATGAAAAATTTAACGGCAATGTTTTCAATGCGCCATGCGCATTCGAACTCGGCAATACAGAAGCGCCTGAAATAAAAACACATCATCTTCGGGTGCTTGCCCGTTTTCGGCATGGTCATGAAGAGATGAAGTCAGGGCAGGGGCGATTCTGGGGCTATGATTTTCAATACATTCCGATAGCGTTGATCAGCGCGGTCTATGACCGTTTTCTCAAGGAAGAGTCTGACAGGAAAAATGCCGAAGGGGCGTTTTATACGCCAATGTTCCTTGCCGACATGGTGGTGAATCAGCTTTGGGATAAACTCACTGATCAGCAAAGGGCTTCGGGCACTTTCTACGATCCGGCCTGCGGTTCGGGTATATTCCTTGTTCGGATATTTCAGCGTTTGGTCGCACATCACTGCCGCACCAAGAACAAGGTTCGCGCAAGCTGGAAGGAGTTGATGTCAATTGCCCGCCGCCTGCACGGTGGCGACATCAACACTTCTGCCGTGAGAGTGGCGGCGTTCTCCCTTTATATCGCTCTATTGGAACATTCCGACCCACCCGATCTACAAGCCTTGATCAACAAGGGCAAGCTCCTCCCTGTGCTTTACGGTGACACATTGCGCCCGGGAGAGGATTTTTTCAGCACGCTGGACGAGAGTCGTTACGACGCGATTGTTGGAAATCCGCCATGGAAAGGGTGCTCCGGTCAGATCACGACAGCGCAGAAGTGGACCAAGGCGCAACAGCTGCCAGATCCAGCTAAGGACATAGTCTGGGGATTTGTCTGGAAGGCACTCAATGTCCTCAATCCAGGCGGTTTTATCGGATATTTACTGCCAGCCATGGGCGTGCTTCATAATACATCGCCCAAGGCACTGAACGCGAGAAGGCTCCTGCTTCAGAGAAGCCGTGTCAGGAGGGTTATCAACTTATCCGACCTCTGTTTCCAACTCTTTGACGGCGCGAAGAGACCTACCACCTTTGTGCTTTATCAGCATGCAGATAATGGCGACACACCTTACCGGTTCGAATATTGGACCCCCAAGGCAGATTTGAATCTGCGCCTGAAACGGTTGCTAACGCTTGCGCGTTCGGACCGCACCCAAATTCGTTCCGACCATGTCGAACAGGATCCATCAATCTTTAAACGACGATTCTGGACACGCTCGCCCGATGAAAAGCTTCTACAGTACTTGGGCGGCATACCACCGCTAGATATTTTCATAAAGCAGTCCAAGCCCTTGCGCGGTAAATATGATCGATCAACCGTGTGGGCGATAGGTCAAGGTTTTGAGCCTGCTCAATCCAATCGCATCGAGGATGAAACATATAAAACGAAATCAGCCCCGATTGTCACACAATATCCCTACCTTGATATTAATTCCTTTCGACCCCTTGCTCTTCCAAAGATAAGAGCAAAGCCATGGCCCAATGCTCTTATGTATAGAACTGGTTTTGAGGATTGCTTCATCGGCCCTCATATTATCATTCCTCAAGGGGTCAAGCGTTCGACTGGTCGAGTACGTGCCGCCTATACCGAGCAGGATTTAGTTTTCAAATGTTCTCTTCAAGCAATCATCTTCCCACCTGAGGAGCGCGTTACGGCAAAGTTATTGACCGCCATCCTTAACAGTCAACTCGCCGCATGGTTCTATTTTCATGAAACCGCCAATCTCGGGACTGATCGTGCAAAAGTTCTCCAGAAAGACCTCATGAAGCTGCCCTTTGCGACTGTGGAACATATGCCTGACCCGAAACGTGCTGCTGCATCAGCGCGAAAAATTGTACAGGTAGTCGACAGGGAAATCAAGCGCGCAAACGACATTTTACAAAGACAAGACGATGTTCTTAAGGAAATCGATGCGCTTGTCTATGACTATTATGGGCTTGATGCCCATGATGTCGCTCTGATTGAGGACAGTTTTAAATACATCATTCCGGCGATGCAGCCCCGTAGTAGCGCCGGGTTACAGGCTATATGGCATCGTAGTCGAATTGAGCACCGTAGCGCTTACACAGCCATGCTTTGTGACGCCCTCAAGCCGTGGCTCAACAAACCGATCAAGGCATCGCTCGCCGCAATGTCCACCGATATAGCCGTTCTCAAACTGACCCTCGACAAAAACCAGGTGGACCACGCCTATAAGGAGGAGTCGGCACCGGAAGTTGAGCCTTTTTTGCAGAAAATGAGCGCGAACCTCCCCGACCGCCTGCCGGGGAATTTCCAGCTTGTGCCCGACTTGCGTTTTGTCATCGGTCAAGACATGTACCTCGTAAAACCAATGCAGCTTCGACATTGGTTGCAATCTGCTGCACTCGCCGATGCGGAGCAAATCGTGGCGGAACTCAGTGCAAATCTTGCACGTATGCCCAAGCGGGATGTTCACAATGCTCGTCGGTGAGGTTGGAGACTGGTTGGCACATTTCAAAACTCTTGAAGAGAGGATGGCTGATGCTATAGATTCCGTGTGGCCGAGGTGCATTACGCCGCTTCATGCTCGTAAAGGTTCATTGGCCCTTGAAGACCGCATCACCAACTATCTGGTGGCCGCGCTCATCAAGAGCAAGAAGGTTCCTGGCCGTATTATCCTCCAATACAGCCTATTGACGGAAACTCCCGGCCAGAAGGTGACTCTGTCCAGCAAGATCGATTTTGTCCTGACCATCGGCGATGATGAAGATGTTTATCTTGCCTGCGAATGCAAACGCCTGAATGTACCCTACGAGACGGGAACAAGAGGGCTTTTCAGCGAATATGTGGACGAGGGGTTGATGCGCTTTATCTCCGGTCAATATTCAAACGGCCTCCCGTTGGCGATGATGCTGGGCTACGTTATGGATGCCCACGTTGACGAAGCACGACAGAGTCTGCAAAAGGCCATGAAAGATCGATCCCAATCCATCAGGCTCAAGTCAACCAAAGACAAGACTCCGATTACGGGACGCCCAGTCCGGTTTTCCACGACGCACAGCTTGTCCAGGCACGATATCGAAGTTACTCATACCCTTCTGGAGTGGTCCTAATCTGGGATTTATTTGAGTTTAAACATCGGGAATAGCTCCGGCAAGAGTGGGTAGAGCGATGTGAATCGGCATAAAGACTGTCCAAAAACGCCATCCATGGCGCCTTTGGATGTAGCCCGGTTCTGAAGTGAATTCGAACCGGGCTCTACAAAAAGCTACGCTTATTGGCAATCCACGGATGGACCGCACGAAGCTGCCGAAAGATTTTTCGACAGCCTCTGACAGTCGACGGTCCCCATGGGATCACAGCGTCCAAACCCCATCCACCCCAACCCCGGACCGACCGATGACCCGACGACGCCCCCCCATCATCGCCCTGGCGCCCCATCCGTGGTGGAACCATTGGTTGAGCCGGCAACAGTTGCTGTCGCGCCTGGGCGAGCGGGGTTGGCCGGTGCTCTACAGTTTCGGTCCTTTGAACCTTTGGTCGCGCCACACGCCGCAATGGCGGGAGTGCGGTTGGATCGGCCATATCGAACAACGGGATCATGTGCTGGTCGACCATCCTGGCCGCTTGCCGCCGTTGTGGCCCAAATATCCGGCCTGGGACCGGTGGGTGACGCGGCGTCATGCCCGGCTGTTGAAAAATACCATCGCCCGGCACGGCGATGCCGATCGCCTCATCGCCCTGCTGTTCCATCCGCTGTTCCAACCCTGGTTGGAGTTGTTGCAACCGAAACGGGTGGCCTATCATGTCTATGACGCCTATCACATGATGGAAAACTGGAATGAAGGAAAAGCGGCCATGGAGCGGGATGTGATCGAACGGGCGGCGTTGATCACCACCAGTTCCAGCGGCATGGCGGCCAACCTGCCGGAGGCGGGCCGGCGAAAGGCCCGGGTGCTCAACAATGGCGCCGACTCGGTGCGGTTCATGAAGGCGAACGGCGCCCCCTGCCCGGCGGATTTGGCGGCCATACCACAACCCCGCATCGGTTATGTCGGTTCCATCAACCCAAAACTGGACCTGGAGATGCTGCTGGCGGTGACCGAACGCCATCCCGAATGGCACTGGGTGTTCCTGGGACCGCTCTACATGCACGGCATGGCCGAAAAAGACCGGTTGGCCGCTCAACAATGGCAACGGTTGCTGACCCGGGACAACCTCCACTGGCTGGGACGAAAATCGGCCGAGGAGATGCCCAACTATCTGAACAATCTGGATCTCCATGCCATCTGCTACAAGATCGCCCGCCGGGACCGGGGCGAAGCGGAAAGCTGGGTCATCCACGGCTACCCGACCAAACTGCACGAATGTTTGGCCACCGGCCGACCGGTGGTGGCGGCGGGACAGCAGGTGATCGTCGATCAATTTTCCCACGTCACCCGGGTGGCCGACACCATCAACGAATGGTTGTCCGCCATCGACGAAGGGTTGAACCGGGGTGGCGTCGGCACCCCGGAATCCCGCCGGGCGGTGGCGCTGGAAAACACCTGGGACAAACGGGTGGACCGGTTGGAAGCATGGCTGGAGGAGATGATCGACGACGGGAAAGGTTGATCGACATCAACGCCGACGTCATTCAATTTTGGCCCGCAACAACTTCCCCGATCCACTCCGGGGCAGTTTTTCCACCCGTTTGAACAGGGCGGGAATTTTGTAAACTTCGAGCCGTTCCCGCAACCGTTCCCGAATCGTTTTCTCTTCCAGGGGCATCGGACCGCGCCAGACGAGGTGGGCGATGACGGTCATGGTGCCATCGACGGGCCGTCCCACCACCGCCGCTTCGGCCATTTCCGGAAAAGCCTCCAGGAGCGCCTGTTCCACCTCCAGCGGTTGTACCTTGAAACCGCCGAGATTGATCACATCGTCGGCCCGGCCCAGATAGTGGAAAAAACCCCGTTCATCCCGACGGGCCAGGTCGCCGGTTGGAAAAAAATCATCACGCGGCGGTTGTGGTTGCACGGTGCCACCCTGGTAATAACCGGGACTGACATGGGCGCCGCGAACGACGATCTCCCCCTCCTCCGCCTCTTCACCGTCCTCGGACAACAGCCGTACCGTCACACCGGGGGCCGCGCGGCCCATGCTCTCCAGGGAAGCCGATTTCACCGCCTGGCCATAGTCGATGAACAGCGACCGCGAGGCCTCGGTCAGCCCATAGTGATGGCATATTTTCGCCCCGGGCAGAAAGGCCAACAGCTGCTTTTTATGTTCCAGGGCCAACGGCGCACTGCCAATCTCCACCAGCCGCACGGTTTGCAAATAGGATTGAATGCGCCGCCCAAAGCGTAAAAGCAACTGCATGCCCATCGGTACCTGGGCGAACACCGTCGCCCGATGATCGCGGACGGTTTTCAACAATATTTCGGGACGGAAACGGCCCGCCACCACCCGGGCCGAGGCCCCGGCCGCCAACAGGCAGCGCAAACGCCCGAGCCCGAAAGAGTGATACAACGGCAGGGTCAACACCTCCAGGTCACCATCGTTCATGCCCGTGAAACCGTTGATATGGGCCGTGGCGGCGCTGATGTTGGCCAGGGTCAACAACACCCGTTTCGGCTGGCCGGTGGTGCCGGTGGTGTTCATCAACAATACCGGATCGTCGGCGGTGGCCCGTATGGGGATGGCGGGCCGGTTCCGGCCGCTTTGCAACAACTCTTCCAGGGCCGCCGCCGACAGGATCCACGCCGGCGGTTCGGCCAGGACGGTCACCCCGGCCAGACAGGGCTCGGGCAGGATGGCCAGTTCCGGTTGCAAACGGTTCACCTGCTCCCGCACCACCGGCTCCGGCAGGGCCGGGTCCAGCAGCAGGGTCAGCAGGCCCAGGTGCATCAGGGCGAAATGGGCGGCGATGGTCAACGGCGTCCCGTCCATGTACAGCATGGCGCGGTCGCCCCGTTGCAGCCCCTTTCCCTCCAGGGCCGCCGCCAGGGCGGTGATGTCGGCCCACAGCGCCCCATAGCTCCGGGAGCCGCCGCCGGCCCCGGTCAGGGCGATACGCTGCGGAGCGTTGACGGCATGGTCCCTGAGGATGGTCAACAGATGGTCGTTGGCGGTACCTTTCATGGTCCCCCCAGGGTCACCCAACACACCATGCGTTCCATGGGCAGCAGGCCGTCCCAGAACAGGTCGAAAAAGGTCATGCGGCCGATGTCCGGCAGGCGGCAGACGCCGCGAATGGCACTCTCCCGGGCGAAGGCCAGACGCCGTTCGCCGCTCAGGGCCAGGCCGATGCTCTGAATGTCCGGATCGGCCAGGGCGGCGGCGTGCAAAATGTCATCCAGGGGCCGCACCGTCACCACCCGCGAATAACAGGGATTGGCCAACCCTTCGGACTCGTCATAGAGCACCGTCCAACCGGTATCCGGCGCGTGCCACAGATCGTGGAACATGTCATAACGGATGCGCTGTAACAGGATCTCCATCACCTTGCCGGGATCCGGTTCCACCTTGGGAATGCGCCGATAGCTTTTTTCCATCTCCACCCCCAGCCGTTCGGCGAACACCTTGGGGGAAATGTCACCGCCGCGTTCGACGAAAATGGTGTGCGGGGACGAGCAGGCATATTGATCGAACACCGAACAGTCGGTGGCGGCGCGGCGCAACAGTTTTTTCAGTTTGGCCCCCTGGCTCAACGCCTCGCGGCCGATGGCCATGTAGGAGAGCTTGGGGCCGAACATCACCTCCTGGACATCATATTTGCGCGGATAGGCGGCGACACTCTCCACCGCCTCGCGCCCCCCCCAGGCGACCCGCACATCGGCGGCGGCGGAGATGGCGCGGCCGGCGGCGTGATCCCGGGGGAAATAGAGCACCAGGATGGTACGCAGCAGATCGGTCCCTTTCAGGTGATAACCGATGGGCAGGGTGATCTCGATGTCGTCCAACACCGCCAACAGTTGGCCGATGAGATGGCGTTCCGCCGCCGGTGCCTTGACCACGTTCACATTTTTGCTGACGATGCCCTGGACCAGGACGAACAGGCCGATCAATGGCACATTGCCCGCCACCCAGTGCATGGTCAATCCACGCGGGGCGGCCATCAGTTTGCGTTTGGCGGACCCGTCGGCGGAGAGAAATTCATCCAGATAGCCCCGGTTGCCGCGCAGGGAACCGTCAGCCAAACGGCGCAGATTGTCCGCCGAACACCAGTCGCACAAAAAGGCCAACCCCCGTTTGTCCAGATCGGCATACAGTTCCGATTGACGCCACCGTTTGACCAAAGTGTCCAACAGGACGATCAACGCCTCCACCGGCACCGAGGCCAACCACGCTCGATGACGGCGCAGCTCCGCCAGGTGCGGGGCGATATCATCGCAAAACCCCCCGTGGCGACCGTTGTGCAACAACAGTTCGATCCCCTGTCCGGGCAGGGTGGCCAATTCGGGCGCCCGGGAAATTTCAGCGGTCTTTTCGATCATCACATCGCCGCAACCGCGTATTTCCGCCTTGGCCAGACGACCGCTGATTTGGAAGGTGGCGCCCTTGCGACCACAGGGGCAGTCATCACGGCCGAGGATGCGGCCCATGTCGTCGGTGAGCACCGAATTGCCCGGGTAGGAGTGGGGGATCGGCGTCAAAAACTGTAAAACGCCGGTGCGGCCATCGGCGAGCGGTTCCAGGGTGACGGCATCACGAACGATCAGTTCGGCGAAGGCCGGCAGATGTTTGACCCCCGACGGACAGTCGGGATAGTTCAGGCCCATCTGTTCGGTAAACCCGTATACATCGATCACCCGTTCCGGCTCGACGGCGAATACTTCGCGGCACATGGCCTTGAACCGGGCGGCATCGACCCGGCGATCGTGCAGTTTTTTCCAACCGCCGATATGGAGGATGACACTGCCCGCCGGCAGGGGATACCGGCTCCCGGCTTCGTACAACGGTTCGATGACATTCTGGAACAGCACATAGGTGAACCCGAACACCACCGGCGGCAACCCCGGTGGCGACTCGTCGGCCAGCGCCGCCAGGGCCTGCCGAAAGCGGTTTTCATCAAAGGAGAGATCACCCTCATCGGCGGGATTCAAACAGTAGACCGCCTTGGCGGCATAGTTGAGATAACCGAGGATGGCGGCGCCCCGGGCCTTGAGATGGTGAACATGTCGGGCGGGATCGACATCCATGAACAGGAAAGGACGCCGTTTGCGGCCGATGGCATCGCTGATCACCAGCGACATGGCCTTGGTCTGCCGCCGCGAAGTCTGCCGGTCGATCATCACCGTGCTGGGAACACCGCTGGTCCCCGAGGATTGCAATTTGACCCGCACCGCGGCCGAATCCACCGACAACAACTCCGGCCCCAGATGTTTGAAGGCCTGGATGGGCAGATAGGGCCAATCGCTCAACCGTTCCGGGATCGTTTCATAGTCCAATCCCCGACGTTCGCTGAAATGTCGAAAAGCGGGACAGTGTTCATAATGATGGCGCAACTCCTGGCGCAGGGCCTCCCGGAACAGAGGGTCCGTTTCAGTCCGGTCCCGGGAAAAAGGGGTGCCGTCGAACAGGGCCTGCAGGGCCTCGTTGGGCTCTTTTTTCACCCCACCCCTCCCTCATCGCCGGTGATCGTTTCATCGAGCAGCCGGGAAAAATCGGCCAGGTCCACCGGGCGTGGATTGAAACGGGTGCAGATGTCGTTCAGGGCCCGTTCACTGATTTTTTCCCGGTCCAGGCCGTCGACGCCGATGATCCCTTTCAACGACAGGGGCAACCCCGCCGCCCCCTGCAGGTACTGCAACCAGTCGATGATGGCAACGCCGCTGTTTTCCGACAACCGTTGGAAACGGTCGGCCACCGCCGGTTCCAGACAGTTGAAGGCCAGGACGGCGGGAAAAAACAGACCGTTGGCCACGCCATGACCGATGCCGGGACCGGCCATCTGATGGGCCAGGGAGTGACAGATGCCGACGCCGCAATGGTTTTGCACCATGCCGGCCTGATGGCTGGCGATGAGCAGTTGCTGGATGATTTCAAGATTCCCCTCCCCCCCCTGCAACCACAAGGGTCCATAATGGCCCAGGGTGCGGATGGCGCTCACCGCCAGGGCATCGGCCAGGGGATTGGCGACGATGGAGAGATACCCTTCGACGGCATGGGTCATGGCATCGACCATGGCGGCAGCCATGACCCGGCGGGGAATGTTCAACAAAAACCGCGGTTCCAGCAACACCAGGTCAGCGATGAAATCATGGGTGACGATGGCGGTCTTCACACCGGTGTCATCATCGATGATCAAGGCCGACGAGGAGACCTCGGAACCACTGCCGGCGGTGGTGGGGATGGCCGCGAGGCGGGTCCGTTTTTTCAAGGGGGGCGCGGCGAAGGGCCGTGACAACCGCTCCGGCGTCGCATCGGGCCACTCCAACAGTAACAACACCAACTTGGCCAGGTCCATCACGGCACCACCGCCGACGGCGACGATGCAATCGGGGGTTTTGCCGGCCAATCGTTGCCAGATGCCCCGGGCCGAGGCAAAAGTGGGATCGCCGCCCGCCGGCCGCACCGCTTCCACCACCGTTTCACAGGCGAGATTTTTTTTGATTTCCGTCCTGAGCGGTTCCGACAAGGAGCGTCCGGTCAACAGCAACACCCGTGAACAGGCCAGCCCCTTGAGGGCGGCCAGGGATTTTTCTCCGGCGAACAGGTTGGGGGTGGTGATCAGGCGCGGTACCGGATAGACGGTTTTGATGAGTCCGGTCATCAACCGACCGCCTCCGGCAAACACTCCTCGACCAGATCGATGATATCCTCGATGCACTCGATTTCGGTGATCTGATCGACATCGAAGACCAGATCGAAATCGGTTTCCACCCGGGTGATCATGGTCACATGTTTCAGCGAGTCCCATTCGGGGATATCGCCGAACATCGACTCGATATCGAGATCATCGGCGGATATGTTCAATGATTCCGAAACGATCCGGATCACTTTGGCCTGCACGTCGGACATCGGTTCCCCTTTCCACCCGTGTGTTGTCTCTATTTCCCCGGTGGATGGTAACAAAATTCCCCTCTGTCCGCCATCGCTTCGATGACTGCCAGCACCTCCCGGGCCCGCAGGTGCAGGGCTTGCAGGCGTTGCAGACGGCCCTGCCGCCAGGCACCGCGTTTTTTCAGCTCCGGAATCATCAACCGGCAATCCCGCCGGCGGGAGTGTTCGGGATCGAACAGGCGCGTTTCCGTGATCAACTCGCCGCCCCGCCCATCCCGGCTCGACAACCGGTAGCGTTTTTCGGTAAACGGGGAAAAGGGATGCTTTTCCTCCAAAATCGCCTCGGCGGCATGAAAAAAGGTCATCGCCCGGATGTCCACCCCCAACAACAGGATGGAACCGTCCTCCTCCAGCAGCCGCGCATAAGGGGAACCGATGCCGCAGGGGGTATCACAAAGATGATGCCCCTCACACATCGCCGCCGCCCGTGGCCCCCGGGCGGCCACCGAATGGGTGGGATGGATACTGCGCACCACCCCGGCCCCGCGCCGGAACATCTCCGTGACCAACCCCATGGCCGACGGCGTGCGGCGCGGATCGAACACCACGCCGCTTTCAGCCCATTCCGTGGCGAGACCGGAAAAGGGCAGGGTCGGCATCAACAAGGTCCCCCCCTCCCCCAGCGCCCCGTGCAGTTGCTCGATGATATCCTTGGGTTTACCGGTGAACCCCTCGAACTGGCCCAGGCCGCAATGGACCATCATCACGCCCCCTGGACCAACCCCCATCTCCCGTAAAAACCGCCCAAAGGTTTCAACATCGAATGCGTGACGCCATTGAATATAGCGCAACCTGCTGTTTTTCAGCCATTTTTTAATTTGACGTTTCAGTCCTTTTTTCACCGCCCAGCCCCCATTCTTTGAATCGATCGATACCGATGGTCCATAGGGTGGTCCGTCCAATCAGGAACAATCAACCGAAAAATTCCCTGAATCCGATCCGATTGCACGGCGCAGGGCAAAATTTCGGGAGGCGATTTTTCTGGACGCAGCTCCACTTTTTAAGGCCGCATGGAAGGCCGCATGGAAGGCCG
>CAYFNE010000011.1:53280-78270 GCA_964344355.1 uncultured Magnetococcales bacterium
AAGGCCGCATGGAAGGCCGCATGGAAGGCCGACATGAAGAAGCCACCCATGTCCTTCGCCGACTTCTTCAGAAAAAATACGGTGCCCGTGAACTACCCCTCCGGGTTGAGGAAAAACTGGTCGATGCCAGCCTGGAGGAAATTGAAAGCTGGACGGATCGGATTTTGGATGCTCGAACATTGGAAGATGTTTTCGACAATCAATCCACAGGTGGAACCTCACCGGAACCGTGATCCCCTATTGATCCGACACACCATAAAAAAAAGGGGCGGCAAGCCGCCCCATTGTATTCATTGGTTGAGTCCATCCCCTACCGCTCGGTCAGCGGCACATAGTCCCGCGCATGGGCGCCGGTGTAGAGTTGGCGTGGGCGGCCGATGGATTGGCCTTTTTCGGACATCATCTCCATCCATTGGCTGATCCAGCCGACGGTACGGGCGACGGCGAAGATGACCGTGAACATGTTGGTGGGGATGCCGATGGCCGACTGGATGATACCGGAGTAGAAATCGACGTTGGGGTAAAGTTTTTTCTGGACGAAATAGTCATCCTCCTGGGCGATGCGCTCCAACTCCAGAGCCAGCTTGAACAAGGGATCATTTTCGCGGCCCAACTCGGCCAGCACCTCGCGGGCGGTCTTCTTCAACACCTTGGCACGGGGGTCATAGTTTTTGTAGACCCGATGGCCGAAGCCCATCAGACGGAACGGGTCGGCCGGATCCTTGGCCCGGGCGATGTATTCATTGATGCGGTCCACGGAACCGATCTCATACAACATTTTCAACACCGCCTCGTTGGCGCCGCCATGCGACGGTCCCCACAAGGCGCCGATACCGGCCGAAATGGCCGCGAAAGGGTTGGCCTGGGAAGAGCCGGCCAGACGCACCGTCGAGGTCGAGGCGTTCTGCTCATGATCGGCATGGAGAATCAGGATTTGATCCATGGCCTTGGCCAATACCGGCGACACCTCGTACTCGGCGCACGGCACTGAAAAGAGCATGTGCAAAAAGTTTTCGGCATAGCCCAGATCGTTCCTTGGATAAACGAACGGTTGGCCTATAGAATATTTGTACGAGGCGGCGGCGACGGTGGGAATTTTGGAGACCAGACGAAACGCTGAAACCTCCCGGTGCCGGGGATCGTGAATGTCCAGGGAATCGTGGTAAAAAGCCGACAACGCCCCGACCACGCCGACCATGATGGCCATGGGGTGGGCATCGCGGCGATAGCCCTTATAGAGATTGAGCAACTGTTCATGAACCATGGTGTGCTCGGTAACCATGGTCTCGAATTCGGCATATTCTTGTTTCGTCGGTAACGCACCTTCCAGCAGCAGGTAACAAACCTCCAGGAAGTTGCTCTGCTCGGCCAGTTGCTCGATGGGATAACCGCGATATAAAAGGATACCTTTCCCACCATCGATAAACGTGATGGTGCTGGTGCAGGAGGCGGTGGACCGGAACCCCGGATCCAGGGTAAACATCCCGAATTCACTGAAGAATCTGGTGATATCCACCACCGGTGGACCTTCGGTCCCGAAGGTGATCGGAATGTCCATCGTCTTCCCGGTCCTGTTGTCCCGGATGGTGACACTGTTTTCAGCCATGGCTTTACCCCGTTTTTTGTTCTAAAAATAGACCCATGCGGATCCGTCGATTTGGCAAGCCTCAACAGCGTATACCAAAGCGACTTCACAGTGGATATTTTTTTTTCCTCATTGCCGGAGATTTTCTGACATGTTCGAAAGCCCAAGCAGCCAAGTGGAACGCCGACTCACCAGCCTGGAAAGGCACCTCAAACTGGAAAACCCCGTCCTGCTGCAGGTGGTGCAGGGTTTCCGCGATCTGGACAAGATCGCCTACCGGATGGGCATTCTCGACCGCAGTGAATCCTTCGCAACCCGGGTGCCCTGGTGGCCGTTGATCTCGGTCCTCGGCACCTTCTCCTCGGGCAAGTCCACCTTCATCAACAGCTATCTGGAACATAAGATTCAACGCACCGGCAACCAGGCCGTGGACGACAAGTTCACCGTCATGTGCTACAGCAAGGAGGAGTCGGTCCGCACCCTGCCCGGCCTGGCCCTGGACGCCGACCCCCGTTTCCCCTTCTATCAAATCAGCCGCGAGATCGAACACGTCACCAAGGGCGAAGGCCGGCGCATCGATGCCTACCTGCAATTGAAAACCTGCCTGAGCGACAAGCTCAACGGCAAGATCCTCATCGATTCCCCCGGTTTCGACGCCGATGCGCAACGCAACGCCACCCTGCGCATCACCGATCACATCATGGACCTGTCGGACCTGGTGCTGGTCTTCTTCGACGCCCGCCACCCGGAACCGGGCGCCATGAAGGACACCCTCGACCACCTAGTCAAGAACACCATCTCCCGCTCGGACTCCAACAAGTTCCTGTTCGTCCTCAATCAGGTCGACTGCACCGTCAACGAAGACAACCTCGAAGATGTCGTCGCCGCCTGGCAACGGGCCCTCTCCCAGTCGGGGCTCACCGCCGGACACTTTTTCCAGATCTACAACCTGGAAGCGGCACCGGAGATCGAAAACGAGACCATGCGCAACCGCTATGAGTCCAAGCGCGCCGAAGACATGGCCGCCATCGAAGAGCGCATCCGCCGGGTGGAGGTGGAACGGGCCTACCGCATCATCGGCGTCGTCGAAAGCACCGCCAAGCTCATTCAGGATGAAACCGTCCCCCGTCTGACCGCCCTGCTCCAGGAGTGGCGCAAAAAGGTGTTGGTCGGCGATATCATCATCCTGGCCCTGTTCGGCCTCCTGGGCCTGATGGGCGTCAAACAGGGCGGTGTCGACCTCATGGCCCTGCTCAACCAGGCCCTGTGGCGCTCCGGCAGTTTTCTGGAGTCCATCACCGCCGATCTGATCGGCGTCACCACCCTGGCGGTGTTCGGGTATGCCCACGTCCTGGTACGCAAACTCTCCCTCAACTCGATCCTCAAACGATTGCCCAAGGAGATCGAAAACGAGGAACTGCTGGATTTCGTCACCCGGGGAATGCGTCGCAATACCCGTCTCAGCCGTGCCCTCCTGGCCACCGCCACCGGCCCGGCCGGCTGGGGACGCCTGGCCCGGGCCCGGTTGCTGACGGTGTTGAAAAAGACCGATGCCTTCGTGCAAAACCTCAACGATCAATTCACCAACCCCTCGGGCCGCAAGGACGCCCCCAACCCGAGCCTGCAACTGGATGCCGGCTGATCGTCATGAGAGGTCGTGCGAAAACGCCGTCCCCGGCGTTTTCGCACGTCGCCCGGTTCGAAGTGAATTCGGACCGGGCTCTCAAAAATCAAGGCTGTCGAGGAGGGTTTTCGACAGCCTCTGAGAGGTACCGGCCACCAAGAGAAGAGAGTTGGTCCCATCGAAGATGTTGCGCCGTATCCCCCTGACCCTGAAAGCCCTGCTGGCGACCGTGCTGGTGGGAGCCGCCACCTGGAGCGTGCTGGACTTTTGGCAGACCGATCACCTGAAAGCCATTTTTCACGCACGCCTCAAGGAGGTGGTGGGGGAAAAGGCGCAGACCAACCGGGTCATCTTCGACCATAACATCAAACTGCACCAGCAAGCGGTCCAACTGCTGGCCGCGCAGCGCAATCTGTTGGACTTCCTGAACCAACATTACCCACGGGGAAAACGGCCGCCCGACACGACGCCCGCCGACCGGACCGTTTTTCATCGCCGCCCCCCCGACTGGTTGCCCCGCACCTCGGTCCTGCGGGGCCTGGTGCCCTTGCGGTTCCTGTTGCTGCTCGGCGTCGACGGCACCGTTCTCGAAGTTTACCAGGGGCAACCGGAACGACCGCCGCACGGTCTCCTGGATCCATCGCCGATGTTGCGGCAACTCAGCCACAACCAAACCTTTCTCACCACCATCGACGACGCCCCCTATCTGATCACCTCGGAGGTGGTCCTGGACCGGCAACGGCGGCCACGGGCGACCCTGATGCTGGCCAACCCGCTGGATGATACCTTTCTCGCCGGACACATGAAAACCTCCAGCCCCTTCACCGGCATCGTCGCCCTGTTGGAAGGGGACAATCCCCGGGTCATCGCCAGCAACGATTCCCAGGCGACCCCGGCCGGAACCCCCCTGTCGCGGGTGATGCAACGGTATCTGGTGGCCGGTCAATCCTTTTTCGACTATGGCGCCTCGGACCTGCTGATCCAACTGGTCACCCTGGTCTCCACCGAATCGTTCGAATCGCTCAACCAGTCGATCCTCGAAGCCGAGCGGAAACAGCGCTCCATCACCGCCCTGGCGTTGATCCTGGCCGCCCTGCTCATCGTCCTCCGGATCACCCACAATATCCAGCAGGTCACCCGCAACATCGTCGATTTTTCCAAGAACATCCTCGGCGCCGCCACCCCCGAAGCCAGCTCCGACCGCGATGAACTGTTCATCCTGCGCGAACGGTTTCAAAATCTGGCCAAGGAGATCATTCAAACCCGGGACAATCTGCAGGCGGAACTGGAAGAACGGCAAAAGGCCGAAAAGGAGATCCGTAAACTTTCCCATACCGTCGAACAGAGCCCGGTGGCGGTGATGATCACCGATGAGCGGGGCTTCATCACCTATGTCAACCCCAAGTTCAGCGGCTTGACCGGTTATTCGCCACCCGAAGTCCTGGGACGCACGCCCCGTTTCCTGGCTTCGGAAGAGACCCCGGAGTCGGTCTATAAATCCTTGTGGGAAACCATCTCCGCCGGCCGGGTCTGGCGCGGGGAATTGAGCAACCGGCGCAAGGATGGTTCGGTCTATTGGGAGATGAACACCATCTCGCAATTCATGGATCCCGAAACCAAGACCCGCCACTATCTGGCCATCAAGGAGGACATCTCCCCGCGCATCAAGATGGAACAGGCCATGCGCCAGGCGCGGGAGGCGGCGGAGGCGGCCAACCAGGTCAAGGATGATTTCCTCAACAACGTCTCCCACGAACTGCGCACCCCGTTGCACACCATCAGCGGTTGCACCAATCTGTTGTTGGACAAGGAGTTCGGTGAGATCAACAAAACCCAGAAAAAATATTTGAAAAATGTCCTCTCCGGCGCCGAGCAACTGTACAGCCTGTTGTCGGACCTGCTGGACCTGTCGAAAGTGACCACCGAACAGTTCATCCTTGAAGAGCGTTTTTTCAACCTCCTGGAGTTGATGGAGAGCATCACCGTCACCATCGACAACCATGCCCGGGAAAAGGGGTTGTCCTTCACCTACAAGGCCGCCTCCACCATCCCGTCACGGGTGAAGGGCGATCCGGTGCGGTTGCGGCAACTGCTCATTCATCTGCTGCAAAACGCCATCAAGTTCACCCCCAAGGGCGAGGTGTGCCTGGCCCTGTCGCAGGATTCCGCCCACTGTTCCAACCCGGATGCCATCTGTTTCATCATCAGCGATACCGGCATCGGCATCCCCGAAGAGATCCAAAAAACCATTTTTGATCCGTTCATCCAGGCCGACAGCTCCCCGTCGCGGGCCTATGGCGGCAGCGGCCTGGGATTGACCATCGCCCGGAACCTGATCGAGTTGATGGGCGGAAAGATTCTGTTGCAAAGCAAGGTGGACGTGGGCAGCGCCTTTTTCGTCACCATTCCCTTCAAAACCCCCGATCGTGCCAGCGATCCCGAAAAAGAGGTCTTCGCCAATGGGGTCACCAAGGGGGTATATACGGTGGTGGCGGGAAAAAATCCGGTCAACCGGTTGATCCTGAAAACCCTGCTGCTCTCCCTGGGACTGGAGGTGGAGGAGCTGTCCCATTGCCATTCAGCCACCGAGTTGACCGAGGCCATCGGTTCGAAACGGCCGGACCTGCTCTGTCTGGACTGTTTCCACTCCGTCAGCGGCGGCATCGCCGAGATCCGGCGCATCCGCGACATGCCCGCCTTCGAAAACCTGCCCATTCTCCTGTTCAGCACCGTCGCGGAAAACATCCGCGAGCTGGCGCCGGACCTCTCCCGGGTCCATTTTCTCAACCGCCCCATCCAACGCCAGCAGTTGATGGAAACCGTACAGTTGGCCCTGTCAAACGAAAACGAACAACCGAGCACCCGACCGATGGAAGCCGGCGGTTGATCCACTCCCCGACGACCACGACCCGCCATGGACTACAACCAACTTTTTCAAGAACTGCAACAGGCCAGCCTGTTCGATCTGTACCGGTTGAAAACCGCGATCGACAAAATGTTGGATCAACCGGACAAGATCGCCGTCATCAAACGCGCCCTCCGTCCCGGTCAGGAGGTCACCTATTTCGATTACGCGGAAAACCGGCTGATCGCGGCGACGGTCAAAGAGCTGAAAAGGACCCGTGTCCTGGTTCGAAACAGGGACGACGGCAAACTCTGGAACATCCCCTATTACATGGTCAACATCGACCGGGTCGACACCGACATCCATGCCCACCGGGGTCGGTTGACGAAAGCGCAATTGAAAATCGGCGATACGGTCGGTTACCGGGATCGTCTGAATCGGGACCAGTTCGGGAAAATCATCCGTCTCAATCAAAAAACCGTCACCCTGGACCTCCCCTCCGGCGATCAATGGCGCATTCCCTATGGTCTGTTGTTCCCGGTCATGGACGGGGAAAGCGCCCGCTCGACAGAGCCGGGTTTGATCGAAGGGGAGATCGTCGAAAACCACCCGGAAGCGGACATCGACATTGCAGTCCTGCCACCCCCCCCCGAGCCGACTGAATCCGCCGACCCCACCCCCTCCCCCGACACCCCTCCTCCCTATCCTCCTGGTGGAAAAGTGGGCCGCAACAGCCCTTGTCCCTGCGGCAGCGGCAAAAAATTTAAACGATGTTGCCTGGGCAAATAGGGGAAGTGGCGGCCTCAACCAAGTCGGCCATTGCCGCACAGGACGTGAAAAATGTAAGCCTGAAGGGAAACGATCATCATGTTTTTTGGAACAACACCCACGAACCCCCTGAAATTGACCGAAAAACACCGGCGGATTCTCCTCGACAACGGGATCGATGAGACGGGTCCCGGTACCATCGTCCGTGACTTTGAAACCCTGCTCGCCATTATCGGCCGGGATGGTATTGCCATCACCGGGAAACATCGTTTGATCTCCATCAAACACCTGGGCCAGATCAACCAAAGCCTGGTCGATCCCATCGAAATCAACCTGGCCCGCCCTCAGCAAAAATCTTTTCCAAATATTCACGGTCTCTATCTATTGCTATACAGCACCGGAATTACAAAAACCCGAAAAGAGAAAAGAAAACCTATCCTCTTTGTCGACCAAAAAATGCTTCAAATGTGGAAAACACTGAACCCAACCGAAAAATACTTCACCCTTCTGGAGGCTTGGTTTTTACGCGGAGTTGATGAAATATTGGGTGAACGATCCGGATGGGCCGGTGAAATACCACCGATCATCAAGTGTGTGCGGTTCGTTCTTTCCATAAAAACCGCCAAACCTGATGAAGAAAATCTTATTAAGGCGGTACGCTACTCCCTTGGATTTCATCATTTGGCCCTGCTTTGGCTTTTTGGCATCGTTTCCATCGCCCAGGACAAATCCAAGGAGGGGAAGGGATGGCGTGTCCAAAAAGTTTTTCCAACCCCATTCGGGGACGCCTTGATGCGGGTGATCGCTCCAATCACTGAAAATCCAGGAGTCTTCTTCGAGGAGATCGCCCCCCCAACCAACGGAGGGGCCAGGAAACTGCGAACCACCTTGCAACCTTTTTTTCCAGAATGGAAAAATACCTTTGCCCCTCCACGAAAAGAACAACCATTCCGGGATGGCACCCACTTGTTCAAGATCACTTTGGAAAAAGCATGGGCGAAGATCGCCATTGACAGCACTCTGACATTTGACGAGCTGGCCTACGCCATTTTGAAGGCTTTTGATTTCGACTCGGACCATCTTTATCAATTCCTCTACAGAAATGAGTTCGGGCTTGAACGAAAGATCATACACTCCTTCATGAAGGAAGATAATTTCATGGCTGAAAACAGTCCTGCAACCAGTGAAACGACCATTGGCGAGTTGGGATTGGCCCCTGGTGATGCGTTGATCTTTCATTTTGACTTTGGCGATGATTGGCGCTTTGAAGTCGATCTGGAAAAAATCGAACCGGTCAACAGCAGGCGGAAACGCCCCAAGCTGGTCGAACGGTATGGCACACCGCCCGAGCAATATCCGTCTTGGGATGAAGCGTTCGAATGACCCAAGCGAGCCGGTGGTTCGGTGAAAAACCGAAACGCCGGCCCCATCCCTTTTCATACGGCGATTCCATTGATAAACTTGAAGTTTTTAGCCGGTTACGCCGCAAGCGGGGACGGCGAATCCGGGCAGCGTTGAGTGGGAGGGAAAATTCATGATGAAAAAGGGGATGGTGGCCCTGCTGTTCACCCTGGCCGCCCTGTTCAATACGAGCCGGGCCGGGGCCGATGTGTTGTTGTTGGCCCATGGTTATCTCGGGGATGCCTTTTCCCGGGAGGCCGCCGGCATCACCAACACCCTGGAGGCGCATCAATGGCGGCGGGCGGGCCGGTATTCTCAACATCGGCCCCATGGGCATTCACCTGTTGCCGACCCCGGGCGCACGGGCGAAAAACAAGGTCTATCTGGCGCAACCGCCCTCGGCGGCGCCCCTCGGACTTCAAGCCGATCATTTGCAGATGATGTTGGCGTTGTTGATCCGGCGTCATACGGGTGAACGGTTCATCATCGCCGGCCATTCGGTCGGCGGGGTTTACATCGAAAGAAGTGGCAGACATGGTTGATCGGTCCCCAACAAAACAAGCCCCCTGATGATGGTGCCGGGATAGCGGCACGATATGTCAATAACAATCCGGAAGCCCCCTCATTGACGACAATCCCTCGAAAAATGGAGAAAAAATTTTGAAACAGTTAACCAGAATCGTGTTTTTCGTGACCATCCTGACGCTCTTCCCGCACCTGGCCCGGGCCGCCAAGGGTATCGTGACCCTGACCATCGAGCCCGGAAAGGAAGAGAGGGCCGGTGTCGCCAAGGCATGGGTCCCCTATCCCGTTTCCTCCCGCCATCAGGATATCGGCGATGTCCGCATCCAGGGTAACATGTCCGGCCATGCGGTCTATGCCGACCCGACCAATGGCGCCACGCATCTGTTCGCCGAATGGGCCGATGGAATACCGGAGCGGCAGTTGGTGCTGCGGTTTCTGGCCGATGGCAGGGAGCGCCGGGTGCAGGAGTTGAAGGATGCCGGGTTGCCCATTCCCGTGGAGGTGCAACCATTTCTTCAGCCGAGCCGATGGGTTCCGACCGATGGTGAAGTCGAACGTATGGCCAGAAAGGCGGTCGAAGGCCGCAAGGGTATTTTGGAAAAGGCACGGGCGGTGTATGACTGGGTGGTTGAGAACACCACCCGTAACCCCAATGTTCGGGGTTGCGGCCTGGGGATCGTCGAAGTCACCCTGAGCAAACGCAGCGGCAAGTGCGCCGATTTGAGTTCGGTCTATACCGCCATGGCCCGGGCGGTCGGCGTGCCGGCAAGGGAGGTGTTCGGTCTACGGCTGGGCAAGAACCCCGAACAGGACATCACCGGTGGATTTCACTGTTGGGCGGAATTTTATCTGCCGGGCACCGGTTGGGTGCCGGTGGATCCGTCGGACGTGCGCAAGATCATGCTCGTCAACCAGTGGTCCCTGGAGCGGGTCAAAGCACAGCGGGAATACTATTTCGGGGCCGTGGATGGTCTCCGGATCACCCTGCGGACCGGTGGACGGGGCGTCACGCTGACCCCACCCCAACAGGCCGGTCCGTTGAACTATTTCATGTATCCCTACGCCGAGGTGGCCGGCAAGGCCCTGGATCATTTCGATCCGAAACGGTTTCGCTACTCCGTGCACTTCAAGTCCACCGAATGAGAAGTCGTCCTTTCAAGGGACGAACGGAACGGGATTTGGCTGGCAATAGCCAATGACGGGGCGGGGTCCCCGCCGAACGGCTCGGGACGATGGCGGGGACCCCGCCCTACCGTTTCAGTGGTAAAGCGGAAAGCCGGAAACCAGACCGGTCCCTCCCGATCAAGATCAAACGCACTGTTTCTCTTCCGTCATCCTGTTGCCGTCCATTCCGGCCACCGGTTCCCCGCCGCCGCTGGCCAGGTGGACGGCTTCGTCGAGGTTTTCCCTGATCAGATCGACGATTTCGACGTCCAATTTTTTATCCCGGGCGAATTGAGTGAGGATCTTCAAGGCGGCGGCCGGTGGGAGGGAGGGACGGTAGGGGCGGTGTTGGCAGAGGGCCTGGAAGACATCGGCCACGGCGATGATCCGTGCCTCGGTGCAGAGCAGCGGTTCGGAGACGCCGAAGGGATAACCGTTGCCGATCAGGGTTTCATGATGGAAGGCGGCCCATTCGGAGATGCCCCAGAATCCCTTGATGCTGTTGAGGATTTGGTAGGTATCGAAGGTGTGACGGCGGATGACGGCCAGTTCGTTCCGGGTGAGGCCGGCCGGTTTGTCGAGAATTTCATCGGCCACGCGCAGTTTGCCGATATCGTGCAGGTAGCCGGATATTTCAATGAGTCGGGTCTGTTTTTCCGGCAGCTTCATGTGTTCGCCGAGCCATTTGCCGAGGAGACCGACCTGGTGGGAGTGGGCGGCGGTAAAGGGACTTTTGGAGTCCACCACCCGGGCGAACAGTTTTGCCAGTTGCCGAACCTGGGGCAGGTCCAACGGTTTGCGCTCTTTTCGGATCCAGCGGCGCAACCGGTGGTCCAGATATTTTTGATCGAGATAGAGCCAAAAGGCCTCATGCCGCGAAATATCGACGAAGGTATCCACCAGTTGTGGAGCGAAAAGGGTGCCCCGATATTTTTGGATTCGTTCCCGGGTTTGTTCCACCCAGGTCAATATGACCGTATCCGCTTCCTGTGAAATCAGGATTTCGATGCGGTCGGCGATAAAGATGCAGTTGGCCAGCAGGGCGGTGTCCGTATCGGCCAGATGGCCATCCCCCAGAGTCATCCAGGGGGTATGGTGGTGCAACACCAGCGGCGCCAGGTGGGCGATGGGATAAAAGCTGGATATCAGCAACCAACCCCGTTCACTGTGCTGTTGCCACCCTTTCGGAGAAAAATGGCGGGCGATCGATTGGAACTCCCGGGTCGAGGAGAGGCCGAAATCGTGCAGCACCCCGGCAGTGGCCAGATCGTGAAGTTTCTCCTCCCCCCATCCGAGATGCCGGCCGATTTCGGTGGCGATATAGGCCACCCGTTTGCCATGATGAATCCGGTCGATGCCCACCAGGTCGACGGCATCGGCCAGGGCGAAGGTGATCTCTTCCAGATCGAACTCCAGGGGGATGTTCATGTTTTTTCCCCGGGCAACCATTGCATCAGGGCGGCGATCAACTCACCATCCCGGATCGGTTTGCCGATGTGGTCGTTCATGCCGGCGGCCAGGCACCGTTCCCGGTCCCCTTGCATGACACAGGCGGTCAGGGCGATGATGGGCGTCGGTTTTCCGGTCCGGGACTTTTCCAGCTGGCGAAACCGTTTCGTGACGTCGAAACCATCCATTTCCGGCATCTGGCAATCCATCAACACCAGTTCGTAAGGGTTGTTGCGCAATTTTTCCAGGGCGACGTGGCCATTTTCGGCATAATCGGCCCGCAGATGATGGCGCTTCAACAGGCCTTTGATGACGGCGCGGTTGATGGCATCGTCTTCCACCACCAACAACCGGGTGTTCGGGTCCAGGAGGACGGTTTTTTGATCGGCGATCCCATCGTTTTCGCTCTCCGGCATGAGCTCCGTCGCCGGGGCGAAAGGGATGATGACCTGAAACAGGGTGCCTCGTCCCGGGGTGCTCATCACCTTGATTTCACCGTTCATCAGTGTGACCAGCCTGTGGGTGATGGCCAGGCCGAGACCGGTGCCGCCATATTTCCGGGTGGTGGAGGTATCGGCCTGTTCGAAGGCGGTGAATAGGCGGGAAAGGTGCTGCGGAGGGATGCCGATGCCACTGTCCCGCACCTGAAAGGGGATATGGAGATGGCCCTTTTTTTCCACCGCTGCGGCGATGATGAGCGAGACCTCCCCCTTTTCGGTAAATTTGATGGCATTGGCGAGCAGGTTGACCAATACCTGCCGCAATCTGGTCGGATCCCCCGATACCCGTTGCGGGGTGTCGGTGTGGAGAACGGAGCGGAAGGCGATGTTTTTCCGGGTGGCCGATTCGGTGAACAACTCCGACAGCTCCCGGATCAAACCGCGCAGATCGAAGGTCACCCGTTCAATTTGCAGCTTGCCGGCTTCGATCTTGGTGAAATCAAGAATATCGTTGATGATCGCCAGCAGGGATTCACCGGACCTTTTGATGTTTTTGACATAGGATTGTGCCGATTGGGACAGCTTGAGATCGAGCATCAGGTCGGTCATGCCGAGGATGCCGTTCATCGGAGTACGGATTTCATGGCTCATCACCGCCAAAAAGTCATTTTTGGCGCGGCTCGCCGCCTCCGCCCGCTGTTTGGCGGCGTTCATCTCTTCTTCGGTGCGGATTCGATCGGTGACATCCTGTTTGACGGCGACGAAATGGGTGATCCGTCCGCTGCGATCGAAGACCGGGGTGATGGTGGCCTCATCATGGTACAGGGCGCCGTTCTTGCGCCGATTGATGAACACCCCGCGCCAAACACGACCGGAAAGAATGGTTTGCCACAGCTCATCGTAAAAGGCCTGATCCTGGGTCCCCGATTTGAGGACCCGGGGATTTTTACCCATCACCTCTTCGAGGGAGTAGCCGGTGGTGGCGGTGAATGAGGGGTTGACCCACTGAATCCGGCCGTGTTCGTCGGTGATGACGATGGTGTTGGCCGCCGCCTGCAGGGCCGCCACATGAACCCGGTCCGGATGTCCGTCCGGCGGCGCCCGGGGATGCCGGAAGGCGATGACGAGCAGGACGATACCGACCGCACAGGCGCCGAGACCGAGGAGGGCCGGCCAGCGGAACGGGGCCGTTGACGGTCCATCCACCGCTTCAAAAATGATCAGGCCGATCCGTTGTCCGGCGGCATCCCGGAGCGGCAGGGGAAATCGGAACGGGCGACCATCGGTAAAAAGTGAATCCAGCCGGTCGAAACGGTTTTCCCAGGGTTTGGAAAGCAGGGTCCGGATCTCCTCGCCGTCGCCTCGGGGGCCGCTCGTGGTAGCGGCCAGATCGGACCATTCATCCCACCGGGCCGGTTGCTTCGATCGCGCCAGCCGTTTTTCCCAGAGGGGCCGCCGCAACCGGTTTTTGTCGATGAAGGGGTAAAGATGGAACCCCGGGGCCATTTCAAGCCGATCCCGGACCGGATCGATCTCCCGGATCAGTTCGAGATAGCCGATCCGCTCCCCGGCACCCTGCCACGGCACCACCACGGACAGCGACAAAACACCCCGGTGATCGGTTTGCAGACCGGTGGCGGTCTGGTTTCTCCGATGTGCTTCGAGCAGGGTGGCGGGGATGCGGGCCCCCTCCCCCGGTGGTGGGGAGTGCCGGTGCCAGACCGGACCACCGTTGGTGTCGTACAGGGCGAGTTGCGTATAATGATGGCTCCGTTCCAGCAGATCGAAAAGCGGTTGCAACCTCGTCCGCAGACTGTCCCCATCCCGGGTCAAAAACGGACGGCGGTAACGTTCATCGGCGGCGATGGATTGCAGGATGTGGGCCATATGGCTGGCGCTGCGTTGTTTCCAGGCGGCAAACAGCGCGTTGGCCCGTTGTTCCATTCGCTCCCGGGCGAACCGGACCGCATCCGCCCCCAACAGGGTCCCGGAACCGGCCAGCGCCAACAAGAGCAGGAAGAATACCACCGGAACAAACTTTGGAGCCCAAATCCCGATCCCGGTTTCAAGATCATTTGGGGGTGAATCGGCCACGGTTGTCTCCTATCGGTCATCTTCCCTGATTCAGTCTGTGGGCCGGATCGGTGGTTCGGTTAAATCCTTCAGCCACAAATATACATTTTATAAAGATAAGTTACAAACTGTGACATAATCATGACCAGGATATGAAACCCTTACCGTCCTGTCAAGTGACGGTTTATTGAATGCATGAAAAATCCCTGCAATAACAATTGATTTTGAAAGACAATCATTACAAACCCCTCTTATCGGGAGAGAATCGCCAGGATGAGGGGTGGTGGAACCGGACCCGGTGGGGAAAAGGATGATGGGACGGCGGGGATCCGTTTTCAATGAGTCGTCTCCTCCGGTACGCCCACCGGCAGGAAGAAGGGGGTGGCGGTCTCCAGACCACCCTGGTAGATCAACCCGGAACCGGACCGGCCGATGTTGGTCATCGAACAGATGAATCCGAACAGTTCATCGGCCTGCTCCAGCGCCACCACCACCGTCACCACCCGCAGCGGTTTGACGGCGGTTTTGGACCGCCTGCCGGTGCCGGGTTCGGTACCCCGGCATTGAAAGCTGTTGGCGGAGTAGACGCCCCGCTGGTGCAGGGCCCGGATCAACCGCCGGTCCCGGCCATCATCGGGCAGGATGCAGGTGATCAGCTTGGCGGCGGGGTGCGCGGTATCGTTCATGATGCGGACGGGCTTTTTTGATCGGCCTGAAGTTTTTTAACCACCTTGGCGGGAATGTGGGTGGCGGCCTTGTCCAGGGGGGTGACGTACATGAAACCCATGCCCGGGGTATCCAGTTGCCCCGCCAGGAACACAGTGTCGAAAACGGTGGACAACTGACCGCTGGAGACGACGATGTTGACCACCTCCTTTTCCACCTCCACCGTCACGCCGAGCAGGCCCAATCGTTCGCGAACACCGCTGCCCCGGGCATAAAAGACCGTCGCCCCCTGGGCCCCGGCCTCCCGGGCCGCCTCGACGATGGTGTCCCCCATGCCCCGCTGGACGATGACCGTGATCAGGCGGACATCGGTCAACAAGGTGATGTTGCGGGTCGCTTGTTTGGCCATGGCGATGGTTTTCCCAGTGAAAAATGAAATGACATCCGGTCCGTTCAGGTCGTTCGCCGATCCTCTGGTGCGGCCATTTCCGCTGCAGCCCGGTTTTTCAGTTGCAGGCCGAGGCCGGTGACCAGGATGGCGATGATGCAGCCGAGGACGGCCAGGGAGAGCAGGCCGAATCCCGCCATCGAGCCGATGGCCCCACCGACCCCCGATCCCATGGCCAATACCAGGGGCACGGTGATGGGGCCGGTGATCACCCCGGCGCCATCCCAGGCGATGTGGATGAACGCCTCGCTGGAATAGTGGGTCAGGAGCAGGGCCAGCAGGTAGCCGGGCGCCAACAGCCAGAACAACGGCAGTTCGAAGATCACCCGGATCAGGCCGATGGCGATGCCGATGGCGGCCCCCAGGGCGGCGGTCCGTTTGAGGGTCGACTTTTTGAACACACCGTGGCTCCTGTTCTCCACCATCGTCCCCAGGGCTTCGAGGGCCGGTTCCGCCAGGGTGGCGCCGAATCCCACCAGTCCGGCATAGGCCAGGCAGAGGGCCAGGCCGGTGTCGAAGGTGTGCAGGGGCGAGGCCGGCACGGTTTCGATGGCGGTGAAGGTGGCGGCCAGGGCGCCACCGGCACCGGCGCCCGGCGCCGCCAGCGCGCCGGGCAGGCCGAGATGGAACAGGATGATGCCGAGCAGGATCAGGAACAGGCCGTAGATGATGAGACCGGTATTGGCCATTTTTTCCTTCAACACCCCCTTGAGCAGCAGGAACGGGACCAGGGCCAGAGGCGGCAGGGCGCGCAGTCCGAGGAGCAGGGCGTGTCCGATCGTCGATGCCGACGCCGGCGGCTGACCGTCGGCCGTCCCCAATGTTCGGGCGCCATCGATGAGGGGTTCCAGCGGCGCCGTGTAATGGATATGGATCGACAGGGCGAGAATGGCGATGACCGGCAGGATGGCGGCCAGGGCGAGGAGCCCGAAACCGGAAAGGGGGCTGTTGCCCTTGCCCACGGTGGCGGCGATGCCGATGCCCAGCGACAGCAACAGCGGCGCGGTGACCGGTCCCATGGTGATGGCGCCATAATCCCAGGCCAGATTCACCGCCGGCTCCAAACCCGGACGACCACTGGCGAACAGGCTCAGGCCCAGGGCCGGGCTCACGGTCCAGAGGAGCATCGTTTTCAACCGCCAACCGTGATAAAAACGCAGGACGCCCAAGATCACCGCCAGACCGATGCCGCCGCCCACCGCCATCGCCAGCTGCCCGGCATGGTCGTTGAGCAGGGTTCGGACCACCGGGTCGGCGGTCCTGGCAACGGCGCCGCCGGAGACCGTCAGGAGGGCCGTGACCGGTTCGGCGAAGGGGACGCCCATCCCCAACAGGAACAGGATGGTCAACAGCACCGGCAGCGGTGATTTTCCCGGCAGGCCGTGACCGATGCCTTCCGCCAGGGGCATCAATCCCAGTTTCAACCCTTCGCGGATCAACATCAGGCCGATGATCACCACCAGGGCACCGCCGAGGATGGCCGGCGGCTCGAACAGGGGTTGTTTCAGGATGACCGCCTGGAACGACAGCACGAACAGGACCAGGGGGGCGATGAGCCAAAACTGGGCCATGAGACGGCCCTGGATATGGTTTTTCAACAACCGGTAGATATCGAGAGCGGTCAGATGGATGGGCGGGTGAACATGGGGAATGATCCGTCCGGTCGGATCACGGCGGATTTTCGGGGCCAGCAGGTCGTAGCTGATCTCATTTTTTATCAGCCGGCCTTCACCGGGTTCTTCGCCGGGCCGGTTTGAAATGACGGAACGGTTTTCCATGAATGGTCGAATCGATTCGGTTCAGTCCGGGTCCATTGGCGGTTGGCGATTATCGCCACCCCGCCCCATTGGGGAAAATGGCCGGATAGGCCGTCACGAATCACCGGGGGCGTCGGTTTCCAGCAGGGATTGCATCACCTCCTGCACCATCTCCAGGCCGGTATGGACCCCCTCCATGTCGTGATTGCGCGCGGCCATGGCCAGCCGCAAAACCTTGCGGCCCAGTTCAGCACTGTCGAGGGCTTTGGCCCCGGCCTGCATCCATTGCACCGATTTTTCCATGGCTTCCCCACGGCCTTTTTCCATGGCCATGAGGAACAGGCCCAACTGTTGTTCCATCTCCGCCAGGATCTCCGGTCGGGACATCGATCCCGGGTTCGGTGAATCCCCGTTGTCGACGCTGTCGTTGCCGCTGGCGGAATCGAGGATGACGGTCCCCCGGTTCTCCACCGGTTCGGTCTCTTCCAGGGTTTCATCGATTTGATAACCGACCCGCAGATAAAAACGCTGCCCGTGCCCGGCGTGCTTTCGAAACGGATACCCCCTCCCAGCAGCTCCGCCAATCCCTTGGCCAGGCTCAACCCCAAACCGGCGCCACCGAACTGTCGGGTGGCACTGCCGTCGGCCTGGGTAAAACTGTCGAACACTTTGTCGGCATCCTCGGGGGCGATGCCGATGCCGGTGTCGGTGACGGCATATTCCAGGGTGACCGATGATCCGTCACTGGATTCCCGGCGCACGGAAACCGTCACCGAGCCGGCCTCGGTGAACTTGATGGCGTTGCTCATCAACTGTGCCAGAATCTGCCCGGTGCGGAGAAAGTCGCCCACCAATCCGTCCGGCACCTCCGCCGCTACCTGACATTGGCAGGACAACCCTTTTTCCCGGACCTTTTCCAGGGAGGTGGACAACAACCGTTTCAACTGGGCGCGCAGTTTGAATCCCCGGCTCTGCGCTTCGAGCGTGCCGGTGCCCAGACGGGAAAAATCCAGCAAACTGTTGAGCAACACCAGCAGATTGTCCGAGGCCTGCCGGGAGATGGACAGCATCTCCTTTTGATGCTCGGGAATGTCACTGTGCAACACCAGGTCGGTCATGCCGATGATGGCGTTCATGGGCGTGCGCAGTTCATGGCTCATGTTGGCGATGAACTCGGTCTTGGCCCGATTGGCGATCTCCAGCTCCCGGGTCCGTTTGCGAACTTCCTCCTCCAGATGTTCGTTGAGCAGTTTCAGCTCCAGTTGGGTCCGGATCAGTTCGCGGTTTTTCCGCACCGCGTTTTCATAGGTGGAGAGCAGCAGGTTCATGGTCTGCCGCCGGCTGGCGTTGATCACGTGGCTTTCGCCGGCGAAGGCGATCTTCAACCCGTCCCGGGTGCCGGCATCCACCTCATCGGCCTTGGCGTTGATCAGGGAGTCGATCCGATCCAGCAGCAATTTTTCATCCAGGGGTTTGGTCAGGTAGTTGTCCGCCTGGGCATTGAGGCCGCGAATCACCTCCCGGGGATCGTCCAGGCCGGTGAGGATGATGACCGGAATGGTCTTGAGGGTCTCGTCCCGTTTGATCTCCCGGCACATCTCATATCCATCCATGTTGGGCATGGCGATGTCGCTGATGATCAAATGGGGATGGTGGTCCCGGGTCCGTTGCAACCCTTCGACGCCATCTTCCGCCAACAGGACGGCATAGCCGGCCTGTTCCAGCAACCGTTTGAGCATTACCCGCTGGATGGTGCTGTCCTCAACGATCAATATCGTCGATGCTTCCCCCATGGCTTCATCCGATCACGAGTGAGTGGTTGGTCATGGTTGCCGGCGCCACGCCCCGCAGGGTCGGAGCGATCCGGGTTATCGGCAATATTTTTCGGACCCCCCCCAGTTTGATGGCCTGGGCCGGCATGCCGAACACCACACAGGTGGCCTCGTCCTGGGCGATGGTCAAACCGCCCTGGTCGGCAATGGTCCGCAATCCTTCCGCCCCATCCCGACCCATGCCGGTCAACAACACCCCGACCACCTCCTGGCGGTAGTATGCGGCTACCGAGCGGAAGGCGATATCGATGGAAGGGCGATGCGCCTCTTCCGGATGGCCCTCATCCCGGGCGAAACGGCCCTGGCCATTGATCACCAGATGCGAACCTTCCGGCGGAAAATAGATATGTCCGGGGACCGGTCTCAGGCCGATTTCGGCGATGCGGACCGACAGGGGGGTGTGGCCGTCGAGCCAGTTGACCATCTCCTGCAGAAACCCCTCGCTGATGTGTTGAATGCAGAGGATGGGGATGGGAAAACCGGCGGGCAGATTCGAAAAAATTTCCAACAACGCCTGGGGACCGCCCGTGGAGGAGCCGATGCTGATCAAACGGGGTCTCCGGCCACCGGGAGGGCGGGGGGACGGTTCGACGATGGCCGGCAGGCCGCCGGTTCGTTGATGGTTGCGCTGACGCCGCCGGATCGGCACCACTCCCGAAAGCAGTTTGATCTTGTTGATCAGTTCCTGACTCAGGGCCACCGAATTGCTGCCCAGTCCGCCCCGGGGTTTCGGGAATACATCGATGGCGCCGGCTTCAAGCAACTCGAAAATATTGTGATCGTCGGCACTCTCCTGCACCGAAACGCTGACCACCAGGATCGGCAGGGGATGTTGGGCCATGACCGCCCGGGTGAACTCGAAACCGTCCATCTGCGGCATGTGCAGATCGGTACAGATCACTTTCGGCCGCACCCTGGGGATCATCGCCAACCCCTCCCGTCCATTCGAGGCGGTGCCCACCACCTCAATGTCGGGTGAGTTGGCGATCATCTTCTTGAGGACCATCAGGGCGATAGGGGAATCATCGACCAACAGAACCGGGATCATACCAATCTCCGCACGGTTTCCAGAAAGTTCTGCTGGTCGAAGGTTGGTTTGGTCAGGTAGGCGTTGGCCCCCACATCCATGCCCCGGCGCATATCCTCCGGCGAGGAGAGCGACGTGACCAGAATGACCGGCAGATCCTTGAACTCCGGATTTTGGCGGATTTTTTCCGTCAAGGCCAGGCCATCCAGATTGGGCATCTGTACATCGGAGATCACCGCATCGAAGACCTCCTGATTCAGCTTGTCAAAAGCGTCGGCGCCATCCACCGCCGCCACCACCTCATAACCGGCCCCTTCCAGAATCCGTTTTTCCTGGGTGCGGGTGGTGATGGAGTCCTCCACCAACAGCACCAGCGGTTGCTCGCGTTTTTCTTCGATCGTGTCATCTTCCGCCGTCCCCTGCATGTCGAGGGAGAGGGACAGGGTGCCTTTCTGCACGGTTTTGATCAGGTCCGGTGGATTGAGCACCATGCACACCTCACCACTGCCGAGAATGGTGGCGCCGGAGATGTTGCGCACCCGTTGCAGGATGCCCGAGTGGGGTTTCAATACCACTTCCAGTTCATCTTCCAGGGAATCGACGAAAATACCCAGCCGTTCTTCACCGACGTTCATGACGATGCAGGGCCAGGGTGGGGGTGGCGGTATTTTTTCCCGGGGCAACTCCAGCAGGTCCGACAACCGGGCCACGGAGACCGGGGTGCCGTCCAGTTCGATGGTGTCCAATCCCTCGATGGGAAAAATGTGTTCCTTGGCCACCCGCCGCACGCTGTGGACGAAATCCAGGGGGACCGCGAATCGGCGACCGCCGGTCTGAACGATGAAAACCGGTGTGGTGGCCAGGGTGATGGGCAGGCGAATGGTGAAACGGCACCCTTCGCCCGGTTCCGAATGGACCTGGACCGAGCCTTTCAACCGTTCGACATTGGCGCGGACCGCATCCAGTCCCACGCCGCGCCCGGAAACATCGGTGACGATGGAACTGGTGGAAAAACCGGAATGGAAAATCAGTGATTCCAGTTGTCCCGGAGTCATTTTTTCCGCCATCGACGGCGTGATCACCCGGCGTTTGATGGCGGTGCGTTTCAAGGACTCCAGGTTCAACCCCCGGCCGTCGTCCTGTACCTCGATCACCACATGGGTGGCGGTTTGCGAGGCCCGGACCTGCAGGGTTCCCGTCTCCGGCTTGTCCATCAGACGCCGCTGTTCCGGAAGCTCCATGCCGTGATCGACGGCATTGCGGATCAGGTGCATCAACGGGCTTTTCATCTCTTCGATAATCCGTTTGTCGGCGGTGGTCTCCCCGCCTTCCATCAGCAGATCGATCGATTTGGTCTGACTGCGCGCCAGGTCCCGCACCATGCGCGGGAACAGATTGAACAGGGTCGAGATCGGCAGCAGGCGCAGATTGCGGATGCCCTCCTCCAACTCCCGGGAGACCAGTTCCAATCCCACCTCATCCTCGAAAATGCCATGGCGCAGGTCATGCAGCCGCAGGCCCAACTGTTCCAGCCGGGAATGATCATCGGCATCGGCGCCATTGCCGTCCTTGCGCCGGGCCGATTCCGCCGACATCTCCCGGGAAAGCTCCTCCCACCAGATGACCCCCTCCTCGATTTCACTCAAACGGCGCTTGACCCGGGTTCGCACCACCGTCAACTCACCGACCAGGTTCAACAGTTTATCGAGTTTGCGGGCATCGACGCGGATGTAGGAGGAGGTTTCGCGCAGTGTCGCCGTCTCCCCCGTTTCGCCGCCGGGTTCTTTGCGGTCTTCATCCGGCTCCTCGGAGGGCTCCGGTTCGGCTGCCGGCTCCGGTTCGGGGGGAGGCGTTGGTTCAGGGGCCGGGGGCGGTTTCCGGACCGGCGGCGGGATGGGCGCCGGGGCCGGCTTCGGGGGCGGCGCTGGTTCGGAGGCCGGCGCCGCTTGCGGAGGCGGTGGACGGGGTACCGGGGCCACGGGGGGCGGGGTCGCCTTCGGCGCCGCTGCCAGTTCGGAAAAGGCCTTTTCCCCGATCGGTTCGATCTTTTCAGGGTTTCCCGTCGCTGACGTCGACCCGGAGCCCTCCGTTCCCCCCCGGGAGACCGTTTCGGTTGCGGGGGCCGCGGGCGCCGATCCACCCCCGGCCGGCGGGCCGGGATCGTCCATCGGTTCGTCCAGGCGGCTCAGGGCGTCGCTCAGGGAGATGCTGCTGGGTTCGCCGGTCACCGCTTCCTGCACCAGGGCGCGGATATCGTCCAGTGTATTCACCAGCCGATCGACCAGGACCGAGGAAAATTGGAGGTTTCCCCGGGAGGCGGCGCCCAACATGTCTTCCAGCCGATGGGCCAACGCCTCCACCTCGCCGACCCCGAGCATGCGCGCGGCCCCCTTCAGGCTGTGGGCCTCGCGGAACAACTCTTTGAGGGCTTCGAGATCACCGGGAAATTTTTCCAGGTGCAACATGCCGTCATCGAGTTTTTGCAGGTGCTCTTCACTTTCCGCCTTGAAGAGCTCGCGGAGTTCTTCATCTTCGATCATGCCGGTGACCTCTGTCAGATCATCGCTTTAAGGGTCTGGGCGGCATCCTTGAGGACCTGCACCCCGTCCTTGACCTGGGAGATGCCCTTGTTGGCTTCCCGGGTGCCGGTATTCATGGTGTTCATCGCCTGTTCCACCTGTTTGACCGCCACCGATTGCTGGCGGACGTTCAGGGAGATCTGTTGCGCCCCTTCGGAAACCGCCTGGATGGCATCGGTCACCCCCTGGAAGGCGGCCGCGGTCTCCCGGGTGATGCGCATCCCTTCGTCCACGGTCTTGGTCCCCTCTTCGGTGGCCATCACCGTCGAGTTGGTCGCTTTTTGAATTTCCATCACCAGGGCATTGATGCGCCCCGCCGACCGTTTGCTTTCATCGGCCAGCTTGCGGGTTTCCACCGCCAGCACGGAAAACCCCTTGCCATGTTCGCCGGCCCGCACCGCCTCGACGGCGGCGTTCATGGCCAACATCTTGGTCTCGTTGGCAAAGTCGGAAACCATGTCGGTGATCTGCCGGATCTGCCCGGTCTGTTCGCTCAACAGCAGGATCTGTTGGGCGATATCCTCCACCCGCGTCTTGGCCCCCTCCATGCTGCGCAGGGTGGCATGAACCTGGTCCAGCCCCCTGCCGGAAAGCCCCAAAGCCCCCTCGGCCCCTTCGGCGGCGGCGGAGGCCTGTTCCGCCGATTGCCGCGCCGAGGCCCCCAGCTCCGCCATGGTGGTGTTGGTCTCGTTCACCGAGGTCGCCTGCTGGGCGGCGATGCGCTCATGCTGATTGACGGTGGCGGCGATTTCGGTCGCGGTGGAGGAGAGCATGCTGACCGTCTCTTCGAGGGGTTTGCCGATGCTGCGGGCCAGGAACCACCCCAAAAACACACATGCGGCCATGATCAACAGGGTGACAATGGTGGTCCAGTTGCGCGTTTCCAGGGCCTTGTTCATGAACGTATCGGCCTTGTTGCTGGCGAATTTGGTGAAGGCCGCCATCCTGGTGAGGGTCGCGGCGGCCTGTTGCGCCCCTTCGCCCCGGGTGACGCGTTGCCGGACGATATCATCCTTGCCGTTTCGTTTCAGGGCGATGATCTCATCCCGAACCGGTTTCCAGGCGCTGAAAACCTTCAGGGCCGTTTCCACTTGGGCCTTGTCGCCGAGAAACCGGTCGTTGATGATTTTGAAATCGGCCCGCACGAGACGGTCGTTCTCATCCAAATCCTCGACGATTCGATCAAGGGCGGAGGTATCCCGGGCCAGGGCCACCGCCTGCATGGCGATGCGCATGTGGGCCACCCGCTTCTCCACCCGCAAAACGGCGGTGCTGACGGTATAGGGATGCCGGTAGAGCGATTCGGTGAAGGTGGAGAGCCGGATCATGTTGCCGATGCCGACGGCGCCGAGGAGGATCATCAGCAGGATCATCAGGCGAAAGCCGGTGACGAGACGGACCCGCAGGTTTTGGCGTTTGGGGTGGGGATGGGTTCTGTTCAAGGTTGCCTCGCTGGATCAGATCATGGATTTCAAGGTTTGTGCGGCTTCGTTCAGGGTTTGAACGCCGGTCTTGACCTGACCGATGCCGCTGGCGGACTCCTTGGCGCCGATGTTGACCGACTGCATCGCCTCCACCACCTGCCGCACCGCCACCGACTGCTGACGGACATTCATGGAAATCTGCAGGGCCCCCTCGGAGGCGGCATGGATGGATTCGGTCACCCCCTGGAAGGTTTCCGCCGTTTCCCGGGTGATTTTCATCCCTTCATCGACGGTTTTGCCCCCCTCTTCGGTGGCCATCACCGTTGAGTTGGTGGCTTTCTGGATTTCCATCACCAGGGCATTGATACGGCCCGCCGACCGTTTGCTCTCATCGGCCAGTTTGCGGGTTTCCACCGCCAACACCGAAAATCCCTTGCCGTGTTCACCGGCGCGCACCGCCTCCACGGCGGCGTTCATGGCCAACATTTTGGTCTCGTTGGCAAAATCGGAGACCAACTCGGTGATCTGCCGGATCTGTCCGGTCTGTTCGCTCAACAGCAGGATCTGTTGGGCGATGGCCTCCACCCGTTCCCTGGTTCCCTCCATGCTGCGCAGGGTCGAATCGACCCGGTCCAGTCCCTGCTGGGCCAGGGCCATGGCCGATTGGGCGCCCTTGGCCGCCGAATCGGCCTGTTCCGCCGACTGCCGGGACGACGCCTCCAGCTCCTCCATGGTGGTGTTGGTCTCGTTCACCGAGGACGCCTGTTGGGCGGCGATGCGCTCCTGCTGGTTGACCGTGGCGGCGATCTCCGCCGAGGAGGTGGAGATGATGTTGACCACTTCGTTGATGGGAACGCTGATGGTCCGGGCGAAATGGAATCCCACCACCGCCACCACCAGCAACAGGATGAAGCCGAGGATCCAGACGTCGCGGTTCAACTCATGGATGGCGGCGAAGGCCTCCCCGGTGCTGACGGTGCAGATCACCGCCCAGTTCAGGCCCGGCACGTCGATGGGGGCGTAACTGACCAACTCCTCCTGACCGGTGCTGCCGATCTTGAACGTTTGGCCGCTCTCCCCGTCCAGGGCCTTGTCGATGAATACATCGCGCCGCTCCTGGCCGATTTTTCCCTCCTTGACGCTGCGGTTGTTGCGATAGGCGCTGATACCGTCAAGACGCCCGACCAGATAAGCCTCCTCGGAGGAGAGCATGCCGGCCCGCTCGCCCATGATGCGGTCGATCGGTTCCGTTGGCAGTTGCAGGGCGATGACGCCCATGAAACGACCACCCTCCGTGATCGGCGCGCCGATAAAGGCGGTCTGCCGATTGTTGGAAGGGGCATAGGGCCGGTAGTCGACCAGTGCCACCCCTTCGCGGGATCG
>CAYFNE010000012.1:0-77795 GCA_964344355.1 uncultured Magnetococcales bacterium
TGGGTTTTGTTCCCAGCGAGACCGGGTTAGGTCATTACGATACACGACCGGAAATCAGGGACACCTTACCGATTTTATTTTCAACGGAAATCAGGGACACCTTACCGATTTTATTTTCGCATCCATAAATATGATTATAGCTTCTTGAACACCAACCACGACGCGAAGGAGTGAAAAAACTCATTCCACTCGTTTTTTGAACAGCGGTTTTCTCCCGGCTTTGCGTGGTTTGAGTTTTCGATTCAGTTTTTTTTCCAATTTTTCCAAAAAATGGACATCGCCCAATGGCCGGCCGGTTCGTTCATGTTTTCGCAGGGTTTCTGCTTCCTCGTCGGTAAGACCGCTGGCGAGAAAGCTGGGCCAATCGGGGACCTGTTCCAACAGCGGGGCGGTTTTGACCAATATATCGTCCCGTCCCGACAGATGGGCGCGGGCGCTGCTCCAGGGGTACGCTTCCGGTTTATTACAGAGTCTCGCCCGTACCGGATTGAGTTCCACATAGCGGGCCGTTGCCAGCAGGTGGCTCTCATCCATTGGGAAGGAGGCGAACCGTCCTTGCCAAAGATGGCCCCGCCACCCTTCACGGAAGTTGATGCGCCGGGAATAGCGCCGATGGGCTTCGCCGATGGCTTCGCCCAGTGAAACCGCTGTTTTCGGCACGGCGATCAGATGGACATGATTGGGCATCAGACAATAGGCCCAGATCGTCACCCCGAACCGATCACACCAGTGTGCCATCAACTCCAGATAGACCTGATAGTCTTCTTCATTGAAAAAGGTCTGCTGCCGTCGGTTCCCTCGTTGGGTCACATGATGGGGAACGCCGGGCACGACGACGCGTGCGAGTCTGGCCATGAGCCATTATAATCAGTTTTTTTATGGAAGCAACAGGAAAATCGGTAAGGTGTCCCTTGATTTCTTAACAATCGGTAAGGTGTCCCTTGATTTCTTAACAGGAAAATCGGTAAGGTGTCCCTTGATTTCTTGATTTCTAACAGGAAAATCGGTAAGGTGTCCCTTGATTTCTGATTTTCTTGATTAAAACACGCTAAAATTGTGCTTGCAAAGTGGGAAGGGTCCATATATGTCCCCCGATTTATCCCCGATTTATCGTCATCTGCCCGCCATCATATGCCACCAGATTGCTTCCTACCACAAGCACCTTCATTTTCCAGCCCCCGCCAAATCCCATTGTCACTGCCATAACCGTTGGTCTATCATGACATTGAAAATCACAGGCTATGGGCTCTGACGAGAAAGGGCCATTGTGTCATCATTGGAAGCGAAATTCATCTCAGATGACGCGAGTCCGTTGATACACCGTCTTGCGGGACGTGACCAAAATGTCAATAGGCTGGATCGATGACTGTTAACTTGCTGGATTTTCCTGAAGAGTTGAAACCGTTTCGGGTCATGGCGGAAAGCGCACTGCGGCAATGGACGGGCGGCGCCAGGGTTCGATGCAGCCGTCTCAAGCAAGGGTTTTCCGGTTCGGCTGTCATCAAGGTGGACATCAGCAATATCACATGCACAGATCATATCCGGTCCGGTCAGTACATTCTTAAACTGAGCGAACATCCCCAATGGGCGGATCAGGATGATGAAATTACAGCCCATCACCGCGCACAGGATCGAAACGAGAAGTTTTCCTCAGAGCACATACCGGCCCTGGTCGTACATTACAGTTATTCCGCGTCAACGGGGATGACCTCAACGGATGATGAGTCCCTGGATTCAGGCTATGCGATCCTGTTCGAAATCGCGGGCCACAGTATCGACACCTATACGGCAATGGGCCAGCCTCAGGACCCGCATTTCGACATCATAGGGGAAAAAATCCATAAAAAAATGCTCAGGCACTGGGTAGAACAGGAACCTTCAAAGGATTTGCGGCCCGATCAGATCATCGAGACCTTGGCCGGCTATCGCCTTGACCCCGACCAAGCTCCCGAACTGCATGAGTTCATTAATATGAACGAAGCTTCAGCCGGTATATTGATCGTCGCGGATGAGGCTCTCGTTTCCCCGCTCTGGTTGTACCGGTATCTGCGTGACCATCCCACATCTTCTCAGCCGGTTCTGGAGGCCCTGCTGCATGGCGACCTTCACGGCGAGAACCTGCTGGCGCACAGACAGATGCCGAATGACCATCCTTTCTGGGTGATCGATTTCGCCTATTCCACTATCGGTCCAGCAGGATTCGACCAGGCGTACCTGGAGATGCACCACATCCGGTTGACACTGGGAAACCAGCCTCCCGCTGTATTGATAGGAATTCTCAGGAAAATATCCGACCCGACGAACCAGGAGGTGTTGCCTCCGGGGACATCCTGGACCCGCAAATGCATTCAATCGATCCGTGACAGTCAAGAGAGTTGGATCTCAGAAAGTCACTCACGACGCCGGGACTCAATCCATCGTCAGTTGACTCTCGTCCGGGTGGCAGCTGGTTTGAACTGGGCTAGGAAGAAGATTCCCGATGAACATCGATACCTCGCCTTATGTTACGCGGGCTGGGCGGCCCGGGAATACTTGAAACAATATGATGCTGAGGGCTGGAAGGCTTTTCAGGGATTGTCGCCGTACCCAAAAAGCGCCGATTTTGAAACAGGCGACGAACCTTCGGAAATGGACCGGGAGCTTTGGAAACAGTTGTGGAGTTCCCTGGATTGTTTCTCGGCTCGCAACAGCAAGCTGTTGATGATCGTCGGCCCGATGAAAGACGATGACGATCTCCGGGTCCTGGGACGTTTGCCGTTGAGCGCCGTATTTGATCTGGACCCGCATTCCGACCAGACCGGACTTTACCGGCGCGCCGGTTCCGTTCTGGAGGAGGCCAGGGGGCTGCACCTTTTCAGTGATGTCCTGCCCTTGATAAACGTGCGGCGTGGAACCTCATGGATGATGGCCGCAGGTTGGATGTTGAAAGGGGAATCGTTTCCGGATTTGCGCAGATGGCGTTACGCACGCATGCCCTTGATACGTCAATTCATCAAAAAGATGGACGATCAGATAAGGCCCGAGGCAATGCAGGTTCTTGTGCTGCCGGGTCACGGCTATAATGTCTCACGGATCCTGCCGTATATTGGGCAGGTGGTCGGAGCGATTGATGAAGTCACGGAGGGACGGACAAAGTTTTTCCTGCTCGGCTCACACGCCTTGCTCCCCGAACAACAAATCGAGAATATCGAGTATATCCCCCTACAGGTCGGTCATTTCGTTTCCTTTCTCAATCACACCCTGGGCGGTATTGGTCCCAAAAGTATGCCGACAGTACCTGGACCCAATGGGGAAGAGCGTCCCATCTCCGTCGGTATGCTGCGCAACATGGAGGAAAATTTCCGAGTACTCCACTCCGATGTCCTTTCAGAAACTCCTGAGCTCGTTGATGATCCAGATGATTCTAACGCCTTTTGGCGGGGGCGTCCGTTGTACTTTTCAGAGATCAACGCGGGCATGGATATCAAACGTGAGGTGGGTGCCAAGCTGACGGAGATATTGCAGAATTATTTGGAAGACCACAATACAAGGACAGTCGTTTTTCAACATCATCCGGGATCAGGAGGTACGACAGCCGCGTATCGGGCGGTGTGGGACCTACACTGGGAACATCCCACGGCCTTGTTGGTCCAGGACTCCCCCTCCCTCGGTATACGCCTGCGGGACTTGTTTCATGCGGCGAGAAAGCCGGTGTTGTTTTTAGCCGAGGAGCCAGACTTACAGGATTCACGCCGGGAAGAGCTTTACCGTGAGCTTGCGCATTTCAACAGCCGGGTGGTCATATTTTATCTTAGACGAGTCCTTGGCGGGATAGAAAAGGGGATCTCCCTTGACGAAACCTTGACAGATGCAGAAGCGAGCCAGTTCCAAGCAAGTTATTCAAGCCTGACCGAAGAATCAGAAAGAATCAAAGACCTGCAACGTATAACGACTGAAGGCTCCCTGAGAAGATATCGAACCCCATTTTTTTATGGCTTGGTCACCTTTCAAAGGGAATATGCCGGTATCGACAGATTCGTGGATTTTCATCTTTCCAATATTCGGGGCAGGCAACTTGACGTTATGGAGTTTTTGGGGCTCGTTACGATCTATTCAGATACTGGCATTCCAGAGCAGTTGCTTAAAGGGCTGTTTCGGGTCTCACCAAATTCCGAGGTCCCCCTTTCAACGCTGTTCGGCGATGGACCGTATCGTATCGTGAACAAGCGCCTGGGCGTGTATCGGCTAATGCATCAGATCATCGCCGAAAAGGTGTTGAGCTACCTCCACTCGGATGGCGACGGGGACTGGATGCTGCGCGCGAAGGATATCGCCATCGATTTCATCCAGCGATTGGTTGAGGCCGCCGGGCCGGACTCAAATACAGTGATCATCCTATTCAGGAAGCTGTTCATCGACCGGGTGGGCGGTAGTCTTGATGGTGTTGAGGACCGCAAGAAGTTTTCGTCGCTTATCGAGGATGTAAACTACCATGTCGACAATAGCCATGGCCATGCAATCCTCAAAGCTTTGGCGGAAACCTGTCCCTTGGAGCCTCATTTCTGGACTCATCTGGGCCGCCATCACATTTACGAAATGAAGTGGGGAGCCGCAAAAGCTGAAGAGTATCTGCAAAAGGCCATCAGCCTATCCGAGAACGATGCAATTCACCACCATGCCTATGGACTTGTGCTGCGTTACCGGATGCGTGGTTTGCTCAAATTAAGGGCCGGTGAAACTGCGGACCAGATCCTGGAAAGGATCCGGGGTGTGTTCGAAAAAGCATCAGAACAATTTAACCATGTCCGCGCCATAAAACCAGACAATATTTATGGTTACATCACCCACATCCAGATGAACCTGCAGGTATTGAGGAGGATCAAGTCCGTCAGTGGCTGGGATACCCTGGGGCGCGTCCAGGGGGGTGATGGTGCAGTGGGGGAGTTCGTCATCCATCTCCTTACCACCGCGGAACACCTGCTGAATGAAGCCAGCCATCTCTATGGCACGTTGGCAGAAACCAAGGACAGTTATTTTACAAAATGTCAGGCTGATCTAGCACGGTTGTACGGTGATATGGACCAAGTGGTCCAATTGTGGGACGCCACCCTGTCGCACCACGGGGGGAGGAGCGGCCCCATGGCCCGGCGAGCTTTGGCCAATGCTTTTTTTGCACGCAATAATCGGCGCTGGGATACGATGCAACTGGGAGAGTTGCGGCGCATTGTCGCGTTGATGGAGGAAAATCTCAACTCCTCGGTTCGTCGCGACGAAGATTTTCGCCTTTGGTTCGAAGCGTTTTTGAAGCTACCGGAATTCGAAACAGAACAGGTGTTGGTGAATTTGAGCAGCTGGGCCAGGGAGTTTCCATCATGGCGGCCGTTCTATTATATTTACGTCGTTCATCTTCTACGTTGGCTTTCGGGAGAGTCGGATTCGATTGATGATTATGAAGCCGCACTCGAAAAATGTTCTCAACTGTTCGTTGGTAGGAAAACAAAATCGGATCTGTGGATCGGCAAGGCCAGGACAGGTGGTTTTACACTGACATCTTTTTCCGAGTTGGGTGAATGGAACAAAGGAAAAAATTTTTGGGAATTCAGCAGTGTGCTCCGTCGGATCAACGGTATGATCGAGGATCCCATCCCAGGTCCGCAAGGGGGATATATCCGCATAGATAACGTGGTCAGGGCATTTTTCGTTCCGGGCATCACTTTTTCCTCCTATCGTGATGAAAACAAACCCGTCAATTTTTTCCTTGGCTTGAGTCCTTCAGGCCCACGGGCCTGGTCTCCGGAAAGAGGTCATGTCGAGGACGGTAACCGCATTTCAACCGATTCACTGCCAGAGATCGCCGATCCTCTCCAGCCTCTTCAGGAACCGATTTCCGACAGCGTCAAGCAGGAACGTCTCCAGCAGTTGCGGGAAGCCCGGATTTATTCCTATATCAGTGATCTTATACAGGCCAAGGCATCGATCGAGTCGCCCTTGACCCTGGATGAGCTCAGAGGACGTGTTGACGCGGCATTCGGTGTGGATGGTCTTTTTGATGGATTGGCTGATGGTCAGTCGCGTCAAGCCATTTCTAAAAGGGTGGGTTGCCAGTTTGAGCAACGTGACGGAACTGAATGTGTGATCCTGCCCAACCAAGCCATTGACGGGATCAGGCCAAAGAGCCTGTGTGGTTACATAAGCTTTGTTCACGAATCACAGACATGGGGATATATTCAAGGAGAGGGTAAGGGGGAATACTGGTTTCATAAATCCAATATGGCTGGCAACGTCCTAGACTTCGAAGAAGGATGCCTAGTCAGATTTACGCCAGATTTCAACGAAAAAGGTGGAATAGCCTTCTCGATCAACCTGCTGAGGGATTCGGTCTTGTTTAGGGATGGAATCATTCCGGCCTCGGAAGCTCTGAATAAGGCGATTCCCGCATTCGTATATGAGTATTTGTCTGGGAATGATCGACGGGACGGAGTTCTTTTACCTGACTTGATCCGTGTTGTAGAGACGTATTTTTTACCGCCCCTCTCTTCCAACTTCTTGTTGGGAACGGGCAAGTTTGCGAAATATTTTAACGGAATAGATGGAATCATCGTTTCCGGTGTTTTCCCGGATCTTAGAGTTCAATTCGAACCCGGAGGCGCATTCGGGCGCTTGTCCAGCGCTGGATTGAGAGATCCGGGACCATTGGCTCAGGAGACGGAGAACGCCAGGGAAAACAATGAGGATCGCAGAGAGGTGAAACGATTTGCGATTCAACTTGTTGAGGAGGCGGAAAATCAGGGGCAAACGATTTCCGCAAAGAGTCTTGGGAACCAACTCTCCAATCGTTTCAAAGGGTCTGGGAAGTTAATGAAGAGGCTTGGATATGACAACTTTTCCCAGTTCATCGAGACAACGCCGGAACTTGAACTGGTCGGATTGGAGCCGAATCGAATTGTGGCGAGCGTCCCAACGGTCGGGGCCGGTGGGGATTCCGATGATCAGACAACGTTGGACCCAGTTCGAGTGAAGGAGAAGATCATCCGGTTTCTCCAATCCAAGAAGAAAGGAGAACCTGTTCCCTTGGCTCAGTTGGGGCAAGAACTGGCCTCTGTTTACGGCAACTCCCCTAATGTGGCGTCAAGGTTAGGTTATTCGAACTTGAAGGAGTACATAAATAGCATCCAAGAGCTAAAGGTGGGTGAACCGCCGCGTGACTTGGTCAGGATTCTTACTGGGAGTTCGTCACCTTCTTCAATAGCACACCACCCCTGGGTTAAGAAAAGATTAAAGAAGTGACGAGTGGCATGTATGCGAGTAGAGAAACAACGTTTCATTGGCTTCGGCAATTCGTCCACGGGACGAAGGTGAAACCATGGTCACATATTTCAATCTGAAATCAGGGGACACCTTACCTATTTCTCTTGTGAAGTCATAGAATGGCTTATGTGAGCCCAGTCCCCAAAATCAAAATTTTCCCTGGCTCCTCAAACCTGTTTCTTGTTAAGATTCTCCCTGGGTGCTCAAAACACCATCAAAGCGGTTACCGCTTCCGTCAACATGCGGCTTTTTTGTGTCTGCGTTTTCAGAATGGGATGTCTTCCCTCTTCTGATCAGCCGGGAGTGGTACGGAATAAAACACCCTCGCGGAAATACGTCCGCCGTCTTTGATCGGTTTTAAATCAGGGGACACCTTACCTATTTCTCTTGTGAAGTCATAGAATGGCTTATGTGAACCCAGTCCCCAAAATCAAAATTTTCCCTGGCTACTCAAACCTGCTTCCTGTTAAAATTCTACCCAGGTGCTCAAAACACCTTCGAGCGGTTACCGCTTCCGTCAACATGCGGATTTTTTGTGTCTGCAATGTCGGGAGTGGTGCGGAATAAAACACCCTCGCGGAAATACGCCCGCCGTACTCGAAGCGGTTTTGAGCTCCCGGCAGTCCGGAATCCCCCGGCTGCCTGTTTCTACGGGAGTCGCTGCCGTGCCTGATTCAACAACCCCTTTTATTTCTTTCCCTGCCCAGTCAAATCCTTTCTCGAACCAAGGACAACCGTAATGTTTTTTCGACGTTTCCAGGCACGCATTCCAAGAAGTTTGGAAAAGGTCACTTTATCACCATCCATATCTCCCGGAACCTCCCCTATATCACTTATACCCCATAACCAAGAAAACCGTCAACCAAAAACAAGGATCCAATCCCATGATACCAAAATTTTCCCTGAACCCGGATCAACTGGAAACCATCAACCAAAATCTTGAAAAATCCATGGCCCTGGCCCGAATGTTGGCCAGTTGTGCTCCCGAGAGGACGCCCGTTTGTGATCCACCGTTGGCAAAAGATGTTTCTCTGGTCATGCAGGTGATGCTCGAGGAGTTGGAGCCGATCCGGGAAATCATCCACGGGCTTGGCAAAAACAGATCGGCATGAAAGACCGTTTCAAAACGTTATTCGTAACCGGCAAAGCGGTTTTTCGGGTTTTTTCAAGGCAATGGCTGGTCGGGCCGGCGGCCTTTCGGCCCGGTCCCGATCCTTGTCATTGGCCGGAATCAAGAAATTCTTAGGAAGTCTCTTGCTCGCAAACTAAGGATGGCTTAGTATGCGGGCAATGACACCGATTTATCAACAAGCGAGAAGTCTTGTCATTCAAAACACGGAGATCTCAGCATGGAACCAACCCTGTCCCTGACCCTTGAACAGGTGGACGGCATCAATCGCAGCCTCAACCATACCATGGCCCTCTCCCGGGTGCTGGCCAATTGCAGCACCGGCGAACGGCCCGGGTCCGAGCCGCCGGAGCCCCTGGATATTTTTCTGGTCATGCAGGTGATGTTGGAAGAGCTGGAAAAAATTCGCGCCATCACCCGCGGGCTTGGAAAAAAATCGCCGGAATGAGTCCGTCCTACGATGAAACGGTCCCAGCCGCGGAAACCTTCTGTTTCAGATCATCCCGAAGCGCCTTCAAGCCGGAACGGTCCAGCTTGTCGATGTCGTGGAGAATTTCCGCGACCAGATCATCCTCGGTATAAAAACAGAGAACCGGACGATCCAACGCCTTGGCGATCTTTTTCACCGTCGGAAAATCAGGAACATGCGTGTCCCGCTCATACTGGTTCATCCGGGCGCTGGCCACTTTGGGATCCATCTCGGCGGCGATCCCCAGTTCCATCTGGGACAGTCCCGCATGCTCCCTGTAGGCTTTGAGTCTTTTCGGTATCGGTGTCTTGGCCATGCCGGTCCGGATTGGTTGGGGGTGTGGGGGGATTGGTCAACATTCATCCTGCGTCGCTGCCAAGAATAACCCCGGACGCGTCGGGGCGAAAGTGACATTCCTCATCACCGTCACCGTTTGGGCGATTTTTTCCCTGCCAACCACCACCCCGGCGGCGGAAAAATACCAGGGCGATCTGGCCGGAGTGATCTACCGGGGCAACCATGACGGCGATACCATCCGCTTCGACATCCCCGGCGTCCACCCCCTGCTGGGCGACGACATCCCGGTCCGGCTCCGGGGCGTCGATACCCCGGAAATGCGCGGCAACTGCCCGGCGGAACGGGAAAAAGCACGGGCGGCCAAAAAATTGGTTCAGGAAATTTTGAGCAAGGCACAGCGAATCACCCTGAAAGAGACCGGGCGCGGAAAATATTTTCGCATCGTCGCCCGCGTGCTGGCGGATGATGTCGATCTGGGGGAGTTGCTTTTGAAAAAAAGGTTGGCGGTTCCGTATCGGCGTGGTCGCAGGGGAGGGGATTGGTGTCTTGGGGAAGGGTCTTCGGCCAGTGGTGGCGGGTGGTCCGATGGGTGGGAAGGGATGTTTTGCTGGTTACCGATATATCTTGCTCTTCCAGAAACATCATCTCGACACATCTAGGTGGATACCATGACCGCCGGGCGGGTTAGCCTGGCTTCCAGCCCCTTTTTGAATGCATGAAAACTTTTTGAACGATTGGATGCCGGGTTCATGTAAGGGGCGATGGTTCTCGCCACATCTATTTTGGGAAAATAATTTTTGAAATATCCAACCCGTTTCATCTCTTGATGGAGCCTTTCCCAGGTTCCGCCCCGGATCGCGTCTGGATCGTTAAATTTTTTGTGGCTGCCAATGCGATGGTCAAAACGGGGAAATGCGGCGCAAACGGCTGCCAGGTCGCCAAAAAACCAGGCTTCAAGCTCCTCGATGACGATGCGGTTCACCACCAGAAAAAATCCATCATGATCTGGCGTGCTTTTTGTGGGCATCTTTTTTTTCGCCGCCATTGTTTCCAGCCTTTCTTTGAGTTCATGGCACCGGTCATCGTCTTGATCCACCAATATCAGAACGCCCAGGGGCATGGCCCTCGACATGCTTTGATAGGCCCGCAGTCGCTGGGGAAGCGCTTTGAACAGCCGGTCCTTGGAACCATGATCGATGATCTCGAACTCTGCCCGGCCGGCGATCAGGCGAGGTAGCAAAACCCGCAGGACCTCTTTCATCGAGGGCTCTTCCACATGACAGTAGAGGGTCATGATCCGCCTCATGGCTCTGGATCGCCCAAATCGAAATATCCCTCCATCCACAAATCGCCCAATTTGGCTTCGGCAGCCATCAACTCCTTGATGCCTCGCATGTCGGTGGCCCGTTTCACCCGCGTATAGCCGTCATCTCCTCGCCCGAGAGCCCACACCTGATGCGGTTGCATGCCGTTGATGAAAAATGGCGAGTGGGTGGTGACCATCATCTGCGACTTGTCCGAGGAAAGATTGCACGCTTCGGCCAGTTCGATGAGCAGTTTGGGATGGAGAAAGTTTTCCGGTTCTTCCAGGCCGATCAACGGGGATGGATCGGGATCGTTGAGCAGTACCAGATAGGCCAGCAGTTTCAAAGTGCCATCGGAAATGTATTTGGCCTGAACACCGGTGGAAAAAGGGGCGTCTTTGATCTTGAGCAGCAGATGGTCGGAATCGAGGATCGCCGCATCGATATTTTGCAATCGGGGAACCCGGCGGCAAAGGATCTCCACGATATGATTGAGGCGATCTTCATGCTGTTCGCTCAAATATTGAATGACGTTGGCCAGATTGTCCCCGGTCTGGGAAAGCTTTTCCATGGGGCCCGCATCAGGAATGATGCGAGCGTTGTTGGCGGAAAGATAAGAGAGATGCCAACCGGTGATGAACTCCTTCAAGGCCATGACGCGGGGATTCTCGGCCAGGTTGCCCAGGGTACCCACGGCCAAAAGATCAGGCGATTTCAGCTTGGCTTTGACCCTCTGATCCTTGGCTTCCGGCATTTCACCGTTGATGACCTTTCCCTGCCCATTACGGAACTCCATGAAATAAAAGGGTGCTCCGGGATGTCCGTGTTTCCACCGCATCCATTCATGAGTTACGATTGGCCGGTTGTCCTTTTCACCGATTTCAAAATGATATTCGATGCCGGCTGAATCGGCCTGTTCCCGATAGGCGATTTCGATGGTTATGGGACCATCCCGATCCCGGCTGCGCAGCTCCTTGAATCGACCCCGTTTGTCCCAGGCGCGGCGCAATCCCCCCTCCTGGAAACATTCCGACAAAAAGGCGAAGACATCGAACACCGTCGATTTGCCGCTGCCGTTGGCACCCAGCAACACCGCCAGAGAGGGAAGATTGTCAAAGGTGACGTCCCGCAAGGCGCGGTAGTTTCGGACCGTCAGCCGCTCTATGCGGGGCGGTGCTCTGTTTTCATCGGGGCTCATTGGACATTCTCCACGAAACCGGGGGATGTCTTATACCGTTTCATTAAAAAATGTCCTGAAATCGGCGACCCGTTCCGACGAATGGCAAAGCGAATGCCTTGTTGCGCAAAAAACGCGCGACAAGGCATTCCGAAGCTCGCCGGTACAAACACCGGCGACTGTTTGATGCGCGTTTGCGCGCCTTTTTTGCTGGGAGGCGCAAAAAGAGGCGCTTTTGTGAAAAACGCGCAAAGGCAAAACCTTGGGCTCCGCCCACAAAACGGCAGGATAGCCGTTTTGGACGCACCGCAGGTGCGCCCGAAGGGTGAGGGCCATGGATGGCCCGAATCAAACCCGCAAGGGGACCAGTCCCCTTGACCCCAATTGTTAAAGTCAAACCAAAACCTTGGGCTCCGCCCACAAAACGGCAGGATAGCCGTTTTGGACGCACCGCAGGTGCGCCCGAAGGGTGAGGGCCATGGATGGCCCGAATCAAACCCGCAAGGGGACCAGTCCCCTTGACCCCAATTGTTAAAGTCAAAACCAAAACCACGGCAGGATGGCCGTTCTTTATCTTTTACATTACATGCCGCCACCCAGGCTATGCACATACAGCGTCACCTGTTTGATCGACAACGGATCCAGCTTTTTACCAAACCCCTCAAAACCACTGCCCCACGCCGGCATTTTCCCCGTCCGGCCACCGGCAATGGTCTCCCGGATCGTCTCCCGATCACCCCCGTACAACCAAATGGCATCACTCAAATTCGGCGCGCCAATACTGCCATCCAACGCCATGCCACTGAACGTACCCTTCAACGAACCCTCGCCACCGTCACCATGACAGGCATTGCAGGCGGCATCCCCCTTGAACAACGCCTCCCCGCGCTCGGCGGCGCCGGAATCATGTGGTTGTTGGGACAGTTTCAACACATAATCCGTCAAATCGGTGATCTGACCCTCATTGAACATGCCCCCCGCGGCCTCCAGGTGCGGCGGCATGATCCCGGAACGACCGTTCTGAACCGTCTCCTCGATGGCCGCCAACGAACCACCGAAAATCCAATCATCATCCACCAAACTGGGAAAACCACTGGCCTTGGAACCAACACCACCACTGCCATGACACGGGGCGCAATTATCGCCGAAAATGGCCTTGCCACCGGAAATGGCATACTGGAAAAGCTGATTGTCCTTGGAAATTTCATCAATGGAAGTGGCGGCCAACTTTTCATCGAACGGTTTTTGCGCCGCCTTCGCCGCTTCCATCTCCTCCCGCAATTGACCATGTTGCGACCAGCCGAGAAATCCCTTGGTGAATCCGTTGGCCAAAGGAATGGCCGGATAGAAAAAACAGTAACCCACCGCCCAGGCGATGGTGGCGTAAAAACTGTACAACCACCACTTCGGCAACGGATTGTTGAACTCCTTCAGGGGATAGCCCTCCTCGTCATCCCATTGATGTCCAGTGGTCTCCACACTCTGATTCTCTTCGGCCATGGTTCGATCCTCTGCTAGCGGCGTTCAGCGTTGTTCTGTTTGGAATGGCTGCCGGTTTCAACGTTCCTGGGCCTGATAGGCGGAAAAATCCACCAATGTGCCCAACATCTGCAAATACGCCACCAGGGCATCCAACTCGGTAATTTGATCCTTGATGCCATCAAAATCATCCAACGGCACCTTCGACTGGAAGGCATCGCCATATCGGGCGGTCAACGGACCACTGTCCCCATCAACCGTCGCCTGCGCCTCCAGATCGGCCTTGGCATTGTCGATCATCTCCTGGGTATACGGAACGCCCAGGGTCTGCATCACCGATAAACGCTTGCCGATGTCCTCATAATCCAACGGCGTCTTCTCCAACCACGGATAGGCCGGCATCACCGACTCCGGCACCAGGTTTTGCGGCCGGCGCATGTGCTCCTGATGCCAAAGACTGGAATACTTGCCCCCCACCCGGGCCAAATCCGGACCCGTGCGCTTGGAACCCCACTGGAACGGATGATCATATTGACTCTCCGCCGCCAGGGAATAGTGACCATACCGCTCCACCTCGTCCCGGAAGGGACGGATCATCTGGGAATGACAGTTGTAACACCCCTCACGAACATAAATATCCCGCCCCTTCAACTCCAACGGCGTGTAGGGACGCATCCCCTTCACCGGCTCGATGGTGCTGTCGATATAAAACAGCGGCACGATTTCCACCAGTCCGCCAATAGAGATGACGATCAACGTCAGGATGGCCATCAAAGGGATGCTTTTTTCGATCGACTCGTGTTTCACCACAATGCTCCTCGCAAATCGTGTTGTTCCCGATTCATTCGTTTCGGTCGGCCATCAGGCCGGCGCCGGCTTGGCCTGGCGGATGGTCATGTAAACGTTGTAGGCCATCACCAACGAACCGACCAAAAAGAGAACGCCACCCAGCGCACGGGTCACATAATAGGGATGCATCGCCTCGACCGTCTCGGCGAACGAATAACTGAGATTGCCGAAATGATCATAAGCCCGCCACATCAACCCCTGCATGACGCCGGAAATCCACATGGCGGCGATGTACAGCACGATGCCGATGGTCGCCAGCCAAAAATGAAAATTGACCAGTTTGACCGAATGCATGGTGGTGCCCCACAAACGGGGAATCAGATGATACAGCGCCCCGAAGGAAACCATCGCCACCCAGCCCAAAGCGCCGGAATGAACGTGACCCACCGTCCAGTCGGTATAGTGCGACAGGGCGTTGACCGATTTGATCGACATCATCGGCCCTTCGAAGGTGGACATGCCATAGAAGGAGAGCGAAAGGATCAGGAAACGCAACACCGGATCGGTGCGCAGTTTGTGCCAGGCCCCGGACAGGGTCATGATGCCGTTGATCATGCCGCCCCAGGAGGGCAACAACAACATCACCGAAAAAACCGCCCCCAACGTCGACGCCCAGTCCGGCAGGGCCGTGTAGTGCAGGTGATGCGGGCCGGCCCAGATGTACATGAAGGTCAACGCCCAAAAATGGACGATGGAGAGCCGATAGGAGTAGACCGGTCGCTCCGCCTGCTTGGGGATGAAATAATACATCAATCCCAAAAAGGCCGAAGTCAGGAAAAAACCGACGGCGTTGTGCCCGTACCACCACTGGATCATGGCGTCCTGAACCCCGGAATAGGCCGAATAGGAGTCGGTGAGATTGACCGGCAGGGCCATGTTGTTGACGATGTGCAAAACCGCCACGGTGATGATGAACGAAAGATAAAACCAGTTGGCCACATAGATGTGCGGATCCTTGCGCCGCGCCAGGGTGCCGACGAAATTGATGAAATAGGCCACCCAGACGACGGTGATCAACAGATCGATCGGCCAGATCGGCTCGGCATACTCCTTGCCCTGGGACAGACCCAGCGGATAGGTGATCACCACCAGCACCACCACCAGGTTCCAACCCCAAAAGGTGAACCAGGAGAGAAAATCGGAAAACAGCCGCGCCTTGCAGGTGCGCTGCACCACATAATAACTGCTGGCGAACAACACCGAACCACCAAAGGCGAAAATCACCGCCGAGGTGTGCAAGGGCCGCAAACGGCCAAAAGTGATGTAGGGCAAATCGAGGTTGAGGGCCGGAAAGGCCAGTTGCAGGGCCAGGATCACCCCGACCAGAAAACCGACGATTCCGTAGATCACAGCGGCGATGGCAAACAGCTTCACGACCTTATAATCGTATTTCTTTTCCAGAGATGTTGACTGACCCACCGATCGGCTCCTCATGTTGGCTCGTTCCGGTTGCACGGATTGATTCTGAAAATATTCAGCATTCACCGGAAGATGGTACATTGGCACTTGATTATAAAAGAAAATATAACCCGGAAACCCGGATGGGGCAAAGCGAAAAATTCACCGTGAAAAATAAATAATTTTAAGCTTGACCAATCCTTGGAACAGTATTAGAAACAAAGCAATATTTCTGAAAAATGAGAGGGTTGCCCACAAGGATGTCCATGCCCGAAGCCGCTGAACCGCCCGCCTCGGAGTCGTCGCTCTACGCGGATTGGCAAAAACTCTATCCCCGCTACCAACCCGGTGTGTTCCGGCGGGTGCGTTGGCTCGTCACGACGCTGTTGCTGGCCTTCTTCTGTCTTCTGCCCCTGCTGCGTTGGCAACGGGTGCCGGGATTGCCCGATCAGGCGGTGTTGTTCGACCTGCCCAACCGCAAATTTTACCTGTTCGACCTCATCATCTGGCCCCAGGATATTTTCCTGCTGACCTTCATCCTCATCGCCGGGGCCATGGGGCTGTTTTTCATCACCGCCCTGGCCGGGCGTATTTTTTGCGGTTACATCTGTTTCCAAACCGTCTGGACCGACCTGTTCCTCTATGTCGAAAAATGGTTCGAGGGCAACCGCAAACGGCGCATCAAACTGGACAGGGCCCCCTGGACGGCGGGCAAGCTGGTCATCAAGATCGGCAAGCACATCACCTGGTTGGTGATCAGCCTGCTGACCGGCGGCGTGTTCGTTTTCTACTTCGCCGACGCCCCGACCCTGGCGGGACAATTTTTCGACGGCAGCGCCCCCGGGGCCGCCTGGTTCACCCTGCTCTTCCTCACCGCCACCACCTATACCCTGGCGGGGTTCGCCCGCGAGCAGGTTTGCATCTACATGTGCCCCTACGCCCGCTTCCAGGGGGCGATGTTCGACGAAGACACACTCATCGTCGCCTATCACCCGGAAATCGGCGAACCCCGTGAATCCAGCCGCCGCAAGCGGAGACGGGCCGAGGCGGTCCACGGGCTCTGCATCGACTGCAAGGAGTGCGTCACCGTCTGCCCCACCGGCATCGATATCCGCGATGGTCAACAATATCAATGCATAACCTGCGCCGCCTGCATCGATGCCTGCGTCTCGGTGAAAAACCGCGTCGGCATGGATCAACAGTTGATCCGTTATACCTCCCTGCGGGAGATGACCGGCGAAAAAACCCGCTTCCTGCGCATGCGCATCTTCGTGTATGGCGCCATCTTCGCCCTGGCCCTCCTCGCCTGCGCCGGTTATCTGGCGATGCGATCACCGTTGGATCTCAATGTCATCCGTCATCGTAAACCGGTCTATGTCACCCTGTCCGATGGCGGCATCCGCAACAACTTCACCGTCCGGGTCCTGAACATGACCCCGAGCCATCAGGATTTCAGCCTGACCCTGGAAGGGTTGCCCGGCAGCACCATCTCCGTTGCCGCCGTCTCCGCACGGGATGCCGACGGGGCGCCGGTGTTGAGCGTCGAATCCGGAGAGGTGGTGCCGTTCAATGTCTATGTCCGCCAGGCCCGGGAAAGTCTGCAAAAAGGTCCCACCAAGGTCACCTTCGTCCTCAGGGCCCGGGATCCCACCGGTGGCGAGGACCGTTATGAAACCGTGTTCATGAGGCCATGATGGCGACAAAATCCAAATGGAACCGGGAACCCTGGCCCCTGGCCATCATCCTGTTTTTCGTGGTGGTCTTCATCGTCAACGCCATTTTCATCCATCTGGCGCAAAGCTCCTGGAACGGGGTGGTGACGGAAAACCACTATGAAAAAGGGCTGGCCTACAACCAGGTGATCGAAGCCCAGCGACGTCAGGAAGCCCTCGGCTGGCGGGGACGGTTGATTGAAAACCAATCGACGGTGGTCGATGGAAAACGATCGTTGATCTTCGTTTTGACCGATCGTTCCGGACAACCGGTTCGCCAGGGGCTGGTGACCGGCCGGTTGCAACGGCCGATCCGTTCCGACCATGACCGCTCCTTTTTGATGAACGAAATCGAACCGGGCCGTTATCAGGCCAAACTCGCCTTTCCCCTGCCCGGGGCCTGGGATGTCAAGATAGAAGCCAAAACCGCTGACGGTCCGTTCCGTTTCAACCGTCGTATCCAGGTGGCGATCCCTTCGGGAGAAGAATAGATGGAAAACATCGATTTCAACACCATGATGACCCTCTCCAAGGAGATCGCCCTGGTGATTTTTTTCTCCCTGTTCGTGGCCATTCTGGTCTGGGCCTTTTGGCCGGGCAACCGCAAACGGTTTGAAAAATTGGGCCGCACCGTCCTGGAGGAGGACGACGAGAATAATCCCTGATCTGTGGTAACCGCTGATCCACCAGTGGTTTTCGATGGCGAAAACAAAAAAAAATTGAAGGTGGCCGCCGCTGGTCGTATCCTTTCGGACGGGGGGCGGAGATCGGTTCCATGACGCCCATAACGACAACCCTTTTCCTTCGTTGCGGGTCACCATGGATGCCCATGCGGTTTACCAGAAAATCGTTGATAACATCGGTTCCGTCGTAGAGAGCCAGAACCGGACCATCCGCTGGCTGTTGGCCGCCTTTGCCAGCGGCGGCCATGTGTTGCTCGAAGACATGCCCGGAACCGGCAAAACCACCCTGGCCAAGGCCCTGGCCGGTACGGTCGAGGCCGATTTCAAGCGCATCCAGTTCACGCCCGACCTGCTGCCGTCCGATATCGTCGGCGTCTCGATCTTCGATCAAAAACAGCACACCTTCACCTTTCGGCCCGGTCCGGTTTTCACCCATGTCTTGTTGGCCGACGAAATCAACCGCGCCTCGCCGCGTACCCAATCGGCTTTGTTGGAGGCCATGGGCGAGGGGCAGGTGAGCGTTGAAGGCCAGGTCCATCGGCTCGAACCACCCTTTTTTGTCATCGCCACCCAGAATCCGGTGGAATTTCATGGCACCTATCCCTTGCCGGAAGCGCAGATGGACCGGTTTTATCTCCGTTTTTCCCTGGGGTATGTCTCCCCGGAACTGGAGGTGGCCATCCTCTCCGCCCAGAGTGACGGCCATCCGTTGGACGGTTTGCGGTCGGTGGTCGATCTCCCGGCCTTGGCCATTTTGCGGCGGGCGGTGGAGGCGGTTCAAATCAGTGATGAACTGAAACGCTATGTCGTCGACCTGGTCCATGGCACCCGCACCGCCACCGGCGTCAGCATGGGGGCCAGCCCCCGGGCCTCCCTGGCCTTGATGAAAATGTCCCGCGCCCTGGCCCTGTTCGATGGTCTCACCTATGTCACGCCGGAACAGATCCAGGAGATCGCCGTCCCCGCCATCGCCCATCGCCTGGTGTTGGACTCCCAGGCCCGTTTTTCCGGTTTGACCACTGAAAAGGTGGTGCGTGACCTGTTGGAAAAAACACCCGTTCCCAGTTGAGGCCCCATGTTCCGGCGCCTGCTGTTCCACCTGTTCCGTCGTTTTTCCAGCGCTGCCCATCGATATGGCCGGCGGCTGACCGATGCCGGTCGTCTGCTGGTGATCGGGGTGGTGATGACGGCCATTTTTGGTCTCGACATTGAAGTGACCTTGATCTACCAGCTGTTCGTGTTTTTGTTCGTCCTGCTGGTTCTCGCCATGTTGTTCGCCCCTTTTTTCAACCCCTCATTGACCGTCGAACGGTTGTTGCCCCGTTTCGGCACCGTCGGCGATCCCTTCCAGTATGAAGTGGTGGTGAGCAATCGGGGCAAACGGTTTCAACGCGATCTGAAACTGTTTGAGGATTTGGCCGATCCACGCCCCACTTTCGAGATGTTTCAAACCATTCCCGAACCGGGGGAACAACGCCGCAACCGGTTCGATCGAATGGTCGGTTTTTACCGGTTTTCCTGGTTGACGGCCCGCAATCGGGGCTTGGCCATCGATCCGGGCCGTTTGCCCCTGTTGCCGCCGGGTCAAAAAACCACCGTCAAGATGTCCGCCACCCCCTTGCGGCGGGGCGTCATCCGTTTGCTCGGTCTCACCGTCGCTCGCGGGGACCCGTTCAACCTGTTTCTCGCCTTCCACCGTCTCGACCTGCCGGAAAATGTGCTCATTTTGCCCAAACGGTACCGCATTCCCAACCATTTCAACCTTCCCGGCGGCCGTCAATATCAACAGGGCGGCGAGACCCTGGCCGCCTCGGTGGGCGAGTCGGAAGAGTTCGTCTCCATGCGCGATTATCGGGAGGGGGACTCCTTGCGCCACATCCATTGGCCGAGTTGGGCAAAAAGCGGCAAACCGGTGGTCAAAGAGTTTCAGGAGGAGTATTTCACCCGACACGGGGTGATCCTCGACACCTTCATCGGGGATTCGGAGCCGGTGTTCGAAGAGGCGGTATCGATCGCCGCCAGTTTTGCCGCCACGCTGGATGAGGGGGACTCCTTGCTCGATTTGATGTTCGTCAGCCCCCGGGCCTTTCGTTTTACCGCCGGCCGTGGTTTGGCCCATGGCGAACAGATGTTGGAAATTTTGGCCGCCGTCACCCCGCGTCTCGACAAACCCTTTTCCGAGTTGACCGCCCTGGTATTGAACCATGCCGCCGCTTTGAGTGGTTTGTTGTTGCTGTTCATCGCCTGGGATGAAGAACGGCAGGACCTGGTGCGCAAATTGACCGCCATGGGAATCCCTCTGTTCGTGTTGCTGGTGGTCGAGCCGGGCTCGGAGGCCCCCCTGGATCGAACCGCTCTCGGCAACCACCCACAACGGTTGATCCGGCTGGAGGCCGGCCGGATACAGGAGGGGTTGGACCGCTTATGAACGTACCCCCCGGCCTGACCGGCGGCGCCTTGCTGTTGTGGGGCTGGACCAGCTCCAACCTGGTGTTGGCCGTCCTCATGGCCCTGCTCCTGGAAGCGCCCCGCTTCGTCTCCTGGCGTTGGCACGGTTCTTTGGCGGTCTTCAATCGACTGGGTGATGCCTCGACGGTGTTGTTGATCGCGATGTTGTTCTGGGTTTTCTATTTTGATCATCTGTTGCCGCCCCCCTTCGTTTTGTTGCGGGCTCTGGTGTTCGTTCTTTTTCCCCTCACCCTGGCCCTGGCCTGGAGCACCTTCGACAAACTGCCGGCCTCGGCCCTGTTCATGACCATTCGCAAATGGTCCGACAATCCGGATGGTCGGCCGGTGCCGCAACTCGATCTTAATTTTCCGTATTTCGGTACCTGCCTGGTCGCCGCCGGGGTGACGGAACATACCAACTATTGGTTTTTTCCGCTGGCCACCCTGTTGATCGCCCCGGGATATTGGACGGTTCGTTCCCGGGCCTGGTCCCGGCCTGCCTGGATCGCGGTATTGGTCGTTGCCCTGGGATTGAGCGTCCTCGGCCATAGGGGCATGTTGCGTTTGGAAAAAATCGTCGCCGACAAAACCACCGAATGGTTGGCGGAGTGGTTCGCCGGTGAACCGAACCCCTATCGACGCAACAGTGATATCGGCGAGGTCGGGGCCTTGAAAATGTCCGATCGCATCGTTTTCCGCGTCGCGGGCCCGAAGTTGACGGGACAGCCGTTTTTGCTTCGGGAGAGCAGTTTCAATTTGTATTATAATCAAGGGTGGAGCGCCTTTCGTTCAACGTTTCGGGAAATTCCCCGTGGCAAGGGGGAGGGGCGTTGGAACCTGCATGCCGGGGATGACCAGCCGTTGCGCTGGTTGACCTTGTATAAAACCTTCGACAATGGCAAAGGCATGGTGCCGTTGCCGCCATCGGCGGTCCGAGTGACCGGTTTGACCGCTTCGAAGATGGATGTCAATCAGTTCGCGGCGTTGCGGGTCGTCGATGTGGACGAGGGCGGCATCCCGAAAATCGGTTACTCGAGCGGTTTTTCCCTGGATGGACCGCCGACGAAAGAGGATTTGCGCATTCCGGAGATTGAAACGGAGACGTTGACCCGGGTGATGAACGAACTGGGCCTCCCGCAACGATCACCGAAGGAGATCATTCAAACGGTCGAACGATATTTTGCCCAACGGTTCGTTTATTCCACCTACCTGGAATCCGCCCCCTGGGGAAGGACGCCGTTGACCGATTTCTTGTTGCGCACCCGTTCCGGCCATTGTGAATATTTTGCCACCAGCACCGTGCTGTTGTTGCGGCGTGCCGGTATTCCCGCCCGTTATGCGGTGGGCTATTCGGCCCAGGAGTACGATGAAGGCCAACAACTCTATGTGGTGCGGCGCCGGCACGCCCACGCCTGGGTGCTGGCCCATGTCGATGGTCGCTGGTTGACCGTCGACACCACCCCCTCGACCTGGTTCCGGATCGAGGCGCAACAGGCCACTCTTTGGCAACCCCTGTTCGATTTCTCGTCGCAAACCGCTTTTGCTCTGTGGCGTTGGTATCAGGAAGGGGGTAATCAGACGATTCGTTCCGCCCTGCCCTGGTTGATGGTCTTGTTGGTGGTGGGAATGTTGCTTCGTCTACGGCAAAAAAAGGGGCTTTCCCTGACCTTCGGCTCGGTGCGGCGGGCCGGCGGGAAATCGCCATCGGTCGAGCGGGGCGACCATGGTCTGTATCGCATCGAGGATCAATTGGCGGCGGTCGGTTATGGCAGAATGCCGGGGGAGACCTGGCGGCATTGGATCCAGCGCATCGAACGACCGGAGCTGGAAGAGATCGTTCGCCGGCACAATCAGGCCCGTTTCGACCCCGATGGTCTGGATCCCGCCGGGCGGGCCACCCTGGCAACGCTCGTCGAACGATGGTTCACCGATGAAGGGGTAAAACGGTAAAACGCCGGGCGTGAAGCCGGTCGACCCGCCATCGATCCCGATCGATGGCGGGCTGCCTTCCTTGATTTTTCCTCAAAATGGTCCCTATTCATTTTCGTTGCGTATTTTTCTTGACAAAACACGGCAAAATGCATATTCAATAATTATGTTGAATATTTGAATATGCCCCGCCCAGAGGTCGGGAGCAATGGTCTGGAGGTGCCGTCCATGGACAATGCGGCCGTGACATCCCAAAAATATCCCGCCCCCCCCCGGCCGGGTGTTCCGGCCATCCGTGCAACGTTCCGTGGCCGGCCGGTATGCCCCCTGGGTGTGGATGGTCTCCCTGGCCGCCTTTTGTTGGGCCTTTTTCGGTTGGTTGAACGAAAGCGCCCTGTTTTGGTTCGACTCGCCCATCTGGCTCAATCGCTATACCGAATATGCCATCATCCTGGTTTTCGGCATCTGGCGTATCGGCGCCGAAAAAAATCCCTATACCCGTACCCGCCTGTTGGTCCTGGTGGCCGTGGTCACGGTGTTTTGGTGGTTGATTCCCTGGCAATACCCCTTCGTTGAACCCTACATCGGCTTTTTGGGGACGCAACCGGTGTTTCCCGCCCTGCATACACCGGGAACCGTGACCTTTTTCCTGGTTCTGGTCGCCGTTTGGCTGTTCGGTCGGCGGGTGATCTGTGGTTGGGGCTGTCCCTGTGTCGGTATTCGCGAGACGGTTGGTTTTCCCTTTCGGCACAAAACCTGGCGCGGTGAACGGGCATGGCGTTGGCGTCATCTCAAGTGGGTGTTTTTCATCCTTTACCTGGGGGCCATGTGGGCGGTTTTGCACCCGCTCAACAGTTGGTCGGCCAACTATCTGATGGTTTTCGGCCTGTTGGTGGTCATTCCCTATTTCGTGACCATGCTTTTTTCGCCTGTGACCGGCAACCGGGCCTATTGCCGCTATCTGTGTCCCTTCGGCGCCACCTTCGGTCTCCTCAACCGCACCGGTTTTTTCCGCATCGATTTCAATCGGGAAACCTGTACCGAGTGTGAACTGTGTACCAAGGTTTGTGACATGGGCATTCCCGTCATGCACGAAGGCAAACGGCGCGGCCGGATCGATGTCGCCGACTGCATGGGGTGTGGACGGTGTGTCAGTGAATGTCCGGTCGGCAGTCTCGCTTTTCGCGATGCCCGCAATGTGCTGTTTCCAGCGTTGCATCAGGATCGGAAACGGTTGCGTTTCCTGGCCGACTGGACGGCGAAACCACTGCGGGCGCGGGCGGCGGTTTTCGTGCTGGTGATGGTAACGGTCCTGCTGGGCGCCCGGCATGTATCCGGTCTGGTCGGATCGGACTGGAGTTTGGTGAGTGGATTGAGTGGCGTATGTGGTATCTCCGTCCCCTTGTTGCCCTGATCCTCGTTGGGCTGTTCGTTCAAACCGGGGAAACCGGTCTTCCGGAGGATGCCCGGGGCGTCGGTCTTTACGGGGAGAGTTGGCGGCCCGATCCGATGCATGAATATTGGCACCCGGGGCTCTATCACGCCCCGGAGAAAGAGTCGATGGTGGGACGGTTCGAAGGAACCGAGTGCGTTGAGTGTCATGCCGGGGTGACCCCGGGTATCGTCAAAGGGTGGCAAAAAAGTGGTCATGCACAACCGGGCGGCGGCAAACAACCGGTCACCTGTGATGCCTGTCACGGCAACGATCATCAAGCCCTCCTGTTCCCGACTCCCGAAACCTGCGGTCGTTGTCATCCAACCCAGCATCGGGCGGTGTTGGATGAACGTCGTTTTGGTTTTCCGAGCCACGCCCTGGCCATGGACCGGGCCATGAATGCCCGCCATTTCGCCGACAAACCCAAGGCCGAGGTGTTGTCCTGCCTGCAATGTCATTCGGTGGCGAGCAAGTGTGATTCCTGTCACACCCGGCACCGTTTCAGCGCCGCCGAAGCCCGCCGGCCGGAGGCCTGCATCACCTATCACAGCGGACCGCCCCATCCGGATGATGAAACCTTTTTCGCCTCCGCCCATGGTCAACGCTATCTGCGCGACGGCAAGGGATGGGACTGGTCGAAACCGCTCCGGAAGGGCAACTATCCCTCTCCGACCTGCGCTTATTGTCATATGCGAAACGGTAAACATCAGGTGGCGGAAAACAGTATCTGGAAGTTCGGCATTCGGGAGATCAATCCCCGAACATCGGCCAACAAGATCAAACGCAAAAGGTGGTTGGTCATCTGTGCCGACTGTCATGATGCTGAACAAGCCAAGGATTGGCTTATTGGCCTGGATCGGGAGCGCCGGCGAACCTGGAAAAAACTGTATCGGGCCGAAGACCTGTTAAAATCGTTGCGTGGCGACGGGCTGCTCTATCCCAATGCCCGGGAACGACCGCAACGGCCCCTGGATTTTCTCGATCGACTTTGGCCACGGGAACGGATCGGTTTTTTCGAAGGGCAGGCTTCGTCCTTTTACAATGTTTCCCCCATCGAACGATCCTACTTCGAAATGTGGTATTTTAATAGTTTGCGTTCTTACAAGGGTGCTGCTCATGGATCGGATGGGCATGTTCGTCGTGGGCAGAAAAAGATGGATCGGGCCTTGGAGGCGATCGGAGAACGGGCGAAGATGTTGCGCGAGTTGGGTGAAAAGGAGCGGCTGGATCCGCGGCCCATCTGGATGCATGGTGATTATACCGATTTGAATCGATTGGAAAACTGATGTGGCGTTTTTTCATCATCGTGTTCGTTTCGATCTGTTGCCCCTCATCCGGTGCGGCTGAAACCATCGGCATGGTTGCCACTTATGAAAAATGCATCGAATGTCACGAAAAACACCATCCGCAGGTGGTGGCCGGATGGCGGCGCAGTGGTCATGCCCGTGGAAAAACGGTCGTTGATTGCATAAGCTGCCATGGCAACGACCATGAATCGGCTTCGATGCTGGCAATACGTCTCGGTGAGGCCTGTCAGGGGTGCCATGGCGGGAAAAAAGGACCGGTGACCCACAGTTATCTCAACTCCAAACATGGGGTCATCGCCACCTTGGAAGCGAACGATGACCAGTGGCGGCAGCCGTTGGCCGATGCCAATGTTCGTTCGCCCACCTGCCCCTATTGTCACCTGCACCGGGGCGAGCACGACGTCAACCGTTCCCTGCCGGCCTGGAACCCGTTGGCCCCTCCCGCTTCGGCGGAACGGGAACGAATCACCGATGTACGCCAGGAACCCTGTCTGGATTGTCACTCCCCCCGTTTCGTCACCACCTGGTTCAAGAGCGGCGAACGAATGGTGGAGATTGGCCGCATGAAGGTGCGGGAGGCTCGTGGCATTGTTCAGATGGTTCGGAAGGCGGTGGATGGAGAGGATGACACCCTGTCGGGGCTCTATGAAACCATGAGCGGACACCATTTGAAAAATGTCTGGCTCGGGGTACACCATCAATCACCGGACTATCAATGGTGGCATGGTCATCCGGCCCTGGATGGGGACCTGCTGCGGATCAAGGGACGCTACGGCGACCGGTTGCGGCAACGGGATCGATAGAGGGTTCAACGTCCCTTTCCGGGTCCGCCCTTTCCCAAACCACCGATCAAATCCCCCAACAGATGGCCGACTCCGGGCCCCAATGGTTCCACCGGTACATGATCCCAATACTCCCCGGGCAGAATGTTGGCGGCGTGATCGGACCTCTTGCCGGCCCGCATGGTGGCGGGGGCGGTTTCCCGGGAAATTGTTTCCTTGCTGGCGATGATTTCAGGGGGAGGCGGTGGCGCCGGAGGATCCGCCTCTTCAATCTTCGGGACGCCCAGGTTGGAGACGGCGGTCAGGGTGGCGGAGATGATCGAACTGGTGGCCGGAGGGGCCACCATTGCCGTATTGACCGGTTCGGCAGGGGTTGGTTCCCCGTTGTTGCCGCCATCGGTTTCGTCAGGTGCCGGGGTCGGGGTTTCATCGTTGGCGTCCGGTTCAGGGTCCGGCTTTTTCATGGGGGGCGCCGGTGGGAGCGGTTCTACCCTCTTTTTTTCCGGTCTTGATGGCCGTTGATCGGTCTGCGCTGGCTCGTCCACGATGGGATTTTGTACCGCGGCGACCGGGGAGGGGGGAGGAACCTTTTTTAAAACGGCCGGTTCAGGAGCCGGGGTGGTCTGTTTTTTCGCTGCGGTCGGGGGGGGGTGGATGATTCGTTCATTTTTCAGCCCATGGTTGGATGGCTTGGTTTTTTCTTCGTTGGCCCAGATGAAAATAAACTCCAAGGGTTTTTTTTCCGGTTTCACCGTTTCGCGAAAAACCGGTTGACAGGCCGTCTTTGCCACGGTTTCGCCGCTGTATTCATGGCCGGCGGCGGGTTTGTTGGTTTTCGGTGCCATCGGTTCCGGGGCCGGTGGGGGGGTGGGCCGGCGGGCGGTCGGGCCGACGCGCGGTTGGACCAGAGCCATCAACGAATCGGTGATTTCCTGGAAGGTTTGCAATCCGCGGAATGGACTGCCGCCGGAAGGACCCGGCTCGGTCGAGCCGAAGGTAGACGGGCCGGTGGGTGGTTCATTCCAGGCCAGCTGCACATGGTGGTTGTCGTTTGTCTTGGAATTCGGATTGCTCACGCCGATAACCCGTTCGTTGATTCCTGAAAAATGCGTTGTTGATTGAGGATTGAATTTACCGTCCCGGTGCCGGATAGCGATAGATCAGGGTCTCCCGGGCGCCGGCCCGTTCGAGCATCAGCTTCGAAACCCGGCGCGCCCCCCGTTCGGTGGCGATGGGTCCCCCCAGGACACAGCGCAACGACCGACCCCGGGAAACCACCCGAACCTTGTAGGCCGGGATTCCCAACTCCTGGACCTTGCTCCACAATGTTGCGGCATAACCACGATTGAGGAAACAACCGCCGGACACGAAAAAACCCTCCTTGTCCCTGGGCGACCACCAAGTCCCGGCCGGTAGTTCCGGTGGAAGGGTCCTGACCTTCTTTTTCACCGGTTTCCGCCGTGGTTGCACGGGGATGGTTTCGTTGATGGTCGTTTTTTTCCGCAAGGGCGGTTTTGTCGTCGGATGCGGATGTATTGGTTCGTTCAATGGTTCGATGACGGTTGGTGGGGGTGTTGCCGGTGGCCGGGGTTGCTGCGGTTCGGGTGACGGTCCGGTTTGCTTCTCCGGCGTCAATTGCATCGTTTGCAATTTTTTGCGGAGGATCTCCTCCATCCACTGTTCCAACTGTTTTTGAATCCGTCCGGACAGTTGCACCGGTTTTCCGTCGGCGCCACTTTTGACCGCTTTGGCCAAAGCCGCTTCGATGGCTCGTTTATGGCTGGCCGCCAGACGGTCGCTTTCCCGCTTGACGGTATCGACGATGGCCTTCTCGGACGGCATTCGTTTCAGTTCGGACACCAGCTCTTTCATGGTTTGACGAATGGTTCGATCCTGCCGGCCGAGCAGGCGCTCGCCTTCCCGTTTCATGATCGTCACCATGGTGGCCAGGGAGCGATCTGCATCTTCGGCCGTTTTAGGTCGCAGGGCTTCCCGCAGGGTTTTGGCTTGGCTTTCGGCCAGTTGTCGGCCCTGTTCATGCAAGGCGGAGATGAACGGCGCCAATGAAACATCCCGCTCGGCCAGGAGGTCGCGCAGGGATTGTTCCATGGTTTCGACCAACCGTCGGTTTTCCTGGCGCAGGGCGTTGATCAACGGTGCCGGGTCCGGGGCGGGTTTTTGTTGCCCGGCCAGGAGTCCGGCCAGGGTTGCGCGGATGTTGTTCGTTTGTGATTCCCGCCCTTTTTTCAACGCTGCCAATATGGGTTCCAGGGAGATGTCGACCGCCGGTTTTCGATCGGCCAGTTCGTTGAACAGGTTGCGCAGGGTGGTGGTTTGTCTTTCAGCCAACCGTTCGTTTTGCTCTTGAAGTTTGACCAACACCGGCTCCAATGAGGGATGGCCCGCCGCCAGGGCCTGGTGGATACTCTCCTGTTGATCGTTGGCCAGTTGTCGTTGGTTTTGCACCAGACGGGCGGTTTCCTCCTGAATGGCGGCGAGGATCCGTTGTTGGGGAAGGGGGTCCTTGAGTGTCGTCTTCAGTTCGTCCATGGCGGCACGCAGGGTTTCGGTTTGTTGCTCCAGCAACCGTTCGTTTTCGGTCTTCATGGCCGCCAGGATCGGTTCCGGATCGAACCTCTGGTCCTCGGCCGATCCCTTCAAAATGGCTTGCAGGATTTGCGCCTGGCTTTGCGACAATTGCCGACCTTGCCGGCGCAGAACCTCGATGATGGGATCCGGGGAGATATGGATGTCGGCCAGGGCGGTCCGAAGGAGGCGTTCCTGGGATTGGATCGACCGTTCGTTTTCCCGGCGCAGGGCGGCGATCAAGGGATCGAGGGGAATGGTCGGTTTTTCCAGCCGGTCGCTGATTTCCAACATTGTTTGACGGAGGGTGGTTTCCTGCCGTTGCCGGGCTTCTTCCATCGCCGTCAGGATCGGCGACACATCGACGGTGTTTTTTTGTTCGGCCATGGCGTCGAACAGTTCCCCCAGGGCCAGCAACTGTCGATCGGCCAGTTGGTCATTTTGTTCCTTGAGGGCGGTCAGCAGCGGTTCCAGGGGGAGGTCGATACCGGCCAGGGTGTCGTGAATGGTTCGTTTCTGTTCCTCGGCCAGTTGCCGTTGCGACTCGGCGAGACGGTTGGATTCCTCTTTCAGTTGCTCGGTTATTCGCTTCGTGGCCGTATCGATGGCCTGGTTTTGCTGCTCGATCAAACGGGCCCCTTCCTCTTTCATGGCCGCCAGGATCGGTTCCAGGGAGACGGTGCCATCCGGGTTGCGGATGGCGAGTTCGCTCAATGCCTGCCGCAGGGCCTTGGCCTGGTTCTCGGTCAAACGCCGGCCCTGTTCACGCAAGGCGGCGGTGAATGGTTCCAAAGGGAGTGGTCGATCGGCCAGGGCCTCGCTCAGCAACCGTTCCTGGGCCTGGAGCAATCGATCATTTTGCTCCTTCAGGGCGGTGAGGATCGGTTCCAGGGAGGGTGTTTCCTTGGCGAGACGGTCTTCCAGGTCGGCGGCCATTTCGTTGAAGGCCTGGCGCAGGGTGGCATGCCGCTGTTTCAACAACCGGTCGTTTTCGGTTTTTATCGCCGCCAGGATCGGTTCCAACGGTATATCGACCGCCGGTTTTTGGTTCGCCACTTCGTTGAGCAGATCGCGCAGGGCCAGGGCCTGCCGTTCGGCAAGTTGTTCGTTCTGGTCCTTGAGGGCGAGGAGGACCGGTTCCAGGGAGAGATCGATACCGGCCAGGGCGTCGCGAATGGCTTGTTTCTGTTCGTTGGCCAACCGTTGTTGGGATTCGGCCAATCGGGTGGTCTCCCGTTGGATGGTGGCGATGATGGTCTCATCGGCACGGGTCCGTTGCCATTCATGTGTCAGCCGATCCGAAGCCTTTTGCAGGGATTGATCGTGCTGCTCGATCAAACGGTCCCCTTCGGCCTTCATGGCCGCCAGGATCGGTTCCAGCCGTATTGGATCATCCTTCCCGTTCATGGCATCCAGGGCCTCCCGCATGGCCCGGGTTTGACGGTCGGCCAGTTGTTCGTTCTGTTGGCGCAAGGTTTCGAAGATCGGTTGCAGGGAACGGGCGTGGTCGGCCAGGGCGGTTCGGAAAAATTTTTCCCGGGCCTGGATCCGCGAGTCGTTCTCAGCCCGCAGGGTGGCGAGGATCGACGCCATGTCGACGGTCACGTCCGGGGGGCCTTCCGTATTGCCGGTCACTGCACGCAACGCCTGGCGAATGGCCACGTCCTGACGGTCCAGCAACCGTTCCCCTTCCTGGCGTATGGCGGCGAGGACCGGTTCCAGGTCCATCCTCGCCGAAGCGGGATCGGTCTCGTTCACGTCATTGATCCGGTCGAGCAGGGTGGCGAGCAATCGGGTCTGTTGTTCGGCCTGGTGGGCGCTCTGTTCCTTGATGGCGCTCAGGATCGGCTCCATCAATCGGGATGGGTCGGGCAGGTTTTCATTCAGGGTTCGTTCAATGCCGGTCAGGCGGTTTTCCAGGCCGGTCAACCGTTCGGGACCGAGGGTCGGTCGGACGGGATCCTTATCGCCAACGGCCACGACCATCGGCGGTGTCGTTCCCAGATCATAAAGATACAGACCCACGGCGGCGATCAACACCAGCACCAGGAGGCTGATGGCGAACTCGATCAGGGAGACGGTGAAATTTTTGATCATGCCCTTCCCGGGTGACTCGGTTGAGGTTCGTTGCCGGCGAGGCCATTCCAGTTTAAACCACCCGTCACAGGATGGCGCAAACGGGCGCGGCTGTCACTGGCGCGAAAGCAAATTCAGGGCCAGGAAAATATATTGAGTGCCGGGCGATTTCCACCGCTTTTTGAATGGATGCCATCACCCGGTATTTGATACAGTTCCGATTGGCGTCGGAGGAGATGGTTTCCGTGGCTTCAAGCCTGAATTTTCCCGTGGCCCCTCTCACCGCCCGCCCCTTTTGCATATCGGGTGGCCCGGGGGGCTACTCAATGAAAATTCTAATCTTCCCGGGCGATCGAACCGATAAATGGCGGGTTGGCGGGCACGTTTATTGCTATATCTGACTGACCATAATGGTGATGGCCAGCGCCGGGCCCCGGGAAAAGGGGACCGGTGCAACCCCCTGCCGCGCCCTTGGGTGGGGGTGCCCGGGTCTTGATCGCCACAATTGACGCCTTGGATCGGGATGTTCGACGACACCGGGGGGATGTCGCCAATGGACTTTTGCTAAATGCTTGAAAGTATTTTTACTTTTTTTAGCCAAACCTGGGTCTCGCTGCTGTTCGGGGAGTTGATCCTCGTTGGTGGGCTGCTCCATTGGCTGGGTCTGCGTTGGTGGCGTTTGCGTCCCGTGCAGGCGCAGCTGGCGGAGGCCATCCAACTGTTGTCCGAACAGGCCGACGGACGGGCCTTTGCCGTCAATTTTTCCCAAATCGACCGCCGGCTTTCCGAAAACCACCTGCTGGCCCGCTCCTGGGTCCGTTATCGCAACGGCCTGCAACCCCCCAGGGGACCGGGTTTGGTTACGGCGGTGCGGGATCCCGGGGCCTTTTTCCATTTCGATTCCCTGGTCGGTCAACAGTTGGATCACCGCACCGACCGGGCGGTACCGGGTTATCTGGCCGGGTTGGGGGTGCTGATCACCTTGATGGCCCTGATCTCCGGTCTGTTTGAAGCGGGTGGCGACCTGACCGCCGCGACCGCCTCCTCCCAATTGGCGTTGGGGGTTTTTCTCAACGCCATCTCCTTGAAGCTGTTTCCCTCACTCGCCGGTATTTTTTGTGGTCTGTTCTCTTTTTGGGGACAACGATACCAATATCGAAAGTTGGCGGCGCGAATCGATCATTTTCAACAGCTTCTCCTCGAACGCATCGATCTGCTGTCGGTGGAGGGTCCGTCCGTTGCCGCTGAAGGGGCCGGGTCCGAAGAACGGCTGCTGGCGGGACGGGATCAACTGCTGGGTCGTATCGTCACCCATCTCGATCTCTCCATGGCCGCCCTCAAGGATAAAATCGTCCAATCGGTTCACACCGCCGTCGAACCGTTGATGGATGGCATCCGTCTGGAGGGGGAAAAGCTGATCGGTTTGCGCGAGGAGTCCCTGGAAGACCTGGTGGACCGGGTCACCTGGAAGGCGAAAACCCGCATCACCGAGGAGATGGGACTGTTGGATCCGGGCATTCGTCTCGATGCCGAAGAGGGGGTGGCCACCGAAGGCGCCGAGCCGGCTCCGGAGCCGCCGGCGGTCGCTACCGGCGGGGCCGGTGTGAAAAAAGGCCGTCGTTACCGGGCGCCGACCGCCGCCGGTAAACCGGTCAAGGCCGTAGAACCGGAAGAATGGACCACCCGGGCCCTGGAAGAACGGTTTACGAAAATTTTCCAGACCGCCCTGACGCCGGTGATCGACACCGTGCGCCGGGAGACCGCCATCTTGGTGACCGGTCAGGAGCGGATGATCCGCGAGGCCTTTGCCGAGATGACGACCCGCTTGGCCGGACCGTCTCCGTCCCCGGGGATATCCGAAAAGATGATCGCGGCCTTCCGGGCCGAAGGCGGTCGTTTGGCCGATATTCAGGAGCGGGTGGTGCGGGAGGGATTGTCGGAGGTCGCCGACCGGTTGCGGGGCCTGCTGTCGCGGGCGGATGACCGGGACGGGACCGGAGAGGCGGCCGATGGGGAGGGGACGGCGCAACGGTTGGCCGAGCGGTTCGTCCTGGAGGTGATGGACCGGTTGCGGGGTGCCTTGTTCCTGGATCCGGTCATCGCCACCCTGCGGGCCGAAGGGGAACGGTTGACCCGTCACAACCAGCAGGTGATCGAAGAGGTGTTGCAACAGGCCGGTGAGCGGTTGCAGGCGCGGATGGACGCGGGGACCCGGCGGTTGGACGATACCTGGCAGCGCATGGAACGGACCGCCAGCGGTCTGGAGGAGCTGGCGGAACGGTCCGAGCGGCTCAGCCCGGCGGACGTTCGCGAACTGGTGCGGTTGGAGGCGGATCGGATCCGGGAACAGTTCAAGGATTTTTCCCACATGTTGCCATTGCTGGAGGAGCTTCGGCAGCAGGGGAAAAAACTGGCGGAACATCAGGATCGTTCCCTGCGTGAGTTGCTCGATGAAATCGTCGTGCGTGGCGCCGATGGCGGCGAAAGCCTGGATCCGGTTTTGGCGGCGGTCAAGGCCGAGGGGCGGCGGCAGTTGGACCGGCAACGGGGCATGGTGCGGGAGAGTGTCGGCGAGGCCTTGGGGGAGGCGGTCGACGATCTGAAAAAAACCCTGGCCCCGGGGACCGATACCATCCTCGATACGGTGCGCTCCGAGGTGGCGCGGTTGGAGTCGCGCCTGGACGCGGAACGGGCCGCCGGTCGTTCGGAGCTTTCCCTGGAACCGGTTTTGGAGACCGTTCGTGTGGAGACGGCCCGGTTGATGGAACGGCTGGAGACCAGCCTGGCCACCGATGGGTCCGATGCCCTGGATCCGGTTTTGAGTTCGTTGCAGGAGGAGATCAGCCATCTTTCTGAACGGTTGGATGCCGGCGCCGGCAGAGCGGACCTCTCCCTGGACCCGGTGATGGAAGCCCTGCGCCAACAGGGGGCGCAATTGGTGGAAAACCAGTCGCGCTTGTTGCGCGAGGCCTTCGATTCGGTACCGGCCGCTGCTGGCGAGGGGACGTTGGAACCGGCTTTGATGGCGGTCAAGGAAGAAGGCGAACGGCTGTTGGAGCGCCAACGGGAGACCGTGCAACGGGCCTTCGAAGGGGTGGTGGAAAATTTACGGGAGTCCTTTTTTCCCTATGCCGTCATCGATGCCTTGAAGGGGGAAACCGCCCGGCTGGCCGACCATCTCGAAGAACGCGGCGCCGGTGGGGAGGTGGAGGCCCCGGAACCGGCCCTGGCGGTGGTGCGCGCCGATGTGGCCGCCCTGGGTCACCGGTTGGACAAGGTGTTGGCCATCCAGGGCGAACAACTCTCCCTGGCGCCGGTGTTGGAATCGGTGCGGGTGGAGACGGCGCGGTTGATGGAACGGTTGGAAACCAGCCTCGCCGCCGATGATTCCGGCGCCCTGGACCCGGTGTTGACCTCTTTGCAGGAGGAGATCGCCCATCTTTCCAAACGGTTGGACTCCGGTTCCACCGCTTCGGAAGCCTCGCTGGAACCGGTGATGGCCGCCTTGCGCGAGCAGGGTTCGCAACTGGTCGAAAATCAATCCAGGATGTTGCGGGAAGCCTTCGATTCGGTGGCGGTGCGCGGGGCCGATGGCGGGGTCACCCTGGAACCGATCATTGCCGCGGTCAAAAGCGAAGGGGAGCGATTGCTGGAACGGCAACGGGAGGCGGTGCGGCAGGCTTTCGATGGCGTTGTTGACAATCTTCGGGAATCCTTCCTGCCTTTTTCGGTCATCGATGCCCTCAAGGGGGAGACGGCGCGTCTGGCCGATCGGTTGGAGGCGCGGGAAGCGGAAGATGATCTGGATGCCCTGGAGCCGGCCTTGGCGGTGGTGCGGGCCGATGTGGCGGAGCTGGGCCAACGATTGAACCGCATCCAGGAGGCGACCCGGGAGCTGCTCGACCGCCAACCGGTCCAGGAGGTCCTGGAGGCGGTGGTGCGGGAGGGTGATGGCGAGGCGCGGCTGGATCCGGTCCTGGCGGCGGTCAAGGCCGATGGGAACCGTCAGTTGCGCCGTCAGGAAGAGGCGATGCGGGACTCGGTCGGTGTCCTGGTTGATGAAGCGGTGGCGGAACTGAAAAAATCTCTGGCCCCGGACACCGATGGTTTCATCGAGGCGGTTCGTTCCGAAAACGCCCGTCTGGAAGAGCGGCTCATGGCCGGTTTCGAACGCAGCCGTCCGGTCCTTTCCCTGGAACCGATTCTGGAGTCGGTGCGGGTGGAGACCGCCCGTTTGATGGAACGCCTGGAGACCAGCCTGGCCACCGATGGTTCCGAGGCCCTGGGACCGGTTTTGGAATCGTTGCAGGCCGAAATGACCCATCTGTCGGAACATTTGACGACGGTTTCGGAAAGCCCGGAGATCTCCCTGGAGCCGGTGATGGAGGCCCTGCGTCGGCAAAGCGATCAACTGGTGGAGAGCCAATCCCAGGCGTTGCGCGAAGCCTTCGATTCGGTGGCGGTGCGTGGTGCCGATGGCGATATCTCCCTGGAACCGGTGTTGGCGGCGGTCAAGGCCGAAGGGGCGCGGTTGTTGGAGCGCCAGAACGGCGCCGTCCGTGATTCCTTCAAGTCGGTGGTCGAGGAACTGCGGGAGTCATTCCTGCCCTATTCGGTCATCGATGCCCTGAAGGGGGAAACCGCGCGGCTGGTGGAACACCTGGAAGGGGAAGCCGCCGGTGACAGCGGTACCCTGGAAGCGGCGGTCGAGGCGGTGCGCGCCGAAATGGGGCAGTTGCGGGAACGGATCGGTCAACTTTCCAGCACCCCTGGGGAAATTTCCCTGGATCCAATCCTGTCCGTCCTGGAAAAACAGGGACGGGAACAGGCCGTCAGTCAGTCCGAGGCGCTGCGTGAGGTTTTGGAGTCAGTGGCGGTTCGGGGCACCGACGGCGCCATTTCCCTGGACCCGATTCTGGCGGCTGTCAATGCTGCCGGCGAACAGCAGTTGCAGCGTCAACGGGAGGTGGTCCGCGAAACGGTCGGTGAGGTGATAAGCGATCTGAAAATATCGCTGGCACCGGAGGTCATCGAGGCCGTTCGTTCCGAAAACGCCCGTCTCGAAGAACGGATCGTCGCCGGTTTGGAAAAAAGCCGTCCGGTCCTCTCCCTGGAGCCGATATTGGATTCGGTGCGGGTGGAGACCGCCCGGTTGATGGAACGCCTGGAGACCAGCCTGGCCACCGACGGTTCCGAGGCCCTGGGACCGGTTTTGGAGTCGTTGCAGGCCGAAATGACCCATCTGTCGGAACATTTGACGACGGTTTCGGAAAGCCCGGAGATCTCCCTGGAGCCGGTGATGGAGGCCCTGCGTCGGCAAAGCGATCAACTGGTGGAGAGCCAATCCCAGGCGTTGCGCGAAGCCTTCGATTCGGTGGCGGTGCGTGGTGCCGATGGCGATATCTCCCTGGAACCGGTGTTGGCGGCGGTCAAGGCCGAAGGGGCGCGGTTGTTGGAGCGCCAGAACGGCGCCGTCCGTGATTCCTTCAAGTCGGTGGTCGAGGAACTGCGGGAGTCATTCCTGCCCTATTCGGTCATCGATGCCCTGAAGGGGGAAACCGCGCGGCTGGTGGAACACCTGGAAGGGGAAGCCGCCGGTGACAGCGGTACCCTGGAAGCGGCGGTCGAGGCGGTGCGCGCCGAGATGGGGCAGTTGCGGGAACGGATGGATCAAATTTCCACCGCTACCCCGGAAATTTCCCTGGATCCCATTCTGTCCGCTCTGGAAAAACAGGGTCGGGAACTGGCGGCCAGTCAGTCCAAGGCGTTGCACGAAGCTTTGGAAGCGGTGGCGGTTCGCGGTAGCGACGGCACCTTCTCCCTGGACCCGATCCTGGCGGCGGTGCAGTCGGCGGGTGAACAGCAGTTGCAACGGCAACGGCAGGTGGTGCGTGATTCGGTCGGTGAACTGGTCGGAGAGGCCGTTGCCGAGTTGAAAAAGTCCATTGAAGGCAGCCGTCCTGTTCTCTCCCTGGAACCGATATTGGATTCGGTGCGGGTGGAGACCGCCCGGTTGATGGAACGCCTGGAAACCAGCTTGGCCACCGACGGTTCCGAGGCCCTGGGACCGGTTTTGGAGTCGTTGCAGGCCGAAATGACCCATCTGTCGGAACATTTGACGACGGTTTCGGAAAGCCCGGAGATCTCCCTGGAGCCGGTGATGGAGGCCCTGCGTCGGCAAAGCGATCAACTGGTGGAGAGCCAATCCCAGGCGTTGCGCGAAGCCTTCGATTCGGTGGCGGTGCGTGGTGCCGATGGCGATATCTCCCTGGAACCGGTGTTGGCGGCGGTCAAGGCCGAAGGGGCGCGGTTGTTGGAGCGCCAGAACGGCGCCGTCCGTGATTCCTTCAAGTCGGTGGTCGAGGAACTGCGGGAGTCATTCCTGCCCTATTCGGTCATCGATGCCCTGAAGGGGGAAACCGCGCGGCTGGTGGAACACCTGGAAGGGGAAGCCGCCGGTGACAGCGGTACCCTGGAAGCGGCGGTCGAGGCGGTGCGCGCCGAAATGGGGCAGTTGCGGGAACGGATCGATCGGGTTTCGTCGGAAATATCGATCAATTCCCTGTTGACCACCATTCAGGAACAGGGTCGGGAACTGGCTGACTCTCAATCCAGGACCCTGCGGGAGGCCCTGGAATCGGTGGCGGTACGGGGAACCGATGGCACTCTCTCCCTGGATCCGGTTTTGGCGGCAGTCAAGGCGGCGGGTGAACAACAGTTGCAGCAGGTCATTGAGGCCGTTCGTTCCGAAAACGCCCGTCTCGAAGAACGGATCGTCGCCGGTTTGGAAAAAAGCCGTCCGGTCCTCTCCCTGGAGCCGATATTGGATTCGGTGCGGGTGGAGACCGCCCGGTTGATGGAACGCCTGGAGACCAGCCTGGCCACCGACGGTTCCGAGGCCCTGGGACCGGTTTTGGAGTCGTTGCAGGCCGAAATGACCCATCTGTCGGAACATTTGACGACGGTTTCGGAAAGCCCGGAGATCTCCCTGGAGCCGGTGATGGAGGCCCTGCGTCGGCAAAGCGATCAACTGGTGGAGAGCCAATCCCAGGCGTTGCGCGAAGCCTTCGATTCGGTGGCGGTGCGTGGTGCCGATGGCGATATCTCCCTGGAACCGGTGTTGGCGGCGGTCAAGGCCGAAGGGGCGCGGTTGTTGGAGCGCCAGAACGGCGCCGTCCGTGATTCCTTCAAGTCGGTGGTCGAGGAACTGCGGGAGTCATTCCTGCCCTATTCGGTCATCGATGCCCTGAAGGGGGAAACCGCGCGGCTGGTGGAACACCTGGAAGGGGAAGCCGCCGGTGACAGCGGTACCCTGGAAGCGGCGGTCGAGGCGGTGCGCGCCGAAATGGGGCAGTTGCGGGAACGGATCGAACACATTTCCGCCACTCCTCCGGAAATATCCCTGGATGCCATCCTGGCCACCCTGGAAAAACAGGGTCGGGAGATGGCCGAAAATCAATCCAGAATCCTGCGTGAAACCCTGGAAGCGGTGGCGGTTCGTGGTACCGATGGTTCGGTTTCGCTGGATCCGATCCTGGCGGCGGTCAATGCCGCCGGTGAACGGCAACTGCAGCGTCAACGGGCCGTGGTCCGGGACGTGATGGAAACGGTGGCCGGGGACCTGAAAAAAAGCTTTGCCGGTGCGGATATTCTCCGCGCCGTCAAAGAGGAGGGGAACTACCTGGCCAACCGCATGGACGAGGAGTGGAGCGGTGACCGGCTGGTGGCGGGAGAAGAGCTGGCCCGGGTTCGTGAGGAGATCGCCGCCCTGACCGAGCGCATCGATCAGGGGGTCAACACCGGTTATGAAACCCTGCAACCGATGTTGGAGATGATCCACAAGGATATCCTCACCGTGACCGACGGGTTGCGGGGTGGTGACGTGCCCCCGGGTTCGGAGCTGCAGGCCCTGCGCCGGGAGACCGAACGGTTGGCCCAATCCCTGGAAAGCGAACCCCGGAACGGTGAATCCCTCCTGGAACCGGTACTGGCGGCACTGCGGGAACAGTCGTTGTTGCTGGCCGAGAGCCAATCCAACGCCTTGCAGGAGGTGTTGAACGATGTCGCCGTGCGTGGGGGCGACGGGGAAGTGGCCCTGGATCCGCTGCTGGCGGCGGTGAAGGCGGAAGGGGAACGGTTGCGGGATCATCAGGCCGACACCCTGGGGGTGGTGAAGGCCGACCTGGCGACGATCCGGGCCGAAAGTCAGCGTTTGGCGCAACGGTTGGCGGCGGAACCAGCCGGTAGGGCCACTGACCTCGAAACGGTGCTGACGGCGCTGCGGGAACAGTCTCAGTTGCTGGCCGAGAGCCAGTCCAACGCCCTGCAGGAGGCGTTGGGCGATATCGCCGTGCGCGGCGGGGACGGGGAGGTGGCTCTCGATCCGCTGTTGGCGGCGGTCAAGGCCGAAGGGGAACGGTTGTTCGACCACCAGCAGACGGTCCTGGGAACGATCAAGGCCGATCTTGAGGCGATCAGACGGGAAAATACCGATGTTGGGAGTGGTGCACTCGATCTGGAGCCGGTGTTGACGGCGCTGCGGGAACAATCCCAGCTACTGGCCGAGAGCCAATCCAGCGCCCTGCAGGAGGTGTTGGGCGATGTCGCCGTGCGCGGCGGGGATGGCGAGGTGGGTCTGGATCCGCTGCTGGCGGCGGTCAAGGCCGAAGGGGAACGGTTGCTGGATCACCAACGGACGGTCCTGGAAACGATCACGGCCGATCTGCAGGCGATCAGAGGGGAAAACGCCGATTCCGGGACCGGTACGATCGATCTGGAGCCGGTGTTGACGGCGTTGCGGGAACAGTCGGTGTTGCTGGCCGAAAGTCAGTCCAACGCCCTGCAGGAGATGTTGGGCGATGTCGCCGTACGCGGTGGCGATGGCGAGGTGGGTCTGGATCCGCTGCTGGCGGCGGTCAAGGCCGAAGGAGAACGGTTGCTGGACCGGCAACGCCACACCCTGGGGACGGTGAAGGCCGACCTGGAGGCGATCCGCGCCGATACCGTCCGCATGGCCCAACGCCTGGAGGCGGGAAGAGGGGAGGGAACGGTCGATCTGGAACCGATGCTGGCGGCCCTTCGCGAACAATCGCTGTTGCTGGCCGAGAGCCAATCCAACGCCCTGCAGGAGGTGTTGAGCGATGTGGCGGTTCGGGGCGGCGATGGCGAGGTGGGCCTGGACCCGTTGTTGGCGGCGGTCAAGGCCGAAGGGGAGCGGTTGTTGAGTCACCAGGAGGAGACCCTGGGCCCGGTGGTGGCCGACCTGGGCGCCGTCCGGGAACGGACCGAAGCGCTGCAACGGCACCTGGAAGAACAACCGTTGCGGGCGGACCTGGATTCGATCCGGCAACAGATCGGTGATCTGTCCCAACGTCTGCAGGCCGATATCGACGACCGGGTCCATCTGGAACCGGCCCTGGAGATGACCCGCGGGCAGATGGCCTCCCTGATCGAACGGCTCGAAGCCGGTCCCGGCGGCCAGGAGGCGTTGTTGGAACCGGTGCTCGACGCCCTCAAGGAGCAGACCGCCCGTCTGGCGGAAAATCAATCCCTGGCCCTCTCCGAGGTGTTGGGCGATGTGGCGGTGCGTGGGCTCGAAGATACGCCGGCCCTGGATCCGCTCCTGGCGGCGATCAAGTCCGAGGGGGAACGGTTGCTGGTCCGGCAGGAGAGCACCATCGATGGTCTGGCGGCCGATCTGGCCACGTTGAAAATGGAAACGGCGGCGCTGGTCGAACGGCTGGAAACCGGCATGGCCGACGGTGTGGACAACCTGGCGCCGATGTTGGAATTGATGCATGCCGAGTTGACCCAACTGTCGGTGCGTCTGGAAGGGGAGCGCGGCGCGGCGGTTTCCGAACTGGGTTCGACCCTGGAAGCGGTGCGCGGGGAGATCGAACGGTTGGCCGGTATCCAGGAACAGACCGCCCAACGGTTGTCGGCGGTGGTCGAACCGTCCCTGGAACCGCTGTTGGTGACCCTTCGGGAACAGGGCCAACGGTTGGCGGAGGAGCAGGTCCGTACCATTCAGGAAACCCTGGGCGCCATGTCGGTTCGGGGTGAATCCGGGGGGGCGACCCTGGAACCGGTGCTGGTGGCGATGAAGGTCAGCGAGGAGCGGTTCCTGGAACGCCAGGAAACGGCGGTCCGCGACATCATGATGGACCTGGCCACCGGCCTGGATCAAATTCGCGGTGAAACCGGCCGCCTGCACGAAAAGATGGAACAGGCGCGGCAGACCGACGAGGGGTTCCTGGACCGGTTGATGTCCCTGATCCAGACCGAATCGGCCCATATGGTCCACAACACCATCGAAGCGGTTCAAGGCCTGTTGGCCGATAGCGGCCGGGGCGGTGAGGGGAGCTCTCCGGAACCACTGGTCGAAGTGATCCACCAGGAGATGGCGCGCCTGGGTGAAATCCACGCCCTGGCCATCCGCGATGCCATCGGCGACGCCATGCGCGGCATGCCGGAATTGCTGTCCATGGAACCGATGGTGGCGGTGGTGCGGGAGGAGATCGCCCGGGCCGCCGACGGCCAGACCGCCCTGATCCATGAGACGATGACGCGGATGGAATCGGCGTCGACCGATCTGATCTCCCTGGATCCGGTCCTGGAGGCGATCCAGGTCCAGGGCGCCCTGCTGGCGGAAACGCACGTGCGGGCGCTCAATGAAATCATGACCGAACTGGAGGTGCGCGGTTCCGAGGTGCGCATGACCCAGGACCTGATGCGCAGTTTGATCCATGAACAGCTCCAGGAACGGATTCGGGAACCGATCCTGGAGGCGATCCACACCCTGACCGAGGAGTTGGCCGGGCGTCAGGATGGCGCCATCCACGCCGCCGTGGATCGGGTGAGCACAGAAATCGACCGTTCCCTGGCCGCCACGGACTGGGTCGATGCCCTGAAAGCGGAAACCGCCCGGCTCTCCCAGCAGGTGTCCGAAACCCACGCCCTGGAGTCGGTGGCCATCGAGTCGGTGATGGAGGCCATCAAAAGCCAAAGCGATCTTCGTCTGGAAGAGCGGACCCGCTCCCTGCGGGAAGCGGTGGGTGAGATCGCCGAACCGGGCAGTGGCGTCGAACGGTTTTTGGAAAATGTGCTGCGGGCCGTTCAGGAGACCAGCGACCGCATCCTGGTGCGCATGGCCGAACTGCCGAAACCGGAATCCTTCAACACCCTGATACGCGCCGAAAATGATCGTTTGCTGCAACAGTTGCGCGAAAAGACCGATATCGGTCCCCTGGTCGAATCCCTGGAGGCCGAACGGCGGGCGTTGGCCGGGGAACAGTCCGAGGCGTTGCGGGCGACCGCTTCGGAAATCATCGACGGCATGCGCCGGGCCGGCACCGCCGAACCGGTCATCGAGGCGTTGCGGGCCGAAGGGGAACGGCTGACCGGCCAACTGGAAAGCCGGCCGACCCTCGAAGAGTTGCGCGGAGTGTTGCGCCATGAGACCGAACGGCTGCTCGAAGGCCAGGAACGCCTGGTGGAGAGTCAGAACTATCTGGCCAGCACCCAGGGCACGGCGATCCGTGATGCCGTGGCCGATGCCGGCTTGACGCCGGCCGCGGACGGATTTTCCCTGGAGCCGGTTCTGCAGGCGATCCGGGACCAGGGTGACCGGTTGTCGGCGGAGCAGAAAAATTCCCTGACCGAGGCCCTGGACCGGATCGCCGTGCGGGATGCGGATGGGGCGGTACGGGTGGATCCGGTCCTGGCGGCGGTCAAGGCGGAAAACCAACGCGTGCTGCAACATCAGGAAACGGTGCGGCGTTCGGTGGACGAGGCGGTGGATGACCTGAAAAAATCCCTTGACCCCCTGCGCCTGATCGAAACCTTCAAAACCGAAGCGGCCGATCTCACCACCCGGCTGGCCGAACGGTTGCAACCGGCGGAAATCTCCCTGCAACCGGTCTTGATGGCCATCGAAAAACAGGGTGTGCGCATCACCGAGGGCCAATCCCGGGCCCTGCGGGACGCCTTGGACGCCGTGGCCGTGCGTGGGGAGGATGGATCGTTGACCCTGGATCCGGTCCTGGCGGCGGTGAAGGCCGAGGGTGAACGCCAGTTGCTGGAGCAGGGGCGGACGGTTCAGCGGGCGGTCGGTGAAATGACCGACACCTTGAAACACGCCCTGGACCCGGCACCGGTCATCGATACCGTCAAGGAGACCGGCGCCCGCCTGGAAAAACGCCTGGAGGCCGGCCCGGACGATCCACAACGGACCGTCGAACCGGTTCTGGCCGCCATCCGGGAGCAGGGAGAGCGGACCCGGGATCAGAACGAACGGTTGGAGCAGAGCCGTAAACGGGATTTGCGTGAAGCGCTGGAGGACGTGGCGGTGCGCGATGAGACCGGCCGCATCACCGTTGATCCGATCCTGGCGGCGCTCAAGGCGGAGATCGCCCGGCTCGGTCAGGAATTGCGCGGTGATCCGGGAAGGGAGGCGCTCGCCCTGGAACCGGTGATCCGGGTGTTGCGCGAGGAGACCACCAATCTGGCCCGGGCGCAGCAGTGGATGATCCAGGAAACCCTGGAGGGGACCCGCGATGCCATGGAGCCGGTGTTGAAGGTCCTGAAGGATCAAAACGCCGAGTTGGCCGAGCGTCATGACCGCACCTTGCGTTATGTGTTGGACGACCTGGCCATCCGCGCCGCCGACCAGCCCCTGGAGGGTATCCTGGAACCGCTCCTGGAGGCGGTGCGGACCGAGCTGGACCTGCTGTTGCGGCGTCAGGAACGGACCATTCGCGAGGGTCTGGACGGCGTGGCGGTCGGCGTCGAAGGCACTTTTTATCCGCAGTTGGTGATCGATACCATCCGCGAGGAGACCGCCCGCCTGGCGGAACGTCTGGCGGCCCCGGACGGGACCGGCGCCACCACCGTGGCGCCGTTGCTGGAGCCGGCCATCACCGCCCTGCGCCAGGAGACGGCCAATCTGGCCGACATCCAACGCTGGTTGATCGAAGAGGCCCGGTCCGGCGTGCAACTCTCCCTGGAACCGGTGATGCACGCCATCCAGGAACAGGGCAATCTGTTGACGTCGGCGTTGAACCGTTCCCTGCGGGAAATATTGACCGAACGGATCGGCGAGGAGGGCATCGGCGCCATCGACCTGGAATCCATCCTGACGGCGGTCAAGCGGGAAGGGGACCGATTGCTGCAACAGCAGGGTGAACTGACCCGGCGGGAGAGCGAACGGCTGACACAACGGTTGAACCTCGGTCCATCCGGTGCCGATGTCATCGATGCGGTGCATCGTCAGGGAGACCGGCTCTCGGAGGCCCTGCACCGCCAGCCGGTCCCGGAACGGCCCAGCGATGAAGCCCTGGAGCGGGCCACCGGGGCGGCGGGTATCGATGGCGCCTCGTTGTTGGAGTTGTTGCAGAGCATGTCGCTGTTCCTGACCGGCCGGGTCGGACTGGAAATCGCCCCCATCAACGCCGTGCTGACGGCCCTGATCGCCAAACTGCAACAGGGTGTGCCGGTCTACGACCCGGAGGTGATCGGTCACCTGAAAGAGTTCGGCGACCGCAGCGCCGCCTACCTGCACAGTGCGACCATGGATGCGGATACGGCCCGGGAGTGGGACAAGGGTTTCATGAAGGCGGCCATCGCCCTGCAGGGTTATGTGCATGATCTGGCCAAGGCCTACAGCCTGGCCATGCAGGAGACCTCCCGGTCCACCCCATCGGCTCCCGCTCCCGAGCCGGCTCCGGAGCGGGCCGGAACCCGGCCGGAACCGACCGTTTCCACCGCCCGGACCGAGGATGACGGCAGGGATGGAACCATCTTGCGCCAAGGGGTGGCCGGGGTGTTCGAGGAGTTGGAAAAATCATTGTTCGACCATTTCATCAAACGGTCGCGGCGAACCGCCCCGGCCGGCGCCAGGCGGGTCCCCCCGACCGCCGATCGTCCCGGGCGGACGACGGTCAAACCGACCCCCACGGTTGCCGCCCGGCCCCCGGCGACGACCCCGGAACCGGCGGTCGCCAAACCGGTGATACCCGAACCGGTTGAACCCCAAACGGTGGCCGCCGAACCGGTTGCCCCCGAGCCGGCCCCGCCGGCGTTCGATCTGACCGTGCAGCTGGCGCCAAAGGAGAGACCGTCATCGGTCCAACCGCCCCCTTCACCCCCGGCGCCAATACGGGAACCGTCCTTGCCGATGATGGATCAGACCCTGATTCCGGAGCCGTTGCAACTGGTGAAAAGCCTGCCCCGGGCGCAGACCTCGGAGAGGCTCCCGGTCCGGTCGGGTGATTACAAGATGAAGGATGTCATTTTTGCCGCCTACCAGGATAATTTACGGCAAATGGAATCCCGGCGGCGGTGATGCCGGCGGGGAGGAGGAACGATCATGGATTGGATGCCCCATTTTCACGCACTGTTGAATTCACTTTCCATCTTGTTGATGGGCATCGCCTTTCGGGCCATTCGCGGTGGCCGTCGCGAGGAACATCGTCGTTTCATGCTCATCGCCATCGGCGTCATGGTGGTGTTCGTGATCTCCTATGCCATCTACCATTCCCGGGTCGGCATCACCCCCTTCGCCGGCCAGGGTTGGATCCGCAGCGTCTATTACACGATCCTGATCACCCATGTGTTGATGGCGGTCGTCGCCCTGCCATTGGTGCCCACCACCCTTTATCTGGCCTGGCGGGGGCGGCTGGAGCGTCATCGGCGTCTGGCCCGTTGGACGTTGCCGATCTGGTTTTATGTCTCCTGCACCGGTCTGGTGGTCTACGGCATGGTGTACCACCTGTGACGACGGCTGGAGATCATTTTTTCGGGGAGGGGGTTTTTTTCGATTCGGTATAGGTTTCCAGGGCCTGGATGTCGGGAACCAGGATGGTGCCGCCCTTGACCTCGATCAGCCCCTTTTTTTTCAGGGTGCCCAACACCCGGGAAAAGGTCTCCGGTTGAATGGAGAGACGGGAGGCGATGACCTGTTTGGGTGTATCGAGGTGCAGTTGGCCGGCGCGGGCGCCGGTCTTGGGGACCTTCTCCAACAGATAGGCCGCCAACCGGCTCGGTGCGCACTGCAGGCTCAGTTGATCGATTTCCGCCAACTGGCGGCGCATGTGCCGGCCCATGTCGGCCATCATGCGGAAACAGGTCTCCGGGGACTCCCGCAACACCCCGAGAAAAATCCGGTTTTCGAAGGAGAGCACCTGGCTGGCCCGCAGGGCGCAGGCGGAGACCGGGTAGACCTTTTTTTCCATGAACATGACGGCGGTGGCGAAGGTTTCGCCGGGCCGGATGATTTCGATGGTCTTTTCGGCGCCATTGTGGCCCCGGCGGAACAGTCTCATCTGTCCCTTGCGCAGGACGAAAAACCGCTCCGCGGGCTCCTTGCTGTTGAAAAGGGTCTCGTTTTCCCCAAGTTTGATGACCTTGAGACCCCGCTTGACCCGGGCCATCTGCATTTCGGACAGGGAGGAGAAAAGCGGCTGATCCGCCAACATCCGGGAGATGGCTTCTTCCTGTTTCATGGATTTTCTTTTTCCGTCATTCAAAATTTTCTGTGCAAAAAGGGTCCATGGTCCCTTTCAAAGATACTGGCAGATTCGTAACCTTTGCAACGGTCCGGAATCGTGGTCGCCGCGGAAGGGCTGATTTTTTTGCGGTCCAGCCGATCTGTCGCGCGATTTTTATATCCTTATAGATAATTTTATCGCGCAACAATTGATCCGAGTCAATTTTTTTGCGTATACCCCATGCATCTGGCGACGGATACACAATAGACTGCACCCGGTCTCATCCTTACGTAAGAATGACGCTCGAAAAAACCTGAACTTGGCTTTTGACTCTACTCCTGGGGAGAAAAGACTGATGGCGACATCGGAAACAACTGACACCGGCGAACCGATCCCATTCATGCAGCGGGTTCTCGACAACCCCCTTCTGCTGCTCATTCTGGGTATCGCCCTACCAACAATTTTTTACACCATTTGGGGCATCATTGAGATCGTCAACATCCCAATGGCCCAATAAAAGGATGGAAAGAAGGAGACTGACCCGATGAGCATCACGCCCCCCTCAAGAAAAATCTGGTGGAACGAACCCGTACACAAGATCGAGGCCACCTGGGTTGCCCTGGCCCTGGTCTGGTGTCTGGTTCTGTTCCTGTGGATGCCTTACTGGCACATCTACGGTGAGCAGAACCTGTCCAACGAATCCTACAAGACCAAGCCCGAAACCTTCGAAGCCAAGGCCCAGGCGATGGTCGAAAAACATCAGGTGCGCACCGAGACCGATTCGGAAATCCCGGTCGTCGCCCCGCCCCCCGGCAGCGATGTCTACCTGGTGGGACGCCTCTGGGAGTGGTGGCCGATCCTGGAGCTGGAAAAAGGCAAGAGCTATCGCATGCACATCTCTTCCCTGGACTGGAACCACGGCCTGTCGATCCAACCCGTGAACATCAACATGCAGATCCTGCCCGGTTATGAAACCGTGTTGACCATGACCCCGACCCAATCTGGAGAATTCGGTATCGTCTGCAACGAATACTGCGGCATTGGACATCATATGATGTTGGGCAAAATCTACGTGAAATGAATTCAGGAACAAGGAGTTAAATCATGGCAACAGCAATGTTTCGACAGTGCCCGGATTCGGGGCTGTATTTCCACAAATCGGCGGAATCGCTGATGAAGGCCCACGCCGTCCTGGCCGTGGTCTACCTGCTGATCGGCGGCGCTTTCGGCCTCCTGGTGGCCGCCACCCGCGTTCCCGCCATCCACCTGCTGGATGCGGAAACCTTCTACATGGCCCTGACCCTGCACGGTACGGCCATCCTGCTTTTCTGGATCATCTTCTTTGAGATCGCGGTGCTCTATTTCGCCTCGTCCACTCTGCTGCGCTGCCGTCCGGCGACGCCGATGATCGGGTGGATCGGCTTCCTGCTGATGCTGGTCGGTTCGGTGGTGACCATGGTCGCCTTCTTCCGCGGCAACTCCAGCGTCATGTTCACCTCCTACGTGCCGATGCCGGCGGAACCGATCTTCTACCTGGGCCTGATCCTGTTCGCGGTCGGCGCCCTGATCGGCTGCTTCGTCTTCCTGGGCACCCTGATGGTGGCCAAAGAGGAAAAAACCTATGATGGATCGATTCCCCTGGTGACCTTCGGCGCCGTCACCGCCGCCATCATCGCCATCTTCACCATCGCCACCGGCGCGGTGATCCTGATCCCCACCTTCCTCTGGTCGGCCGGACTCATCAGCAACATCGATCCCGCCATCTACCGGGTTATCTGGTGGGGCATGGGTCACTCCTCGCAGCAGATCAACGTGTCGGCCCACGTCGCCGTCTGGTACGCCATCGCCGCCATCGTTTTCGGCGCCAAGCCCATGTCCGAGAAGGTCAGCCGCTTCGCCTTCCTGCTCTACATCCTGTTCCTGCAACTGGCCAGCGCCCACCACATCCTGGTCGATCCGGGCATCAGCTCCACCTGGAAGGTCTTCAACACCTCCTACGCCATGTATCTGGCGGTCCTGGCCTCCATGGTCCACGGCCTCACCGTTCCCGGCTGTATCGAGATCGCCCAACGCAAAAAAGGCTACACCAACGGTCTTTTCGAATGGTTGCGCAAGGCGCCCTGGGATAATCCGGTCTTCTCCGGCATGTTCCTCTCCATGATCGTCTTCGGCTTCATCGGCGGCATCACCGGCGTCGTCATGGGTACCGAGCAGATCAACCTGATCATCCACAACACCATCTTCGTCCCCGGCCATTTCCATGCCACCGTCGCCGTCGGCACCACCCTGGCGTTCATGGCCATCACCTACTTCCTGATTCCGGTGCTGTTCCGCCGGCAGTTGGTGATGCCCGGCCTGGCCAAATGGCAGCCCTACATCTTCACCGCCGGCATGTTGCTGTTGATCCTCTTCATGCTCGGCGCCGGTACCCTGGGCGTTCCCCGTCGTCACTGGGACATCAACTTCGCCGACGCCGCCCTGCAGTATCAGTTCGCCGGTTCCGCCATCGCCATGATGGGCGTGGCCGGTCTGGGTGGCTTCCTGGCCGCCATCGGTGGCGCCGCCTACTGCCTGATCGCCGTTCTCTCCCTGATCTTCGGCAAGAAGCTCGATGAGGGTGCCAGCCTCTTCTCCAGCTTCGGTTTCCCGATGGCCGCTTCCAGCTACACCGTCAGCCAACCGGACAAACTGGGCCTGACGCCCATCGAAGACACCGGCAGCACCGGCACGCACGATGCCAAGGGTACCTTCGTCCTGGCCCTGGTCTTCCTGGCCACCTTCGTGATCTACTTCTTCATCAACGCCAAATATCTCTCTTCCCTCTGGAAGATGAGCTGACGGCATCCCCCGGGGGGACGGACTCTTTCCGTCCGTCCCCCCACCGGGCCGATTTGTCCGGTCGGGGTGCTTCGATTATTTTTTTTAGTGCAACGAATTTATTTTTTTATTAATATTCCCGTCCAGCGTTGACATCACATCCGGCAAGGGTCAAAGGTCGATTTTACATGCTTTCCCAGGTCAAACAGATCCTCGTTCTCCTAAAGTTGCGGATTGGCGTCGCCATGGTCCTGACCGCGGGTATGGGCATGGCGGTCAGTGCGGGGGCCGGTACCGCCTCGCCTTCCCTGGGCCAGGTTTTGCTGTTGATGCTGGCCATCCTGCTCTCCGCCGGTGCCGCCGGTGGTCTGAACCACTATTTCGACCGTGACATCGACATGCGGATGGAACGGACCCGTAACCGGCCCTTCGTCACCGGTGCATTGCCCTATACCCGTTGGTGGTTGCTGTTCCTGGCCGTTTTGCTGGCGGTGCCGGTGATGGCGGTATGGCGGTTCATCAATCCGGTGGCGGCGCTCTACGTGTTCCTCGGGGCCTTCTTCTACGGCGTGGTCTATACCGTCTGGTTGAAACGGCGTACCTGGATGAACATCGTCATCGGTGGATTGGCCGGCAGTTTCGCCGTCCTGGCCGGTACCGCCACGGTCGATCCGGCCTTGACGCCGCTGGCCTTGGCCCTGGCCTTCGTCCTGTTCCTCTGGACGCCCCCCCACTTTTGGAGCCTGGCCATCGCCCTGAAGCGTGATTATGACGCCGCCGGCATTCCCATGCTGCCGGTGGTGGCCGGTGAATCCCGCGCCGCCCGGGCGGTGCTGTTCAATACCGCCCTGCTGGTACTCGCCTCCATCCTGCCGTTCCATTTCGGACTCGGCTGGGTCTATCTGGCCGGCGCCATGCTCGGCGGCGGTTATTTCCTCTACAAAAGCCTGCAGCTGACCCGGGATCCGACCCCGGTCCCGGCCATGGCCAGTTTTCGCGCCTCCCTGGTGCAGTTGGCGCTGCTCCTCGGGGCCGCCTCCCTGGATGGCGGGCTCCTTGTCTGAACCGGATTCTGTTGGCCTTTCGCTGTTTTACGGCTGGTTGCAGCGTTTGCGTTCACTGCTCTTTTTTCTCCTCGTCCTGCCGCTGTTGATGCCGACCGATGGGGCCCTGGCCTCCCCCGAAACCAGGGGGCGGGCCTTCGATTCGAACCGGGCCCTGAAGATCAGTCGCATGGCCATCGGCCGCTCCGTGGAAAATTATACCTTCAAAAATCGGCAGGGGAACGAGGTGACCCTTTCCTCATTCCACGGCAAACCGCTGGTGGTGAGTCTGGTCTATACCAGTTGTTACCACATCTGCTCGGTGGCCACCCGTTTTTTGGCCGAAATGGTGCAAAAAGCCCGCGATGCCCTGGGGGAAGAGAGTTTCCAGGTGCTCACCATCGGTTTCGACAGCCATTTCGACATCCCGAAAAACATGGCCTACTATGCCCGCCAACAGGGGTTGGCGGATGATCCGAACTGGCACTTTTTCAGCGGCGACGCCGAAACCATCGGTCGTCTGGTGCGCAATCTGGGGTTTACCTACATACGCTCGCCCAAGGGATTCGATCATGTGGTGCAGGCGACGGTGATCGATGCCAAAGGGGTGATTTACCGGCAGGTCTATGGGGAAACCTTCGAAGCTCCCCTGCTGGTGGAACCGCTCAAGGAGTTGATCCTGGGTCTGCCCGCTCCACAGGAAACCCCGCTTGAGGAGTTGGTGCGGCGGGTGCGGTTTTTCTGCACCACCTATGATCCCAAAGATGATGCCTACAAGTTTGATTATTCCCTGTTCGTCGGCATGTTCATCGGCGGTTCCATCATCCTGCTCGGTACCTTTTCCTTGATCCGGGAGATGTGGAAACAGCGAAAAAACGGGTCCCCGACTTGATCTACATCAGTTATCGTTACAGGTTTATATTTTAAAATGTATGCGGGCGGCGGATAATCCCTGTTGCGGGGGTCCACTTGCCCAGTTGGAGGGTTGTTAACGTCTTGAACATCATCCGCACGGCCATCAACACCACCATTCTCAAACTGGAAGGTGGTTTCAATGACATCTTCGGAAACCGGCTCAACCCGTTTTACCATCTCGGCTCGCTGACCTTCTTTTTTTTCTGGATCGTCCTGGTCAGCGGTATCTACGTCTTCATCTTTTTCGAGACCAATGTCGCCGGCGCCTACCAGTCGGTCGAGTACATGACCCACGACCAGTGGTGGATGGCCGGTATCATGCGCAGCCTGCACCGGTATGCCTCGGATGCGGCGGTGATCACCATTTTCATCCACATGATCCGCGAGTTCGGCCGGGACCGCTATCGCGGCGTGCGTTGGTTCTCCTGGTTCACCGGTGTGCCGACCCTGTGGCTGGTGGTGGTGTTGGGCATCTCCGGCTACTGGCTGGTCTGGGACATGCTGGCCCAATATGTGGCCCTGGCCACTGCCGAGCTGATCGACTGGATTCCGGTTTTGCCCGGTTCCATCGCCTTCAATTTTTTGCCGGGACAGCTCTCCGACCGCTTTTTCACCCTGATGGCCTTTTTGCATCTGGCCGGTTTCCCGGTGGCCCTGGTGTTTCTCCTCTGGATCCATGTCAGCCGCATCAGCCAGATCGATTTCAATCCCCCCAAGGAGTTGGCCATCGGCACCATGGTGGCCCTGCTGGCGCTGTCATTGCTCAAACCGGCCATCAGCCATGGACCGGCCGACCTCGGTCAGGCGCCGACGGCCCTGAAACTGGACTGGTTCTATCTCAACATCTATCCGGTCATCGATATTCTCGGTCCCGGCTGGGCCTGGGGGCTGGCCAACGGCATCACCGTCCTTTTGCTGTTGCTGCCCTGGCTGCCCAAGCGGGGTGAATTGGCCCCGGCCGAGGTCAAACTGCCGTTTTGCAACGGTTGTGGCCAGTGCGCCGTCGACTGTCCCTATGGGGCGGTGACCATGCAACCCCGGACCGATGGCCGCCCCAAGACCGAGTTCGAACCACAGATGGATGTATCCCTCTGTACCGCCTGCGGCATCTGCACCGGTTCCTGTGTCTCCTCCAATCCGTTCCGCATGAAAAAACAGACCCTGGAGACCGGTATCGAGATGCCCTGGTACTCCGCCGATCGCCTGCGCAATGAGGCCGATGATCGATTGGCCAAGCTGTCCGGATCGGAGCGGATCATCCTGTTCGGCTGTGATCACGGGGCGCAAATTTCCAAGTTGGAACAACCGGGCATCGGCATCATCACCTTGCCCTGCACCGGCATGCTGCCGCCGAGCCTGGTGGATTATGTCCTCAAAAAAGGGGCGGACGGCGTATTCATCACCGGTTGCCGGAACGGGGACTGTTACCACCGTTTCGGCAACACCTGGGTGGACCAGCGGGTGGCCGGATTACGGGAACCCCATCTGCCGTCACGAACGGATCAGAGCAAAATCAGCATATTCCGGGCATCGGACCTGGAACGATCACAATTGGAGGCCAAAGTGGCGGAATTTCGCCAAACCCTGCGTAACGCCGGACGGGGAGAAGGCTCATGAGCGGGCCGTTGCGTTATCTGGCACAGGTGGTGATCTACACCCTGTTTTGTGCGGTGATTTATTATCTGTCCACCGATCCGGTCTACTATTATCTGCAACCGGATCAGGCGGAACTGAAACTGGCCTTTCAACATGCCGCCCAGCGCAAGGAAAAATGCCGCAAACGGACCCGGGAGGAGTTGATGAAACTGCCGCCCAACATGCGCCGGGCCAAGGAGTGTTCGCGGGCCCGGGCGCCGCTGACGGTGAAACTGTTGCTGGATGGTGACCTGTTGGCGGAAAAAACCTTCAACGCCCCCGGTCTGCATGACGATGGCGCCGCCTATGTCTATACCAAGTTTCCCCTGCCGGCCGGGGAGCATCAACTGTCGGTACGCATGATCGACAGTGTACGCGAGGAGGGGTATGACTATGCCGCCGACCGGCGGGTGGCCCTCAAGCCGGGCCAGGCCCTGGTGGTCGGTTTCAACCATGAGAGCAAAAAGTTCATCTTTTATTGATCGACCCCGTCATTGACCGGTTGGTCCGACCGCTGGTCCCGGGAATCCCCCGGGGCCGGGCCGGGCGGCGTCATTTTCCAACTGGCGCTCCATTTGGCGAACTGGTCGATCACCTCCAGCAACCGGCCTTTGGAAATGGGTTTGTTGATGTGGCCGTCACAGTCGGCGGCCAGCGATTTTTCCATATCCTCCACCCGGGCGTGGGCGCTCAAGGCGACGATGGCGGTCCGTTCCCGGCCCCGGGCTTTCTCCCAGTCGCGAATTTGCCGCGTCGCCTGTAGTCCGTCCATGCCGGGCATCTGAATATCCATCAGCAGCAGATCATACTTTTCCCCCGCCCGGATTTTGGCCACCGCCTGATCACCGTTTTCGACGATTTCCAACCGATGGGGGCTGTTTTTCAGAAAGGCTTCGATGATCCGGGCGTTGTCCGGCACATCCTCCGCCAGGAGGATGGATCGGCCGCCGGGGATCTCGGTCGATTTCCCTCCCACTGCAGCCGTGGTGGCGGTTGCCGATTTTGGCGGCGGTTCCCCGGTCAGGGGGATGGAAACATGAAAGATGCTCCCCTTGCCCGGTTGGCTCTCCAGGTGGATCGATCCGTTCATGGCCTCGATCAACCGTTTGCAGATCGCCAGACCGACGCCGGTACCGCCATGTTTGCGGGTGGAGGAGGCATCGGCCTGGGAAAATGGTTCAAAAATCATGGTCTGTTTGTCGGCGGCGATGCCGATGCCGGTGTCGGCGACGGAAAAGAGCAGGAGATCGGCTCGCGGCCGGGAAACGCGCAGTTCGACCCGGCCCCGATCGGTAAATTTGACCGCATTTCCCAGCAGGTTGATCAATACCTGCCGCATCCGTTTGGGGTCCCCCGGAAAACGGTCGGGAACGCCTGGGTCCAGATGTTGCCGAAATTCCAATCCTTTTTTCTCGGCATTCGGATTGTGAAAGGCCATGACCTTTTTGATCAACCGGTTTAAATCGACCGTCTGTTGTACCAGGGACAGGCGTCCGGATTCGATCTGGGCCAGATCGAGAATGTCTTCGACCAGGGACAACATGTTATTGCCGGCATTGTCCAAAATTTTCATGCAGCGTGATTGTTCTTCATCGAGCCCGCTATCCCGGATCACCTCGGTCATGCCGAGAATGGCATTGAGCGGGGTGCGGATTTCATGGCTGATGACGGCCAGGAATTCACTCTTGGCCTTGTTGGCGGTTTCGGCACTCATCCGGGCCGCTTCGGCCATCTCCTTGGCGGCGTTCAAATCCCGGGTTCGTTCCCGTACCCGCCGTTCCAACTCCTGATTTTGCCGTTCCAACCTGGTGCGCATGTTTTTCAGGGAAACATGCACCTTGACCCGGGCCAGGACCTCCTCGGCGTAGAAGGGTTTGGTGATATAATCGACGCCGCCGAGGTGATAGGCGCGCACCTTGTCCGGCAGGGCATCCCGGGCGCTGACGAAAATGACCGGGATGGTGGCGTGGCGGTCATCGCCTTGCAACAGTTCACACACCTCATAGCCGTTCAGCTCCGGCATCATCACATCCATCAGGATCAGATCGGGCGGCATTTCCTGAATGGTACGCAGGGCCAGACGGCCATTGATGGCGCCTCGGAAACGGTATCCGCCCTTTTCCAGAATTTTTTTCAACAGGTCCAGATTGGCCGGGTTGTCATCGACCGCCAGCACCGTATTCTCCATCCCTGCCGGTTCATCGATCGACCCCGCCTCCAGCGGTCGATTCCCATCCATGCGTTTCATCCTTTTTCTTCCAGCGGTTCCAGCAATTTTTCGAATTGGTAGGTCCTGGTCCAGGTTTCGATCATACCGGCGAGGTCCGGGTGCCGGGAACGGATCCGCTCGGCGATGCGCATCGTTCCCTCGGCATCCAGTTGCGCCGCCGCGGCCCGTAGTTGTTGCCGCAAGGATGGCGGCAGCGATCGGATCCGTTTCGCCGCCTCGGCGTTATTCATCGCCGTTGCGGTCGGTTTTTCATCGTCGCTGTTCTCGGCATGGCGAAAGGTGACGTGCAAAAACCGTTTCAGGGCGTCGTAAATCTCCTCCTCCCGGAACGGTTTGAAAATCACCTCGTCGCAACCGATGGCCAACAGGGTTTCCCGATCTTCACGAAAGGCGCTGGCGGTCAAGGCGATGATGATGACCGTCTCGCCGCCCGGCAGGGTGCGGAGACGCCGAATGGCTTCGGGACCGGACATGACCGGCATGCGCATGTCCATCCAGATCAGGTGTGGCGACCATTGTTGGAAAAGCGTCAATGCCTCGCGTCCATTGGCCGCCTCCCGTACCGGCAAACCGAGCAGTTCCAATAAACGACGCAACAGCAAACGGTTGTCCGCCTGATCATCCACCACCAGGAAACGCAGATCCCTGGGGCTGTCGTCGGTCAGGCCGATCACCTGCCGTTGGGGTCGTTCCGCCATGAGGTCCGTGGCGGCCGCCACCTCCACCGGCAACTCGAAAGAGAAGATGGAGCCTGTGCCAACTTCGCTCCGAACGGTGATCTCCCCCTGCATCAGTTGAATGAACTGGCGGCTGATGGAGAGTCCCAGGCCGGTGCCTTCGCTGTCGCTGGGGCTGCGTCCGGCCTGATTGAAGGGGTCAAAAATGGTCGTCAACGACTCTTCGGGGATCCCTTCACCGGTGTCGCTGACCGAAAACCGCAGCCGGGGCCGTTTGTGACCATCCTCGACCGCCAGCAGGCCGATATCCAGGGTGATGCCACCGCTGTGGGTGTATTTTACCGCATTGCCCAGCAGGTTGATGAGAACCTGACGCAGTTTACGCCCATCCAGGCGCGGGTAGGGGGGGATGTTCGGGTCCAGATGGCAATGGAACGACAACCCTTTCTGTTCGCCGCGCAAGGTGATCATGGTGGCGATATCGCGAATCAGATTGTTGAAATCCACCACGTCGACTTCCAGGCTCATCTGTCCGGCCTCGATCTTGGACATGTCGAGGATGTCGTTGATCAAGGCCAACAGATGATGCCCGCTACGGCTGATGACGGTGAGATTTTCATGTTGCCGGGCGCTGGTTTCCGGGTCTCGGGCCATCAACTGGGCAAAACCGATAACGGCGCTCAACGGTGTGCGCAACTCATGGCTCATGTTGGCCAAAAAGGTGCTTTTGGCGCGGTTGGCGCTCTCCGCCCGCTCCTTGGCGGCGGTCAGGGCCTCGTTGGTTCGTTGCAGTTCGCGGGTACGCTGATTGACCCGTTCTTCCAGGTGGGCGTTCAAATCCTGAAGTTCGGTCGAGAGCCGCCGATACCGTCTTTCGTTGGCCCGGCTGTCGTCAAAGGCGGTACCGACCTGATGGAACCAGGTTTGCCAACGGGGATTGGGGATCTTCGGCGTCACGGCCGACCGGTCACGGGCCTTGTCGTCGATATGTTGCACCAGCAAAAACACCGGTTTGATGAAATGGTGTTCAAAAATCCAATATCCCGCCAAAAAGAGTGACAACACCCCGCCCAACAGCAACAGATAATAGTAGAGATCGCTCATCACCTGGCGGGTCAGGTCGGCGTCGGGAATCAAGAAGATCAGGCGCCACGGGGCGCTTTTCAAGGGGACCGAGGTCAGATAATGGCCCCCGGTTACCGCCTCGGTTTCGCGACCGGACGAAGAGAGGAGGGAGGTGGGAATGTCCAGGCCGGGGGGGGAGATGTTGCTCCAGGGTCTGCAACCGTTCGGTCGCCGCCACCTCCCGCCGGCTGTGGGCCACCACCTGCCGCAGATCGTTGATGATCAACAGTTCTCCCCCGGGATACAGCTCCTGGGTCACGAACGGTTGCAAAAAGCCCAGGTCGATGTCGGCGGCGGCGATGCCGCGAAAGGTGTCGCCGAGATAGACCGGGATGACATGGCTGACGAACAGATGGCCGCTGCCGCTGATGTCGATATAATAGTCACTCCAGAACGGGCGCCGTCGCGGATTGTTTTCCGGCAGGGCCTGAACCCAGAAGGAGGCCTCGTAGGCCGCATCCCGAAAACCAAGCACGGTCCCGGACAGCTGGATCATTTCCCGTTCCAGGATCGGTGGATAGATGGCGGCGTAGGGGAGGTCGGGTGTTGATTGTGAATAGATATAACGCAGAGAGGAGCTGGTCTTGACCGCGGCGCGCAGAAAAGGGATCAAACTGAGGGCGGCATTGATCTCAGTCCGTTTTTCCGGGCCGATATTGGGAAAATCGATCATGCCGTGCAGGCTGCCCATCTCGTGGATCGCTTGGCGCATCGGGCCGAGTTCCAGGGAAAAAAGACCGCTTTCGGGGTTATAGCCGATCTTGTCGTACAGGGGGGAGGGGGGAAAGGATTCCGGGTTGGCCCAAACCTGGCGGGTCATCAGGTGCAATTCGCGAATGCGGTCGACGACGCCGCTCAGGGCGATCTCCGCCTCCTGGCTGCGGTTGTGAACCATTTCGCGGATGTGTACCAGCTCGATCTCTTTTTGTTTGCCGAATTGGAAAAAAATCAGCAGACCCGAGACCAACAGCACCAGCGCCACCGAAACCGCCAGGGTGAGATGATATTGCCGCAACAAGGTGCGGCTGGGGGCGACTTCCCCGGACCGATCCTTCATGTGCCGGCATCCTCCGTGATGGGGGAAACCGTCAGGCGGTCTCCCCGCTCCCCCTCCAGTGATTTAAGCAAATTGGTTTGCTCGAAAGAAACCAAAAAAATGTTTCGGACGCCGTTTTTCAATGATGGCCCGGCATTTTTTCGTCCGATGACCCGGTTGTTCCCGCCGTCCAACGCATTGATACCGTTATTCCAGGTCCAGGGGAGGGTGGTGAAAAGCTGGACTTGGCCCCGGGGGCATGATCAAATGGCATCAGGCACCGGCGTCGGCCCGGGAGGTCCCACCCGTCTCCATCCCCATTGACCATCCGGGAAAGAAAGGGGGGACTTGCAGGTCCATCGCCGCCTGAAACCGGCGCATCGGTCCTGGCCGGCCTTCAGGGTACCATTTCAAGATCATCAAACAAAAACAGGATCCGATTTTGACGGATCAATGGTCAAAAATACCATGAAACCCTTGAAGGCGCGATGACCATAAAAAAGGAAGAAGTTTCCCGCATTCTACTCATTGATGATCAGCCGTTGACCGAAAAACTGTTGCGGCGAATGCTGGTCGATGCACCGGATCTGGAATTGCATTACTGCAAGGATCCCACCAACGCCTTTCATATGGCCGAAGAGATACGGCCCATGGTGATCCTGTTGGATCTGGTGATGCCGGAGGTGGACGGCATGACCCTGCTGCGCAAGTTTCGTCAACATCGCCTGACCGCTCATCTGCCCATCGTCATGCTCACCGCCGAGGAGAGTCCGCATATCAAGGCGGAAGGGTTTGCCGCCGGCGCCAGCAATTATCTGGTAAAACTGCCTGACAAGGTGGAGATGATCGCCCGCCTGCGCCACCATTCGAAAACCTTTATCGATATGGCGCGCAAACCGCTCCATAAAAACAGTTACTTCGAAATCATCTCCGCCCCCAACAAAGGTTTCATGTTGTTCGATCCCGGTTCCGGGAACATTTTCGAGGTCAACGATACGATGTGTCAGGTCCTCCAGAAGGAGGATCGGGACATCATCGGCAAGCCGCCCTTCGATTTCGTCTGTGCGGATGACCACAACGCCCTGCGGATCGCATTGGACTGGATCCCGAAAATCGACCGCCGGGTCCATGAAGTCCGCCTGAAAACGGCCATGAACCGGTTGATCTATACCCGTTTTTGCGTCACCACCACCCATAATACCATGGGCAAGCCGATGGTGGCGGCCTTCACCTTTTCCAGTCCCGACTTCTGTCAGGAGAAGGATGAGGACCGCGACAGCCAGTTCCGTCTCCATTCCGATACCATTCCCGGCATGATCTGGATGTGCAATCTCGACATGGAGCGGGTCTACTTCAACAAGGGTTGGTTGCAGTTCACCGGGCAAATCCTGGAACAGGAACTGGACAATGGCTGGCAAACCGGGATGCATCCCGATGACCTGCCGACCTTCAACGAGCTGTTCAAACAGGCGTTCCAGAGTAAAAAACGGTTCGCCATGGAGTACCGCCTGCGCATGCATGACGGTTCCTACCGGTGGATCTATGATACCGGGTTTCCCTTCGTGACCTACCAGGGCAAATTTATCGGTTATACCGGTAGCGGCGTCGATATTACCGAGCGAAAATTGGTGGAAGACAAGCTGAAAAGTTTCAATATCGAGCTTGAAAAACGGATCCTGGAACGAACCCGCGCCGAAGAAAAAGAGCGGTGGTTGCGCAAGGCCCAGGATGTCATCATCCATCTGCTGCGCATTCCCCTGCTGCCCAAACCACGACAGGAGCAGTTGGAGCTGGCCTTGACCTGGATCCTCCTCTTTCCCGGCCTGTCACCCCCGAACAAGGGGGCCATTTTCCTGGTGGATGAGGATAATGCGCAAATGTTGACCCTGGCCGCGGAACACGGTTTTGAAAAACCCCTGAACCATACCCGCAACCGGGTCCCATTCGACGAATGTCCCTGTGGCCACAGCGCCGCCAAACGCACCATGATCTTCGTGGATCATCACCAGATCAATCGGATGCCGGATCCGTTCCTGAAAAATGAAGAGGCGCATGGCTACTATTGCCTGCCCATCCTTTCCGGTGATCGGTTGCTGGGTATTTTGAATCTCTACGTGGACAAGGATTTTTCCCGCACCCAGGATGATGATGCCCTGCTGATGGCGGTCAGCAATACCCTGGCCGCCATCATCGATATGGACCGGATCTCCGTCCTGGAACGGGCCAAACTGGCCGCGGAAGAGGGAAATCGGGCCAAAAGCCAGTTTCTGGCCACCATGAGCCATGAAATCCGCACCCCTCTGAATGGCATCCTCGGCATGACCAGCCTGCTGTTGGGAACCGATCTGAATGATCATCAACGCCATCGGCTGATGCAAATCCAACAGTCCAGCAACTCCCTGATGGCCATTCTCAATGACATCCTCGATCTTTCCAAGATCGAGGTGGATATGATGGTGATCGAAAACTACACCTTCGTGCTGGATGATTTATTCAAAATGCTCGGGGTGTTGGTGGAAAAAAAGGCCGTGGAACAAGGGTTGGCCCTTCATACCCGTATCGCCGATGACGTACCCCGATATCTGATCGGTGATTCGGTACGCATCGGCCAGGTGTTGAACAATCTCGTCGGCAATGCCATCAAGTTCACCACCCGGGGTGAGATCAACATTTCCGTCGACCTGATCGCCGTTACCAACGACCGGCGGGCAAAAATCCGTTTTTCCGTTCAAGACACCGGAGTGGGGATTCCCAAAGAGGTGTTGCCAACCCTTTTTCAGCCTTTTACCCAGGCGGATAGTTCCACCACCCGGAAATATGGCGGTTCCGGCCTGGGACTGGCCATCTGCAAACGTTTGGTGGCGCTGATGAACGGCACCATGCAGGTGGAATCCCAACCCGGTGTGGGCAGTACCTTCTCTTTTGAACTGACCTGCGGGATTCACGCCGGCAAAAAAGAGTTGGTCGAGTCCGTCACCTCCGATCAGACGACCACCGAACATATGAACATGATCCGTGGTGGCCGGATTCTGTTGGTGGAAGACAATCCGATCAATGTCGAAGTGGCCCGGGATGTCCTTGAAATAGCCGGCTTGGAGGTGATCATCGCCAACAATGGCGCCGAGGCCCTGGCCTTGTTGACCAACCCGCCGGAACAGGTACCGCCGGAGTTCGATGCCATCCTGATGGACATTCTCATGCCGGGCATGGATGGTCATCAGGCCACCCGGTTGATCCGGGAACAACCGGCCCTGAAAAAAATACCCATCATCGCCATGACCGCCAGCGCCCTGAGTGGTGATCGGGAAAAATGTTTGGAAACCGGCATGAACGACTATTTGACCAAACCGTTCTCCCCGGAAAATCTGTATAAGATTTTGGCCAACTGGATCCGGGTCAAACCCGACCGGCAAGCGGCCGCCCGTACACCTCGCCCATCCGTGGAATCAACCGGACGGGAAGCCGATTTTCCCGAGTCACTGCCGGGCATCGACCTGAAAACCGTTACCGAAAAATTTTCCCACAATCCACGCCTGCTCAAATCGCTCTTGAAAAGTTTTTACCAGGATTATGGCGAAACGGCGTCGACCATCGACTCCGCCCTTGAAAAGGGCGAGTTCGAGACGGCCAAACGGTGGGCGCATACCCTCAAAAGTGTCGCCGCCAACCTGTGTGCCGAAGAGTTGCATGGCGCCGCCGCCGCCCTGGAAGCGGCGATCGTCTCACGGGACCCGGAACTCCAATCCCTCTCCCAGCGATTCCGGAGCGCCCTGGACCGGGTGATGACCGGCCAGGATCAGTTGCGGGAAGAGAGCGATTCCACACCCGTCCTGCAAAATACCGAACTGCCCATCCACCTGGTCAACCTGGCCAATATGGTCCGCAAACGCAACGCCAATGCCTTGGACATTTTCGAAACCATCAAACCCAACCTGAAACAGGCCAATATCGGTCAACCCCTGCGGCAACTGGAATCGTGCCTGGAGCGGTTCGATTTTACCAATGCCATCCGCGCCCTGGACACGATTGCCGTTCAGTTGAATATCCCTTTGAAGTAAAAACGCCAATGGTAAGGCGGGGTTACGTCCCCGCCGGAATGGCTGATCGGTCCTACAAAAGGGAAGCCGGAGCCATCGGAACCGGGGCGAATCCCGGAAGTCCGACCGTAGTCAATGGACCGGTGGAATGGGTGCAACCGGGGCTTGTGGCGGGGAGGGGGTGGCCGAAGGGGCCGCCGGCGCCGCCGGCCGCTGATCCGGCGGTGGGCCGACCAGGGCACGGATGACCTGGAAGGTGGTCATGGTCAAGACGAGGATGATGATGAAAAAAATCAGGCTTCTTTGCGGAAAACGGGCCCCCCGGGCCCGCTCGATGCGGTCCAGAATCCAATCCGAAAGCAGATAGAGTACGATACCGGCAACGGTGAAGTAGACCAGTTCCACGATCCGTTATTCCTCGATGATTGATCGGTTCTTGAACCACCGGAGGCGGTTGTTCAAACCGAAAATGATGGCAGGGCAGGAAAAATCCGCCGCCGAAGTCGGCGGCGGATTTGGTTTCTCAGACACGGGTGGGGAATTTTAATCAACGGATCCCCGGTTAATCCTCTTCCTTGTCCTCCTTGTGCCATTTCACATCCTTGTGGACGATGTTGTAATGGCATTTCACACAGTTCGTATCCCCTTTTTGATGGCTCTCGATCTTCTTGAACCAGTTGCTCTCGATCTTGTGGCAGTTTTTGCATTTGTCCGAATTGTCTTCGACCATCTGCAGGCGCACCCGTTTGGCCAGGTCGATCCGCAATTTTTCCCAGGCGGGGATATCGCGCAAACTGTTGGAGATGGCGTGGAAGGGACTTTCACCCATGCCGCCGGTGTTGATGTAGAAAAATTTCCACATGAGGATTTCACGAACGCTGTGTGCTTCATGACAGCCCATGCAGCCCGGCCTGACCCCTCTTTCATTATAATAGTGGGCCGATTCCCGGTACTCCTCATAGGGGTAGGCGTGGCATTCGGCGCAACCGACGGTCACCTTGAACCAACCCGGGTCGAACGCTTCGACCGGTTTGAAGTCTTCCACCGATTTGCTCACCTCGCCGACCGGTTTGTATTCGTCATAGTCGACGAATATTTCATGGCAGCTCAAACAGACGTTGATTCGAGTGAAGCGGGTGCTGCTCCAGGCCAAAATCGCGATCACCATCAAGCCGGCTACCGCCATGGCCACGAGGACCATGGGGTGCATGGATTGTAGTTTGGATTTGATGTTCAATGTACGCTCTCCGTCACTTGATCCATCTGGAAGCCAGGCCTAACCCAGAAGCTTTTTGTAAATGGCCATGTGTTTGGCGTTGTCCACTTTGATATCGCCGTATTTATCCCCTGGCTTTGCCGGCGCGACCGATACCACGGTGTCATTCCAGGCCTGTACGCCGGTCTCCGGGTCGATGTCGATGGGAATGATGTCGTTTGGATTGGTACCGGCATCCCGCCACCAGACATTGTCATCGATATCCAGATCTTCCTGGGAGGGATCGGCGAAGGGGGCCTTGGCCTGGGAATCGGCCCGTGCGACCCGGCCATAGCTGGTACGGCCCACCGAGGTGGAGATACCCACCACCTGCGGATGGATGCCCTGGGTCAACCAGGCCTTGGTCACCAGATAACCCACCTCGCTGCTGACCCGAACCAGGGAACCATCCTGGATGCCCATTTTTCTGGCCACGTTCTGGTTGAGCCACAGTGGATTGGAGTGCCACATTTCGGCCAGATATTTCAGGTTGGCGGTGGCGGACAGGGCGTGGTAGGCCACCTTGAAGGTGGTCAGCACGAACTGGTCGGGCGCAAGATTTTCGTGGGCCGGATTTTTGTTCCAGGCCGGCGCCCGCAGTTCGATCTTGCCGGAACCGGTGGGGAAGCCCGATTTTTTGTACTGTCCGTACTGGGCTTCGATGGGCTCGCCATTTTTGCGCACGATCTGCCGATTGGCCGGGTCGATCTTGCCATAACTGGGCCAGACCCCCCGTTTGCGCATTTTTTTGTAACCCTTCTTGCCCAGGCCCTTGGTGCCGGAAATCTCTTTTTTCACCCAATCCTTGGCATTCTTGAACCCCCAATATTTTTTCAGGCCCCGACTGCCGTCGGCATCGATGGCGTGGACGATCTTTTTCAGGGTTTCCCGCACATCCACCGCCTGGCCCCGGGCCTTGTGCGGCGGACGCGACATGCTGGCCCACCGCCACAGGGCCGTCGGCGCGCTGGCCACGTCGTGCCGCTCCACACCGACCACATCCGGCAGGATGATGTCGGCCAACTCTGAGGATTCGCTCATGAACGGGCTGAAGTCGACGATGTAGGGGATGAGTTTTTCATCCTTCATCACCTCTCCCCAAACACTGGCGGCCGGTGAGGAGTAGACCGGATTGCTCATGTGGTTGAACAGCACCTGGACTTGACGACTTCCCGTTTTCAATTCGAAGGGGAAGGTATAGTTCAGGGTGCGGGTGGCGCTGCCGGTTTTTTTCGGTTCCGGCTTGACGGCGGCGATGTCGAACTTGCGTGGCAGGCAGTAACCGCCCTCTTTTTCGATGTTGCCGGTGACGGCGGCCAAAATGAGGCAGGCCGTTTCACCATCGATGGCGTTTTTATGCCAGCTGACGCCGTTTTGGCTGAAGATCACCCCGGGCCGCGCCTTGGCGAATTCGATGGCGATTTTTTTGATCTCGTCGGCCGGCACACCGCTGGCCTTTTCGGCCATCTCCAGGGTGAAGGGTTGCAGGGATTCAGCGAGAATTGCACTGGAATAGTTGGTCCAGGTATCGATGAACGCCCGGTCGGCCAGCCCTTTTTGCATGATGACGTTGGCCATGGCCAGGGCGATGATGCCATCGCTGCCGGGAAAGACCGGATAAAATTCATCGCTGCGGCCGGCGGTGTTGGACATGCGCACATCGAAGGAGACCATCTTCAACCGGTTGTTGACGATGCCGTCGGTCAACCGCTGCGCCAGGGGCAATGCGGTCTCAATGATGTTGGCGCCGAAGTTCAACACATAGCGGGTGTGTTCCAGGTCCGGCAGCAGAAAATCGACCCCGGTGGCATCTTGCAGGGCGAGCTGCCGCGAGGCGGTGCCGATATTGGGATAGCGGCTGCGGATGACCGATCTGGAGCCGATGGTGTCCATGAAGCGCACCGGACCGCCATCCTTGAACCCACCCTCGTTGAGGACGATGCTGTCGGGATCGGCCAGGGCCGTCTTGACCTTGCCGGCCACTTCGGCGATGGCTTCTTCCCAGGTGATCTTTTTCCACTGACCGGCGCCGCGGGCGCCCACCCGTTTCATGGGGTAAAGGATGCGATCGGGATCATCGGCCCCCAGGAAGGAGGCCAGCCCCTTGGCGCAAAACTTGCCGCGGGTGGCCACATGATCGGGAATGCCCTCGGTTTTTTTGATCCGATCGCCCTCGGAGTAGGCGAACCCACCGTCGAAATAGGGACAGAGGGTGCATACGTAGGGCCGTTTTCCACGCGGGTGGAAGGTGCGGATCTGGTGGAAGTCGTCGCCGCCGAGTCTCAACTCCATGCCATGGAGGAGCGTCGGGCAGCTCAGGGCACCGGTGGTAGCGGCGCCCAGCTTCAGGAAATTACGTCTATGGATTCCTGCCATGATTCACGTTCCTCAAAAAAATGTCTGCAAAAACTGACCGCCCATGACCCACCAGACGCGCATGCCGTAGACGCCGATACAGACCAGGAAGGCGGCCAGGATGACGCTGGGTTTGTTTCTTTTCAACGGCGAGGTCAGGATGGCGATGGGAATGATCAGGCCGATGACGATCTCCAACCAGAGGTAGGGGAAGCGGAACACCCCCATGAGCACCTCTTCGTGTCCCATGACCACGCTCATATTGCCGTAGGTGGACTGCATGAATTCGAGAAACAGCAGGAAGGCGTCGAAAACCAGACCGTACATCATGTATTGCGCCATCTCCTCCATCAACGACCAGGGAATGCGCTTTGCCGCTGAGACCATCAGGTTTTGAACGGAAAGGATGAGAATCAGCAGGCCGATGCCGGAGATGAAGGCGCCGGTCAGGAACAGCAGCGGCGCCAGGGCCGTATGGTTGAGGAAACGACCGGGGTTCAACTCCATGACCACACCGGTGTACCAGTGGGTGGAGAGGGCCAGGATGATGGCGAACACCCCCAGGATGCGCGCCCATTTTTGATCATTCTTGACGACGAAATAGCTGTAGACCAGCATCGACATCGGATAGACACAGATCAACACCGTGCCCCAGGACATGGGTCCGGTGCTGTGCCAGTAGCCGGGAATCAGCAGGTAGATGAACCGGAGCGGTTTGCCCAGGTCCCAGGTCAGGAGGATGGGCACCAGGAGCAGCATGATGATGGCGGTGACCGATGCGGTCATGGCCAGGGGTTTGTAGCGTTTGATGCCGAACACCCAGCCGAAGCTGGAGATCACGAAGGATCCGGCGCTGGCGCCAACCAGCCAGAAGTAGACGGAAATGGTCGTTCCCCACGCGACGTGGTGGAAAACATTATAGGTAACAACACTCTCTCCCATGATCGAAGCCTCCTATCCAAAAAGAAACAGGACGAATGCGTCGTAGACCTGTTTCGCCTTGTGCGGAATGGTTTTCAGGAAGCCGATCGAATGTTCGCCGATCTGGGCCATGGTCGAATCGCCCCCCTCGACGATATCGGCAAACGTATCCCCTTTGTGATTTTTCTTGAAATCGTTGAACTCTTCCCGGAGCTGGCTGGTGCGGTTCTTGTAGCTGTGGGGTTCGTCCATGATCTCCCAGTCGCCGCCGATGTAGGAGACCGAGGGGCTGGTTCCCAGTTCCGGTTTCAGTACCGACAGCCGCTCCTTGGAGGCCAGCGTGGCCACTTCGCTATCGGGATCGTTCATGTCCCCGAAAATGCGCGCGCCGCCGACACAGGCCTGGACGCAGGAGGGGACCAACCCTTTTTTCACCCGATGGATGCAGAAGGTGCACTTGTCCACCACCATGGTCGGCAGGTTCATGTCGGTGCGTTTTTCCGGGATCAGGTGGCGGGCGTTGTAGGGACAGGCCACCATGCAGGTCCGGCAACCGATGCAGCGGTTGTACCGTTGCAGGACGAAACCGTCCTTGTGCTTGAAGGTCGCCTGGGTGGGACAGTTGCGCACACAGACCGGGTAGTCGCAGTGATTGCAGAGACGCGGCATGAAAACGCGCCGCGTCTGCGGGTGATTGCCTTTGTCGGCGACCTTGACCCAGGTACGCCAGACACCGAGAGGGATGCCATATTCCGCTTTGCAGGCGATCGAGCAGGACATGCAGCCGATACATTTCCTGAGGTCGATCACCATGGCATACCGCTTCGTTCCGGCCACACCTTTGGTGCCGGGTGTTTGAATCCCGTATGAACGGCGCGTTTCACTCATGATGTTTGCCTTTTTTCATGTACTGACTTTTCTTCAACAGGGGTTGCCGTGTGACTGTGAATGGGGCTCGTCCGCTTGACTATGACCAAAAAGACACTATCGGTCAATTGATTAAATTTTGTCCAAATGGCATTACTCACCATGCGGTACCACGCGGGGAAAAAAGAGACCCCAAAACGACCGGGAGCCACCGCACACCGGCGCCTCGGGTCATTATTGAACCCTGGCGCCGGCGTTGGGTGGCTCCCCCCGAAGCCGACGTCTGTTGCGCTATTTTCGGCAGCTTCCCGAGTCCGGGAAGCGGGCTTTAGTTGGTGAAGTTGGCGCGGAGAAAACCGATCAGCTTCCAGATCTCCTCTTCGGAGAGGCTGACGTCGGTACCGGGGCCGAAGGCTTTCATCTCGGTGCCTTTGCTGCCGTGCATGGTGATCCAGAACAGTTGGCCATCCTTACGGCTCTCCAAATAGCCGGCGGCGTTGAAAGCGGTGGGTTTGATCTCCATGGTGCTGGCGGCGGAACCTTGTCCATCACCTTCGGTGCCGTGGCATTTTTTGCATTTGTTCTTGTAGAGCCGTTTGACCCGTTTGAGGGGCATGCCTTCCAGGTCATCGAAATCGATCGGATTTTCCATGGCGAGAAATTCGGCCGGGGCATCGGGGATTTTGTGATCTCCCGCCTGGGCGATGGAAACGGCGAACAGGAAAACGAACAGGACCACCAGGGATTGAACAGCTTTCATCTCTACACCTCTTAAATCGGTTGGCAACATGGGTCAGGATCGATTACCGCTTATTATTAAAAAAATCGTAAAAATGGAATCACAAGGCAAAAAGGGGCTGGGTGAAACCCAGCCCCTTTTTTTAAACCACGGTCAGATCAATAGACGTCCTTGGTGGTGTTGTAGACGTTGAACTTGCCGGTAGGCATGTGCAGACCCTTGATGCGGGCTTTGATCTTGTGGGTTTTGTCATCGAGGACGACGACTTCACCGTCAGCATCCCACAGGGAGATCCAGACTTCGTTGCCATCTTTGTTGAACTCCATGTGGACGACCTTCTTGTCGAAGGTGATCTCCTTGGGAGCGGCTTCGGGCTTGTTGATGTCGAAGATGGTCAGGACGTTGGATTTTTTGGGGTTGATGGTGTTGTCGGCATAGACCCAGTGGCTCTTGGGATGGGTCTTGATGAACAGGGAGTTGCCGCCCAGTTCCCACTCACGCACGACGGTCCAGGCATATTTTTTCCGGGGGTCGGTGCTGATGATGGAGACCAGACCTTCACCGAGGTGAACGGTGGCCCAGACGCGGCCGAACTCGGGATCCACCCAGTTGGCGCCACGGCCGGGGTGGGGTTTGGTGCCGGTCTTGATGTTCTTGACCAGTTTCCGCTCGACGGTATCGATGACGGAGATGGTGTCACGGGCGTTGGCGGCCACCAGGAAGTACCGTTTGGTGGAGTCCCAACCGCCGTCATGCAGGAAGCGCTCGGCGTTGATCTTGGTCTCGGTGACGGTGCCATCTTCGAGTTTGCTGTAGTCGACCAACAGAACGACGCCGGTCTCTTTCAGGTTCAGGACCCACTCGGGAGCATGGTGCGAGGCGACGATGGAGGCCACGCGCGGCTCGGGGTGGTACTCGTTGGTGTCATAGGTGTAACCACGGGTGCCGACGATTTTCAGCGGCTCCAGGGTGTCGCCTTTCAGGATGACGTAGTGGGGGGGCCAGTAGTCACCGACAACGGCGTATTTGTCCTCGAAACCTTTGAACTTGGAGGTGTCGATGGAGCGGGCGTCCAAACCGGTGCGGACTTCGGCGACCAGATTCGGCGGGGTGGCCCACATGTCCATCATGGTGGCCTTACCGTCGCGGCCGATGGCATACATGTAGCGGGCGGAAGCGGAGGTACGCAGGATGTGGGTGGCGAAACCCGAGGGGATGATGCTCAGGATTTTCTTGGTGTCACCGTCGATGATGGCGATTTTACCCTTGTCACGCAGGACGACGCCGAAGTAGTTCTGCCAGTTTTTACCCTTGGGCGGAGCGGTTGGACGCTTGGCGACCGGGACGTGGACCTTCCAGGATTTTTGCATCGCCTTCATGCCCCACTCCGGCGGTTCCGGCGGGGTTATCTGGACGAATTTCGCCATGAGTTTGACCTCATCGCGGGTCATGAAACCATCCTTACCCCAACCGGGCATGCCGCCTTCGGTGCCGTCGAAGAGGATTTTCTCCAGGTTGTCCAGGGTTTTCAAACGGGTTTTGGCGGGGGTGATGTTGGGACCGGTGGCGCCTTTGCGCAGGGCGCCGTGACAACCGGAGCAACGATCGAAGTACATGTGCTGGGCTTTTTTGAAATCGGCCTCGGACAGCTCCGGAACCGGCTGCATCTGCGGAGCGGCGTTGGCGACCGTCGCCATCGACAGCATCGCGAAACCGGCGGCGAGCGGCGGAATTGCACCTAACAATTTCTTCATATTGTGTTCCCCTTTGTTCAGATTGGCGTTATTGCTCAATTTCTTGGTTTGGTTGTCGTTGATATTCAATAATGATTACTGCTGTTTCGTTTTCCTTGACGATGCTGCGAAAACTCCAAGAGACCGCGAACGACCTCCATCGTGATGATTTATGGTGCGAACCGCCACGATGCCAATCCTGACGAAACCGACCACACCATACGCTCGGGAAGATTATCTCAACCGGGGTCGGGGGGCAACCGTTCGAAATGGCGTATACGGTACATGAAAAACCCGTTCCCCGACTACAGGCCGGTTCGGTATTGCCCGAACCGGATCAACAGGATGAGACTGTCGCGCTGTTCCCGAAACCACACGCCAATACTGTAGAGCGCAGCTACAAAGTACCCTCCCTCAACAGCCGGATCACAGAGAATAAAAATTCCAAATTGATTTATGTCAAATCTGTGGGGTTATTGGTTCATGGGCCGGTTGTGGAGCGGTTGGCCCGTCGATTAGTGTAACAAACTGTATGGATTTGTAGTAATGGCCTCTATTTTGTCACATTTTCAACTTTTCCAGGCGGTTGCGGACGCGATTCATTGCCCGTTTCCGTAACATTGGGGAAAATGGTGGTGGAGGGACGATGGATGACTGGTGAAACGTCGAAATTGTACGTAGGATGATCGCCGAAGCCCGTCCCCCGTTCCAGGTATTACCGCTCGAAAAATATGTGATCGCAACAGAAATGGATTTTTGTTCATGAACGGACCCCGCTTGGCGTTGATCATCCTGTTTTCCGTGTTCGCACTGGCCGGCGATGCCCGGGCCGAACTGCCGCTGGAGCGTCGCAATGAACTGCTCCACCTGCTGAAGCATGACTGTGGCTCCTGTCACGGCATCACCCTGCGTGGCGGCCTGGGACCGGCATTGACCCCGCAAAGCCTGGCCGACAAACCGGATGAAGCCCTGGAGGCGATGATTTGTCATGGCATGCCCGAACGGGCCATGCCACCGTGGGGGGAAATTTTGACCCGCGAAGAGATTCGCTGGTTGTTGGCCCGTATACGTGAAGGAGTCGCTCCATGAAGTGGCGTTTGCTGTTTGCCCTGGGCCTGCTGGCCGTCGTCCTGCCGCCGATCCTCTATCTGGTCGTGCCGCTCCCGGAAAAAACCGCCGACCTGCTGCGCGGCATCGGCGACATGGGCATCGTCATCGAGCGCGCTTCGGGCCGGGTGCAGGTGGTGGAGAGCAGCGGCATGACCATCGTCCGCCGGGTGGACGGGCTGGGGGATCTCTCCCACGCCTCGGCGGTCTACTCCCGCGATGGCCGCCATGCCTATGTATTCGGCCGGGACGGCGGCTTGAGCAAGGTCGACCTGTTGCGGGGGGAGTTGGTGGCGCGGAAAATACAGGCCGGCAACAGCATCGGCGGCGCCATCTCCCAGGATGGCCGCCTGGTGGCGGTCTCCAACTATGATCCCGGCGGCGTGCGCTTTTTCGATGCCAAGGACCTGAAACCGGTGGCAACCATCCCCGCCCTTGGCGCCGACGGTCAAACCTCGAAGGTGGTGGGCCTGGTGGACGCCCCGGGTCAGCGGTTCGTCTTCAGCCTGTTCGATGCCGGCGAGATCTGGGTGGCGGACCTCAACGTGCCGGACAAACCGGTCATCACCAAGTTTTCCAATGTCGGACTCAACCCGTATGACGCCCTGATCACCGGCGATGGCCGCTATTACATCGCCGGACTGTTCGGCGAGGATGGTTTGGCGCTGCTGGACCTGTGGCATCTGGAAAAAGGGGTGAAAAAAATCCTGGCCGGTTATGGACGCGGTGAAAAAAAATTGCCAGTCTACAAGATGCCGCATCTGGAGGGGTGGGCCATGGCCGGCGATCATGCCTTCCTGCCGGCGGTCGGGCGGCATGAAATATTGGTGGTCGACCGGACGAACTGGCAGGAGGAAAAACGGATCGCCGTGCATGGTCAACCGGTATTCGCCATGGGCTCACCGGATGGCCGGCAGGTTTGGGTCAACTTCGCCTTTCCCAACAACGACACCCTGCAGGTGATCGACGTGGCGACGTTGCAGGTGGTGAACTCATTGACCCCCGGCAAGGGCATCATGCACATGGAGTTCACGCCCCGGGGCGAACATGTCTGGGTATCGGTTCGGGACCTGGACCGGGTGGATGTCTATCATACGGGAACCTTTGAAAGATTGGCGCGCCTGCCGGTGGAAAAACCGAGCGGCATCTTTTTTACCGCCAGGGCGTTTAAGATCGGATTATGAGCGCACAACCCCTTCATTCGCGTGATCTGCAACTGTTGAACCGCTATCAACACGATTTTCCCCTGGTTCCGGAACCTTACAAGGCCATCGGCGAACCGTTGGGCATGTCGGAAGCGGAGGTTCTGGAACGGTTGACGCGGTTGCGCGGCGCCGGGGTGGTCAGCCGGGTCGGCGCGGTGTTGCAGTCGCACCGGGTCGGGGCCAGCACCCTGGCGGCCATGGATGTGCCGTTGGCAGACATGGAACGGATCGCCGCCGAGGTCAACGCCTTTCCCAATGTCAATCACAACTATGAACGGGAGCACGCCCTCAATCTCTGGTTCGTGGTCACCGCCGCCAGTCAGGAGGAGCTGACCCGGGTCATCGATGAAATTTCCCGGCGTTGCGGCCTGCCGGTGTACATCATGCCCATGGTCAAGGATTATCACATCGACCTGGGATTTCCCATCCACGGCGCCGGGAAACGGCCCCATGAGTGACCGGTTGATCGACGATCGCGATCAACGGTTGATCGCCGCCATCCAGGGGGGGTTTCCGTTGGTGCCGCGTCCCTTCCGCGTCATCGGCGAACAGATCGGCATGACCGAGGCCGACGTGCTGGAAATGTTGCGCGATCTCAAGGCGCGTGGCGTCATCAAACGGCTCGGTATCATCGTTCGCCATCGCGAGTTGGGCTATTCGGCCAATGCCATGGTGGTCTGGGACGTGCCGGACGCCGATGTCGTCGAGGTGGGCAAACGGGTGAGCGCCTTTGATTTCGTCTCCCTCTGTTATCAACGCAAACGGGCCCTGCCGCGCTGGCCCTATAATCTTTATTGCATGATCCATGGCCGTGAGCGTCAAATGGTGTTGAACAATTTGAACGACCTGGTGTCCCGCTGTGGTCTGCGCGATATTTCCCGTCAGGTCCTGTTCAGCCAACGCCGTTTCAAACAGTGCGGCGCCCACTATTTTCAGCCCCGAGCCAAAGATCCCTGATCGCCGTGGAAGCCGTCGCCGCCACCATCATCAATGAACTGCAAAATGGGTTTCCCCTTGCCGAACGACCGTTCGCCGAGGCGGCGTCCCGGTTGGGGATGGAAGAAACCGCCCTGATCGCCGGTATCGAGGGTCTGTTGAAGAGCGGCCATCTCAGCCGTTTCGGTCCGCTGTTCAATGCCGAACGCATGGGCGGTGGTCTGACCCTGGCGGCCCTGGCGGTGACCGAAAAGGATTATGATCGGGTGACGGAAATCGTCAACGCCTTCCCGGAGGTGGCCCACAACTATGCCCGGGAACACACTCTGAACATGTGGTTCGTCGCCGCCACCGAAACCCGGCGGGAGATGCCGGCGGTGTTGGCGGAGATTGAACGGCGCAGCGGCTATCCGGTCTTCAACCTGCCCAAGCTGGCGGAATATCGGCTCGGCTTTTTTTTGCACATCGGTGCCAATGGCATAGACACCGTACCCTTGCGGCCAGAGACCGCCACCGGAATCGATGCCGTTCCGGACCGGGAACCGGACGAGGTGGACCGGGCCATGGTCGCCGCCACCCAGGATGGATTGCCGTTGCTGGAGCAACCCTACCGGCAGGTGGCCGAGCGGGTCGGCGTTGCTGTCGATGAAATCCTCGAGCGGTTCGGTCAGATGTTGCGTTGGGGTTGGGTGCGCCGTTTTGGCGTGGTGCCCAACCACTATCGGTTGGGCTTGAAGGGCAACGGCATGACGGTCTGGGAGCTGACGGAAGAAAAAATTGATGAACTGGGAGAGCGGGTGGGGGGCCTGGATGCGGTCAGCCACTGTTATCGGCGTCCCCGACACCTGCCGGAATGGCCGTACAACCTGTTCGCCATGGTTCACGGTCCGGACCGGTCGGCGGTGGCGGCAAAGGCGGCGGCGATCAAAACCCTGCTGGGGGCCGATGTTGGCCGTCATGAATTGCTTTACAGCACGCGAATATTGAAAAAAACCGGTCTGCGCCTGCGAAAATAGATCGGAGGATCGTTCACCGGTCGACGGTCGGTTCCATCCAGCCAAGAGTATCCCCACCATGTTTCGACTCACCCAGATCATGCGGCGGCTTTCCAAACCGGCGGGCGGGGAACGCCCCCCTTCCCGGGCCTTTCAAGGGCCGGTGGTGGTGTGGAATCTGATCCGCCGTTGCAACCTGACCTGCCGCCACTGTTATTCCGCCTCCTCGGATCGGGATTTTCAGGGGGAGTTGGACACCGGGGAGGTGTTTCGGGTATTGGCGGAGTTGAAAGAGTGCCGGGTGCCGGCGTTGATCCTCTCCGGCGGCGAACCGTTGTTGCGTCCGGACCTGTTTAAAATCGCCGAACGGGCCAAGGAGCTGGGATTTTATCTGGGACTCTCCAGCAACGGCACATTGATGGATGACTCCATGGCTGAACGCATCGCCGCCGCCCGGTTCAACTATGTCGGCGTCAGCCTCGACGGATTGGCGGAAAATCATGATCGCATCCGTGGCAAGGCCGGGGCCTTCGTCGAATCCATCGCCGGCATCCGCAACTGTAATGCCCGCGGGGTCAAGGCCGGCATCCGTTTTACCCCGACCCGGGAAAATGCCGACGATCTGCCCCGTCTGCTCGATCGCATGCCGGAGGAGGGGATCGATCGGTTTTATCTGTCACACTGGAACTATGCCGGCCGGGGCCAGGCCAACCGCGCCGAGGATGCCGCCCATCGCCTCACCCGCCGTATTATGAACCATCTGTTCGACACCGCCTGGAACGATATTCAAAGCGATAACGGCCGGGAGATCGTCACCGGCAACAACGATGCCGACGGGGTGTTTTTTTTGCAGTGGGTGGCCGGCAACCAACCGGAGTGGCTGCCCCGGGCGCAAAACATGTTGCAACGGTGGGGGGGTAACGCCTCCGGGGTGGGGATCGCCAATATTGACAATCGCGGCCATGTGCATCCGGACATTTTTTGGTGGCAACATGATCTCGGCGATCTGCGTCAACGCTCTTTTCAGGAGATCTGGCACGACAACGCGGATCCCTTGCTGGCCGGTTTGCGGCAACGACCGCGCCCGGTCAAGGGGCGTTGCGGGGCTTGCCAGCATCTGACCATCTGTGGCGGCAACACCCGGGTGCGGGCCTTGCAATCGACCGGTGATCCCTGGGCGGAGGATCCGGGCTGTTATCTGACCGATGCCGAAATCGGTCTCGAATCTGGGGAACCATCATGATTTTTTCAATAGTTCTAGTGATCGCTTTGATTTTTCCGCTCGGTGGGGCCGTTGCCGGTGATTTGTCCGCTACGGAAAAAATTTATCAACGGGATTGTGCCGTTTGCCACCATCCGCAACGGTTGGGCGGCGCCGGGCCGGCCTTGTTGCCGGAAAATCTCAAACGACTGCGAAAAAAACGCGCCGCCGGCGTCATCGCCAACGGCCGTGCGGCCACGCAGATGCCGGCCTTCGGGGAAAAATTGAGCAAAAAGGAAATCGACGGCCTGGTATCGTTGATCTATACCCCATTGCCGATTACACCGGTCTGGGGTTTGGCAGAGATCAAAGCCAGCCATGTGGTCCATCATGCCCTGGAGGGCCTGCCCGACAAACCGCAACATCAAGCCGATCCGTTGAACCTGTTTTTGGTGGTGGAGCTGGCCGATCATCATGCGACGGTGTTGGATGGCGACAAACTGGAACCGATGCACCGGTTCGCCACCCGTTTCGCCCTGCATGGCGGCCCCAAATATGATCCCCAGGGCCGTTTCGTCTATCTCGCCTCCCGGGATGGTTGGATCACCAAGTTTGACATGTTCAGTTTCAAGGTGGTGGCCGAGGTGCGCGCCGGCATCAACACCCGCAACATCGCCGTTTCCGGGGATGGCCGTTATGTGATGGCGGCCAACTATCTGCCCCATACCCTGGTGTTGTTGGATACCGAACGGTTGCAACCGTTGAAAATCATTCCGGTGCGCAATGAAAAGGGCGAGGGTTCCCGGGCCAGCGCCGTGTTCGCCGCGCCGCCGCGCAACAGTTTTATCGTTGCCCTGAAGGATTTTCCCGAGGTATGGGAAATTCCTTTGAACTCAGGCGGCGATTTTCCGGTACGGCGTATCCGTCTGAAAGAATATCTGGATGATTTTTTCTTCGATCAATCCTACAAACACCTGATCGGCGCCTCGCGCACCGGTCTTTCCGGCCAGGTGGTGGACCTGGACGCCGGCAAAAAAATAGCCGCCATGGACATCCCCGGCATGCCGCATCTCTCCTCCGGCATCACCTGGAAATATGGCGACACCCGGGTGATGGCCACCCCCAACGTCAAAACCGGCGAAGTAACGGTGGTCGATCTCAAAGACTGGAAAATCATCAAAACAATCAAAACCCTGGGTCCCGGATTTTTCATGCGCAGCCATGAAAACAGCCCCTACGCCTGGGTGGACGTCTTTTTCGGTCCCAACAAGGACGTCATGCACGTCATCGACAAATCCACCCTGGAAATCGCCAAAACCCTGCGCCCGGCCCCCGGCAAAACCTCCGCCCACGTCGAATTCACCCGCACCGGCAGCCACGCCCTGGTCAGCATCTGGGACGACGACGGCGCCCTGGTGATCTACGACGCCAAAACCCTCCAGGAGGTCAAACGGTTGCCGATGAAAAAACCGTCCGGGAAATATAATGTGTTCAATAAAATCACCCGGTCGGCGGGGACCAGTCATTGAGATCAGCACGCTTCAGGTCATGGCAAAAACAGACGGCGGAATTTTGAAAAAAATGCTACACTGTACCGGTACCGATTAAAAAATCATCATGGCGGAGCGGGAGGGAATCGATGAACGATCCAAAGATTGCCAATGTGACCCCGCTTGACGACACCCATCGTCTGTATGTCGTTTGGGATGATGGTACCGAAAATGTTGTGGACCTTTGGCCATCCATCGAGCGGTTCAAGGTTTTGGCGCCGATCAAAGACCTGAAATATTTTCGCAAGGTGGTCATCCTGGAAGATGGTTGGATGCTCGGCTGGCCGGGAAATATCGATTATGCGGCGGACAATTTGTGGGAACGGGCACGGGAGCAGCGGTTGCAACGGACGGGGTGAGATGCCTGTATGAGCTCGAACGGTTCATTGGCGGACATGGCGGGAAAAAAACATGGAAATTTTATTGCAAATTCCAGAATCCCTTGAAAAAGATTTTGCCGGTATTCCAGACCAGCAGAGACAGGATTTCGTTGTCGATGCGATTCGGGAACGTCTTGCACGGGATAAGGCCGGCCATGAGGCGTGGATTGCCGAGGAAATACAAAAAGGGGTTGATGAGGCTGACAGAGGAGAGTTTGTGTCTGATGAAGAAATGAAACAGTTTTTTGTTGAATGTGGCGTGAATGTTAAAAATTAAGTGGCTGAAAAAAGCGAAGGAAAACATAAAGCACGAAAAAGATTATATTTCGCGAGGCAATCCACAAAAAGCAATTGAGGTTATTCAATATATTTATGACGCTGCTGAAAACATCCGTAGCTATCCGGAAATTGGGCGAGTTGGACGGGTGCCAAACACACGGGAGTTAAAAACGTCAAAATATCAATATATCATTGCCTATCGAGTTGTGAAAGATACGGTTGAGATTGTTCGTGTTTTGCACGCAAGGAGGAAGTAATGTCCTAAACATTTTTATCTCCAAAGGATTAAGCCGGCTCCTCGTTTGCGAAACATCCATCAAGACTATTTTATCCGGGTGATGAAAATGGATCAAGTGATTACATACAGCTTGTTAAGGGACTCTTTGAAAAGCTGTTTTGATGATGTCTGTAACAATCATACGCCGCTATTGGTAAAAAGAAAAAAAGGCGAGGATGTTGTTATCATATCGAAGTCGGACTATTCGGCATTGGAAGAAACGGCCTATTTGCTGCGCTCGCCAATAAACGCCGAACGCATCCTGGAAGCCAATGAGGATGTACAAAAAGGGGTGAATGTTCGTAGCAGGAAATTGATCGATTAAATGTTAAACCTGGAGTTTCATGATAATGCCTGGGAAGATTATCTTTTTTGGTCCCATAATGATAAAAGAATCAGCAAACGGATCAACGCCCTTATCAAGGAAATGCGGCGTACCCCAATGGAGGGAACGGGAAATCCGGAGAGACTTAAACACAATCTTTCCGGTTTATGGTCCAGAAGGATAAATCAGGAACACCGTCTTGTTTACAGATTTACCGATTCAGCACTGATTATTATTTCATGTCGTTATCACTATTGACTCGTAATTATTGACATGGGTATCCGGTTGCCTCAGGCTTGACAACCATATAACATAAAGAGTCC